>NZ_JBIUYE010000008.1:0-396223 GCF_044744365.1 Kitasatospora sp. NPDC087314
ACCCCGCCGAAACCCGCCAGGTGATCGCCTCCGCCCTGGCCATGCTCCGCACCAAGCACGCCGACCTGCCCAGCCGCAAGCACGGCAACCCGCCGATGTAACGGCCCGCGCCCACGCGCGGCCCGCAGCACGCAGTTCAGAGCGACACCACACACCACAGACACCGGGGGAGAAACCAGACAATGACCACTTCCGCCGAACCTCTCGTCCGTATCGTCCGCGGCTCCCTCTCCGACGAGGAGCTGGCCGCCCTCACCGCCGTGCTGATGGCCCGGGCGGCCGTCGCGCAGCAGAACGCCGCGACCGCGCAGGTCGAGCCGATCGCCAACTGGCAACGCCTGGAGCGCCGTCCGGCCTACTACTCGCCGGTCAGCTGGCAGCAGGCCGCCTGACGGCCCGGAACCCCCCGCGACGGCCGGTCACCCCACCCGGGTGACCGGCCGTCCGGCCTTCCCGGCGGTCGGGACGCACCGCTACCGCCGCCCCGGACACCGGGGGTCCGTTGCGCCCCGAAACGGCTCGGTAGAATACCTACTGGACGGTATGCGGCCCGCCGCCCCGTCGGCCCCCATAGGATCGGCCGCTGCCGATGGACCAGAACTATCCAGGGAGGCTGCGATGGCCAGGCAGGCCCGCGCGCTGGCGACCCGCCAGGCGGTACTCCTCGCGGCGGCCGAGGTGTTCGACGAGCGGGGCTACGCCGCCGCCACGATGTCCGAGATCCTGGACCGGGCCGGTGTCACCAAGGGCGCTCTCTACTTCCACTTCCGCTCCAAGGAGGAGCTGGCGCTCGCCGTCATCGAGGGACAGGGCGCCTGGCTGTCCACCTGGCAGCCGTCCTCGGACAGCCCGGTGCAGACCCTGATCGACCTCGGCTACGCCTTCGCCCACGCCCTCCAGGACGACCCGCTGGTGCGCGGCAGCATCCGGCTGACGATCGAGCACGGCAGCTTCACCCAGCCGCAGATCGCCGCCTACCAGGGCTGGTCGGACGTCGCCCGCGGACTGCTGGAACGCGCCCGGGACGCCGGGGACCTCCACCCGGGGATCGACCTGGCGGCGGCGGCCGGGGTGATCACCGGGGCCGTCACCGGGATCCAGCTGAGCTCCCAGGTGCTGACCGACCGGCGGGACCTGATCCAGCGGATGTCCGACCTGTGGACGCTGGTACTGCCCGGCCTGGTCCAGCCGCACGCGCTCGCCCGGCTGAGCGTCGCCGAGCGCGCGCCCTCCTGATCCCCGGGGTCGCTCAGAGCCGGTAACCGGCGCAGTGCTCCGCCGCCACCAGGGCCGGCAGCGCGGCCGCCCAGAGCCGGCCGACGGCCTCCGGCCGGGGCCGGTCGGCCTCCTCGGCGGCGAGCAGCACCTGGCCGGCGGCCACCGCGGTGAGCAGTTCGGCGGCGGCCCGCCGGTCCAGCCCCGGGCGCAGCTCGCCGGCCTCGGCGGCGCGCTCCAGCAGGCGGTGGACGACGGCGGTGAGGCTGCGCCAGGTGGAGTCGGTGCCGGGCAGGCCGTCCGGGGTGCCGGCCCGGGGCGGTGCCTGGCGGCCGATCCGGACGCCGGCCCGGACCACCACGTCCTCCCGCAGCAGCCGGGCGAGTTCGTGCGAGAAGTCGATCAGGCCCTGGAGGGGCGGTCCGCCGGTGCGCAGGGCGCGCAGCGCGGCCGAGCCGACCGCGCGCCCGGCGGCGGCGCGCACGCCGTCGGCGAGGGCCTGCTTGGACACGAAGTGGAAGTAGAGCGCCCCCTTGCTCACCCCGGCCCGGCGGCTGATGTCGACCAGGCTGGCGGCTTCGAAGCCCACGCCGGCGAAGGTGTCCGCCGCGGCGAGCAGCACGGCCCGCCTGGTCCGCCCCGCGCGTTCCTGCTTGACCACTGGGCCCCTCCGGACTCGGCCGGGCGCGCTCCCCGCCCACCCGGCTGCTGTCAGCGCGCCACTGGTCGGGGGCAGCGCCTCGCATGCGGACGGTGCCGACCGAAACCGCATGGTTGGTATCTAATCTAGCCCCTCGGCCGACCCGGCCGTCCAGTGGGGAGCACCCCCACCCCGGTCCTGCCGCCCCCCGGGCGGCCATTACCCCAGTCCAGGAGCCGGGTAGCGTGGTCGCGCCGGGCTGCGCGGCAGAGGCCACCCCTAGCGCAGAAGAGAAACCGGGTGGTCTGTATGTTTTGTGTCAGGGGCGTCCGTACCGGCCGCTCGACCGCCACCCTGGAGTAGGGCCCGTCATGCCATTGATCGTAGAGCCGGACGCCCACGGTCCGTACGCCCACCCCGGTCCCGGCTATGACTTCCACGAGCGGACCGTCTCCCGCCACCTGGTGCACCGCGCCTCGGTGTCCGAGGTGTTCCTCACCGGCTGGCAGGCCACCGGCCCGTACGACTTCCTGCTCGGCGCCCAGTGGCCCCGGCTGCACGGCTTCTACCGCCTGCCCGGGGACCGCTACCACGACCCGGTGCTGATGGCCGAGACCATCCGGCAGGCCGGGCTGCTGATCGGCCACGCCGGCTTCGGGGTGCCGCGCGGCCACCACTTCGTCATGGAGGACCTCTCCTACGCCCTCGGCCCGGACGGGCTGCGCGGCCTCGCCATCACCTCCGAACCGGCCTCGCTGATGCTCGCGGTCGGCTGCCAGGACGTCCGGATGCGGGACGGCCGGCTGGTCTCGCTGCGGGTGCACATCGAGATATCCCGGGACGGCCGCCCGGTCGGCCACGGCTCCGGCCAGCTGCGGGTGATCGCCCCCTCCTCCTACGCCCGGCTGCGCGGCCCCGCGCGGCAGGCCACCACCCCGCCCCGGCCGCCGGCACCCACCGCGCCGGAACTCGTCGGCCGTGCGCAGCCGGCGGACGTCGTGCTCAGCCCGACCCTGCGGCCCGACACCTGGCTGCTGCGCACCGACGCCGGGCACCCGGTGCTGTTCGACCACGAGCTGGACCACGTGCCCGGGATGCTGGTGCTGGAGGCCGCCCGGCAGGCCGCCCAGCGGCTGCGCCACCCCGAACCGGTGGTGCCGGTCGAGCTGGTGACCTCCTTCGACCGCTACATCGAGCTGGACCGGCCCTGCCTGGTCCAGGCGGTCCGCGAGCAGGCACCGGACGGCCGCCGGCTGCCCGTCCGGGTGCTGCTGGTCCAGGACGGGCGGACGGCGGCCGACTGCCGGCTGCTCACCGAGCCGCTCGAAGGGCCCGCCGACGGATCGGCCGACCGCCCGGCCGAGGGGGCGACGGTGCCCGCCCGGCGGGAGCCCTTCGACGGCCGCCCCGCCGGCCCGGGCCTCGGCAGCCCCCGCCTGCCGCTGGCCAGCTGACGCCCCCCGCTACGCGGCGCCCGGCTCTACGCGGCGACCAGCGCCGACGGCCGCCCGGCGTGCATCACGCTGAGGTTGCTGGCCAGCCGGACCGGGTCCTGGGTCAGCCAGAGCCGCAGCGCCGCGCCCAGCATCGCGCTGGCCGACTCGATCCGGACCTCGGTGACCTGCGCGATCCGCGCCGCGCCGGGCACCAGCAGGTCGGCCAGCGGGGTCGGCAGCCAGACCGTCAGCGCGCACGGCGCCGGCGTGGCCAGGGCGCCGATCAGGCGGTAGGCGTCCCCCGGCGAGCTGAGCGTGGGGATGATGTCCAGCAGGCCGTCGGCCACCACCTCGGACACGTCGCTGCGGTGCCCCTGGGCGAGCCGGCGGAGCAGCATGCGCTCGGCGGCGGTGATTCGGACGGTCAGCATGACCTCGTCGCACTCCATTGCGCGATTTCCTCCTCGTTCCTCCCCGTGCCGGCCGACGGCCGGCACGAACTACCCCTGTCGCACCTCGGCCCGGCTACCTTCTGCGGAGAGCCGGGCCGGTGGGTGACTGTGCGCCCCGGTCAGATCCCCGCGTAGGAGTGCTTGCCGGTGACGAAGATGTTCACGCCGTAGTAGTTGAAGAGCCAGCAGGCGAACGCCGCCAGCGCCAGGTACGCGGCCTTGCGGCCCTTCCAGCCGGCCGTCGCACGGGCGTGCAGGTAGCAGGCGTAGGCGACCCAGGTGATGAAGGACCAGGTCTCCTTCGGGTCCCACTCCCAGTACTTGCCCCAGGCCGCCTCGGCCCAGATCGCGCCCGCGATGATGGTGAAGGTCCAGAGCGGGAAGACCAGCGCGTTGATCCGGTAGGACAGCTTGTCGAAGGTCGACGCGGCGGGCAGGCGGCGCCAGATCGACGCCGGGGTGCCCAGCGGGCCGGTGGTCAGGCCAGCCGCGATGCGCTTGTCGAAGGCGTCCTTGCCGAGGTACAGCAGCGTGGCGATGAACGCCGCGTAGAAGGCGCCGCCGCAGAAGATCGCGGTGGAGACGTGGATCGCCAGCCACGGCGAGTGCAGCGCCGGGACGAGCTGCTCGGAGTCGGTGTACAGCACCGTGGTGGCGATGCCGAGGGTCAGCAGGCCCGCGAGCACGACCGGCAGCCCGAGCCAGCGGACGTTCTTCTTCGAGGCCAGCAGCACCAGGTACGCCGCCGTCATGGCGAAGGCGAAGGCGCAGGAGAACTCGTACATGTTGCCCCACGGCCAGCGGGAGACCGAGAGGCCGCGGGTGACGATGCCGCCGGCGTGCAGCAGCGCCCCCAGCACGGTGAGCGAGACCGCGATCCGGCCGGCCAGGTCGGCCCGCTGGCTGTTGCCGGCCGCGCCCGGACCGTCCACCTCGTCCGCGCCGCGGCCGCTGGTGACCACCGTCGCGCCCTCGCCCGCCAGGGCGGTGCGGGTGAGCGTGGTGGTGCCGCCGCCCGCCCCCGCCACGGTGACGGTGACCTTCTTCGCGCCCTTGGTCTCCGCCGCGGCGACGGTCTCGGCCAGGCTGCCCGACTGCTCCGTGGAGCGGACGGCGACGGCGCCCTTGCTACCGAAGGTCCACTCGAACATGTGGGCGAACATGGCGATCGTATAGACCACCATCGCCGAATAGATCAGCTTGTTGGAGAGGTCGGCCAGCTGTGGGTCGACCCCCGAGGCGAGATGCACCGTCTACTCCTTGGAGTTCTGGTCGGCAGGGACTGCGGGTTCTGCGGGGGCGTCCGAAGCCGCAGCGGCCTCGGGTGCGGGGTCGTCGGCTGCGGGGTCCGCGGTGTCTTCCTCGTCCTCCGACGCCGGGGCGTCGTCCTGGAGGTCCACCGCGAGTTCGGCCAGCTCCTCGGCGATCTTCGCCGACTCGCTGCGGGCCAGTCCGGCCAGCTCCACCTGGGTGCCGCCGCCCGGCAGGGCCACGGCGCGCACCCAGATCCGGCGGCGCTGGACGAACAGCGAGCCGATCAGGCCGAGGATCGCCAGCACCGCACCGGTCAGGGCGATCGAGTTGCCCGGGCGGTGCGAGACGTTGAAGCTGGCCCACTGCTTGTAGCCGTCGAAGGTGACGGAGCCGTAGCCGTCCGGCAGCGCCCAGGCCTGGCCGGGCTTGAGCCGGGCCTTGGCGGGCTGGCCGTCCTGGGTCAGCTGGGTCAGCTTGCGGGTGTTGAGCTGGTAGATGTTCTGCGGCAGGCCGGAGTCGGTGCCCAGGTCGCCCGCGAAGGCGTTCAGCACCAGCTCGGGGGCGGCGTCGCCGGGGAAGAGCGAGACCGGGCCGGTGCCCTCGAAGCTCAGCGGCGCGGTCGGCAGGAAGAAGCCGGAGAAGCCCATCTGGGTCTTCGCGCCGTCCTTGTCGCCGTAGTCGGAGACCTTGACCACGCCGGTGGAGGTCAGGTTGCCGTCCTGCGGCAGGAACGGCGTGGCGCCGTGGTAGACGACCTCGCCCTTGGCGTTGGTGACGGTGATGACCGGGGCGTAGCCGTGGCCGATCAGGAAGACCTTGCTGCCGCCGATCTCCAGCGGGTGGTTGACCTCGATCGTGCCCTTCTCCAGCCGCGACGTGTCCTCGCCCTTCGCGTACTCGACGTTCGCGGTGAACTGCCGGGCGGCGCCGATCTGGTCGCCCTTGTCCTGGAACTTGGCGGTGAAGCCGTCCAGCTTCAGGAAGAAGGGGTCGAGGTCGTCGCTGCCGTAGAAGCGCGTGCCGTTGAAGTCGTCGAGCTGGGTGATGGTGTTGGAGTAGCCCTCGCCCTCGACCATCAGCTTGCCGCCGGTGCCGGACGCCAGGCTGGCCCAGGCGAAGCCGCCGAGCAGCGCGAACAGCGACATGTGGAAGAGCAGGTTGCCGACCTCGCGCAGGTAGCCCTTCTCGGCGGCCACCGCGCCGCCGGCCAGGTTGGCGCGGAACCGGCGCTTGCGCAGCAGCCGGTGGGCGGCGGCGTTCACCGCGTCGGCGTCCGCCTCGGTGCGCCAGGCCGCGTAGACCGGCATCCGGGTCAGGTTGCGCGGCGCGGCCGGCGGCTGGGCCCGTAGCACGCCGACGAACTGCCAGGTGCGCGGGACGATGCAGCCGGCCAGCGAGACGAACAGCAGGATGTAGATCGCGGAGAACCAGACCGAGCTGTAGACGTCGAACAGCTGGAGCTTCTCGTAGATCGGCGCGACCGTGGTGTGCTGCGCCTTCCAGGCCTCGACCTTGAGCTGGCCCTGGCCGTTCTGGTACTGCGGGATCAGCGAGCCCGGGATGGCGGCCAGCGACAGCAGGAAGAGCAGGATCAGCGCGACCCGCATCGAGGTCAGCTGGCGCCACATCCAGCGCGCCCAGCCGAACATCCCTATGCCGGTCGGGCCCTCGGACTCGACCGGTGCGGTGCTGAGCCGCTCGGCGGCCGCGTCGTCCGGCGCCGGGGGCAGCTCGGCCTCGGTCGTGGTGTTGCTCACGGTCAGATTCCGATCCGGAAGTCGGTGGTCCAGGACTGCAGTTCGCTCATCATCGAGTCCCAGGCCCCGGTGACGAGCAGCAGACCGACCACGACGAGCATGCCGCCGCCGATCCGCATGACGAGCGGGTAGTGCCGCTTGACCCACCCGAAGGCACCCAGCGCCCGGCGGAAGGCGACCGCAGCCAGGATGAACGGTACGCCCAGGCCGAGGCAGTAGAAGGTCGTCAACAGCGCGCCGCGCTGGGCGTCGGCCTGGTTGAGCGCCAGGTTCTGCACGGCGGTCAGGGTCGGGCCCATGCAGGGGGTCCAGCCGACGCCGAAGACGACGCCGAGCACCGGCGCGCCCAGCAGGCCCACCGCCGGGCGGCGGTGCGAGCGGACCTCGCGCATGCTCAGCCCGGGCACCAGGCCCATGAAGGCCAGGCCCATCACGATGGTGAGCGAGCCCAGCACGATGCTGATGGTCCGCTTGTAGTCCTGCAGCTCCTGGCCGAAGTAGCCGAACAGGGCGCCGGTGGAGACGAAGACCGCGGTGAAGCCGAGGATGAACAGCACCACCCCGAGCAGCATCCGGCCGCGCTTCGAACCGCGGGCGTCCGCGAGGTCGGCGGCGGAGAAGCCGGTCACGTACGACAGGTAGCCGGGCACCAGCGGCAGCACGCACGGCGAGAAGAACGACACCAGCCCGGCCGCCAGCGCGACCGGGGCCGCGACCAGCAGGGCCCCGCTCTGCATGGTCGAGGTGGTGTCGGCGAGTTGGAGTGCGGCACTCACTGCTTCTGCTCCGCGACCACCGGCTGGAGGATCGACTCCAGCGCGTCCTCGGTCGTGCCGCCGACGGCGCGGGCGGCCAGCTTGCCGTCGCGGTCGACGATCAGGGTGGTCGGGATGGACTGCGGGTTGAGGCTGCCCTTGGGGAACTTGAGCAGCTGGGTGCCGGCCGGGTCGAAGACGCTCGGGAAGGTGACGCCCTGCTCCTGCTCGAAGCGGACGGCGTTGGTCTTGTCGGCGTCCCGGGTGTTGATGCCGAGGAACTGGACGCCCTGGTCCTGGTACTTCTCCGAGACGGCCTGGAGGCTCTTCGCCTCGGCCCGGCACGGCCCGCACCAGGAGCCCCAGACGTTCAGCACCACGACCTTGCCGCGGTAGTCCGAGAGCTTGGCCTGGCCGCCGTCCAGGGTCTCCCCCGAGATGTCCGGCGCGTTCCCGCGCTTGCCGGCGTCCGCCTTCGACAGGTTGGTCCCCTTGACGGTGACGAAGCCGACCTGGCTCTCACCGCTGCTCGACGAGCCCGAGGAGGAGCAGCCGGTGAGGGCGAGCGCAGCGGCAGCGGCGGTGGCGGCGGCGGCTGCGGCGACACGGGGACGGGGGCGCGTCATGGCAGACATGTGAAAAGTTTCGCATGGAGGTCCGGGCAGGTTCGGGGGGGTCCGCTCTAGCGCGTCGCACCGCCCCTGACCTGCGGCTGGACCAGGCCACCCGGCGTGCGCCGGGCGGCCTGACCCCATACTTACGCACCGCTTACGCTATGTGCGCGCGGGCGTGCGAGCCTGCCTCAGGCGCCGAAACTCTTGCCCACCGGCTTGTCCTTGCCGCCCTTGCCGATCAGGTGCGCGGGCAGCAGGTCGCGGGCCGGTTCGCGGTAGCCGACCGAGACGATCTTGTCGCCCTCGAAGGTGAAACTGGTCAGCGAGGCCAGCGAGCACTGCCGGCGGCGCGGGTCGTGCCAGAGCCGGCGACGCTCGACGAAGGAGCGGACGACCCAGATCGGCAGCTGGTGGCTGACGCAGACCGCCTCGTGCCCGCGCGCGGCGTCCCGGGCGGCGCCGAGCGCGCCCATCATCCGCACCACCTGGTCGAGGTACGGCTCGCCCCAGGAGGGCTTGAACGGGTTGGTGAGGTACTTCCAGTAGCCCGGGTTCTTCAGCGAGCCGTCGCCGACGCCGAAGGTCTTGCCCTGGAAGATGTTGTCCGCCTCGATCAGCCGCTCGTCCGCCGCGACGTCCAGGCCGTGCGCCTTGGCGATCGGCGCGGCGGTCTCCTGGGCCCGCTCCAGCGGGGACGCCACCACGTGGGTGATGTCCCGGCCGGCCAGGTCCTCGGCGACCCGCTCGGCCATCTCCCGGCCCAGCTCGGACAGCCGGTAGCCCGGCAGGCGCCCGTACAGGACGCCCTCCGGGTTGTGCACCTCCCCGTGCCGCATCAGATGGACGACGGTGATCTCTTTGGCGCTCACTTCTCAGTACTCCTGGGGCTCTCAGGGATGGACTAGGCCGTGGCCGCGGCGGCCGCGCGGGCGGCGGCCGGCAGGGCGGCGGCGATCCGCTCGATCGCCCGCTCGTCGTGGCTCGCCGAGACGAACCAGGACTCGTAGGCGGACGGCGGCAGGTAGACGCCCTCGGCGAGCATCGCGTGGAAGAAGGCGGTGAAACGGTACGCCTCCTGGGTCTTGGCCTCGTCGTAGTTGGTGACGGCGGCCTCGGTGAAGAACACCGAGAACATGTTCCCGGCGGTCTGCAGCCGGTGCGTCACGCCCTCCTTGGTGAGCGCCTGCGACACCAGGCCGGAGACCTCGGCGGCGACCTTGTCGACGGTCGCGTACACCTCGTCGGTGCAGCCGCGCAGCTGGGCCAGGCCGGCCGCGGTGGCGATCGGGTTCCCGGACAGGGTGCCCGCCTGGTAGACCGGGCCGGCCGGGGCCAGGTGGGCCATCACGTCGGCGCGCCCGCCGAAGGCCGCGGCCGGGAAGCCGCCGCCCATGACCTTGCCGAAGGTCAGCAGGTCCGGCGCCCAGCCCTCGTTCGCCGCCTCCAGGCCGTACCAGCCGGCCTTGGAGACGCGGAACCCGGTCATCACCTCGTCCGAGATGAACAGCGCGCCGTTCGCCTGGCAGAGCCGGGCCAGGCCCGCGTTGAAACCGGGCAGCGGCGGGACGACGCCCATGTTGCCGGGCGAGGCCTCGGTGATCACGCACGCGATCTCGCCCGGGTGGGCGGCGAAGGCCCGCTCGACGGCGGCCAGGTCGTTGTACGGCAGCACGATGGTGTCGCCGGCCTGGGCGCCGGTGACGCCCGGGGTGTCCGGCAGGCCGAAGGTGGCCACGCCGGAACCGGCGGCGGCCAGCAGGGCGTCCACGTGACCGTGGTAGCAGCCGGCGAACTTCACCACCTTCGCCCGGCCGGTGAAGCCGCGGGCCAGCCGGATCGCGGACATGGTGGCCTCGGTGCCGGAGGAGACCAGGCGGACCTGCTCGACCGGGGCGACCCGGCCGACGATCTCCTCGGCCAGCTCGACCTCGCCCTGGCCGGGCGTGCCGAAGGAGGTGCCGCGGGTGACCGCCTGCTGGACGGCGTCGATCACCGCGGGGTGCGCGTGGCCGAGGATCATCGGACCCCACGAGCACACCAGGTCGACGTACTCGCGGCCGTCGGCGTCGGTGAGGTAGGGGCCGGTGCCGGACACCATGAAGCGCGGCGTGCCGCCGACCGCGCGGAAGGCGCGCACCGGGGAGTTGACGCCGCCGGGCGTCACGACGGAGGCGCGGTCGAACAGCGACTGGGACTGGGGGGCTTCGTAGGGGTAGCTCACGGGAGACATGGTCTCAAATCGTGTCCTTGGGCTCTGCATGTCGGACCCGATCATCTGGAACGATGATCCGGGCACCGTTGTCTGTACGGTTGTCCATAGGGAAGGGGCCGCTGACCGCTCCGGAGCACGGACCAGTCAGACTGTGTACTCAGAGTGCGCAGGTGCTCCGGTTGTGTGCAGGGGTGTGGAGAGGACTGCCGCGTACCGCGGGTGGGTACGGCGGCGCATGACGGGTAAGGAGCACGTCCGGCGGGATGCCGGACGTGCGGGGGTCTGTCGATTCCGGCGAATTCCGGTGAGGATGGTCCGAGTGTCCGAGGCGCAGGACGGCTACGACGAGGCCGCGGGGGGCTCCCGCAGGCCCACCGAAGCCGGACGCGGGGGTACGGGAGCGGGTACGGGTCGTGGCCGCCGCGGCGGCGAGAGGCGGGGTGAGGGACGCGTGGGGGTGACGTACAAGTACTTCGGCGCACCCGACCGCGCCACCGCCGCCAGAGTCCCCACCGCCCTCGGCCCCGGCGGGCTCGGCCTGGACGCCGGCGAACTCGGCTCGCTCGGGCGGCTGGGCGACCTGATGGAGACCAGCGGCTCCCCCAACGGCCACCTCTCCACCAAGATCAAGCCGGAGACCATGAGCGCCATGGTCCTCACCGGCATCCAGGGCGTCCCGCTGCACCAGGTGCCGCCGCTGGAGCTCGTCGTGCTGCACCCCGACTACGCCGTCGTCCAGCTCCCGCAGAACGTCGTCGAGCCGCTCCGCAAGGCCGACGAGACCGAGCTCGGCGCCGCGGCCTTCATCTGGTCCACCGTCCCCGACCGGCGCGGACCGCGCGACGCCTTCGTGATCTACAGCATGCTGCACGAGTGGCAGGACTTCGCCAACCGGCTGCACGACGCCGGGCACCAGCTGTACTGCCTGGTCTGGCCCTGAGTTCCGGGCCTTGAGCCCCGAGCCGCACGCCCTTCACCCCGACCGCTGAACGCGGGCCGGGGCGAGTGGACTTGACGAGGCGTCACCCGCGCCGGGCGGCCGGCCGCAGGACCACCGCCGCCAGCAGCAGCGCCGCGGTGAGCAGGCCGGCGGCGGTCGCGAAGGCGAGCCGGAAGCCGCCGGTCAGGGCGTCCGCGGTGGAGTGTCCGGCGGCGGCCAGGGCGGCGGTGCGGCCGTCGGCGAGGGTGGTGAGGACGGCGACGCCGAGTGCGCCGCCGATCTGCTGGCTGGTGTTGAACAGCCCCGAGGCGGTGCCCGCGTCCGCCGGTCCGGCGCCCGACATGCCCAGCACCGCGAGCGTGGACAGCACCAGCCCGCCGCCCCCGATGAGCAGCATGGTGGGCAGCAGGTGGACGGCGTAGTCGGCGTCGGTCGGCAGCCGGACCAGCAGGCCGAGTGCCGCGACCAGCAGGGCGAGGCCGGCGAGCAGCACGGCGCGCTCGCCGAAGCGGGCGCTCAGCCGGGCGGAGAGCAGCAGCGACACCGCGCCGACGGCGACCGCGGCCGGCAGCATCGCGAGGCCGGTGGCGGCGGCGCCGTAGCCGAGCACGTTCTGCGCGTACAGGGCGACCAGGATCTGGAACGCGAACATCCCGGAGATGGTCAGGATCTGGACCAGGTTGGCGCCGGAGACGTTGCGGGAGCGGAACATCCGCAGCGGCAGCAGCGGGTGCGCGGCCCGCGACTCGTGGAGCAGGAACGCGGCCAGCAGGCCGAGGGCGAGCACGCCGCGGCCGAGCGTGCGGGCGGAGGCCCAGCCGTACTCGCCGGTGCCGACGATGGTGTAGACGCCGAGCATCAGGGCGGCGGTGATCAGCGCGGCGCCGGCCGCGTCGGCGCCGGCCCGCAGGCCGGGGCCGCGTTCGGCGTCCAGCACCCGGACGGCGAGCAGGGTGGCGACGAGGCCGAGCGGCAGGTTGATCAGGAAGATCCAGTGCCAGTCGAGGGCCTCGGTGAGCACGCCACCGAGCACCTGGCCGATCGAGGCGCCGGCCGCGCCGACGAAGCTGAACGCGCCGATCGCGCGGCCGCGTTCGCGCGGTTCCGGGAAGAGCGTGACGATCATGCCGAGGCTGACCGAGGAGGCCAGCGCGCCGCCGACGCCCTGGAGGAAGCGGGCGGCGATGAGCGGGCCGGGGCCGGGGGCGACCGCGCACAGCAGCGAGGCGGCGGTGAAGACGGTGAGGCCGGTGACGAGGACCCGCTTGCGGCCGATCAGGTCGCCGAGCCGTCCGGCGAGCAGGAGCAGGCCGCCGAAGGCGATCAGGTAGGCGTTGACGGTCCAGGTCAGGCCGGCGGGCGAGAAGCCGAGGTCCTGCTGGATGGCCGGCAGGGCCACGGTGACGATCGAGCCGTCCAGGACGATCATCAGCATTCCCGCGCAGAGCACCACCAGGGCGAGCGCGCGGGAGCGGGCGGGGGCCGAGGGCGCCGGAGCGGGCGCGGTCGGGGCGTGCGTGGTCATGGCGGGTCTCCCGGTTCGTCGAGTACCGGGTGAGAAGCTATCAGATTGTTTTGTTCGGGACTATCTATCTCAGGAGCAACTGCCGGGCGCGGCTCAGCCCCGGGCGCGACGCGCCCGCCGCACCGTCCGTTCACTCTCCACCGGCTCCGCCAGATGCCCGTCCACCAGGCGCGTCAGCGCCGACACGAACGCCTCCCGCTCCGACCCCGGCAGCGACTCCAGCACCTCCCGGTGCACCCGGTCGGCGATCGCGGTGCCCCGCTCGACGGCGCGCACACCGGCCTCGGTGACGGAGATGATCCGGGCCCGGCGGTCGGTCGCGGACGGGCGGCGCTCGGCCAGGCCCGCCTTCTCCAGCTCGTCCACGGTGACCACCATGGTGGTCTTGTCCAGGTCCGACAGCTCGGCCAGCTGGATCTGGGTGCGCTCGGCCTCCTGCGCGTGGAACAGCACGCAGTACGCGCGGGGGGTGATCCCGAGCTCGGTGAAGGCGGCCGCCATCCGGGTCGCCAGGACGTGGCTCGCGTGGTCCAGCAGGCCCGAGATGTCGCTGATCTGGCGCAGGGGCGGGGTCGTCGTCATACGTCCGAGATTAGCAACGGCCGTCCACTGCCGGATGATCCCGTTGCCAACCAACGCCGGGTCTACGGGATGCCCAACTCGAACAGCGCATACCCGGCGTACCAGCCCGCCGCCAGCACCGGCATTGCGAACAACCCGACCAGCGAGGACGTCCGCACCCGGCGCAGCGCCACCGCCAGGCCGATGAACAGGGGGAAGGCCGGCAGCAGGTAGCGCGAGATGTTGCCGAAGATCTGGTTGCTGCTCAGCGCGGTGGCGATGGTGAGCGCCGTGTAGACCACCAGCACCAGCGGCGGCCGGACGCGCCACAGCAGCACCAGCAGGCCGGGCAGGGCGATCAGCAGGGCGATCGCGATCAGGTCCGGGACGGGGTTGGACTGCCAGAAGTCCCAGTGCCCGGTGATCACGTCCATGACCGTCCGGACCGTGGAGGCGCCACCGTCGAAGTAGCGGTTCCAGGCGCCCCGCTGCAGCTTGAAGTAACCGCCCCAGTCGCCCATCCGGTAGCCGACCCAGGCGACGTACCCGATCAGGCCCCACGGGGTGATCAGCATCGCGGTCAGCGGCCTGGCCACCCCGTCGGTGCGCCGGATCAGCGCCACCAGCGCGGCGATCGAGACGGCGGCGATCAGCGCGGCGGCGGTCGGCCGGTTGAGGCCGGCCACCAGCGCCAGCAGGCCGGCCGCCAGCCAGCGGCGGGTCATCACGCAGTAGCAGGCCCAGGCGGACAGCGCGACGAACAGCGAGTCCGAGTAGACCGCCCACTCCACGCCCGACCCCGGGAACAGGCCCCAGATCACCGCGGCGATCACGCCCGCCCGGAAGCCGCCGAGCCGCTCGGCGACCGCGAAGATCCCCGCCGCCGCGACGAGCGAGGCGACCACCGAGACCACGATCCCGGAGCCGTACGGGCCGAGCCCGGTGACCGCGCCGACCAGCCGCATCAGCCACGGGTAGAGCGGGAAGAAGGCGGCCGAGTTCTCGTAGTAGGTGGCCAGCGGCCAGCCGTGCAGCGGGATCAGCTGCGGGTCGTACCCGTTCTCGGCGATCCGCTGGTACCAGACGCCGTCCCAGGTGCCCAGGACGTCCCACGGCTGGGCGCCGCCGCCGCGGCCCGGCTGCTTCTTCAGGTAGTCGCCGGTGTGCGACAGCAGCATCATGAAGACCGTCAGGCCGGTGGCCTTGACCACCGCGTACGCGCCGAGCGCGGGCGCGAAGCGGTCCACCAGGGCGCCGAACCGCCCGGGCACCCGGCCCTCCGCCTGCTCGGGCCGCTCCGCCTCCGGCGCGGCGGGCAGACCGGGATCGGTGCTGGACGACTCGGTGCTCGATGCCGTGCTCATCTGCTCTGGGTACTCCCCGCCCCGCTGGTGGTCCGCGCGGCTACGGCGCAGCGATTTTTCAGGTGAGCCTACGGCACACCCCCACCGGCCCCACGAACGGCCGCCCACCCCCGAAACCCCGTGGCGCCGCCGTACCCGGTGGGTGGGGGTGTCGCCGCCCGGGTGGGGGCGGCGACGGGGTGGGGCGGGTCAGCTGTGGAGGTGGACGATGCCGAGTTTGGTGAGCTGCCAGAGCTGGGCGGGGGCGCCGGTGTCGGTGGCGAGTTCGGCGTAGGGGTTGCCCTTGGCGTCGAGGGTGGTGCCGGGGGCGATCACCTTGGTCGGGTCCTGGGAGTCGGCGATCTTGTAGCGGCCGCCGCCGGCCGGCTTGAGGACCCAGTGCTGGTTGCCGCCGCCGTTGCAGCGCCACTGCTGGATCCGGGTGCCGGTGGCGGTGGAGGCGGCGTTGGCGTCCAGGCACATGTCCCGGTTTCCGCTGAAGTCGAGCTCGTAGCTGCCGCCGTCCTTGGCCTCCAGGACGAAGGACTGGTTGAGCCCGCCGGTGGCCGGATAGGTGATGGCGGCCCGGCCGTTGGTGGAGTCGCCGTAGGTGCCGCCGCCGGTGAGGTCGAGCACGGTGCCGGACGCCGCGTTGGTGAGCTGGTACCAGGAGCCGTCCTCGGGGACGTCCCCGAACGGTTGCCCGGGAGTGAGGGGCTGGATGGAGGTGGTGTTCTGCTGGTTGAGCGTGCAGTAGGCCTGCGCCAGTTCGGGCTTGGCGAAGAACTGGCCGAGGCAGACGCCCTCACCGCGGTAGCCGGCCACCCGCAGGTGGTACGACTGGCGGACCATGTTCATGCACAGGCCGGGGATGCCGATCTGCGAGTCGCAGCCGTTGCGCGCCCACTCGGAGAGGTTGATGACGTCCCCGTTGGCGTACTCGTACGGGGAGCTGGTCCACTCCGCACAGACCTCGTGCCCGAAGGCGACCCGCCGCTGGTCGAGGTAGCGCACGCCGGGCACCTGCTCGGCGGCCCCGCGCAGCGCGTCACTGAACGTCGGCACCACCCAGTTGTGGCCCCAGGCGAGATCCTCGGGGAAGGCCGGACAGCCGTCGGTGATCTTGCCGAGGTAGTCGTTGCGCCGGATGTCCGGGGTGATCGGATTGAAGTACGACTGGTAGACCAGCTGGTACGAGGAGTCGGCGTAGCCCGCCTTCCGCATGGTCTGCCGGATGTTCTGGAGCGCCGCGACCACCTTGGGCTGGACCCGCTTGGCGCGCTGGACGATCTCGTCGCTGCCGATGGTGTCGCGGCAGCCCTGGCTCTTGGGGATCGGGAAGTACTGCGCGAGGCAGTTCATCATGATCCCGCTGAAGTCGAAGTCGTCGTTGGCGCCGATCGTGACGACGACCATCTTCACGTCGTACTTGCCCGCCGTGTCGGCGAGTTTGACGTCCTGCTTGGGCTCGCCGAAGTCGCCGCTGCCGGAGCCGGTGATCTTGGCGAGCTCCGGGTCGCTGACCAGGTCGCCGGTCTGGGCGCCGGAACAGGCGAGGTCGATCGGGGTGACCGCGGGGATGTCGGTGACGAAGATCTCCGACTTCGGGTGCCGGTGGCAGTAGTTGGTGGGGCTGTCGGTCTCCGGGAAGTAGCCGTCACCGGTGTCGGTGCCGGCCCCCTCCCCGGAGATGGCGCTGTCGCCGAGGGCGACGATCGCGGCCGGGCGGGTGGCGCCGGCCGTCGGGGCGGGGTCGGCCAGCGCGGCGGGGGCGCCGGCCAGGCCGAGGGTGGCGACGAGGACGCCGGTGGCGAGCAGCGCGGCGTACGGGGAGCGGCGCGCCACCGTCCGGGGGCGCCGGGCCGCTGGTATTCGGGACCTGATCACACGCGACTCCTTGCGGGGGTGGTGGGAGCCGCCCGGCCGGGGGCGCCGAGCGGCGCGGAGCAAGAAAGGTGAGCAGGTCTCACATCCTAGATACTGACAAGTAATGCAACAAGGCTTGTGGCAACGACGGAAGCTGACGTCACGGCACACCTCCGGACATGCTGAGAGCCGCCGCCCCGCGCCCCAGGAGGGAAGCGCGGAGCGGCGGCTCTCACCGGCCGAACCGGGAGCTGGTTCAGCCCAGGTTGGCGCAGTGGTTACCGAACGCCGGGTTCAGCAGACCGACGATGTCGATGGTGTTGCCGCACAGGTTGACCGGAACGTGAACCGGAACCTGAACCTGGTTGCCCGAGATGACACCGGGGGAACCCGCGGCGACGCCCTCGGCGCCGGAGCTGGCCATCGCGGTGCCGGCGCCGGCGGCCACGATGCCCACCACGGCCGCGCCGACGGCGGCGGTCTTCTTGATGCTCATACGAGCCTCCTGACTGTTCAACAGAGATGCACGGGGAGTGCGACATCTAGAACGAGACCCACCCGGACCGGTTGCGACGGTACGCACACTGTCATCCGTCTGGCCCAACGGCGGCGGCGACCGGCATTCGGGTGATCAGCGGGCCGGACCGTTTCCCCTCGCGCGGCGCCTCGTTCTCTCTGGCGGAACACCATCCGGCCCCCTACAACACGAATCGAGTACCACTCATGCGCAAGCTCGCCCACGGCGTCGTCGGCACCGCGGCCGGCGCCGCTCTGCTGGCCGCCGGTGCCGGCGTCGCGTCCGCCCACCACCTGCACGGCGCGTCCGCCGAGGGTGTCGCGGCCGGCTCGGCCGGGGCGGTCTCGGGCAACTCGGTGGAGGTGCCCCTGCACATCCCGCTGAACGTGTGCGGCAACTCGGTCGACGTGGCGGGCCTCCTGAACCCGGCGTTCGGCAACAACTGCCTCAGCGCCTGACCGGGAATTCCCCCGGTCGCGCCTTAGCCCGAACCGTTCCCGGCCGTGCGGGAAAGGCCGGCGGGGCGCTGGAGAAACGCGGCGGCTGCGTCGACGCCCGAGCCATGGGCGAAACACGCCGGTGTAAGCCGCCGGAGTGACAACCACGGCAATCCCAGAAACCATCGGGCGAGCATTCGTGCTCGCTCGGCCCCGACATTTCCCATCCGTCGGGCAGAAATCGAAGGAAAGACATGCGCAACTTCAAGAAGGCGGCCGTCCTGTCGCTGGCCGCCACCGGTCTGGTCCTCGGTGCCGCCGGCGGCGCGTTCGCCAGCTCCGGCGCCGAGGGCGTGGCCGCCGGCTCCCCGGGCGTGCTCTCCGGCAACCAGATCCAGATCCCCGTGCACATCCCGCTCAACGTGTGCGGCAACTCCATCGGCATCGTCAGCATCCTGAACCCGACTTTCGGCAACAAGTGCCTCAACGCCGGCTGAACCGGTGGTCGCCGACCGGCGACCGCTGATTCACCGAGCCCGCGCCGTGCCCCGCAGCCCCGGGGTGCGGAACGCTCCACCCGTGTGATCGAGGAGATCAACCCCCATGCAGAACGTGAAGAAGGCCGCCGTCCTGTCCGCCGCCGCCGCCGGCCTGGTGCTGGGCGCGGCGGGTTCCGCCGCCGCCAGCTCGGGCGCGGAGGGCGTGGCCGCCGGCTCCCCCGGTGTCGTCTCCGGCAACCAGATCCAGATCCCGGTGCACGTCCCGGTCAACCTGTGCGGCAACTCCATCGACGCCGTCGGCCTGCTGAACCCGGCCTTCGGCAACAGCTGCGCCAACGTGGAGGCGCACCCGAAGCCCGCGGACGACTGCTGATCCCCGATCGGCACGCGTTCCGGCCGAACTGCCCCCCGACCAACCGGCCGGGGGGCAGTTCGGCATCCCCGGGCGGCCGGCGGCCGTCCTGGACCCCGATCCACCGAAGGGTGATTCCGCATGGTTTCGAAGAAGAGCGGGGCCGGTCTGGTCGCCGCCGTCGGCGCCGCGATGCTGTTCGGCGCAGGCTCCGCGCAGGCCGCCCCCGCGACCGGTCCGGCCCCTGAGCCGGGCCCGGCCAAGCTGGCGAAGACGGACGTCGGCCAGGCGCTGAACGGGACGACCTCCGGGCTCGGCTACGGGCTCGCGCCGGTCAAGGACCTGCGCCTGGACCCGTGGGCGAACTCCTCGGCCGACGTGCTCAACAACGGCGCGACCGTCCAGCCGGACCAGGGCCTGGCCCCGGTCGGCACCAGTGCGCTGACCGGCCCGCTGAGCGCGGGCGGCGGCGTCCGGGACCTCCCGCTGGTCGGCGGGCTGACCGGCGTCCTGCCGGGCTGAGCCGCCGGCACGGACGAAAGCCCGGCACCCCGGTCGTCCCCGGGGTGCCGGGCTCCGCCACGCCCGGAGCCGCTGGGCTCAGAGCCGGGTCAGGTCGGTCAGGCTGGTCTGCTGCACCACGCCGGTGGTGGTCGCGGTGGTCGTCGCGGCCAGGTCGCCGACCTTGTCGGTGACCGAGATCCGGTGGTCGTCGTCGCCCAGGCTGGCGGCGGCCCCGGGGACGGCCTGCACGGTGCCGGTGACCAGCCGGGGGTCCACCTCGTCCACCTTGAGCCGGCCGTCGGCCAGCTGGCCGGTGCCGTCCTGGACGAGGGCGAGCGGCTTGCCGAGGGCCAGGCCGGGGGTGTCCACGTGCAGCGGCGCGGCCGGGGCCTCCAGCAGCACCTGGCCGAGGTCGGCGCCCTGGTCGACCAGCGGGAGCGGCAGCTGGGCCTTGGCGCTCGGGCCGACCTTGCCGGTGTGCAGCTCGGGGACCAGCCGGTCCGGGATCAGCTCGGTGCTGGTGGTGCGACCGGGCGCCGGCGGCATGACCAGCGAGGTCGGGATGCCGGCCGTGAGGTGGCTGCCGAGCGGGGTGAGCGGCACGTCCGCCGGGACCTGCTGGGTGGCCAGCTTGTCCTCCAGGGCACCGACCCGGTCGGGGCTGATCGGGGCGGCGGAGGCCGCTCCCTGGGACGCGAGCATGCCCGCACCGACCGCCAACAGCATCGCGCCGGCCCGCTTGGAGAACTTCATGCTTTTCACCGTTCTGCCTGTCCGTACTGGAGATCTCTGAAAGGAGGGGCTGCGGGGCGCAGCCGGAAAGCAATCTGCCTCAACGAGTGACCGCGAGTGCGGATTGCGACGGTTAACCGGTTCGGCCTAATAATCCGACCGTAAACCATCCGACGACGCGCCTCCCGGACTCTTTTCAAGAATCCCCGTAACCTTCCGTGCCGTCATTCTTTGATCTGGACGTCAGTGACTGCAGACCGGGTCTGAGCGTTCTACGCGTTGTACGCACGGAAACCAAGAGCATTTCAGAGAGGGATCTCCCCATGATCCAGAAGTCCTTCGCCGCCGCCGGCCTGGCCGTCGCCGCGCTGGCCGCCGCCGCCGCGCCCGCCTCGGCCATCGGTGACGCGGACGGCGCCGCCGCCTCCATCGAGGGCAACGGCGGCACCAACTTCACCGGCACCGTCGGCAACAACAGCCCGAACTTCCACTTCCTGGACAACGCGAACGTCTGCCTCCCCGAGATCCACAACATCGCGGTGGGCGTGCTCGGCGTGGCCGTCCCGGTCGAGGTCCCGATCGCCAACAGCGGTGGCAAGCAGTACTGCACCCAGGGCCAGGGCACCCAGAGCCACGGTGACGCCGGCGTGTCCCACCTGGTCGGCTGACCGTTCCCCAGCTGAAATCCCCCGTACCACCCTTCGAATCGCTCCCCGATTCATCCCCGAGAGGAAAACCGGAAATGATCAAGAAGTCCCTCGCCGCCGCCGGCCTGGCCGCCGCCGCCATCGCGATGTCCGCCGGCTCGGCCTCCGCCATCGTCGACTCGGACGGCGCCGCCACCTCCGTCCAGGGCAACGGCGGCACCAACCAGACCGGCACCCACGGCAACGGCAGCCCGAACTTCCACACCCTGGACAACGCGAACATCTGCCTGCCGGAGGTCCACAACATCGCCGTCGCCGTGGCCGGCGTCGCGGTTCCGGTCGAGGTGCCGGTCCTGAACAGCACCCCGAAGCAGATCTGCAACGTCGGCCAGAACACCCAGTCCTCGGGCGACGCGGGCGTCTCGCACCTGATCGGCTGATCAAGGGGCACCGCACGGACGGAGGGCCCGGGGAGGTACGCCTCCCCGGGCCCTCCGGGCTCTACGGGCAAGGTGTCCGGTCGGCCGCCGAACGGGTGCGGACCGACCGGGTGACCGGGCGTTCAGGACCGGCACGCGGGATGCCGGCGCGAACGACCGGATGTGATCACGCGTCAGAGGCAGAGCGCCCCCGCGGCGCTCCGAAAGAGAGGGCATTTCCATGAAGAGCAAGCTGACCAAGGCCGCACTGACCGCCACCGCCGCACTGGCGCTCGCGGGTGCCGCCACCCCGGCGTTCGCCCACGTCGGTCTCGCGGGCGGCGGCGGGTTCGTCGCCTCGGCCGACCAGCCGTTCGTGGCCGGCGAGGCCTGGGGCGTCGGCCACACCAGCAACGTCGTCGCCGGCGGCTTCGGCGGCGGCGCCGCCACCTCCACCGACGCGATCGGTGGCGGCGAGGGCTTCGCGCACATCAACGGCTGGCGGTAGAACCCGGAAGGCCGGGCCGCTCCCAGGGGGAGGGGCCCGGCCTTCCGCCGTGCGCTGGACGCTACTTGAGCATCGCGGCGGCCTCGACCGCCCAGTAGGTGAGGATCTGCTCGGCCCCGGCCCGGCGGATCGAGGTGAGTGTCTCCATGATCATCCGCTCCCGGTCGATCCAGCCGTTCGCCGCGGCCGCCTCGACCATCGCGTACTCGCCCGACACCTGGTACGCCGCGACCGGCACCGGCGAGGCGTCGGCGACCTGGCGCACGATGTCCAGGTAGGCCATGGCCGGCTTCACCATCACCAGGTCGGCGCCCTCGGCGAGGTCCTGCTCCAGCTCGCGCAGCGCCTCGCGGGCGTTCGCCGGGTCCTGCTGGTAGCTCTTGCGGTCGCCCTTGAGCGAGGAGCCGACGGCCTCGCGGAACGGGCCGAAGAACGCCGAGGCGTACTTGGCGGTGTAGGCGAGGATGCCGGTGTCCTGATGCCCGGCCTCGTCCAACGCCCGCCGGACCACCGCGACCTGACCGTCCATCATGCCGGACGGGCCGACCAGGTGGACGCCGGCGTCCGCCTGCACCCGCGCCATCTCGGCGTAGCGCTCCAGGGTGGCGTCGTTGTCCACGCTGCCGTCGGCGGCCAGCACGCCGCAGTGGCCGTGGTCGGTGTACTCGTCCAGGCAGAGGTCCGACATGACCACCAGGGAGTCGCCGACCTCGGAGACCACGTCCCGGATCGCCTGCTGGAGGATGCCGTCCGGGTTGGTGCCCTCGCTGCCGATCGCGTCCTGCACCTCCGGGACGCCGAACAGCATGAGGCCGCCCAGGCCCGCCTCGGCCGCCTCCACCGCGGCCTTGCGCAGGGTGTCCCGGGTGTGCTGGACCACGCCCGGCATCGAACTCACCGGGACGGGCTCGCTGACGCCCTCGCGGACGAACAGCGGCAGGATCAGCTCCGCCGGGTGCAGCCGGGTCTCGGCCACCAGGCGGCGCATCGCCGGGCTCTGGCGCAGCCGGCGGGGGCGAACGTACGGGAATTCAGCGGACACGGCTTCTCTCTCCGAACGGTTGTGCAGTGCCGGGGGCGACGGATCGCCGCCCCCGGTCCCGAGGGTGTCAGCGGGCCTTGCGGCGCGATCCCGGGCGGCGCTCGCTGGGCCGGTAGACCGGCTCGCCGGCGGCCGTGGCGGTGTCGCGGCGCTTGGCTCCGAAGTCTGCCAGCGCCTGGGCCAGCGCGGCCGCCGACGGCGCCGGGGCCATCACGTCGACCCGCAGGCCGTGCTCCTCGGCGGTCTTGGCGGTGGCCGGGCCGATGCAGGCGATGACCGTGACGTTGTGCGGCTTGCCGGCGATGCCGACCAGGTTCCGGACGGTCGAGGACGAGGTGAACAGCACCGCGTCGAAGCCGCCGCCCTTGATCGCCTCGCGGGTCTCGGCCGGCGGCGGCGAGGCGCGCACCGTCCGGTACGCCGTCACGTCGTCGACCTCCCACCCGAGCTCGACCAGGCCGGCCACCAGGGTCTCGGTGGCGATGTCGGCGCGCGGCAGCAGCACCCGGTCGATCGGGTCGAAGACCGGGTCATACGGCGGCCAGTCTTCCAGCAGCCCGGCCGCGGACTGCTCCCCGGAGGGCACCAGGTCCGGCTTCACGCCGAAGTCCACCAGGGCCTGGGCGGTGGTCTCGCCGACCGCCGCGACCTTGATCCCGGCGAACGCGCGGGCGTCCAGGCCGTACTCCTCGAACTTCTCCCGGACGGCGCGGACGGCGTTCACCGAGGTGAAGGCGATCCACTCGTAGCGGCCGGTGACCAGGCCCTTGATGGCCCGCTCCATCTGCTGCGGGGTGCGCGGCGGCTCGACCGCGATGGTCGGCACCTCCTGCGGCACCGCGCCGTACGAGCGCAGCTGCTCGGACAGGCCGGTGGCCTGCTCCTTGGTGCGCGGCACGAGCACGTTCCAGCCGAACAGCGGCTTGGTCTCGAACCACGAGTGCGAGGACCGGTGGGCGACCTGCTCGCCCACCACGGCTATCACCGAGGTCGCCGGGTCCACCGGGGCGGAGACCGGCGAGGGCAGCACCCGGGCGGCCTTCAGGTCGGCCGCGATGGCGGACAGGGTGGAGGTGAAGGTCCGCTGGCGGGTGGTGGTGCCGGAGAGCGTCGCGCTCAGCGCCGACTCCGGCTTGCGGCCGTTGGCGACCAGCGCGTTGGCGGTGGCCGGCAGCTGGCCCAGGGTGGTCCGGACCACCAGGGTGGTCTCCGGCGCGCCCAGGTCCACCGGGCTGCCGGCGAGTAGCGCGGTGCCGTCCACGAAGCGGACGTCGGTGCCGGCCGCGCCGCGCAGCGGGACGCCCGCGTACGCCGGGACGCCGACCGACTGGGCGACGCCCGGGATCACCTCGAAGGGGATCCCGTCGCCCGCGCAGCGGAGCATCTCCTCGGCGGCGCAGCCGTCCAGGCCCGGGTCGCCGTCGACGGTGCGGACCACGTGCTTGCCGGCCCGCACGGCCTCGGCGACCAGCCTGGCCAGGTCGAAGTCCGCGCCCTCGGCGGCCGGGGTGTGCACCTGCACGCCGGTCGGGCAGTGGGTGCGCACGGCCGCCGCGGTCAGCGGGTCGGCGACCAGGACGTCGGCCGAGGACAGCACCTCGACCGCCCGCAGGGTCAGCAGCCCCGGGTCCCCGGGGCCCGCGCCCAGGAAGGTGCACCGTCCGGTGGCGGACTGGCCGCCCGGGAACGGGGTTTCGGTGGCGGCGGTGGGGCTCATCGGGCTCGCTCCCCCATCAGGGTGGCCGCGCCCGCGTCGAGCAGCCGGGCGGCCAGCGTGCGGCCCAGGGCCGTCGCGTGCTGCTCGGCGGTCTCGTCGAGGACGATCGGACCGTTGGCGGACATCTTCAGCAGGGCGGCGCCGTCGGGGTCTCCGACCACGCCCTCCAGCCGCAGTTCGTTCGGCCGGACCCAGGTGGCCAGCGCGGCCACCGGCGCCGAGCAACCGGCCTCCAGGGTGGCCAGCAGGGCGCGCTCCGCGGCCACGGCGACCCTCGTGGGGGCGTGGTCCAGGGCGGCGAGCGCGGCGGTCAGGTCGGTGTCGGCGGCGGTGCACTCGATCGCGAGCGCGCCCTGGCCGGGGGCCGGGATCATCAGCTCCGGGTCGAGGTGCTGGGAGATCTCGGCGGACCGGCCGAGCCGGTTGAGACCGGCCGTGGCCAGTACCACCGCGTCCAGCTCGCCGTTGGTGACGTAGCCGATCCGGGTGTCCACGTTGCCGCGGATCGCGACGGTCTCCAGCGCGGCGCCGCGGGCCCTGGCCCAGGCGTTCAGCTGGGCCATCCGGCGCGGCGAGCCGGTGCCGATCCGGGCCGGGCGACCGGTGCCGGCCAGCTTCTCCACCAGCTCGTCCAGGGTCAGGCCCTCGGCGGCGACCAGGGCGTCCCGGACGTCCTCGCGCTCGGGGACGGCGGCCAGCACCAGACCCTCCGGCGCGGCGGTGGGCAGATCCTTGAGCGAGTGCACGGCGAAGTCGATCCGGCCCTCCAGCAGTGCGTCCCGCAGCGCGGAGACGAACACGCCGGTGCCACCGATCTGCGCCAACGCCTCCCGGGAGGTGTCGCCGTAGGTGGTGATCTCGACCAGCTCGACGGGGCGCCCGGTGACCCGGGTCACCTCGCGGGCCACCATGCCCGACTGGGCCATGGCGAGCGCGCTGCGCCGGGTGCCGAGCCGCAGGGTCGCGGTGGCGGCCGGGGCCTGCTCCGTGATCGGTTGACCATTCATGAGGTGATCGTCCCGGTGGTACTCGTGGGATGGCTGACGGTTCATCTGGCGCCCCCGCCCGAGGGCTGGGGGCCACCGACGGGTGTGCCCGACACGGCGTGCACGGCCGCCGGGTCGAGGTCGAACAGCTCGCGCAGGGCGTCCGCGTAGGAGGCACCGCCGGGCTCGGCGGCCAGCTGCTTCACCCGGACGGTCGGGGCGTGCAGCAGCTTGTCGACGACGCGGCGGACGGTCTGGGTGATCTCGGCGCGGGAGCGCTCGTCCAGGTCGGGCAGCCGGGAGTCCAGCCGGACCAGTTCGGCGGCGACCACGTCGGAGGCCATCGCCCGCAGCGCGACCACGGTCGGCGCGATCCGGGCGGCCCGCTGGGCGGCGCCGAAGGCGGTCACCTCGTCGGCGACGATCCGGGAGACCTGGTCCACGTCGCCGGCGCCGGGGGTGGCGGCGTGCGCGTGGGAGAGGCTCTCCAGATCCACCAGCAGGGCGCCGGGCAGCTCGTGCACGGCGTGGTCGACGTCGCGCGGCATGGCCAGGTCGAGCAGGGCGAGCGGCTGGTCGGCCCCGGGGCGGAGCCGCTGGGCGTCGCTGCGGGCGGCGACCGCGGCGGCCACGTCCTCGGCCTTGATCACCACGCCGGCCGCGCCGGTGCAGGAGATCACCAGGTCGACGTCGGCCAGCGCCTCCGGCACCTTGGCCAGGTCCAGGGTACGGGCCACGTCGGAGCCGAGGATCTCGACCAGGCGCTCGGCGCGGGCCGGCGTCCGGTTGGCGATCAGCAGGTCGGTGACGCCGCAGCGGACCAGGGTGGCGGCGGCCAGCGAGCTCATCGAGCCCGCGCCGACCACCAGCGCCCGCTTGCCGGCGATCTCGCCCGCGCCCACCGCGACCTGCTCCAGGCCGAAGGTCACCAGCGACTGGCCGGCCCTGTCGATGCCGGTCTCGCTGTGCGCCCGCTTGCCGACCCGCAGCGCCTGCTGGAACAGCTCGTTCAGGCCGCGCCCGGCGGTGTGCTCCTCCTGCGCCGTGGCCAGCGCGTCGCGCAGCTGGCCGAGGATCTGGCCCTCGCCGACGACCATCGAGTCCAGGCCGCAGGCCACCGAGAACAGGTGGTGGACGGCGCGGTCCTCGTAGTGGACGTACAGGTGGGAGGTCAGCTCCTCCAGGTCCACCCCGCTGTGGTGGGCGAGCAGCAGGGACAGCTCGGCGACACCGGCGTGGAACTTGTCCACGTCCGCGTACAGCTCGATCCGGTTGCAGGTGTTCAGCAGCGCGGCCTCGGCGACGGTCGCGGTGGCGGCCGCGTCGTGCAGCAGCCGGGTCGGCACCTCACCGGTCAGCGCGGCGCGCTCCAGCACGCCGACCGGCGCCGTTCGATGGCTCAGTCCAACGACGAGAAGACTCACGCCCGCCCCCTGGTCCCACGGTTATCCGTACTCATGCGGGCATCACCGCGGGGAGATCGCCATCCCCGCCCTTGCCGGGCTTGCCCTGCTCGGCCTGGTCCTTGGCCGCCGTCTCGGCGGTGCCGCGGCCCTTGCCGTTGCCGCCGGCCGCCCGGCGCAGCTTGGCCGCCGCCGCCCGGACCGGGCCCGGGGCGCGGTCCAGCACCGACTCGGTGCGGTCCGGCTCCTCGCCGGCCTTGCGCTGCTCGTGGAAGGCCAGGATCTGCAGCTCGATGGAGAGGTCGACCTTGCGCACGTCCACGCCGTCCGGGACGGTCAGCACGGTCGGGGCGAAGTTGAGGATGCTGGTGACACCGGCCTCCACCAGCCGGTCGCAGACCTGCTGGGCGGCGCCGGGCGGGGTGGTGATCACGCCGATCGAGACGTGCTGGCTCTCGACGATCGACTCCAGCTCGTCCATGTGCCGCACCGGCAGGCCGGCCGCGCTGCCGCCGACCACGTTCGGGTCGGCGTCCAGCAGGGCCGCCACCCGGAAGCCGCGGGAGGCGAAGCCGCCGTAGTTGGCGAGGGCGTGGCCGAGGTTCCCGATGCCGACGATGACGACCGGCCAGTCCTGGGTCAGGCCCAGCTCGCGGGAGATCTGGTAGACGAGGTACTCGACGTCGTAGCCGACACCGCGGGTGCCGTAGGAGCCGAGGTAGGAGAAGTCCTTGCGCAGCTTGGCCGAGTTCACGCCGGCGGCGGCGGCCAACTCCTCGGAGGAGACGGTCGGCACCGAGCGCTCGGAGAGCGCGGTGAGCGCGCGCAGGTAGAGGGGCAGGCGGGCGACGGTCGCCTCCGGGATGCCCCGGGCACGCGAGGGTCGGCGCGCGGCGCCCTGGTCGGGCGTCTGCGAACTGCTCTGTGGTGATCGGCCGATTGCCACGGTGCTCCTGTGGGTGAAGCTGGGCTTTGGCAGCCAGGCTATGCGTTTGTGAACGTGTGCACAAAGATGGTGTCCGTTTTGTCCCCGCACAGTGATGCGCATCACGCCGACGAACCCATAGCACCGGCCTGTGTCAGTACTACCTCCGGGGCGGGGGCGTCGGGAAGCCACGGACCGAACAACGTCTCCCGGCGCACCAGCGGAACCGGCGTACCGGACGGGCGGGACCGGGCCCGGCCCAGCCGCGGCCACGGCACCCGGGCCGCCTCGCGCAGCGGGCCCGCCCAGTCGTCCGGCGGGCAGGACGGGACGCCGACGCAGTGCCGCAGCAGCTCGGCGGTCACCCGGGCGTCGCCCAGCGCGGTGTGCGCCGGGTACCAGCCCAGACCCGCCGCCTCCACGCAGGCCGCCAGGCCGTGGCCGCCGGCCTCCGGCAGGTGGGCGCGGGCCAGCCGCATCGTGCACAACAGCGGGACGGGCGGCAGCGACACCCCGATCCGGGCGAACTCGCGATCCAGGAAGGCGTGGTCGCAGCTGACGTGGTGGCCCACCAGCACCCGGCCGGCCAGCAGCTCCAGCAGGCGCGGGGCGATCTCCCGAAAGCGCGGGGCGCCCTCGACGTCCGTCTGGCGTATCCGGTGCACGTGGGTCGGGCCGACCGGGCCCAGCGGGTCGAGCAGGGTGGCGAACTCCCCCTCCGGACGCAGCCGCTCGTCCAGCAGCACCACCGCGACCTCGACCACCCGGTGCCGCCACGGGCTGCGGCCGGTCGCCTCCACGTCCACCACGGCGAAGCCCCGGGCGCCGTGCGGGGCTTCGGGCGTCCCAGGGGTCGGGCGGGGAAGCATGGCGGCACTCCTCGTGTGCTCAGCCCCCCACGGGCGCAGACGCGTTCGATCGTAAGCCGACCAACCGACCCCGGCTCAAGCCGGAACGGGGTGTCTTTGGCAACGATTCGGCGAACCGCCCCCGCCGAGTGGCGGGGGCGGTGGAGGGTGCGCGCGGGCCCGTCAGCCGCCGAGGGCGGCGCGCAGGCGGCGCTCGTCGACCCGCCAGAAGTCGTGCTGACGGCCGTCGATCAGGGTCACCGGGATCTGCTCCCAGTAGCGCCGGTACAGCTCCTCGTCCTGGGTGATGTCCTTCTCCTCGAAGGTCGCGCCCAGCTCGCCCGTCACCCGGACGATCACCTCCCGGGCCTCGTCGCACAGGTGGCAGCCGGGCTTGCCGACCAGGGTCACGGTGCGGTCGGCCGGCGCGGGCCTGGGGTTCTTGTCACGTCGCAGCAGTGGGCTCACCCGGCCATTGTCCGCCCGCCCCGCACCCACCCCGCCGGGGCCCGGGGCCGCCCGGTGTTCACCGCGCGGGCACGCCGCCGTCACGGCCGCTCCGCGCCCGGCTGGCTATGCTCGTTGGCATGGCCGTGCTCCGAAGGCTCACCCAGGCGAAGCGTTCCACCACCGGGCGGAGCGCCCTGGCGGGCGAGGCCGCCGCCGAGGCGGCGGAGGCCGCGCTGCGGGCCGAGCCGGCGCCGGACACCGCCCCTGCGGCGAACGGCCCCCTGGACGGCACCGCCGGGGAGAGCGTCGCCGTCCCCGCCGCGGGCAAGGCCGGGAAGGCGCCCAAGGCCCCGGCGGAGAACCACACCCCCGAGCCGGACGATCCGCGCGCCGCCGCGTTCTTCGACTGCGACAACACCATCCTGCGCGGCGCCGCGATCTTCTACCTCGGAGTCGGCCTCTACCGGCGCGGTTTCCTCACCCGTCGCGACATCGCCCGGTTCGCCTGGCAGCAGGCCTGGTTCCGGCTGCACGGCGCCGAGGACCCGGACCACATCTCGGACGCCCGGAACACCGCCCTCGGCATCGTCGCCGGCAAGCCCACCGCCGACCTGGAGGCGATCTGCGAGGAGATCTTCGAGCCGGTCGTCGCCGACAAGATCTGGCCGGGCACCCGCGCCCTGGTCCAGATGCACCTGGACGCCGGCCAGCGGGTCTGGCTGGTGACCGCCGCCCCGCTGGAGGTGGCCCGGATCATCGCCCGGCGGCTCGGCATGACCGGCGCGCTCGGCACCGTCGCCGAGGCCGACGGCGGCCGGTACACCGGCCGGCTGGTCGGCGAGCTGCTGCACGGCCCGGCCAAGGCGGCCGCGGTGCGCGCGCTGGCCCGGCGCGAGCGGCTGGACCTCGACCGCTGCGCCGCGTACAGCGACTCGGCCAACGACATCCCGATGCTCTCGCTGGTCGGCCACCCCTACGTGGTGAACCCGGACGGCGCGCTGCGCCGCCACGCCCGGGCCCAGGGTTGGCGGGTCCGGGACTTCCGGACCGGGCGGAAGGCGGCCCGGGTGGGGCTGCCGGCGGCCGCCGCGCTCGGGGTGCTCGCGGGTGCGGCCGCCGCCGGGGTGGCGCTGAACCGCCGCCGCCACTGCGCCTGACGGGCTCCCGCCGCCCCCGGTCCACCTCGTCGCCCCGGCTCCCCCGGGCGGGTGACCGGACGTCAACCAGGGCTCTGACCTGCCCCCTCGTACGGGCGAACTCCCGCTACCCGTACGGCTTTCCGGCCTAGTGAGCGAACCTGTCAGCCAGTGACCGGTTCCGATCGTTCGCCAGACCGGGAAAGTCAGGGGTTGCCGGGCCCCAAGTCAGGGAAACCACCCGCCAGACCACCGAATTGGTCACCCTGAGCACCTGATCGGTCACGTTGGGCCGGATGAACGATGACAGGTCCGGTCAGTGTCAGACGAATATGCGCGATGAATGGATCCCAAACGACCACTTCGACCACACGGTGTAGCTGTCATTGCACAAAGCGTTATTCTCTCCTGGATGCACGTCACCACGCGTCTCGCTCGAACGGGCGGCGCGGGAGTGCTCTCCGCGCAGGCGGAGGTGATCCGTCCACAGTTCTGCCTCTGGGAGTCCCGTGTACCCACCCGTCCGGAACGACGCGCCTGCACCCTCCCGCCCGTCGTCCGTGCCCCTGCGCCCCCGCACCGGCATCCGCGGCCGCCCGGTCGCCGACCGGCAGATCTCCACCGGCCTGGACCTGCTGCGCACCCTGCTCCGCAGCCAGCTCGCCGCCTCGCCCCAACTCGTGCCCGCCGGCGCCCCGTTCGGCCACTCGCACGGCGCCGGGCTGGCGCTGCGCACCACCGCCGCCGGCTCGACCGGCACCGGCTCGCGCGGCCGCACCGGCACCACCGGCGTCGGCCGCAGCCGGACCCGGACCGCGCCGAGCCCCGGCTACGAGACCGAGCACAACCCGATCATGGAGCTGGTCGAACGGGCCCAGGCCGGCGAGAGCGAGGCCTTCGGCCGGCTCTACGACCACTACGCGGACACCGTCTACCGCTACATCTACTACCGCGTCGGCAGCCGGGCCACCGCCGAGGACCTCACCAGCGAGACGTTCCTGCGTGCGCTGCGCCGGATCGGCACCTTCACCTGGCAGGGCCGGGACTTCGGCGCCTGGCTGGTGACCATCGCCCGCAACCTGGTCGCCGACCACTTCAAGTCCAGCCGCTTCCGGCTGGAGGTCACCACCGGCGAGATGCTCGACTCCAACGAGTGCGAGCGCAGCCCGGAGGAGTCGGTGCTGGAGTCGCTCTCCAACGCCGCCCTGCTGGACGCGGTGCGCCGACTCAACCCGCAGCAGCAGGAGTGCGTCACGCTCCGCTTCCTGCAGGGACTCTCGGTGGCCGAGACCGCGCGGATCATGGGCAAGAACGAGGGCGCCATCAAGACCCTCCAGTACCGCGCCGTGCGCACCCTGGCCCGGCTGCTGCCGCCGGACGCGCGGTGAGGCGACGGTGACCGGGGGTGGCATAGCCGGTGGGCGTCCCGGCGGGACGTCACCATCCGTGCCCGATCGACACGTCCGGGTGAACGGTCGATCCGATGATCAGCCGCGCGTAACCCACCGCCCTCGCCACTCGTTGGCCAGCGTGCAAGTCCCCACCAGGCGTACGGTCAAGCCGAATTGCGACCTGTCACCCGATGGAGTGGCTTTGGCCCGCCGAGGCAACCGTCCGGCAGGCCGGGGTGTCGACAACGACGAAGGGAGGTGTGGCCCGTGACGGCAAACGTGCTGGAGCACCGGCGGGCGAAGGCCTTCGCCGAGGCGCTGGAGGTCCACCAGGCGGCGCAGCGCGGCGAGGACGACGCCGAATCGGCCAACACCGCTGCCACCGGCGCCGGTTCGGTCGCGATGGCAGAACTGGTCGGGCTGACCGACGCGCTGTGTGCGGTGCCTGGGCCGGCGCTGGACCCGGAGGTACGAACCGTCCAACGCGCCCAACTGATGGCCGCGTTCGAGCAGGCCTTCGCCGGCGGACCGGGCGCCGCAGTGCCCCGCCAACGCCGGCACCGCGCGATCCGGACGGCGCCGCGCGGCCGCTGGAGCCGCCGGTTCGCGATCGGCGGACTGGTCGCCGGGCTAGCCGTCGGCAGCCTCGCCGGCGCCGCCGCCGCCAGCTCCAACGCCCTGCCCGGGGACACGCTGTACGGCATGAAGCGCGGCCTCGAAGGGCTTCGGCTCGACCTCGCGGACTCCGACTCCGAACGCGGCGAGCTGCTGCTCGACAACGCCGCCACCCGGCTCGGCGAGGCCAAGACCCTGGTCGGCCACACCGGCCCGGCCACCGCGCTCAGCCAGGGCACCGTCGAACGGGTCCGCCGCGCGCTGGACGACATGCACGCCGACGCCATCAAGGGCCGCGAGCTGCTCCGCTCGGTCTACCGCAGCAACGGCTCGCTCGACCCGATGCGCGCCCTGGCGGGCTTCGCCCAGGACGAGGACGGTCGCTGGACCGAACTGGTGGGCCAGCTGCCCGTCCAGCTCACCCAGCAGGCCCACCTGGTCGACCAGCTCTTCGACGACATAAGCGAGGACGTCGCGCCCCTGCGCCTGGCCCAGCCCACCGCCAAGAGCGGTGGCCCGGCCGGCACCGGGGCGGGCGGCGGCACGGCCGGCCCGGCCACCGGCGGCACCCCCGCCGACACCCCGGCGAACGGCACCGGCAGTGCGCCCGGCGCCGGCCCGGCCCAGGGCGGCGCCAGTGGAGCGAGCAACGGCGGCAACCGCCCCGGCAGCACCGAGCGCGCCCCCGCCGGCACCGGCGCCAGCACGCCCAACGGCTCCGGCGCCAAGGGCGGCGGTCTGCCCGGCACCCTGCCCACCGGCGCCCCGGACGCCGTCAACGGGCTCGTCGGGGACCTCACCAGCGGGCTCACCGGGGCCAAGACCTCGCCGAGCACCGAGCCGGCCCCGCAGCAACCGGCGCCGCAGCCGCCGTCCGGCATGCCCAGCGCCCCGCCCGGCGGCCAGCCGCAGGGCGTCGACGTGCCCCCGCTGGTCCCGGGCCTGCTGCCCGGGCTGCGGATCCTCGGCGGCTGACCGGACGAGGTCGAGGGCCCCGGCGATCGCCGGGGCCCTTCGCCGTTCCCGCCGGACGAGCGCCAGGGCGTGTCCGACGAGCGCTAGAAGAACACCGAACGCCGCTGCATCAGCAGCTTGTAGAGCGTGTGCTGGATCGTCTCGCGCACCTCGTCGGCCAGGTCGAAGACCAGCATCGGATCGTCCGCCGCCTCCGACGGGTACCCGTCGGTGGCGATCGGCTCCCCGAACTGGATGGTCCACTTGGTCGGCAGCGGCAACACGCCCAACGGCCCCAGCCACGGGAAGGTCGGCGTGATCGGCACGTACGGCAGGCCCAGCAGCCGGGCCAGCGTCTTCACGTTGCCGATCATCGGGTAGGTCTCCTCGGCACCGACGATCGAGCACGGCACGATCGGCACCCGCGCCCGCAGCGCCGAGGAGACGAACCCGCCGCGCCCGAACCGCTGGAGCTTGTACCGCTCGGCGAACGGCTTGCCGATCCCCTTGAAGCCCTCCGGCCAGACGCCGACCACCTCACCGCGCTCCAGCAGCGCCTGGGCGTCCTCGTTGCAGGCCAGCGTGTGGCCGGCCTTGCGGGCCAGCTCGTTCACGCCCGGCAGCACGAACACCAGGTCGGCGGCGAGCATCCGCAGGTGCCGGTGGTGCGGGTGGTGGTCGTGGATCGCGACCTGGGTCATCAGGGCGTCCAGCGGGACCGTCCCGGAGTGGTTGGCGACGATCAGCGCGCCGCCCTCGGCCGGGATGTTCTCGATCCCGCGCACCTCGATCCGGAAGTACTTCTCGGCCAGCGGGCGCAGCAGCGAGAGCAGCACCTCCTCGGTGAGCTCCCGGTCGAAGCCGAACTCGTCCACCTCGTAGTCGCCGGTGATCCGGCGGCGCAGGAAGGCCAGCCCGTCCGCGGCCCGACCCTCCCAGCCCTTGCCGAACACCCGGGTGGCCGCCGGTCCGAGCTGCCCGGACAGTGCCCCGCCGACGGCGTCGGCGAGTCGGTCGGCCAGCCCGGGGCGGTCGGGCGAGGTCCAGCTGGGGGCGGACTCGATCGGGATGACCCTGGCCTCGCCCGGCGCGTTCTCGGCTGCGGCACTCATCGCGGGTTCAGCTCCTCGGTCGGCGGGGGCGGTCGGTGAGGGCGGTGCGGGCGCCGGCGGCCGGGGCCCGCTCCGGGCCGAGCAGGGCGGCCAGCCGGTCGGTGACGGCGGCCAACCGCTCGGGTGGCAGCAGGCCGGGCCCCTGCGCGGCGGCGAAGTCGGCGAAGGCCTCCGGGGTGGTGAACGCCGGACGGTAGCCGAAGATCTCGCGCAGCCGGGTGGTGTCCACCACCCGGCCGTGGGTGAGCAGCCGCAGTTGCTCCGGCGAGACGTCCACCAGCCGGGTCTGCCGGGCCAGCCCGGCCATCCAGCTGACCGCGGGCAGCAGCAGCGGCAGGGTGGGACGGCCGAGTCGGCGAGCGCACTGGGAGAGCAGCAGGACACCCTCCCCGGCCACGTTGAAGGTCCCGGTGTTGGCGGTGCCCGGCTCGGCCTCGCCGGCGGCCCGGCAGAGCACGGCGACGGCGTCGTCCTCGTGCACGAACTGCAGCCGCGGGTCGTAGCCGAGCACGGTCGGCAGCACGGGCAGCGCGAAGTACTCGCTGAGCGGGGTGTCCGCGCCCGGGCCGACGATGTTGGCGAAGCGCAGGACCGTCACCGCGACGTCCGGACGGCGCCGGGCGAAGCCGCGGACGTAGCCCTCGACCTCCGCCGCGTCCTTGGCGAAGCCGCCGCCGGGCGGGTTCTTCGGCTGGATCCGTTCGGTGAACACCGCGGGGTCGCGGGGCGCGGAGCCGTAGACGCCGGTGGTCGACTTCACCACCAGCCGGCGCACTCCGGGCGCCTTCTGGCAGGCGCCGAGCAACTGCATGGTGCCGATGACGTTGGACTCCTTGACCGCGGAGCGGTTGGTGGAGCCCAGGCCGGTGGCGCTGACGCTGAGGTGGACCACGGTGTCGACCCGGTGCTCGGCGATCACCCGGGAGACCGCCGGGCGGCGCAGGTCGAGCTGCTGGAAGCGGTACTCGGCGGCCGGGCCGTCCGGCTCCTCGACCGGCAGCCGGGGCGGCTGCACGTCCACGCCGACCACCAGGTCCACGCCCGGACGGCGGCGGACCTCGGCGGCGAAGCGGGCACCGAGATGGCGTGCCACGCCGGTGACGAGCACGACCACGCCCACGGTGTGCACCCCATTCCCTTGACCCGAGCGGCCTGCGTGCACCGTACCGCGCCGCCGTACCGGGCCGTGAAACGACACCGCCCGCCCAGGCCGCGAGGGCCTGGACGGGCGGTGGAAGCGCTGGGCGCGCCAAGCGCGGCCCGGTGGCGCTTACTTCTTGTTGCGACGCTGAACGCGAGTCCGCTTCAGAAGCTTGCGGTGCTTCTTCTTGGCCATACGCTTGCGACGCTTCTTGATGACAGAGCCCACGGAACAACCCTCGCTCACTGAGACTCTCGCCCGTGAGAGACGGAGTCCATACGACTGACGGACGGCCTAGCCTACCGTCACCGACGCCTGGGCCGTAATCGTGCTCCCCGTGACCGGGAAACTCGCGGAGAATCTGCGGCAAACAGGGGCGGGACCCACGTGCGGACCCCGCCCCTGCCCGCCCGGAGCTACGCGCTCTCAAGCCGCACGTAGGACTCCTTGAGGTACTCGTGGACCGCCTGCTGGGGCACCCGGAAGGACCGCCCGACCCGGATGGCCGGCAGCTCTCCGCTGTGCACCAGGCGGTACACCGTCATCTTGGACACCCGCATGACCGAGGCAACCTCCGCCACGGTCAGGAAGACGACTTCCTGCAGGGGGCGCTCGCCGGAACTCATGACCATCACCCGACCCTTACCCGTGTGCAAGGCACCGGCTTCCCCTCCGGTGACTCCACCGGCACACGTGTATCCCCAGAGTAGTTATGGGTGGTACCAGTGGGAAGAGGGGAGGTGCAGTCCTCGTACGGTGAGAGATAGGACTGTTGCAGTACGTAGTCACTCGGCGGATCGCCGGAGTCGGCGTACGCACGGCCCCGCCGCGCCCGGTCCGGGGGGCCGGTTTCAGGCCAGGAGGCCGAGGTGGGGGAACACCGCGCGGCGGGTGGCGAGGATGGCCTGATCGAGCCGGTCGGCCGGATCGTAACCCGCGTCGAAGTCGCGCCAGACCGGCCGGGCGCCGTCGGTCATCCGCAGCGGGGCTGGTTGGCGGGTGCGGCGGTAGACCTCGGCGCGCCAGGGCTCGGGGGTCTCGGTGGCCGGGTCGACGGGCCGTCCGGCGGCGGTGGCGACCAGGTGGGTCCAGGCCCGCGGGACGACGTCCACGATGGCGTAGCCGCCCCCGCCGGTGGCGATCCAGCGGCCACCGGTGAGCTGGTGGGCGAGGTCGTGCAGCTCCTCGGCGATCAACCGCTGGGCGTCCACGGTGACGGCGAGGTGGGCGAGCGGGTCCTCCAGGTGGGTGTCGGCGCCGTGCTGGGTGACCAGGACCTGCGGGCGGAAGGCGGCGAGCAGTTCGGGCACCACGGCGTGGAAGGCGCGCAGCCAGCCGGCGTCGCCGGTGCCGGCCGGCAGCGGCAGGTTGGCGGCGGTGCCGGGGGCGTCCGGGCCGCCGGTCTCGGTGGGCCAGCCGGTCTGCGGGAAGAGCGTGGCGGGGTGCTCGTGGAGCGAGACCGTGAGCACCCGGGGGTCGTTCCAGAACGCCTGCTGGACGCCGTCGCCGTGGTGGACGTCCACGTCGACGTAGGCGACCCGCTCGGCGCCGAGTTCGAGCAGCCGGGCGACGGCCAGCGCGGGGTCGTTGTAGACGCAGAAGCCGGAGGCCTTGTCGGGCATCGCGTGGTGCAGTCCGCCGGCGAAGTTCACGGCGTGCGGGGTCTCGCCGCGCCAGACCGCCTCGGCGGCGGCCACGGACTGGCCGGCGATCAGCGCGGAGGCCGAATGGACGGCGGGGAAGGACCAGTTGTCGTCGGTGCCGAGCCCGTGCCGGGGGTCCGACTCGTCGGGGTGGGCCGCGGCGTGCTTGACCGCCTCGACGTACTCCCGGGTGTGCACCAGCCGCAGGGTGGACTCGCCGGCCGGCGGAGCGGCCCGGACGGTCACCCCGGGCCCGGCGTCCAGCCCGAGGGCCTCGACCAGGCGCATGGTGAGCGCCAGCCGGGTCGGGTCCATCGGGTGGCCGGGGCCGAAGTCGTAGGCGGTGACGGCCTCGTCCCAGAAGAGGTGCAGGCCGCAGGGGGTGTCACGCTCGGCTTCGGGCATGGCCTCCACCGTAGCGGGTGGCGGCCGCCGGGCCTCCACCAGGGCGCGCCGGGGGCGGGCCGGGCCGCGGCCATGAAGGCCCTACAGACAAAACCTTCACGCCTTCATATCCTCTCCGCCATGAAGCCATTCAGCGTGCAACGCCTTGGTGTAATTCTCGCTGCATTACTGGGACTTGGCCTGCTCTTTGCCGCCCAGCCGGCCTCCGCCGCGGTCAGCGGATCCTCGTTCGCCGTCGACAAGAAGACGGCGGCGCCGGGTGATCAGCTGACCCTGACGCTGTCTCTCACCAACACCGAGAGCACCGACATCTACTTCGCCTACGAGTTCATCCAGCCGATCTGGCCCGCCAACCAGGAGGCCGGCGCGTTCACGGTCACCGGGTGCTCCGGCGACTCCACCGACTGCGCCGTCAATGGGAACAACGCGAACTTCCACTTCCGGGCGCCGATCGCCCCCGGCGAGACCCGCACCGTCGCGCTCACCGTCCAGATCACCTCGGCCCCGACCTGGACCGGGCCGTACACCCTGAACTGGGCGCCGTACGTCTACTACGAGTACTACCAGGCGAGCGGCGCCAAGGACCAGCTGTGGGCCAACGGCCTGCCCGAGCTGGCCACCGTGATCGGCTGACCTCCGAACCCGTTCGAGCGGTGTCCCGTGCTCGCTCCCGCGACCGTCACGCGGCGGCGGGCGCGAGCACGGGCGCCGGGGCGAAGCGGTCCGCCAGCGGCAGGACGGCGAGCACCAGCAGCATCGGGGCGAGCAGCGCCCAGCGGTAGGAGCTCGCGTCCGCGATCGCCCCGACCAGCGGCGAACCGATCAGGAAGCCCACGTAGTTGAAGAGGTTGAGCCGGGCCACGGCGGCGTCCGAGTCGGCCGGGAAGAGCCGGCCCCCGGCCGCGAACACCTGCGGGATGATCGCACAGATGCCGAAGCCGAGCACGGTGAACCCGGCGATGCCCGCCCAGGCGGCGGGCGCGGCGGCGGCCAGTGCGAAGCCGAGCGCGGCCAGCCCGGCGCCGGCCCGCACCACCGGGACGGCGCCGAAGCGCTGCACCGCGCGGTCGCCCAGGGCGCGGCCGAGCAGCATCGCGACCATGTAGCCGAGGTAGGAGAGCTTGGCGAGGTCCTCGGGGCTGCCCAGGCCGTCGGTGAGGTACTTGACGCTGTAGTTGGAGACCGAGGAGTCCGCGATGTAGGCGAAGGCCATCGCCAGGCAGAGCGGCAGCAGCGGCCGCCAGGGGATGGACCGGGCAGCGGCCTCGGCGGCCTCCCGGACGGCGTCCCCGAGTTCGGCCGGGCCGGCGAAGCGGGTCCCGGTCAGCAGGGCCAGCGGGGCGATCACCGCCGCGGCCGTGCCGAACAGCACCGGCAGGCCGAGGTCGTAGTGCGCGCCGAGGCCGGCGAGGGCCGCGCCGAGGATGCCGCCGAGGCTGAACGCGGCGTGGAAGCCGATCATGATCGAGCGGCCGTAGCGGTGCTGCAGGCCCACCCCGAGCATGTTCATACTCGCGTCCAACGCACCCACCAGCAGCCCGAACGCACCGAGCGCGAGGGCCAGTTGCCAGAGCGCGTCGCCGAGCCCGACGCCCGCGAGGCTGAGGCAGACGAGCGGCTGGACGACCCGCAGCACGGCCCGCGCACCGGTGCGCTTGACCAGTTGCTCGGAGGTGATCGAGCCGACCCCGGCGAGGATCGGCACCGCGGCCAGGAACAGCGGCAGCAGCGCGTCACTCAGCCCGTACCGGTGCTGGATCTCCGGGATGCAGGTGACCAGCAGCGCGAAGGTGGTGCCCTGGAGCAGGAAGCTGACGGCGAGCGCGGCCCGCCCGGCGCGCAGGCCGGGCGGGGGGATCGCGGGTGACGCGGCACTCATGGCGGACCTCGCTACTGGCCGGTACGACGATGTTGGCGAGAGCGTAGGCGGTGCACCGCGATTGCGGGAGGGGTTGCGCAGGGGTTTTCCGCGGCCCCGGGGTGCGGGGTCAGAGCAGGGCGGAGACCTCGGCGAGGTCGGCTATCAGCCCGGTGGCCCCGGCGGCGGTCAGCTTCGCCGGGTCGGTGAGCGCGGTGTAGCCGTACACGTCCATGCCCGCGGCCCGGGCGGCGAGCACGCCGTTGGGGCTGTCCTCGACGACCAGGCAGCGGGCCGGGTCGACGCCGAGGGTGCGGGCGGCGTGCAGGAAGAGGTCCGGCGCGGGCTTGCCCACGCCGACGTCCTGGGCGCTGAAGATCCGCTCCTCGGCGACGTACCCGCGCAGGCCGGTGACGTCGAGCGCGGTGCGGATCCACACGTGGTGCGCCGAGGAGGCCAGGCAGGTGGGCACGGAGCGCTGCCGCAGTTCCTTCAGCAGCTGCTCCGCGCCCCGGACAGCCGTCAGCTCGGCGCCGAACGCGTCGAAGACCCGGCCGTGGAACAGCTCGTCGAAGCCCTCCGGCAGCGTCGCGCCGTCGTACCGCTCGGCGATCACGTCGTGGATGCGGTGGGCGGCGCAGCCCATGAAGTCCCGGTAGGAGTCCTCGATCGTGGTCGGGTAGCCGAGTTCGGTCAGGTACTCGGCCAGCACCCGGTTGGAGAGCGGCTCGCTGTCCACCAGGACGCCGTCGTTGTCGAAGATCACCAGGTCGTAGGCCATGCCGCCGAGCCTACCGAGGGGGCTACCTGCCCCCGGAGGCCAGCTCCCTGGAGCGGTCCCGGGCCGCCTCCAGGGCGCCCAGCAGCGCGGCCCGCACCCCGTGGTTCTCCAGCTCGCGGATGGCCGCGATGGTGGTGCCGGCCGGCGAGGTGACGGCCTCGCGCAGCTTCACCGGGTGCTCGCCGGAGTCGCGCAGCATCACCGAGGCGCCGATCGCGGACTGCACGATCAGGTCGTGCGCCACCTGCCGGGGGAGGCCGAGCAGGATGCCGGCGTCGGTCATCGCCTCGACCAGGAAGTAGAAGTAGGCCGGGCCGGAGCCGGAGAGCGCGGTGGCCGCGTCCTGCTGGGCCTCGGGCAGCCGCAGCGCCTTGCCGACCGAGCTGAAGATCTCCTCGGCGCGTTCCAGGTGCTCCTCGGTGGCGTGCGAGCCGCCGGAGATGACGCTCATCCCCTCGTCCACCAGGACGGGCGTGTTGGGCATCACCCGGACCACCGGGGTGCCGGCCGCCAGCCGCTCCTCGAACCAGGCGGTGGGGATGCCGGCCGCGGCCGAGATCACCAGCCGGTCCGCGCCGACGTGCGGGGCCAGCTCCTCCAGCAGGGTGCCCATGTCCTGCGGCTTGACGGCGAGGATCAGGGTGTCGGCGAGCTTGGCGGCCTCGGCGTTGGAGGCGGCCACCACGCCGTAGCGGGCGGCGAGTTCGGCGGCGCGCTCGGGGCGGCGGGCGGTCACCAGGACGTCCGCCGGGTCCTTGCCGGCCCGCAGCAGGCCGGAGAGCAGGGCCTCGCCGATCTTGCCGGTGCCCAGGAAGGCGATCTTCTGTCCGTGTGCTGCGCTGGCGCCCATGGCCGCTCCTTACCTCGGTACTGCGGCCATCCTCGCACCGCGCGGGGGCACCCGCCGGGACCGTCCAGCCCGTGGGCGACGGGCACGCCCCCTCCACGCGCCCCCTCCACGCGTCCGGCCGTTCGGTCTCGTCCCTAGGGAGAATCTCGGGGTTCTCCCCTATGGCCTCCGACGCCGCGCGGGAGCACCGTGGAGTCATGGCACACGACGAAATGTCCCGACGTGAGAACCGGCAACTCGCCGCCGCCTCGGCGACGGTGGGCCCGTGGCGGACGGCCGCGGGGGTCGGTGCGGTGGTGGGGGCGACCGCCCTGGGGATCGACGCGATCACCGGGAGCTGGTCGCTGAGCATGCTGGCCGGACCGGCCGGCTGGGCCCTGTTCTTCTTCTTCCTGGTCGGCACCGTGGGCGGGCAGCTGCGCCGCGACACCTCCGACCGGCGGCTGCGCCGCTGGGCGAACGAGCACCCGTGGCGGTCGGCCCTCCCGGCGGCCGGCGGGCTGCTGGTGCTGGACATGCTGGCGCAGCTGCTGCTCGGGGACGCGGGCCTGTTCGGCGCGTTCTTCCTGGCGCTGCTGCCGGCCGGCATCCTGCTGGCCGTCGCCGGGGTCGTGGGGTCGGTGAAGCAGGCCCGCGACAAGGGCTGAGCAGCCCGGCGAACCGGCCCGGACCAGGACGGATCAGGACGGATCACCGCGCCCTGCGCACGGGTTCACCACAAGGTGTGCCCCCGATCGACGAATCGTCACACCCCGTCGGCATACTGGCGCGATGCCGATAGCCGAAGATCCGGAACCACGCCCCGCAGAGGGCCGTGAGCCGGGCGGGTCCGACCCGTCCGAAGCGGGCGGGAAGGACCCGTTCGCCGACCTCGTCCTGGACGAGGATTTCGTCAGGGGCGCGACCGTCCGGGAACAGTCCGGGCGCACCCGCATGCTGGCCGCCCGGTGGAAGCACACCCCGCCGGTCGACCCGGGCGGCCGCCGCTCGGTCAACGACGGCCCGGCGAAGGCCGGGCGCCGGTTCGGCCGGAAGCCGAAGGCCCAGCCGGTCGACCCCTGGGGCAACCCGCGCCCGCGCCGCCGGCCGGAGTGGCGCGCGCCGCTGTACGTCGCCCTGAGCATCGCGGTGCTGCTCGCGGCGCTGAACATCGACGGGCTGCGCAGCTGGTACACCGGCCGCCACGGCGACAGTGGCAGCGCGGCCCACACCCCCGTGCCCACCGTCGCGCCCGAGACGGCCAAGCCGACCACCGCGCCGCCCAAGGTCGACGACCAGCAGCCGACCGTGGACCACCCGTGGGCCGGTTCGCCCGCCGAGGGCTGGCCGAACGGCACCGAGGCCCTCATCCTCCCGGACGCCCGGCCCATCGGCGTCTTCTCCACCGACCAGGTGGCCGCCCAACTGCAGTCGGTCAAGAACTACCTGGTCGCCGCCAACCTGGACCCGAAGGTGCTGGCGGGCGGCCGGCCGGACGCCGCCCTGGCGCTGCTGGACCGGGAGGAGCGGGACCGTGCGACCAAGGCGCTGACGAACCCGTCCAAGGACAACGACCCGACCAGCTGGTTCAGCCGCTTCGACCAGCGCGAGGCGATCCTGGTGGGCGACGTGGTCAAGGTGCAGGGCCGGATCACCGTCGAGGGCGACGGGGACAAGGGCGTCCTGGTGCACACCGACTTCAGCTACGTGTACCCGCTGCGCCCCGGGCCGGACGCCGCCAAGCGGGCCGCGTCGCCCCCGCCGGCGGGCGTGCCGCAGCCGACGAGGCCGGCCGCGCCCCAGGACGGCACGGCCAAGCCGGTGGGCCTGCTGGTGCCGGCGGACGACGTGGCCGGGGACACCTGGACCACGCGCACGATCGTGCGCCGGGTCGACACCTTCCGCTTCTACGACCCGGCCCGCTACCAGGTGGACCCGAAGAGGCTCGTGTTCGGCGAGGGCGGCGGATCGGACTCCGCCAACTCGGCCTGCGGCGTCTACGACGGCTACTACCACCCGCAGTTCGACCAGTTCGCCACGGACCTGCCCGGAGCCCCGGGCGCCCGGCCGACCGGCCCCGCGACCGATCCGTACGACCGCCGCAAGGACCTGTCGACCGGCGGCGGGGAGTGCGGCTCGGTCAGCCGCTACTGACCGGTCAGTGCTTGCGCTTGCCCCGGCCCGGCGCCTTGGCGTCGGGCCGGCCGCTGCGGCCCGCCTGGCGCTTCTCGTACTGGGCGACGGCCCGCTCGTACGAGGCGCGCTTGAGCGCCTCGCCGGGGGCCTCCACGAGGCTGCGGACGAAGTAGGTGAGCAGGGCGCCGGCCCCGCCGATGATCCAGACCGCACCGAGCGAGCGGTCCTCGGCCATCCAGCCGGTCAGCTGGTCCTTGCCCTCGGTGAACACCTTCCAGCTGCGCCGCACGGCCATCATCGAGCAGACCGCGACGGCGGCGGTCAGCAGCGCGTTGAGGTAACCGCCGTTGTCGGAGAGGGCGACGCCCTCGACGCCGAGGCGCAGCACGAACACGGCGGCGGCGGCCGTGACCAGGGCGCCGGCCGACACGGCGACGCGGCGCGGCCAGTAGCCGTTGTCCCGGTTCACCCAGCTGGTGCCGAACCAGCGGATCGGCTCGGGCTCGGGGGCGCCGACGGGCTTGGCTGCGGGGGTGGGGGGCTGCTCGCTCACGAGGTCGATTATCACCCGGGGCCGCGGTCCGCCGGAGGAGCCGTCCGCGTACGCCGGAGGAGCCGTCCCGGCCTGCGGGACGGCTCCTCCGGTGGTGCGGGTGCGCCGCAGGTGTCCTGCGGTTGCGCGGTGGGTCTCAGCCGAGCTTGGTGACGTCGCGGACGGCGCCCTTGTCGGCGGAGGTGGCCATCGCGGCGTAGGCGCGCAGGGCCTGGCTGACCTGGCGGTCCCGGTTCTTCGGGCGGTAGCCGGTCCCGGCCTCCAGGGCGCGGCGGCGCTCGGCCAGGACCTCGGCGGGCACCTCCAGGGAGATCGTCCGGCCGGGGATGTCGATGGCGATGGTGTCGCCGTCCTCGACCAGCGCGATGGTGCCGCCGGAGGCGGCCTCCGGGGAGGCGTGGCCGATGGACAGGCCGGAGGTGCCGCCGGAGAAGCGGCCGTCGGTGATCAGGGCGCAGGACTTGCCGAGGCCGCGGCCCTTGAGGAAGGAGGTCGGGTAGAGCATCTCCTGCATGCCCGGGCCGCCCTTGGGGCCCTCGTAGCGGATGACGACGACGTCGCCCTCCTTGATCCGCTTGGCCAGGATCGCCTCGACGGCGTCCTCCTGGGACTCGCAGACCACCGCCGGGCCGCTGAAGGTCCAGATCGACTCGTCGACACCGGCGGTCTTCACGATGCAGCCGTCCTCGGCGAGGTTGCCGTGCAGGACGGCGAGGCCGCCCTCGACCGAGTAGGCGTGCTCGACGCTGCGGATGCAGCCCTTGGCGGCGTCGGTGTCCAGCGACTCCCAGCGCTCGGACTGGGAGAAGGCCTCGGCGGAGCGGACGCAGCCGGGGGCGGCGTGCCACAGCTCGACGGCCTCGGCGGAGGGCGAACCGCCGCGCACGTCCCAGGTCTTGAGCCACTCGGCGAGCGAGTCGGCGTGGACGGTGTGGACGTCCTCGTTGAGCAGCCCGCCGCGGTACAGCTCGCCGAGGATGGCGGGGATGCCGCCGGCCCGGTGCACGTCCTCCATGTAGTACGAGCCGTTGGGCGCGACCTTGGACAGGCAGGGCACCTTGCGGGAGATGGCGTCGATGGCCCGCAGGTCGAAGTCCAGCTCGGCCTCCTGGGCGGCGGCGAGCAGGTGCAGGATGGTGTTGGTCGAGCCGCCCATGGCGATGTCCAGGGCCATGGCGTTCTCGAAGGCCGCGCGGGTGGCGATCGCGCGGGGCAGCATCGAGGCGTCGTCCTGGCCGTAGTACCGGTCGGCGATCTCCACGACGGTCTGCCCGGCCCTCTCGTACAGGGCGCGGCGGGCGGTGTGGGTGGCGAGGACGGAGCCGTTGCCGGGCAGCGAGAGGCCGATGGCCTCGGTGAGGCAGTTCATCGAGTTGGCGGTGAACATGCCGGAGCACGAGCCGCAGGTGGGGCAGGCGTTCTCCTCGATGATCGCGATGTCCTCGTCGGAGACGTTCTCGTTGGCCGCCTGGGAGATCGCGTCGATCAGGTCGAGCTTGCGCACGGTGCCGTCGACCAGGGTGGCCTTGCCGGCCTCCATCGGCCCGCCGGAGACGAAGACGGTCGGGATGTTCAGGCGCAGCGCGGCCATCAGCATGCCGGGGGTGATCTTGTCGCAGTTGGAGATGCAGATCAGCGCGTCGGCGCAGTGTGCGTTGACCATGTACTCGACCGAGTCGGCGATCAGGTCGCGCGAGGGCAGCGAGTAGAGCATGCCGTCGTGGCCCATCGCGATGCCGTCGTCGACGGCGATGGTGTTGAACTCGCGCGGGATGCCGCCCGCCTGCTTGATCGCCTCGGAGACGATCCGGCCGACCGGCTGCAGGTGGGTGTGGCCGGGGACGAACTCGGTGAAGGAGTTGGCGACCGCGATGATCGGCTTGCCGAAGTCCTCGCGGGCTACGCCGGCGGCCCGGAGAAGCGCCCGGGCGCCTGCCATGTTGCGACCGTGGGTGACCGTACGGGACCTCAGCTCGGGCACTGTGCTCCACTCCTTCGGGGCTCTCGCCGGCGCCCCGCTGGTAGGAGGTGCGGGGGCCGCTGTGGCTACCGAGCCTACGCCCGCCGTCCAGGCGGCGGACGGCCCGTCCGCGATGCGGGCAGGCGGGCGGGCCGTCGGCGGTGCCGGCCGGACGGGCGGGTGCGCGTCCGGCGCGGGCCGGGCGCGCGGGCCGTCCGTGCCATCGGGTCAGGCCGGGGTGATCCCCACCGCCAGCTCCAGGATGTAGGGCTCGACCACCCAGCCGTCGGGGAACTCGGCGGTCATCGCCGCCCGCTCGGCGACCAGCACCGGCTCGCGCTCCACGGGGCTGAGGGAGGCCATGAACGAGCGGGAGACGAGGTCGGTGAGCACGTGCTCGACGGTGATCCGCCGCTCCCAGCGCAGCACCGCGCGTTCGACCGTCAGTCCGGCCGGGGCGAGGTGGCCGATGAACTCGGAGATCCGGCCGTAGCCGTGGTAGCCGGGCAGCGCGGCGCTCAGCCGCTCGACCCGGGCCCGGAGCCAGGGCACGGTCTCGTCGTGCACGTTCCACCAGGTGGCGAGGGCGCCGCCGGGCCGCAGCACCCGGATCGCCTCGGGAACGGCCCGTTCGGGGTGGGTCCAGTGGAAGGACTGGGCGTAGGTGACCAGGTCGGCGGAGTCGTCGTGGAAGGGCAGGTCGTCGCCGCCGGCCCGGACCAGCGGCAGGCCCGGCGAGGAGGCCAGGAACTGGGCGGCCATGCCCGCGTTGGGCTCGACCGCGACGACGTCGGCGCCGCGCGCGGCCAGCAGCCGGCTGGCGATGCCGGTGCCCGCGCCGACGTCCAGCACCCGGGCGTTCTTGAGGCCGCGACCGGACAGCCGCTCCAGTGCGTCGAACAGCTCGTCCGGGTAGCCGGGGCGGCCCCGGTCGTACTCGGGGGCGACCCCGCCGAAGCTCTCGGCGATCTTCCGGAAGTCCTGCTCGTCCGTCATCTATCCCCCTCCGTAAGGAAGTTCGCGCCCAGCCGGGCACGGCTCCTCAGCGTACGCGCGAGGGGGTGGCCAGGTGCAAGCGGGTGAAGGCCAGTGCCTCGGCCAGATCGGCCTCGCGTTCGGCGGGGGACGCGGCGCGGCGGGTGTTGACCTCCAGCACCACGTGGCCGTCGAAGCCGGTCCGGGCCAGGTGCTCCAGCAGTTCGGCGCAGGGCTGCTTGCCGCGGCCCGGGATCAGGTGCTCGTCCTTGCCGGAGCCGCTGCCGTCGGCGAGGTGGATGTGGGCGAGCCGGTCACCCATCCGCTCGACCATCTCGAACGCGTCGATCCGGGAGGTGGCGACGTGCGAGAGGTCGATGGTGAAGTGCCGGTACTCCTCCTCGGTGACGTCCCAGCCCGGCGCGTAGGCCAGCACCTCGCGGTCGCGGTAGCGCCACGGGTACATGTTCTCGACCGCGAACCGGACGTCGGTCTCGCCCGCCATCCGGTTGATGCCCGTCACGAAGTCCCGGGCGTACTGGCGCTGCCAGCGGAACGGCGGGTGCACGACGACGGCGCTCGCGCCGAGCTTCTCGGCCGCCGCCCGGGCCCGGACCAGCTTGGTCCACGGGTCGGTGGTCCACACCCGCTGGGTGATCAGCAGGCAGGGCGCGTGCACGGCCAGGATCGGCAGCTGGTGGGCGTCGGACAGCCGGCGCAGGGCCTCGACGTCCTGGCTGACCGGGTCGTTCCAGACCATCACCTCGACCCCGTCGTAGCCGAGCTTGGCGGCCAGCTCGAAGGCGACGGCGGTGCTCGCCGGGTACACCGAGGCGGTGGAGAGGACCACCTTGGTGTCGGGGATGTGCAGGGCCGGGTGGGAGGGCAGCACCAGCCGGTCGGTGGTGCGCAGCAGCGGCGGGCGGGCGGCGTCGCGCCGGGCGGCCTTGACCGAGCGCACCGACTGGACGGCGGCCTTGGCGGCGCCGGCGGCCCGGGCCGTCCGGGTCTCCCGGGGGGCGGCGGTCGCGGCGGCCTTCCGTGTTCCGGGCCGCTTCGCGCCGGGCCTCTTCGGCTTCGGCGCGGGCTTCTTAGGCGCGGGCTTCTCCGGTGCGCGCTTCTCCGGTGCGCGCTCGGCGGACGCGGCCTTCTTGGCGCCGGGGTCGGTCGGCGCGGGCCGCTTCGCTGCGGGTTCGGCCGGCTTCTCGGCGGCCTTCCGTGCGGTGGCCTTCCGCCCGGTGCGCTGGGCCGCCTTGGCGACCTTGGCGGCCTGCGCCCCGGTGGCGCCCTTGACCGCCTTGCCCAGCTTGCGGCGCGGGCTGTCCGGCCGCGGCTGCCCGTCCCCGGGAGCGCGGCCCTCCCGCGTCCCGTCCTCACCCGCTGGTTGCACCACGGGAGACAGCGTAAGCGGACCGCGCCCCGAACGGGGACGGATCCCGGGCGACCCCGGCCGGAGCCCCCGGACGGACCCCACGGCCCTACGGCGTGAGCGCCGGGCGGAGGCGGTCGGCGGGGCTGTCCATGGCGTCCAGGCGGCGCAGGATGATGCCCTCGCGCAGCGCCCACGGGCAGACGTCCAGCTCGTCGAGGCCGAACAGGTCCATCGCGGCGTCCGCGACCAGCGCCCCGGCCAGCAGCTGCTTGGCGCGGCCCTCGGAGACGCCGGGGATCTGCGCCCGCTCGTCGACGGTCATCGAGGACAGCCGGGGCAGCCAGGCGGACAGCCCGGTGCGGGTGAGCCGACGGTCGGTGTACGGGCCGGCGTCGGCGGGGGAGGCGCCGGTCATCCGGGCCAGCTGCTTGAAGGTCTTGGAGGTGGCGACCGCGTGCTGCGGCGGGCCGAGCCGGGCGACCTCGCCGACGACGGTGGCGATCTCGGCGCGGATGTGGCGTCTCAGCTCGCGCAGTTCGTCCGGGTCGGCGACGTCACCGGGCAGCCAGCGCGCGGTGAGCCGGCCGGCGCCCAGCGGCAGCGAGCAGGCGACGTCGGGCTGCTCGTCCAGGCCGCAGGCGATCTCCAGCGAGCCGCCGCCGATGTCCAGGTTGAGCAGTCGGCCGGAGGACCAGCCGAACCAGCGGCGGACGGCCAGGAAGGTGAGCCGGGCCTCGTCCTGCCCGGACAGCACCCGCAGTTCCACCCCGGTCTCCGCCGCGACCCGGCGCAGCACCTCCTCGCCGTTGACGGCCTCCCGGATGGCGGAGGTGGCGAACGGCAGGATGTCGACGACGCCCTTGTCCTCCGCGACCCGCAGCGACGAGGCGACGTGGCCGACCAGCCGCTCGATGCCGGCCCCGCTTATCGCGCCGTCTTCGTCCAGCAGCTCGGCCAGGCGCAGTTCGGCCTTGTGCGAGTACGCGGGCAACGGGGCGGCACCCGGATGGGCGTCCACCACGAGGAAGTGGACCGTGTTGGAACCTACGTCGAGTACACCGAGTCGCATAACTCTCCACGCTACGCGATCCGGCCCCGGGCGAGACCGGTCACGATGGTATTCACGCTGGTCCCGCCCGTACCGTGCGCTTCGCCGCTCGTGCCGTCCACCATGTGCCGGTCGGTCTCAGTGGCCGCGCGGACCGGCCCGGCGCTCGGTACGGCAGTTGGCGTCCACCCAGCGGCGGGCCGGGCCGGGGGTGTCGGTGATCAGGCCGTCGGCGTCCCGGGCGGACATCAACTGCCAGGACTCCTCGTCGTCGAGCGTCCAGACGTACACCTCGCGGCCCGCCCGGCGCTCGGCGGCGATCCGGGAGGCGCTGGCCAGCGCCGCGTCCAGGGCGATGCCGCGCAGCGGCAGGTCGCCCGGGTCCTCGGCGATCGCGGAGCCCTGGATCAGCACGACCGGCAGCGCGGGCGCGGCGGCGTGGGCCTGGCGCAGGTGCGCGGCCGAGAACGAGTAGAGGACGACCCGGGCGCTGCTGGCGGCGGCGATCCGGGCGATCCGGGTGACGTCCTCGGCGCGCTGCCACTTGATCTCCATCAGCAGGGTGGCGTTGCTGCCGGAGAGGCGCTCGAGCAGTTCCCGCAGGGTCGGGACGGGCTCGGCGGGGCCGGGGCCGACGGTCACCCGCAGGGCGGCGATCTGGGCGGCGGTCAGGTCGGCGATGGCGCCCTTGCCGTTGGTGGTGCGGTCCACCGTGGGGTCGTGCATCAGCACCGGGACGCCGTCCCGGGTGGTCTGGACGTCGGTCTCCAGCCAGTCGGCGCCCTGGTCGAGAGCGGTCTCGAAGGAGGCCATGGTGTTCTCGGGGGCGTTGCGCGGGGCACCCCGGTGGCCCACCACCACCGGGGTGTCGCACAGCGGCGGGGCGGCGGTCGACCGGGCCCGCAGCGCGGGTGCGGAGGCGCACCCGGCGGCCAGGACCGCGAGGGCGGCGAGGACGGCCGTCTGGGCTGCGCGGGGCGAGGCGGTCACGGCTCGGTGCTCCAGCTCCTGCTTCGGTTCCTGCTCCGGTGTCGGAGGAATCACATACGAGTCAGTACGGGGTCATCAAACCGATCTGACAGCCCGGCAGTGCCGCCCGGTTCCCCTCACCCTGCGCCGACCCGGCCGGCCACCGCCTCCGCGCCGCACCCCACATCACCCGGACGGGTCGCGGCACCCGGCTCATCGCGGTCCGTCCCACGGCTGCTCGACGATGACGGCCCACCGGCTCTCCGGGTCGTCGAAGGCCTCCCGTCCACCTCTGCCGGGGCCCGCTGCGAGGCGTCGACCGCCCGGCCCGCCTCCGCCGGGGCCGGCCCGGCCGAATCGCCGTGAACGCCCCGGCCGCGGGCGGTCGGCAACGCCCCGAAGGCTCTACCCTTGCCGGGTGGCACCAGCAGAAACGTCCAAGAAGAAGTCCAAGGCCTCCCCCGCCCCCGTCGACCTGGCGATGCCGACCCTGCGCGGCGCGGCCCCGCTCGGCGGGATCCCGCGCGACGAGGTCCCGCTCGACTTCCCGCGGGCCTGGGTCGAGTTCGCCGACCCCGACGACGAGGAGCAGGTGTTCCGCTGTGACCTCACCTGGCTGACCTCCCGCTGGTCGTGCGTCTTCGGCCAGGGCTGCCACGGCATCCGCGAGGGCCGCGGCGAGTCGGACGGCTGCTGCACGCTGGGCGCGCACTACTCGGACGAGGACGACGAGAAGCGCGTCCTCGGGCACGCGGCGCGGCTGACCCCCGAGCTGTGGGAGAACTTCGCGCACGGCACCGACGCCAAGGGCCGGATCACCTCCGACGGCGGCGTCACCATGCTCGACGAGGACGGCGACCGCCAGACCCGCCGGGTGGGCGGCGCCTGCATCTTCGTGAACAGCCCCGGTTTCGCGGGCGGCGCCGGCTGCGCCCTGCACGCGCTGGCGCTCAAGGAGGGCCGGGAGCCGCTGGAGACGAAGCCGGACGTCTGCTGGCAGCTGCCGATCCGCCGCACCTACGACTGGATCGACCGTCCTGACGACACCCGCTACCTGCAGGTCTCGATCGGCGAGTACGACCGCCGCGGCTGGGGCCCGGGCGGCCACGACCTGCACTGGTGGTGCACCGGCAGCCCGGCGGCGCACCAGGGGCCGGACCCGGTGTACGTCAGCTACCGCCCCGAGCTGACCGAGCTGATGGGCAAGGCCGCGTACGACGTGCTGGCCGGCCTGTGCGCGGAGCGGATCGCCACCAAGGGCGACCGCAAGGTGGCCCCGCACCCGGCGGACCCGGTCAAGCGGCCCAAGAAGGCCTGACCCCACGAACGGCCCGCAACGGCCCACGCACGACCCGGGAGCAGCCGGGCCCGAACCGGGCCCGGCTGCTCCGTGTCGGCTACTTGTCGATGTCCCCGACCACGAAGAACATCGACCCGAGGATCGCCACCATGTCCGCGACCAGCGTCCCGGGCAGCAGTTCGGTCAGCGCCTGGACGTTGTTGAAGGACGCCGAGCGCAGCTTGAGCCGCCACGGCGTCTTGTCGCCGCGCGAGACCAGGTAGTAGCCGTTGATGCCGAGCGGGTTCTCGGTCCAGGAGTAGGTGCTGCCCTCGGGGGCCTTGAGCACCTTGGGCAGCCGCTGGTTCACCGGGCCGGGCGGCAGGGTGGCGAGCTTGTCGAGGCAGGCCTCCGCGAGGTCCAGCGAGTTGAGCGTCTGCTCCAGCAGGCACTCGAAGCGGGCCAGGCAGTCGCCCTCCTCGCGGGTGACCACGGTGAGCACCTGCCGCAGTTCGTCGGAGCCGTACGCGAGGTAGGGCTCGTCGCGGCGCAGGTCGAGGTCGAGGCCGCTGGCGCGGGCGATCGGGCCGCTGACGCCGTACGCCTCGGCCTGCGCCCGGGTGAGGACGCCGACGCCGGCGGTGCGGGCGCGGAAGATCTCGTTGCCGAGGACGAGGTCCTCGAAGACCGGCAGCTGGGAGCGGACGGTGGCGACGGCGGTGCGGACCCGGTCGCGCCAGCCGGCCGGGAGGTCCTCCTTGAGGCCGCCGACCCGGTTGAACATGTAGTGCATCCGACCGCCGGAGGCCTCCTCCAGGACGTGCTGGAGGTCCTCGCGGCCGGTGAAGGCGTGGAAGATCGGGGTGATGCCGCCGAGTTCCAGCGGGTAGGAGCCGAGGAACATCAGGTGGTTGAGCACCCGGTTGAGTTCGGCGAGCAGGGTGCGGATCCACACCGCCCGCTCGGGGACCTCCATGCCGAGCATCCGCTCGACGCCGAGCACGACGCCGAGCTCGTTGCCGAAGGCGGAGAGCCAGTCGTGCCGGTTGGCCAGCATGATGATCTGCCGGTAGTCGCGGGCCTCGAACAGCTTCTCCGCGCCGCGGTGCATGTAGCCGATCACCGGCTCGGCGGTGACGATCCGCTCGCCGTCGAGCACCAGCCGCAGCCGCAGCACGCCGTGCGTGGCGGGGTGCTGCGGGCCGATGTTGAGCACCATGTCGGTGGTGCCCGCCTCGCCGGTGAAGTTCTCGGCTCCCGCCCCGATGCCGACCGTGGTCTCCCTCATGGGGTCAGAGTCTGCCATCCCGGCATGGATTCCAAGCTTTCCGGTACCGGAGTGCGGACGGCCTGGACGAGCCAGCCGAAGCCGCCGAGGCCGGCCGGGTCGGTCAGCTCGGCGCCTTCGCCGGCGCCGCCGAGCGCCCGCAGGTAGCCGGCCGGGTCGGTGGAGGCGAGCGCGAGCGGCGGCCGGGCGCCGCTCACGCCGAGAGCGCGCAGCGCGTCCCGCTGGGTTGTCCACAGGCTGTGGAGGCCGGGCACGGCGGCGGAGTCGAGGGCGACGTGCGCGGTGACGTCGCAGGAGCCGTCCGGCACCGGGGCCACCTCCCGGCCGCCCCGGAAGCCGGCGAGGGTGCCGAACGGCGGGCGCCGGTCGGCGGTGTGCCCGTAGTCGACGGCGACGGCCAGGCCGCGGTCCAGCCCGGCGACGGCCCGCGCCCAGGCGGCGTCCCGGGGAGCGCCGAACTCGACCAGGTCCCCGGGCTCGCGGGCCGGCCACCAGCGCCCGGCCCAGGCCGCGTCGGCCGCCGAGACCGGCTCGCCGAGCCGCTCCTCGCCGGTCGCGGTGTCCACCTCCCGGTAGCGCAGCACCCCCTCCTCGTCCACCTCGCCCGCGTCCAGCGGCACGTTGTCCAGCCATTCGTTGGCGAACAGCAGCCCGGTGAGGCCCCGCGGCACCTCGTCCGTCCACAGGGCTGTGGACGGCAGACCCGCCGGGCGGTCGGCGATCTCCACGCCGTACGGGCGCAGCCGCGCCAGCACCCCGGCGGGCAGTTCGGCCAGTACCCCGGCGAGCAGCTCCCCGCGCCCGGCCCCGACGTCGACGAAGGCCAGCTCCTCCGGACGACCGAGGGCCGCGTCAACCTCCAGCAGCAGTCCGGCCACCGCACGGGCGAACCGTCGCGAGGCGTGCACCGAGGTGCGGAAGTGCCCGGCGGGACCCTCCGGCCTGCGGTAGAAGCCGCCGTCCGGCTCGTACAGGGCCTGTGCCATGGCGGGCGCCCACCGCATCCAAGTCATAGCGCGCGACGCTACCCGGAGCCGGGCGGGCCCTCCCCACCGGTACGGTGCGTCTCCGACCTACGGAGTAGGACGGATCGCCCTACCGGCGGACCTGGGCACACCGCGTGACTGCCTACGCTGGAGTTGTGCATCGACTCAACGCCTGGCTCCGCCGTCACCCCATGGTGGTCGACGCCGCATGGGCGGCGATCGTGCTGTTCCTCGGCCTGCTGCCGAACGACAACTTCCCCGAGGGCTGGCGCTTCGACGCGCAGATCCTGATCGCGGTGCTGCTGCCGGCCCTGATGGTCGTCCGCCGACGCTTCCCCGACGTCACCGTGGCCGCCGCCACCGGGGTGGGACTGGGCCAGGTGGCCGCCGACGTCGACCCGGCCGCCTCCTCCCTCGCCTACCTGGTCTTCGCCTACACCGGCGCCGCCTTCGGCCAGAAGTGGACGTCCCGGCTGGCGCTGGTCGCCGGGCTGGCCGCCGGGCCGCTGGCGTTCTGGCGGATCCACCCGGAGAAGACCGTCCCCAGCGGCAACGGGGACTTCCACACCCGCCCGTACACCTTCAGCGAGGCGGCGGTCTACGCACTGCTGATGACCACCCCGTTCATCCTGTGCTGGGCGTGGGGCCGGCTGACCAGGGTGCGCCGCGCCTACCTGACCGAGCTGGAGGACCGCGCCGCCCGGCTGGAGCGCGAGCGGGACGCCCAGGCCAAGGTGGCGGTCGCCGCCGAGCGCGCCCGGATCGCCCGCGAGCTGCACGACGTCGTCGCGCACAACGTCTCGGTGATGATCGTCCAGGCCGACGGCGCCGCGTACGTGCTGGACAACTCGCCGCAGCAGGCGAAGGAGGCGCTCGGCACCATCGCGTCCACCGGCCGGCAGGCGCTGGTCGAGATGCGCCGTCTGCTGGGCGTGCTGCGCACCGCCGACACCACCGAGGAGTACGTGCCGCAGCCGGGCGTCGAGGAGCTGCCCGAGCTGCTGGAGCAGGTCCGCACGGCCGGGCTGCAGGTGGACTACGCGACCTCCGGGCATCCGCGCGAGCTGCCGCGCGGCGTCGAGCTGACGGTCTACCGGATCGTCCAGGAGGCGCTGACCAACGTCCGCAAGCACGGCGGCCCCGACGTGCACGCCCGGGTCGCGGTCGACTTCGGCGAGCGCGAGCTGGCCGTCCTGGTCGAGGACGACGGCCGCGGCAGCACCGACGAGCAGCTGGCCACCGGCGGTGTGGACGGCCTCGGCCACGGCCTGATCGGCATGCGCGAGCGGGTCGGCATGGTCAGCGGCAGCCTCGACGTGGGCCCCCGCCCCGGCGGCGGCTTCCGGATCCGTGCCGTCCTGCCGCTCAAGGCGGCCCACTAACCCCCCTCCGTCGCCCCGACGCCCCCCGAAGGAGCCACCTTGACCATCCGCGTGATGCTCGTCGACGACCAGGAACTGCTGCGCACCGGATTCCGGATGATCCTGCAGTCGCAGGGCGACATCGAGATCGCCGCCGAGGCGGGCGACGGCGCCCAGGCCCTGGAACGGCTGCGGCACACCCAGGTGGACGTGATCCTGATGGACGTCCGGATGCCGCGCCTGGACGGGGTGCAGGCCACCCGCCGGATCTGCCTGGCCGAGGACGGCAGCCCGCGGCCCGACGCCCCGCACGTGCTCATCCTGACCACCTTCGACCTGGACGAGTACGCCTTCGCCGCGCTCAAGGCCGGCGCCAGCGGCTTCCTGCTCAAGGACGTGCCGCCGACCGAGCTGGTGGCCGCGATCCGCGCGGTGCACGGCGGGGACGCCGTGGTCGCGCCGACCACCACCCGCCGCATGATCGACCGCTTCGCCGAGGTGCTGCCCACCCCGCAGAACGCGCCCGGCCAGGACGTCCTCGGCCCGCTGACCGAGCGCGAGCGGGAGGTGTTCCTGCTGGTCGCCCAGGGCCTGTCGAACGGCGAGATCGCGGCCCGGCTGGTGCTCTCCGAGGCCACCGTGAAGACCCACGTCGGCCGGATCCTGGCCAAGCTCGGCCTGCGCGACCGGGTCCAGGCCGTGGTGCTCGCCTACGAGGCCGGGCTGATCCGGGCCGGGGCGACGGACTGAGCACCCGTCGAGGACCGGCTGAGCGCCCGTAGAATGGCGCGGTACGTCCGGTACCCGAAGAGGACCGGAACGAGGAGTTAAGGACGAGGGCCGGGCCGTGAACACGTCCGACAGTGCCGACCGCGCCGCCTACGGCGACTTCGCCCCGCTCGCCGACGGCTTCGGCGACCCGGGCGACCCCGGCAACCGCCCGGCCCGGCTGGCCGTCGGCGTGGTCGGCACCGGCCGGGTCGGCCCGGCGCTGGGCGCCGCCCTGAAGCTCGCCGGGCACACCGTGGTCGCCGCCTCCGGGGTGTCCGCCACCTCCCGCCGCCGCGCCGAGGCGCTGCTGCCCGGGGTGCGGATCGTCACCCCGCCGCAGGTGCTGGCCGCCGCCGACCTGGTGCTGCTCACCGTGCCGGACGACGCGCTGGCCGACCTGGTGGCCGGCCTCGCCGCGACCGGCGCCGTCCGTCCCGGGCAGCTGCTGGTGCACACCTCCGGCGCGCACGGCGTCGGCATCCTGGAGCCCGCCACCCTGGCCGGGGCACTGCCGCTGGCGCTGCACCCGGCGATGACCTTCACCGGCACCTCCGTCGACCTGGACCGGCTGGCCGGCTGCCCGTTCGGGGTGACCGCCCCCGAGGAGCTGCGGCCGGTCGCCGAGGCGCTGGTGGTGGAGATGGGCGGCGAGCCGGAGTGGGTGCCGGAGGACGTCCGCCCGCTCTACCACACGGCCCTCGCGCACGGCTCGAACCACCTGGTCACCCTGGTCGCGCAGGCGATGGACCTGCTGCGCACCGCCGGCGTCGCCGAGCCCGGCCGGCTGCTCGGCCCGCTGCTCGGCGCCGCCCTGGACAACAGCCTGCGCTCCGGCGACGCGGCCCTCACCGGACCGGTCTCCCGGGGCGACGCGGGGACCGTACGGCGCCACCTGGCGCAGCTCAGTACGGTGTCCCCGGACATCCCGGCGGCCTACCGGGCGATGGCCCGCGCCACCGCCCAGCGGGCGGTGGCGAACGGAACCCTCTCGACCGACTCCGCGGCCGCCGTGCTGGACGCCCTCGACGAGGAGAAACGCCAGTGACTCCGCCCCGGCCGTGACCGGACTCCCCACCCGGCCGCCGGAGCGGCCTCATGACGGACAAGCCCGGCCCGGTGCGTCACCGCACGGGACGGAGCGCAACAAGGCGGCGGAACCTCGCGCAGCCGATGAGCGAAGGAGTGCAGGAATGGCGGGCAAGGCCCAGCGAAGCAAGCCCCAGCGGGCGCCGAAGGTCCACCGGGCCGTCGTCACCCACACCGTGGACGACTTCGAGGCCGCGTTCTGGCCGGACGAGCGACCGGTCGACAACGCCGTCGTGATGACCATGGGCGCGCTGCACGAGGGCCACGCCGCCCTGATCCGGGCCGCCCGCAAGCAGGTCGGCCAGGACGGCCGGGTGGCGGTGACGGTCTTCGTCAACCCGCTGCAGTTCGGCCCGGCCGAGGACCTGGAGCGCTACCCGCGCTCCCTGGACGAGGACGTGCGGCTGGCCGAGGAGAACGGCGCCGACGTGGTGTTCGCGCCCTCCGTCGACGAGGTGTACCCGAACGGCGAGCCGCAGGTGCGCCTGTCGGCCGGCCCGATGGGCGAGCGCTTCGAGGGCGCCACCCGCCCCGGCCACTTCGACGGCGTGCTGACGGTGGTGGCCAAGCTGCTGCACATCACCGACCCGGACTTCGCCTTCTTCGGCGAGAAGGACGCCCAGCAGCTGGCGGTCATCCAGCGGATGGTCGCCGACCTGGACTTCGACGTCGAGATCGTCGGGGTGCCGACCGCCCGCGAGGAGGACGGGCTGGCGCGCTCCTCTCGCAACCGCTACCTCTCCGCCGAGGAGCGCGAGCAGGCCCTCGTCCTCTCCAAGGCCCTGTTCGCCGGCCGGGACGCGGCCGCACAGGGCCCCAAGGCCGTCCGCGAGGCCGCCTCGGCGGTCCTGGACGCGGCCGAGGGTGTCACCCTTGACTACCTCGCCCTGATCGACCCGCACGACTTCACCGAGGCGGCGGAGGACTTCCAGGGCGAGGCGGTGCTGGCCGTCGCCGCGAAGGTGGGCACCACCCGCCTGATCGACAACGTCCGCATCATCGTCCGCTAGCCCGCCGGTCCGCAGGACCCCGTCCCCACCATCGTTCGGCAGCTCGTTCCCCAGGCATGCACTCACAGGAGGCGTGACCCCATGCTCCGCACCATGCTCAAGTCCAAGATCCACCGGGCCACCGTGACCCAGGCCGACCTGCACTACGTCGGCTCGGTCACGGTGGACGAGGACCTGCTCGACGCCGCCGACCTGCTCCCCGGCGAGCTGGTCCACATCGTCGACATCAACAACGGCGCCCGGCTGGAGACCTACACCATCGCCGGCCCGCGCGGCTCCGGCGTGATCGGCATCAACGGCGCCGCCGCCCGCCTGGTCCACCCCGGCGACCTCGTCATACTCATCGCCTACGGGCAGATGGACACGGCCGAGGCCAAGGGCTACGAGCCGCGGATCGTCTTCGTGGACGAGCGGAACCGGATCACCGGCCTGGGCGGCGACCCGGCCGAGGCCGCGGAGGGCACCGGACTGCTCCGCGGCGACAAGGCGTACGGTGACGGCAACGGCGCGGTCCCGACCGCCGCGCGCTGAAGGAGCCACTGACGTCATGTCCGCCACGCATCGCCTCACCGCCCCCGCCCCCGGCTGGACCGCCACCACCGACGTGGTCGTGGTCGGCTCCGGGGTGGCCGGTCTCACCGTCGCCCTCAACGTCCGCAAGGCCGGCCTGCGGGCCATGGTGGTCACCAAGGCGATGCTGGACGACGGCTCCACCCGCTGGGCCCAGGGCGGCATCGCGGCCGCCCTCGGCGAGGGCGACACCCCCGAACAGCACCTGGACGACACCCTGGTGGCCGGCGTCGGGCTCTGCGACGAGGAGGCCGTGCGCACCCTGGTCACCGAGGGCCCGGACGCCGTCCGCCGGCTGATCGCCGTCGGCGCCGCCTTCGACCGCGGTGCCCACGGCGAGATCCTGCTCACCCGCGAGGGCGGCCACCACCGCCGCCGGATCGCGCACGCCGGCGGGGACGCCACCGGCGCCGAGATATCGCGCGCCCTGGTCCAGGCGGTCCGCTCCGACCCGGGCATCGAGCTGATCGAGCACGCCCTCGTCCTCGACCTGCTCACCGACGCCGACGGGCACGCCGCCGGCCTCACCCTGCACGTGATGGGCGAGGGCCAGCGCGACGGCGTCGGCGCCGTCCGGGCCCGCGCGGTGGTGCTCTCCACCGGCGGCATGGGCCAGGTCTTCTCCGCCACCACCAACCCGGCGGTCTCCACCGGCGACGGCGTGGCGCTCGCGCTGCGCGCCGGGGCCGCCGTCACCGACCTGGAGTTCGTCCAGTTCCACCCGACCGTGCTCTGGCTCGGCCCGGAGGCCGAGGGCCAGCAGCCGCTGGTCTCCGAGGCGGTCCGCGGCGAGGGCGCCCACCTGGTGGACGCGCACGGCACCCGCTTCATGCTCGGGCAGCACGAGCTGGCCGAACTGGCCCCGCGGGACATCGTGACCAAGGCGATCACCCGGCAGATGCAGCTCCAGGGCGCCGATCACATGTACCTGGACGGGCGGCACTTCGGCGCCGAGATGTGGGAGCAGCGCTTCCCGACCATCCTCGCGTCCTGCCGCGCGCACGGCATCGACCCGGTCACCGAGCCCATCCCGATCGCCCCGGCCGCACACTACGCCTCCGGCGGCATCCGCACCGACCCGCACGGCCGCACCAGCGTCCCCGGCCTGTACGCCTGTGGCGAGGTCGCCTGCACCGGGGTGCACGGCGCCAACCGGCTGGCGTCCAACTCGCTGCTGGAGGGCCTGGTCTTCGCCGAGCGGATCGCCGCCGACCTCACCGGCCTGCACCGGTCCGGCGACCTGCCCGAGCGCGCCGTGGACGTCGCCGCCGCGCGCGCCGCCCAGCCGGTGCCGCTGCCCGCACCCGAGGCGCGCGCCGAGATCCAGCGGCTGATGTCGCGCGGCGCGGGCGTGCTGCGCTCGGCCGCGTCGATGGCCGGTACCGCCGCCGGGCTGGCCCTGCTCGCCGAGCAGGCGTACGCGCACGTCGCCGAGGAGAAGCCCGCCGACCCGCGGGTGGAGACCTGGGAGGCCGCCAACCTGCTGCTGGTCGCCACCGCGCTGGTCACGGCCGCCGCGCAGCGCCGGGAGACCCGCGGCTGCCACTGGCGCGAGGACTTCCCCGAGCGCGACGACGCCCACTGGCGGCGCCACCTGATCACCACCCTCACCGCCTCCGGCGACCCCGTCAGCACCCCTGAGGAGCAGTAGAACCATGACCCACTCCCACGAGGAACTCCCCCTGGCGGACGACCAGGGCGGCTGCGGCGACGGCTGCGCCTGCGGGGACGGCGAGGGCTACGAGACCGGCCTGGACCCGCAGCTGGCCGAGCTGCTGGAGCAGGCCGGACTGGACCCGATCGAGGTCGAGGACATCGCCACCCTGGCGCTGGCCGAGGACCTGGCCGGCGGCGAGGACGTCACCTCGGTGGCCACCGTGCCCGCCGAGGCCGTCGCCACCGCCGACTTCACCGCCCGCCAGGCCGGCGTGGTGGCCGGCCTGCGGGTCGCCGAGGCGGTCGTCTCGCTGGTCTGCGAGGAGGAGTTCGAGGTCGAGCGGCACGTCCAGGACGGCGACCGGGTCGAGGCCGGCCAGGTACTGCTCTCGGTCCGCTCCCGCACCCGCGACCTGCTCACCGCCGAGCGCAGCGCGCTCAACCTGCTCTGCCACCTGTCCGGCATCGCCACCGCGACCCGCGCCTGGGCGGACGCCCTGGAGGGCACCGGCGCCGTCGTCCGGGACACCCGCAAGACCACCCCGGGCCTGCGCTCGCTGGAGAAGTTCGCGGTGCGCTGCGGCGGCGGCGCCAACCACCGGATGGCGCTGTCCGACGCCGCCCTGGTCAAGGACAACCACGTGGTCGCGGCCGGCGGCGTGGCCGAGGCGTTCCGGGCCGTCAAGGCCGCCTACCCCGACCTGCCGGTCGAGGTCGAGGTCGACACCCTGGAGCAGATCCCGCCGGTGCTGGAGGCCGGCGCCGACCTGATCCTGCTGGACAACTTCCCCGTCCCGCAGCTCAAGGAGGCCGTCGAGCTGGTGTCCGGGCGGGCGAAGCTGGAGGCCTCCGGCGGTCTGACCCTGGCCACCGCGCGCGAGGTCGCCCAGACTGGTGTCGACTACCTGGCCGTGGGCGCGCTCACCCACTCCTCGCCGATCCTGGACATCGGCCTCGACCTGCGCGCCTGACCTTCGTCCCGACTCGCAGAAAGCGCCCCATGCTCCTCACCATCGACGTCGGCAACACCCAGACCACGCTCGGCCTGTTCGACGGCGAGGAAGTGGTCGAACACTGGCGGATCTCCACCGATCCGCGCCGCACGGCCGATGAGCTGGCGGTGCTGCTGCAGGGGCTGATGGGCAACCACACCGCGGTGCGGGAGGCCTCGGTGGAGGGCCTGGCGATCTGCTCGTCCGTTCCCGCCGTGCTCCACGAGCTCCGCGAGGTGACCCGCCGCTACTACGGCGACGTCCCCGCGGTGATCGTGGAGCCCGGCGTGAAGACCGGGGTGCACGTCCTGATGGACAACCCCAAGGAGGTCGGCGCCGACCGGATCGTCAACGCGCTGGCCGCCAACCACCTGTACGGCGGCCCGTGCATCGTGGTCGACTTCGGCACCGCCACCACCTTCGACGCCGTCAACGCCCGCGGCGACTACGTGGGCGGCGCGATCGCCCCCGGCATCGAGATCTCGGTGGAGGCGCTCGGCGTCCGCGGCGCCCAGCTGCGCAAGATCGAGCTGGCCCGGCCGCGCAACGTGATCGGCAAGAACACCGTCGAGGGCATGCAGTCCGGCATCCTGTACGGCTTCGCGGGCCAGGTCGACGGCCTGGTCGACCGGATGGCCAAGGAGCTCGCCAAGGACCCGGACGACGTCCAGGTGATCGCCACCGGCGGCCTGGCCCCGCTGGTCCTCGGCGAGGCCACCACCATCGACGTCCACGAGCCCTGGCTCACCCTGATCGGCCTGCGCCTGGTCTACGAGCGCAACCGCCCCACCACCTGAGCAGGCCTCAGGCCCCCTGCCCCGGGACGTCCTCCCACTCCCACGGCCGATTCCGCCGGGCCGAACGTGGGGCGTCGGCGCGACGTTACCGACAAATCGGATATTCCTCACGTAGTGTCAGCCCATGCCTACGCCACACGGATCGCGCGGCGGCATGGCCTTCAGCGCCGACGAAGTCCGCGTGCTGCGCCGTGCCCTCGCCCAAGCCCTCCACCCCGCCGTCCCCGTCCACCTCCAGGGGCCCGACCGTCCGGTGTTCGCCGGTCCGGGCGCCGAGCTGTGGGCGGAGGACGTCCAGGACGCGCTGCGTCTGACCGAGGCGATCGACGAGGCCGTTCGGGAGGGCGGCCGACTGCGCGCCTTCCTGCTCGCCGACCTCGGGCGCTACCGGGCCGCCCTGCCCGGCAGCGCCCCCGGCTACCTGGAGCGTCTGGAGGAGGCCGTGACCGACGGCTACCTGCCCGGCCCCGAGGACCTCACCGCGCTGCGCGGGCTGACCCGCCAGCCCTGCGGCCACAGCGAACGCGCCCGCCGCTCCCGGCTGGCCGGCCGCTGTCACGCGCTGGCCGAAGCCGCCGTCCGCGAGCGGCTCGCCCTCACCACCGGGCAGCACCGCCACCTCGTCGCCGTACCGAGCCCCGCCGCACCCCCGAGCAGTCTCCCCACCCCTCTTGGAGGACGGATCACGATGAGCAGCACCGACTCCCCCGCCGAGCGGCCCGCCGCCCCCCAGACCCCGCCCCGGACGCGCCGGATGCCCACCCCGGCCGAACTCTTCGGCCGCCGCCCCAAGCCCCCCACCCACCCCACGCCCCCCGCCACCCCGGCCCCCGACGACATCGAACTCGCCACCGGCACGGGCTGAGCCGCCCCCGCCCGTGAGGGGAGACCGCCGACGCGGTCTCCCCTCACGGTTATCCCGTGGCGGAGCACGGTGTGTGGCTGGCTACCCTTGTGGGGTGAGCGATCAGAGCCCCATCCCCGCGACCGACGACCTTCCCGAGCAGATGCGCGTCCGGCGCGAGAAGCTGGACCGGCTCCGGGCGGCCGGTGTCGACCCCTACCCGGTCGGATTCCCCCGCACCAGCACCATCGCTGACCTGCGCGCCAAGCACCCGGACCTGGAGCCCGACACCGCGACCGGCGAGCGGGCCGGCGTCACCGGCCGGGTGATCCTCTCCCGCACCGGCGGCAAGCTCTGCTTCGCCACGCTGCGCGACGGCACCGGCGACCTCCAGGTGATGTTCTCCCTGGACAAGCTGGGCGCGGAGCGGCTGGCGGCCTGGAAGGCGGACATCGACCTGGGCGACCAGGTCGGCGTCGAGGGCGAGGTGATCACCTCCAAGCGCGGCGAGCTGTCGGTGATGGTGGACCGCTGGGAGCTCACCGCCAAGTGCCTGCGCCCGCTGCCGGACAAGCACAAGGGCCTGACCGACCCGGAGGCCCGGGTCCGCCAGCGGTACGTCGACCTGATCGTCAACCCCGAGGCCCGCGAGATCCTGCACCTGCGCAGCAAGGTGGTCCGCTCGATCCGCCGCACCTACGAGGACCGCGGCTACATCGAGGTCGAGACCCCGATGCTGCAGCCGGTGCACGGCGGCGCCAACGCGCGCCCGTTCAAGACGCACATCAACGCGTACGACATCGACCTCTACATGCGCATCGCCCCCGAGCTGTACCTCAAGCGGCTGGTGGTCGGCGGCGCCGAGAAGGTCTTCGAGATCAACCGCAACTTCCGCAACGAGGGCGCGGACTCCACCCACAACCCGGAGTTCACCTCGCTGGAGTCGTACGAGGCGTACGGCGATTACGACACCCAGGCCGAGCTGATCCGCGAGACGATCGTGAACGCGGCCCGGGACGCGCTGGGCACCACGGTCATCAAGGGCGTGGACGCGCACGGCGTGGAGCACGAGATCGACCTGGCCGAGCCGTGGGAGGAGGTCTCCGTCTACCCGGGCATCTCCGCCCACCTGGGCGTCGAGGTCACTCCGGAGACCGGCGTCGAGGAGCTGCGCAAGCTGGCCTTCGACCACGGCATCCCGTTCGAGAAGGACTGGGGCCACGGCCAGATCGTGCTGGAGATGGTCGAGCGCCTGCTGGAGGAGAACGCCGTCCGGCCGACCTTCATCAAGGACTACCCGACCGAGGTCTCCCCGCTGACCCGCCAGCACCGCTCGGTGCCGGGCGTGGCCGAGAAGTGGGACCTGGTGATCTTCGGTACCGAGATCGGCACCGCCTACTCCGAGCTGGTCGACCCGGTCGAGCAGCGCGCCCGCCTGACCGCGCAGTCCCTGCTGGCGGCCGGCGGCGACGTCGAGGCGATGCAGATCGACGAGGACTTCCTGCGGGCCCTGGAGTACGCGATGCCGCCGACCGGTGGCCTCGGTCTCGGGGTGGACCGCCTGATCATGCTGCTGACCGGCAAGAACATCCGGGAGACCGTGCTCTTCCCGCTGGTGAAGCCGGAGGCGAAGGCTTCCGCCGTGACGGCGGAGAAGACCGAGGAGGAGTGACCTGATGGACTACGTCAGCGCGATCGTGCCGCCGCTGGTCATGGCGATCGGCTTCGGATTCCTGGTGCGGGCCATCATCCGCAGCCAGGGCGGAGCCCAGAAGGCCAAGGAAGACCTCGACTGACCCGCGAGCGAACCCGCGACTGACGCCGTCAGCCGCCCGAACGAACGGCGCGCCGCCATTCCCGATTCCGGGGGTGGCGGCGCGCCGGTTTGGCGCACTTCACAAGATTTGCCCCATTCACTCCCTATCCTGGCCGCACTATGGTCCGGCAACTCGGCGAACTTGAGAACGCCATCATGACCCGGGTGTGGCGGTGGAACCGACCGGTGACGGTTCGCGAGGTTCTCCTGGATCTGCAGTCGGAACGCGAAATCGCGTACACCACCGTGATGACCGTCCTGGACAAGCTCCACAGAAAGGGCTGGCTGCGCCGTGAGCGGGTCGGCCGGGCCTATCGATATGAACCGGTCTCGTCCCGCGAGGCGTACACCGCGGCGCTGATGAACGACGCGTGGGCCACCAGTGACAATCCGGCGGCGGCCCTGGTGCACTTCTTCGGCCTGATGTCCCCCGGGCAGCGCGAGGCACTCCGGGACGCCTTGCGGGTCTCCGCTCTGTTCCCGCCCGATCCGCCGCCCGCCGATTCCGCGGAGCCGGGGCCGGATACCGGGGAGACCGCGCCGGACGCGACGCGATAACGTCCCCGCCATGGAGGTCACCATCCGCCGTGCGCGGACCACGGACGTGCGGGCAGTGCGCGGGCTCATCGACGCCTACTCACGCGACGGCATTCTGCTCGACAAGCCCACAGTCACACTGTTCGAATCCGTCCAGGAGTTCTGGGTCGCGGAACGCGACGACACCGGCACGGTGGTGGCCTGCGGCGCCCTGCACGTGATGTGGGAGGACCTCGCCGAGGTCCGCACGCTCGCGGTCGATCCGTCCTGCCGGGGCTTCGGGGTCGGGCATCTGCTGCTGGACAAGCTACTGCAGACGGCGCGCTGGCTCGGCGTCCGTCGGATTTTCTGCTTGACGTTCGAGGTTCCGTTCTTCGCGAAACACGGTTTCGTCGAGATCGGTGAGCTTCAGGAAACCGATGATGGTACGACAGACCCGGCGGCGATCGCTACGGATGTCTATGAGGAACTTCTCCGCTCGTACGATGAAGGTGTCGCGGAGTTCCTTGACCTGGAGCGGGTGAAGCCCAACACACTGGGCAACTCGCGCATGCTGCTGCACCTCTGAGCCGCTCCGCGCCGGTCAAGGGTTTGTGTTTTCCGGAGAAAGGCGCTTTCCTTTCCTTAGGCAATGGGTCGTTTAGCGGAAAGGGAAGCCCGTGGCACAGAGGGTGCAGGTCATTCTTGAAGACGATCTCGACGGCGGTTCGGCGGACGAGACGGTGACGTTCGCGCTCGACGGCGTTGCCTACGAGATCGACCTGAAGAGCGCCAACGCGGACAAGCTTCGCGGTCTGCTGGCGCCGTACGTGGAGAAGGGCCGCAAGCAGAGCGGCCGGCTCGCAGGCGCCCGGCGCCCGGGCCGCGGCACCGCGCCGCGCCCCTCGGGCGGCGCGCCGGACACCGCGAAGATCCGCGCGTGGGCCAAGGAGCAGGGCATGGAGGTCAACGACCGCGGCCGGGTGCCGAGCAATGTGCGCCAGGCCTACGAGGACGCCAACGCGTCCTGACCCCGGCGCCGCCGGAACGCCCCTGCGGGTGCGGGGCCCCGGCGGCCGCACAGGGCGCCGACGACACACGCGCGGGGCGCGGAGGACTCTCCTCCGCGCCCCGCGGCACACACCCGCAGGGGCGCGGGGCCGCCGGGACCGGGGGCGTCCGGGGTGCGGGCTGGGGCGTCTCCACGCAGGCGGGGGTTTGAAGACAGGCCCTAGGACGGCGGAACAATCACAAGCTGTGCAACGCTGTAGAGGCGGAGCGGTAACGCCGACACCACCGGGTGGCGTACCGGCCGCCCCGGCCGCACTGAACGGCCGTTCCCGCGGCGCGACTTCTCGCCAGGCGAACACCGCCACCGCGGAAACTGCGCGAGAACCACCCCGATACCGGGTATGAATGCAGGTGGACGGGTTCGTCGACCCGTCCAGGGGCAGTATGCGTGACCGGCCGGAGACGGCCCGGCTCCGTCCCGGCGGCGCTTGTTCGCCGATGGCGTAGCGGTATCCGGTGCATCCGGGCCACCTGTGGGAACACCGTTTCCCAGCATCAGGTTGGGATTGGTGTCGGCTGGTCGCGCAGCATCTCGCTCCCGTACCGGGGAGTGAATCCGTGGGCCGCGCCGCTGAGCGGGACTAGCATGCGGAAGGACAGGGCGGGGACCGACCCCGAACTGCCCGACCGCTCTGAGGAGCGATAAACGATGTTCGAGAGGTTCACCGACCGCGCGCGGCGGGTTGTCGTCCTGGCTCAGGAAGAAGCCCGGATGCTCAACCACAACTACATCGGCACCGAGCACATCCTCCTGGGTCTGATCCACGAGGGCGAGGGTGTCGCCGCAAAGGCCCTGGAGAGCCTCGGGATTTCTCTTGAGGCCGTACGCCAGCAGGTCGAGGAGATCATCGGCCAGGGCCAGCAGGCCCCGTCCGGTCACATTCCCTTCACCCCCCGGGCGAAGAAGGTCCTGGAGCTGTCGCTCCGGGAGGCGCTGCAGCTCGGCCACAACTACATCGGCACCGAGCACATCCTGCTCGGCCTGATCCGCGAGGGCGAGGGCGTCGCCGCCCAGGTCCTGGTCAAGCTGGGTGCCGACCTCAACCGGGTGCGCCAGCAGGTCATCCAGCTGCTCTCCGGCTACCAGACCGGCGGCGGCAAGGAGTCGGCCACGGCCGGCGGTCCCGCCGAGGGCACCCCGTCGACCTCGCTGGTCCTGGACCAGTTCGGCCGCAACCTCACCCAGGCCGCCCGCGAGGCCAAGCTCGACCCGGTCATCGGGCGCGAGAAGGAGATCGAGCGGGTCATGCAGGTGCTGTCCCGCCGCACCAAGAACAACCCGGTCCTGATCGGCGAGCCCGGTGTGGGCAAGACCGCCGTGGTCGAGGGCCTGGCGCAGGCGATCGTCAAGGGCGAGGTCCCGGAGACGCTCAAGGACAAGCAGCTCTACACGCTGGACCTGGGCGCCCTGGTGGCCGGCTCGCGCTACCGCGGTGACTTCGAGGAGCGCCTGAAGAAGGTACTCAAGGAGATCCGCACCCGCGGCGACATCATCCTGTTCATCGACGAGCTGCACACCCTGGTCGGCGCGGGCGCCGCCGAGGGCGCCATCGACGCCGCCAGCATCCTCAAGCCCATGCTGGCCCGCGGCGAGCTGCAGACCATCGGTGCCACCACCCTGGACGAGTACCGCAAGCACCTGGAGAAGGACGCCGCGCTGGAGCGCCGCTTCCAGCCGATCCAGGTCGCCGAGCCGTCGCTGCCGCACACCATCGAGATCCTCAAGGGTCTGCGCGACCGCTACGAGGCCCACCACCGGGTCTCCATCACGGACGCCGCGCTGGTCGCCGCCGCCACCCTGGCCGACCGGTACATCTCGGACCGCTTCCTGCCGGACAAGGCGATCGACCTGATCGACGAGGCCGGCTCGCGAATGCGGATCCGTCGGATGACCGCGCCGCCGGACCTGCGCGAGTTCGACGAGAAGATCGCCGACGTGCGCCGCGAGAAGGAGAGCGCGATCGACGCGCAGGACTTCGAGAAGGCCGCGTCCCTGCGCGACGACGAGAAGCAGCTCCTGCAGGCCAAGGCCAAGCGCGAGAAGGAGTGGAAGGCCGGCGACATGGACGTCGTCGCGGAGGTCAACGAGGAGCTCATCGCCGAGGTCCTGGCCACCGCCACCGGCATCCCGGTCTTCAAGCTGACCGAGGAGGAGACCTCGCGTCTGCTGCGCATGGAGGACGAGCTGCACAAGCGCGTCATCGGCCAGAAGGACGCCATCAAGGCGCTCTCCCAGGCCATCCGGCGTACCCGTGCGGGCCTCAAGGACCCGAAGCGCCCCGGCGGCTCGTTCATCTTCGCCGGCCCGTCCGGTGTCGGTAAGACCGAGCTGTCCAAGACGCTCGCCGAGTTCCTCTTCGGGGACGAGGACGCGCTGATCGCGCTCGACATGTCCGAGTTCTCCGAGAAGCACACCGTCTCGCGGCTCTTCGGTTCGCCCCCCGGCTACGTGGGCTACGAGGAGGGCGGCCAGCTGACCGAGAAGGTCCGCCGCAAGCCGTTCTCGGTCGTCCTCTTCGACGAGGTCGAGAAGGCCCACCCGGACATCTTCAACTCGCTGCTGCAGATCCTGGAGGACGGTCGCCTGACCGACTCCCAGGGCCGCGTGGTCGACTTCAAGAACACCGTCATCATCATGACGACCAACCTCGGCACCCGGGACATCTCCAAGGGCTTCAACCTGGGCTTCGCGGCCACGGGTGACACCCAGAGCGGGTACGAGCGGATGAAGGCGAAGGTCGGCGACGAGCTCAAGCAGCACTTCCGCCCCGAGTTCCTGAACCGCGTCGACGACATCGTGGTGTTCCACCAGCTGTCGGAGGACGACATCATCCAGATCGTCGACCTGATGATCGACAAGGTGGACGAGCGGCTCAAGGACCGGGACATGGGCCTGGAGCTCAGCGTCGAGGCCAAGAAGCTGCTGGCCAAGCGCGGCTACGACCCGATCCTGGGTGCCCGTCCGCTGCGCCGCACGATCCAGCGCGAGATCGAGGACCACCTCTCCGAGAAGATCCTCTTCGGCGAGCTGCGGGCCGGCCACATCGTCGTCGTCGACGTCGAGGGTGAGGGCAAGGAGGCCAAGTTCACCTTCCGCGGTGAGGAGAAGTCGGCCGTCGCGGACACCCCGGCCGCGGTTGCCTCGTCCGGTCCGGACCTGACGAAGTAGCAACATTTAACAGACAACTTCACAGCCACCGAGCCCCCGGCGTCCGCGCCGGGGGCTCGGTGCGTTCCGGTCGCTCCGATCCGGGGTTCCCGCAGGCGGGGACGGGTGCCGCCGGGGGCTGGATGGTACGGGTGCGTCCCATTTCTCAGTAACCTTTAACGGACATCCTGTTGACATACGGTCAGCTGATGGGAAGTTGCGGAGGATAGCGCCGTGGCCATGTCATGGTCAAGGTCTATCTTTTCTGTCCACGCTTGTATCAAATGACGTCCACCTGTCTTTCATTTTGGTTTGCCGGGCTTTGGCCAAGAGCTGGCCCCGGTCGGGGAGGACGTCACAACGTTGAAGAACATCAGGAGAACCGCTGGGGCTGCCACGGCCGCGGCGGTCATAGTCACGCTCGGCGCGGGCCTGTTCCCGGCCACGGCCGTCGCAGCAGGCTCGGCTCCCGCGCCCCGGGACCCGGCCGACGCCGTCCAGTCCGCCAACATCGAGCACAACCTGCCGGGCCCGCTGACCGAGAAGGTCGAGGCCGAGCAGAAGGCCGCCACCGAGCAGCTGATCGCCGGCACCGCCCAGGTCGAGAACCACAACGGCAGCACCAGCATCAAGCTGGGCAAGGACAAGTACGTGGAGCTCGGCCGCGAGCGCACGGACAAGATCTTCACCATCCTGGTCGACTTCGGCGACCAGGTGGACAACACCACCAAGACCGCCGACGGCAAGGTCATGTACGGCGGTGAGCCCGGCCCGAAGCACAACGAGATCGAGAAGCCGGACCGCGCCAACGACAACTCGACCGCCTGGCAGGCCGACTACAACCAGCAGCACTTCCAGGACCTGTACTTCGCCAAGGACAAGCCCTCGCTGAAGACCTTCTACGAGAAGCAGTCCTCGGGCCGCTACTCGGTCGACGGCGTGGTCTCGGACTGGGTGCGGGTGCCGTGGAACGAGGCCCGGTACGGCTCGGACTACTGTGGCTCCAACGTCTGCGACAGCGCCCAGGACCTGATCCGCGACGCCGTGGACATCTGGTACAAGGACCAGCTGGCCAAGGGGCAGACCAAGGAGCAGGTCAAGGCCACCCTGGCGTCGTACGACCAGTGGGACCGCTACGGTTCGCACAACGACGGGAACTTCAACCAGCCCGACGGGTACATCGACCACTTCCAGATCGTGCACGCCGGTGAGGACAAGTCGGCCGGCGGCGGCAAGCAGGGCAGCAAGGCCCTGTGGGCGCACCGCTCGTACGCCTACGGCAACCTCAACGGCCAGGCGGGCCCGGCCGACAACAAGCTCGGCGGCGTCCAGGTCGGCGACTCCGGCTTCTGGATCGGCGACTACACGATGCAGCCCGAGAACGGCGGCCTCGGCGTCTTCGCCCACGAGTACGGCCACGACCTCGGTCTGCCGGACCTCTACGACACCGCCGGCACGGGCGTCGACAACTCGGTCGGCTTCTGGTCGCTGATGTCCTCCGGCTCCTGGCTCGGCGAGGGCAAGGGTGCCATCGGCGACATGCCGAACGACCTCGACGCCTGGAGCAAGCTCAAGCTCGGCTGGCTGAAGTTCGACAAGGCCAAGGCCGGCACCGAGTCGACCCACCACATCGGCCCGGTCGAGTACAACAGCAGCCTCCCGCAGGCGCTGGTCGTCGAGCTGCCGAAGAAGACCATCCCCACCGACATCAACAAGCCCGCCTCGGGCAAGAGCGAGTGGTGGAGCGGCAGTGCCGACAACCTGAACGTCACGCTCACCCGCGACGTCGACCTGACCGGCAAGACCAAGGCCAGCCTGAACGCCAAGGCCTGGTACGAGCTGGAGGCGAACTTCGACTACGCCTTCGCCGAGGTCTCCACCGACGGCGGCAGCAACTGGACCGCCCTGGACGGCACCTGGAACGGCCAGCCGCTCCCGAAGGATGCCAGCGGCCGCGCGGCCCTGTCCGGCCTCACCGCCGCCTGGGGCGACCTGTCCTTCCCGCTGGACGCCTACGCCGGCAAGGCCGTCAAGGTCCGCTTCCACAACACCACCGACTCGGGCCTGCACTACCGCGGCTTCGCCGTCGACGACATCTCGGTGACCGCCGACGGTTCGACGATCTTCAGCGACGACGTCGAGAACGGTGACAACGGCTGGGTGGCCAAGGGCTTCACCCGCTTCGCCGGCAGCTACACCAAGGACTACGGGCAGTACTACATCGCGGAGAACCGCCAGTACGTCTCCTTCGACCAGACCCTGAAGACCGGCCCGTACAACTTCGGCTGGGGCAACAGCCGGCCGAAGTGGGTCGAGTACTACCCGTACCAGCCCGGTCTGCTGATCTGGTTCTGGGACGAGTCGCAGCCCAACAACAACGTCAGCGCCCACAAGGGCCACGGTCTGATCCTGCCGATCGACTCGCACCCGACCCCGCTGAAGTGGAGCGACGGCACCCTGATGCGTCCGCGCATGCAGGGCTACGACTCGACCTTCGGCTCGCGCAAGGTCAGCGCGCTGTCGCTGCACAAGAACGGCGTCGAGACGGTCATCCCGAAGGCCAAGGGCGTCGACGAGTTCTCGGACCTGAAGGAGTACTGGTCCAGCGACAACCCGTACAGCAGCGTGATCGTCCCGAAGACGGGTACCAGCATCGAGGTCGAGAACGAGTCCTCGAACTACCTGGAGACCTGGATCCGGGTCCGCCCGGTCGACAACTGATCGGTCGAGCCCCGATCGATCGAGCACTGATCGGTCGAGCACTGATCGGTCGAGCACTGACGATCAACCTGTGACCAGGCGGTTCCGACCCGCCACGGCCGGCCCGTCCCCGCATCGCGCGGGGGCGGGCCGGCCGCTTCGTCAGGCCTTGGCGCCGCGGGCGGGCAACCGGTCCAGGAAGGCGGCGGCCGCCTCGACGACGTCGGCCGCCGTCCAGTCCAGCGCGGACGCGGTCACCGTGACCTCGGTCATCGCCAGGCCCGGCAGGTCGCGCTCTCGCCAGCCGCCGAACAGGCCGACCCCGGTCTCCTCGGCCAGCCCGAGCCCGGCCTCGTCCAACTCCTCGGCGGCGTACGGCAACCAGACCTGGAACTGGTGGGTGTGCGGCGGAGCCGGGTGCACCCGGGCGCCGGGCACCGCCGCGAAGGCCGCCTCCAGTGCCTCGGCGACCGTCCTGGCGTGCGCCACGTACCGCTCCAGCAGCGGGAGTTGGCCGTCCAGACCGGCCAGCGCGGCGAGTGCCGCCGGCCACTGCTGGTAGAGCTGGCCGCCGTACCGGTGCCGCCAGGCCTTGGCGGTGCGGACGAAGCCCCCCGAGCCGGCCAGCGCGGCGCCGCTGATGCCGCCGAGCGTCTTGTAGAAGGAGACGTAGACCGAGTCGGCCAGCGCGGTGATCTCCGGCAGCGAGTGGCCGAGGCGGAACACCGACTCCCAGATCCGCGCGCCGTCCAGGTGCAGGGCGGCGCCGCACTCCTCTCGGACCACCCCGGACAGGGCCGCCAGCTCCGCCCAGTCGGGCAGCACGAACCCGGCCTCGCGCAGCGGCAGCTCCAGGCTGAGCGCGGCGTACGGCTCGTCGAAGGAACGCAGCTCCGCGGCGGTGGGCTGGCGCGGGGCCGTGGTCGGCCAGACGCTGCGCAGGCCGGTCAGCACGCCGAGTGCGTGCCGCTCGTGCTGGTCGGTGTGGGCCTGCGGGTGGGTGGCGACGGTGCGCAGCCCGGCCGCCTCGGCGTGGATCCGCAGGGCGACCTGCTGGGCCATCGTGCCGGTGGGGAAGAAGGCCGCGTCCTCGGCGCCGAGCAGTTCGGCGACCCGTCGTTCCAGGGTGCGGACCACGCCGTCACCGTAGTGGTCCGGGCGCTGGTCCAGATCGTGGTCGCCGCCCTCCCCCGCGAGGGCGGCGAGGCGTTCGCGCATGCTCTGCGGCCGGTCGCCGGACAGGATCCGCTCGCAGCCGCGCAGGGCGGCGAAGCGGCGGTCCGGCAGGCTCGGGCGGTCATTGCCGTCGAGGTCTTCACTCCTGTTGCCATACATGCGTCGATGGTCCCGCAGCGGGCCCGCCAGGTCAGCGGGGCGGACGGCGGAAAGCCGGGCGGCCGGGCCAAACCCCGGTGGGCCGTGGCGCTGGTCACACCGGTCCGGCGAGGTACGACCGGCGGTAGTAGCCGGGCCGCCGGGACGGGCGGCCCTCCCGAACCGGTGGCAGGCGATCGGATTTCATGATCGTTACTCCGTCGGCTTGAATCTCCGGCGCGACGCTGACTACACGCCGTAGTAGGTCACACCGTTTGGGCGTCCGCTCGGTGACGGTTACACCTGAGTGGTCCCCCGCTCAGCACGCGCCCGAACGGGCCCTTCGTGCTGCCCTCGTACGACCGTGAGGTACGGCTACCGATGTCCCCTGTCCCGCCCGCGAGGTCGGCCCTGCACCGACTCGCCGCCCGTACGGCGGCCCGGGCGGCGGCCTGGCAGCCCCGGCTCGGCCATGCCGTCCGCACCCACGCCGCGCCGCTGCGTGTGCTCGCCACGCCCCGGCACCCGCTGCCCGGTGGCCGGCCGCAGGCCGAGCGCGACCGCGCGGTGGTCTCCGCCGGAGCGGCTGCGGCGCTGCTCGCCGGCGCCCTGCTGGTGGCCGCGCCGGGCAGCGCCTCGGCGCAGACCGTCCGGCCCACCACCCCCGGCAGTTCGGCCTTCACCGCGCCGCAGGCCGCCGTGCCCAGCCCGGGGATGGTCCAGGTCGCGGGGCCGAGCCCGTACCGGCTCCCGAACGACGGCGACTCGGCGCAGGAGTTCGTGGCGGTGGCCGCCAACCTGCTGCCGGTCGAGCCGCCGACCGCCGCCGCGCCGCCCGGGGCCCCCGCGCCGGAGCCCGAGGCCGAGCCGGCCCCCGCACCCGCACCCGCGCCGGCGCCCGAGTGGTCGGCCCCGGTGCCGGACGCGCCGACCAGCAATCCGTACGGGGTGCCCAACTCCGAGTACGCGGCCGGGTACCACACCGGGGTGGACTTCGCGGTCGGCCCGGGCACGCCGCTGCTGGCGGTCGGGAACTCGACCGTGGTGTCGGCCGGCTGGGACGGCTCGTACGGCAAGGAGGTGGTGCTGCGGCTGGCGGACGGGCACTACGCGCAGTACGCGCACCTGTCCTCGCTCGGCGTCTCGGAGGGCGACCGGGTGTCGGCGGGCGAGCAGATCGGGCGGTCCGGGAGCACCGGCAACTCGACCGGGCCCCACCTGCACTTCGAGATCCGCACCAGCAACCGCTACGGCGCGGTGGTCAACCCGATCGCGTACCTCGCGGGGCACGGCGTCACCGACTTCTGAGCCCGTCCGCTCAGGAGTGGGCGGGGGCCGGGTGGCTGATCCGGCCGCCGATCTCCAGCGCGACCTCCCGGGCCGCCCCGATCGCCTCCTCCAGGGTGGCCGCCTGCAGCGGCTCGCCCCAGACGCTGTCGCCGTGGCCGCAGCCCGAGGTGTCCTGCTTGAGCAGGAACATCGCCGAGTGGACGGTGAACAGCGCCATCGTGGCGCGCAGCCGCTCCCGGAAGTCCGCCTCCGGCCCGTGCACCAGCTGGATCATCGTGAGCATGCGGTTCCGGAACGCCAGCCCGGCCGGGGAGTCGCGCAGCGCGGGCTGGTTCTCGTGGAAGAAGCGCAGCAGCGGGGCCCGCTCGGCCATCCCGTCCGCGAAGCGGCGGATCAGCTCGTCGCGCATGCCGGGGCTCCAGGACCGCTGCCGGCCCCACTCGATGGTCTCGTCGATCGGCGCGGCCATCCGCTCGACGATGCCCAGGACGATGTCGTCCTTGGTCTTGAAGTGGTAGTAGAGCGCGGCCTTGGTGACACCGAGGCGGTCGGCGATCTCCCGCAGCGAGGTCTGCTCGTAGCCCTGCTCGGAGAAGAGCTCCAGGGACACCTCGATGATGCGAGCCCGCGTGTCGCTGCGGGGGCTGTGCGGAGTGCCCATGGCCTGCCTCATGACTGCGTCGGTGACTGCTGCGGACCCCGGTGGCGTCCGCCCCGGGCCCATTCTCCCTGCCCAGGCAGCCGGGCGGGAAACTGGCTTGACGACCGGCTAGGAAACAACTTACCGTGCCGACGGTCCGCAAACTAGCCGGGCGACAAGTAAGTGAATCATCGCGCGGCTTCCGCCCGTCCGAAACACCCCTCCGGGAGACACCACCTCATGTCAGAGTCAAAGACCACCGGCCCGGTACCGGAGGAGAAGACAGCCGAGGAGGAGCAGCCGCGGTCACCCCGCGAGATCCGCCTCGTCATGGTCGGCCTGGTCGTCACCATGCTGCTGGCCATGCTCGACAACCTGATCGTCGGCACCGCGATGCCGACCATCGTCGGCGACCTCGGCGGCGCCGAGCACCTGTCCTGGGTGGTCACCTCGTACACCCTGGCCACCGCCGCCTCCACCCCGATCTGGGGCAAGCTCGGCGACCTCTACGGCCGCAAGGGCACCTTCCTCACCTCGATCGTGATCTTCCTGGTGGGCTCGGCGCTGTCCGGCCTGTCGCAGAACATGAACGAGCTGATCGGCTTCCGCGCCCTCCAGGGCCTGGGCGCCGGCGGCCTGATGGTCGGCGTCATGTCGATCATGGGCGCGCTGGTCCCGCCGCGCGACCGCGGCAAGTACCAGGGCATGTTCGCCGCGGTCATGGCGCTCGCCACCATCGGTGGCCCGCTGGTCGGCGGCTTCATCACCGACCACCTGAGCTGGCACTGGACCTTCTACATCAACCTGCCGCTCGGCGTGATCGCGCTCGCCGTGGTCGTCGTCACCCTGAAGCTGCCGAAGGTCCACAACAAGGCCCGGATCGACTACCTGGGCGCCATCCTGCTCACCACCGGCATCACCTCGCTCGTCCTGATCACCACCTGGGGCGGCCAGCAGTACGACTGGGGCTCCAAGCAGATCCTGGGCCTCGCCGCGCTCGCCGCCGCGACGCTGATCGCCTTCTGCTACGTCGAGCAGCGGGTGCAGGAGCCGATGCTGCCGCTGAGCCTGTTCAAGAACCTGAACTTCACCCTGGTCGCGGTGATCGGCTTCATCGTCGGCTTCGTGATGTTCGGCGCGACCGTGTTCCTGCCGCTCTACCAGCAGATCGTCCAGGGCGCCTCGGCCACCAACTCCGGCCTGCTGCTGATGCCGATGATGTTCGGCATGCTGGTCGTCTCGCTGGTGGTCGGCCAGGCCGTCACCAAGACCGGCAAGTACCGGATCTTCCCGATCATCGGCACCATCGTGATGACCGTCGGCATGGTGCTGCTCTCCACCATGGGCACCACGACCAGCAGCTTCACCTCCGCCTGCTGGATGGTCGTGCTCGGCGCCGGCATGGGCTTCCTGATTCAGATCACCATGCTGGTCGCGCAGAACAGCGTCGAGCTCAAGGACATGGGCGTGGCCAGCTCGACCGCCACCCTGTTCCGCACCATCGGCGGTTCCTTCGGTGTCGCGCTGTTCGGCGCCCTGTTCAACAACCGGGTCACCGACACCATGAAGGAGCGGCTCGGCGACCACGCGGCGGCGGGCGGCGGCGGCATGAAGGACCCGGGCCAGATGAGCCCGGCCGACCTGCGCAAGCTCCCCGAGAACATCCAGGACGCCTACCACCACGCGGTGTCCAACGGCATGCACACCGTGTTCCTGTGGGGCGCGGGCGTGGCCGTGGTCGCGATCGCCGCGGCGGTGTTCATGCGCGAGGTGCCGCTGCGCGGTGCTGGCGCGGGCAAGGCGGACAAGTCGGCCGAGGCCTCGCTGGAGGCGGCGGCCGTCTGACCCGGCGCTTCCGCTGACGTACGGCGCCCCCGGAAGACCGCTTCCGGGGGCGCCTTCGTCGTACCGTCGCCGGCTATCGGGGCAGTGCGGCCACCGGGGCGGTCCGGCCGCCGGGGCCGGTCCGGCTACTGGGGCAGCCGGTAGACGCCCTGTTCGACGGGCTCCACCAGGCCGTCCGCGACCAGGCCGTCCAGTGCCCGGGCCCGCTGCACCGCGTCCGGCCAGACCGCGTCCAGCCGGGCCTGCGGCACCGGGTCGTGCGCCTCCCGCAGCACCGCGAGCAGCTTGCCGCGCACCTGACGGTCCGTCCCCTCGTAGGACTGGCCGCGCCGGGCCGGGCCCTCGTACGGCGGGCGGCCGGCCCGCTGCCAGGCGCAGTGGGCGAACAGCGGGCAGTCCCCGCACTCCGGACCGCGCGCGGTGCAGACCAGCGCGCCCAGCTCCATCACGCCGACCGCCCAGGTGGCCGCGGTCTCGGCGTCGTCGGGCAGCAGCGCGGTCGCCGTCCGGCGCTCGGCGGCGGTGGTGGCCTGGGCCGGGTACTCGACGCCGGACACCGCGCGGGCGAACACCCGGCGGACGTTGGTGTCCAGCACCACGTGCCGCTGGCGGAAGGCGAAGGAGGCGACGGCGGCGGCCGTGTACTCCCCCACCCCGGGCAGTGACAGCAGGGTGGCGTGGTCGTCCGGCACCTCGCCGCCGTGGTCCGCGGTGATCGCCACCGCGGCGGCGTGCAGCCGCAGCGCACGGCGCGGGTAACCGAGCCGGCCCCACATCCGGACCGCCTCGCCGGGCGCGTCGGCCGCGAGGTCGGCCGGGGTGGGCCAGCGGGTCAGCCATGCCTCCCAGGCGGGCAGCACCCGCTTCACCGGGGTCTGCTGGAGCATGAACTCGCTCACCATGATCGCCCAGGGCGTGGCCTCGGGCGTTCGCCAGGGGAGGTCGCGCTTTCCGGCCTCGTACCAGTCGAGGACGGTCGCGTGCAGCAGCGGCAGGGGCATCGGCGGCCGGACGGCGTCCGGCGCGGCGCCTGCCGGGGAGACGGGGGCGGGGGTGACGGTGATGGCAGCCATGGCCCTTCGATCCTCCCATGCCGATGGACCCGGCCAAATCGGAGGATCATACTCCGGATATTCCGGCGGATCCTCCGGCGGATCGGCCCGCGAACCGGCCGGCGGATCTGCCGGAATCACCGTTTCGGGACTCCCTCGAACGGCGCAAATGGCGGATCATGTGAAGGAAGGGGCGACTGTGCGGTGTTGGTGAGTCATGGAGCACACACAGTCTCGTAGAGTTTGGGCGTGCCCTCTCTGCGTCAACCCGTGGGACCGCTGCCGGCCTCGATCTACTGGCGTCGGCGCGTCGTCGTGCTCGCCGCCGTCGCGGCGGTCGTCGCCCTGATCGCCTGGCTGATGACCGATCAGGGCGGAGGCGGTGACGGCGGCTCACAAGGCAAGGCCGCGCAGGCCGTTCCGCCCCAGTCCCAGCCCCCGACCCCCGCCCAGTCCATCACGCCCGGCGCGTCCCCGAGCGGCCCCGCGGCGCGCCCCGGCGGAGGCAGCGGCGGCACCGGCGGAGGCCCGGTGGCCGGATCCGGCGGCGGCGAGGTCAGCCTCAGCACCGGCGGCACCGGCGGCGCCCCCAACCCGGCTCCCGCCACCGGCGGTGGCACGGGCAACGGCGCGGCGGCCGGCGGTTCGGGCGGCGCGGGTGGTTCCGGCGGTTCCGGCGGCGCCCCGGTGGTGAACACGCCCGAGGTGATGGCGCTTCCGGTCTGCGCCTCCTCCCAGGTCACCCTGGAACTGGCCAGCGCGCAGAACTCGTACCAGCCCAAGGACAAGCCGCGGCTCTCGCTCACCGTGAAGAACGCCTCCGGCGCCAACTGCCGGGTGGACCTGGGCCGGACGGCCTCGGCGATCACCGTGACCGCCAGCAACGGCGACCGGGTCTGGTCCTCCGGCGACTGCCCGGCCGACCGCGGCAGCAGCTGGGTGCAGATCCCGGCCAACAACGGGCTGACCGAGACCTTCACCTGGGACCGCAGCCGCAGCAAGCCGCAGTGCGCCACCGCCGACCCGACGCCCCCCGCGGCGGGCACCTACCTGGTGGTCGCCGACCTCACCGGCCTCTCCGGCGGCCAGGTCTCGGCGCGCTCCTCGATCCGCCTGGAGAGCTGAGCCCTCCTCAACCCGCTTCGAAGCCTCCGACCGCGCTGCGGTCGGGGGCTTCGGCGTCTTCCGGACCCGCCCGGGATGCGCGACGGCCCCCGGGGAGCGTCTTGGGTTCTAGGGATCGTTGCAACACCCCGGTTCAAGGGGTGCGATGGACTTCGAGATCCGCAAGGACCGGACCGGGCGGGGACGACGGAAACTGGTCCGTGAGCGGGAGGAATACTTCCGGCTCATGGACCAGGGTCTGAGCAGTACGGAAGCCTGCCGGATCGTCGGGATCAACTCCCGGACCGGCAAGCGGTGGCGTAACGGCCGCAACCCCACAGGCAGGACCACGGGGGCGCCGCCCGTCCGGCGGGCGGCGCCCCCGTCCGGGCTCCCCGGTACCTGCGCGAGGCCGACCGGATCCACATCGCGGACCGCCTACGGGAGAAGGCCACGATCCGCGCGATCGCCGCCGAGCTCGGCCGCAGCCCGTCCAGCATCAGCCGCGAGATGCGGCGCAACCGGCATCCCGCGAACGGCCAGTACCGGCCGTTCGCGGCCCAGGCCCGAGCCGACGGGCGCCGGCCGCGCCCCGAGCCCGGCAAGATCGGCCAGAACCCCGAGCTGCGGGACTTCATCCAGAACCACCTGGACCGGAAGTGGAGTCCGGAGCAGATCTGCCAGGCTCTGCGGGACACCTTTCCCGAACGGCCGGAGATACACGTGGTCCACGAGACGGTCTACCAGGCCCTCTATGTCCAAGGGCGCGGGGAGCTCCGCCGCGAGCTGGCCGGCGCCCTGCGAACCGGCCGGGCCCGCCGCGTCCCCCACCGGCAGGCGACCGCGCGCCGGCCGCGTTTCATCGACCCGATGGTGATGATCAGCGAGCGCCCTGCCGAGGCCGAGGACCGGGCGGTGCCCGGTCATTGGGAGGGAGACCTGATCACCGGCAAGGACGGCGCCTCGGCGATCGGCACGCTGGTCGAACGCGCGACCCGCTACGTGATGCTCCTGCACCTGCCGAACGGCCGCACCGCCGAGCACGTGCGCGACGCCCTCGTGGCAACCGTGCGGACCCTGCCCGGCCACCTCGAACGGTCCCTTACCTGGGACCAGGGCAGCGAGATGGCCGCGCACGGCTCGTTCACCGTCGCCACCGGCGTCCCGGTCTACTTCTGCGACCCCGCCAGCCCCTGGCAGCGCGGCTCGAACGAGAACACGAACGGCCTGCCGCGGCAGTACTTCCCGAAGGGCACAGACCTGTCCGCCCACAGCTCCGAACACCTCGTCGCCGTAGCCGCCGAACTCAACGGCCGCCCACGCAAAACGCTCGGCTGGGAAACCCCAGCCGAGCGCCTGCATAAACTGCTCGCGGTCTGAACAACCGACCACGTGTTGCAACGACCGCTAGAAACCGCCACCACTCGCCGGGGGCCGTCGCGGTGGCGCGTCGGATCAGACGTAGCGCTCCAGGATGGACGATTCGGCAAGGCGGGACAGGCCCTCGCGGACCGAGCGGGCCCGGGTCTCACCGACGCCCTCGACCGTCTGCAGATCGTCGATGCTGGCGGCGAGCAGCTTCTGCAGGCCCCCGAAGTGCTCGACCAGGCGCTCTATCACCGTGTTGGGCAGGCGCGGGATCTTCGCCAGCAGCCGGTAGCCGCGCGGCGAGACCGCGGAGTCCAGCGACTCCGGGGAGCCCGAGTAGCCGAGCGCCTTGGCGACCGTCTGAAGGTCCAGCAGCTCGGCGTGGGTGAGCGCCTCCAGGTCGGCCAGCACCTCGTTGACCGTCCGGCCCTTCTTGGCGGCCCGCTCCGGGAAGTAGTCCCGGGCGACCAGTTCGCGCTCCGGTTCCACGCCCGCGATCAGCTCGTCCAGCTGGAGCGAGAGCAGTCGGCCGTCGATGCCGAGCTCCAGCACGTAGCCGGCGATCTCGGTGGCGATCAGCCGGACCATCTCCAGCCGCTGGGCCACGGCGGTGACGTCCCGGACCGTCACCAGGTCCTCGATCTCCAGCGCGGACAGCGTGCCGGCCACCTCGTCCAGGCGCAGCTTGTAGCGCTCCAGGGTGGCCAGCGCCTGGTTGGCGCGGGACAGGACGGTGGTCGAGTCCTCCAGCACCCGGCGGGTGCCGTTGACGTACATCGCGATCAGCCGCATCGAGTGCGAGACCGCCACCACCGGGAAACCGGTCTGCCGGTTGACCCGCTCGGCGGTGCGGTGGCGGGTGCCGGTCTCGTCGGTGGGGATGGTCGAGTCCGGCATCAGGTGCACGCCGGCCCGGACGATCTTGGTGATGTCCTTGTCCAGCACCACCGCGCCGTCGAGCTTGCACAGCTCGCGCAGCCGGGTCGCGGTGAACTCGACGTCCAGGACGAAACCGCCGGTGCAGATCGACTCGACGGTCTTGTCGAAACCGAGCACGATCAGGCCGCCGGTGTTGGCCCGGAGCACCCGCTCCAGGCCGTCGCGCAGCCCCGTGCCGGGCGCGATGGCACTGAGGGAGGCCCGCAGCAGGGCCTCCTCACGGGAGGCCTTGTCCGCCCCCCGGTCGCTGGCTGCCACGTGACTCCTCCGGTCGACCCCGTGCCGCGCGCCTCGCGCCGTGCGCCGGTCCGCGGTCTGTTGCTCTGTCGCTCAGTACCGCTCGGTACTGCCTTCTGGCCAATGAGACTGGGGAAAGTCTAACTGCGTGCGGCATCGACAGGGCTTGGGTCAGCGCAGTTCGTCGGAGTCGAGCGGCTCCCAGCCCTCCATCAGCTCCTCCGGGTGCGCGATGACCCGGGCCGCGCGCGGGGCCGGCGGCGCCGACGGTGCCTCAGCACGCGGCTTGGCGGCGGCCCGGCGACGACCCGGGATGGCCCGCAGTGCCTCGCCGATGTCGGCCACCTCGACCACCTTCATGCCCGGCGGCACCTTGCCCGGATCCGGCGGCACGAGGGCGTGGGTGAAGCCCAGCCGGTGCGCCTCGGCGAGCCGCCGCTGCACCCCCGTCACCCGCCGTACCTCGCCCGCCAGGCCGACCTCGCCGATCGCCACCAGGTTGCTGGGCAGCGGGGTGTCCGAGGAGGAGCTGGCCACCGCGAGCGCGACCGCGAGATCGGCGGACGGCTCGCTCAGCTTCACCCCGCCCACCGTCGCGGTGTAGATGTCCTGCTTGCCGAGCTTCACCCCGCCGTGCCGCTCGACCACGGCCAGGATCATCGCGATCCGGGGCGACTCCAGGCCCGAGGTGGTGCGCCGCGGGGACGGGATCTGCGAATCCACCATCAGCGCCTGCACCTCCGCCACCAGCGGCCGCTTGCCCTCCAGGGTGACGGTGAGGCAGGTGCCGGGGACGGGCTTGTCGCGCCTGGTCAGGAAGAGGCCGGACGGATCGGCCAGGCCGACGATGCCCTCGTCGTGCAGTTCGAAGCAGCCGACCTCGTCGGTGGCGCCGTAGCGGTTCTTGACCCCGCGGATGAGCCGCAGCCGGGCGTGCCGGTCCCCCTCGAAGCTGAGCACCACGTCCACCAGGTGCTCCAGCAGGCGCGGGCCGGCGATCTGGCCGTCCTTGGTGACGTGGCCGACCAGCAGCGTCGCCATCCCGCGCTCCTTGGAGGCCCGGATCAGCGCGGCCGCCACCTCGCGGACCTGGGCCGGGCCGCCGGGGGCGCCGTCCAGCTCGGCGGAGGCGATGGTCTGCACCGAGTCCAGGATCAGCAGGCCGGGGTTGACCGCCTCGACGTGCCCGAGCACGGCGCCGAGGTCGGACTCGGCGGCGAGGTAGAGGTGCTCGGAGAGGGCGTTGATCCGGTCGGCGCGCAGCCGGACCTGACCGGCCGACTCCTCGCCGGTGACGTAGAGCGTGCGGTGCCGCTCGCTGGCCGCCTTGGCCGCGACGTCCAGCAGCAGGGTGGACTTGCCGACGCCGGGCTCGCCGGCCAGCAGGACCACCGCGCCGGGGACCAGCCCGCCCCCGAGCACCCGGTCCAGCTCCGGCACGCCCGTCGAACGGGCCGTCGCGACCTGGCCGTCCACCTGGGCGATCGGGCGCGCGGGCGCGCTGACCGGGCCCGCGGCGGTCGTCCGGACCGGCACCGCGCCGTACTCCTCGACGGTGCCCCAGGCGTTGCACTCCGGGCAGCGGCCGACCCACTTGGGCAGTTGGTTGCCGCACTCGGTGCAGCGGTACGCCGGGCGCGGCTTGGCGGTGGTCTTGGAACGGGCAGCCATGCGGCCCACCGTAGCGCCTGGGTCCGACAAGGCCGGACGGGCCGGACGCCGGCGACGTCCACACAGATGGACGATGTTGTTACCCGAAAGAAGTACATACGCGGCGAAGGGCTGGGGTGCGCCGCCCGCCGTCTCTACCGTCGGACGGGTGACAACGCGTACTGAAGGGCCACCGGCCGCCGTGCTCGCGGCGTACGACCGGCAGGTGGACGGCCTGTTCACCTACTGTCTCTCGGTGCTGTGCGAGCACGACGCGGCCGCCGGCGCCCTGCGCGAGGTCCGCGAGCTGGCGCGGCAGCACGGCGCCCGGCTGGCCGAGCCCGGGCTGGTCCGGGCCTGGCTGTTCTCGCTGGCCCGGTACTGCTGCCTGCGGCGGCTCTCGGACGGCGCCGGGCGGGAGACCACGGCGGAGCCGACCGAGGCCGAGACGGCCCGGCGGCGGCGCGAGCTGGCCTCGCTCGCCTGGCCGGAGGCGGCCGGCACCGATCCGGAGCAGCGCGAGGCGCTGGAACTGTCCGTCCGGCACCGGCTGACCCCGCACGAGGTGGCGGCGGTGCTGGGCCTGCCGTTCGAGCGGACCCGGGCGCTGCTCGGCGCCGCCGAGGCGGAGGTCGCCCGGACCAGGGCGGCCCTGCTGGTGCTCGGCGTGGGCAGCTGCCCGGAACTGGACCGGCTCGGCGGGGCCGGAACGGAGTCCTGGCGGGACTGGGTGCTGGGCCCGGCGCTGCGCCGGGAACTGGTGCAGCACGTGGTGGACTGCCCGACCTGCCGGGGGACGGCGGAGCGGGTGGCCGGCGAGGCGGCGGAGGGCTCGGCGGGGGTGTCCGGGCTGCCGCTGCTGGCGGCTCCCGCCCCGGCCGCGGCGTCCTCTGTGGCGTCCGCCGCGGTGCCCTCCGTGGCGTCCTCCGCGGCGGCCTCGGACGCGGGGTCGGTGACATACCCGCCGTCGGCGGTCGGGGCGGTGCGGCGGGCGGGGGCGGTGCCGGCGGCCGAGCCGGGGCTGCGGTTCGACCAGAGCGGCTTCCCCCGGCACCGGGCTCCGGACGCGGGCCGGGCCCTGGCGGTGCGGCGGCGGATGGTGACCACCGGGGTGCTCGCGGCCGTCCTGGCGGCGCCGGTGGTCGCGCTGTGGGCGGGGCACCGGGGCGACGGGTCGGGGGCGACGGCCGCGGTGTCCACGGTGCGGGTGGAGGAGGCCGGACAGCCGGACGGCCGGCGGCCGGCGGCGGGTGCCCCGGCGGGCACGGGGCTGTCGGGGGCGCCGGGGATGCCGGGGATGGAGCTGGCGGGTGCGGGGGCGGTGAGTGCCGAGGAGGCCGGTGCAGAAACGTTGCTTCCCGGTTTTCCTCGACTGGCCATCCTGGGGCCGGTGGTGCCGGTGCCGGCCCGGGGCGCGACCCCGATCAGCAGTCCGACCCTGGTCGCCGCCCCGGCCCCCACGGTCGGGCGGGCCTCCGCGCCCGGGGCCGGCCCGGGCGTCGCCGACCCGGCTCCGGCCGGGCTGCTCACCGTCGAGGCCGCCGAGTACGGCAGCCGGACCGTCCTCACCCTCACCAACTCCGGTACCACCGAGATCCGTTGGCGCGCCGCGACGGACGCCGGCTGGCTGCGGCTCAGCCGCGACTGCGGCACCCTCGCGCCGGGCCAGCGGATCACCGTGATCGTCACCGTGGACGAGGACCTCGCACCCACGACGCACTGGACGGCGCGGATCGCGCTGCCGCCCTCGCAGGCGGTGGTCACCCTGGAGGGCGGCCCGCACAACCGGGGCGGGTCGGCCTCCTCCCCCGCCGACCCGGGCACGTCGGGCGCGTCGCCGACGGCCACGGCGTCGGGCCCGGCGACGGCCACGGCGGGTCCGACGCCGAGTGGTACGCCGCACCCGTCGGGCACGGGCACGGCGACGCCGTCGGGGTCGCCCTCGTCCTCGTCCGCCGGGCCGTCGTCGTCGGCATCACCGTCGCCGTCCTCGTCGGCGTCCGCGCACCCGTCCTCGCCGCCGCCCTCGGGCACCGCCACGGCCGTCCCGACGGGCACCGCGTCCCCGGCGGCGCACTGAGCGGGTGGCGCTGGTGGGCGCCGGGCGGCGGTCAGCTCCGATCGATCGGCGGCACCCGGTAACTGCCGTCCAGCACGGCCGGCTTCGGGTGGTAGAGCCGGATGATCGGCCGGAACTCGCCGACCGGCGTGGGCAGCCAGTTGGCCGCCGCCACCGCGTCCTCGGGCTGCTCGTGCTGGAGCGTCAGCGTGAGCGAGCCGTCCTCGCCGTACACCAGGCCCGGGGTCCGGTCGCCGATCGAGTAGCGCCCGATCGGGTTGTCCACCAGGTAGTAGTCCGGCAGCGCGTACATCGTGACGGACCAGAACGCCTCGACCGGCGGCGGCTGGTCGAACCGCAGCGTGTAGCTGTGCGCGCCGGTGAGCGGACGGCCGTCGGAGTCGTCGTAGGTCGTCGCGTACGAGGCCTCGTACGCGTGGTTGCCCCAGAGGCCGGCCCGGGCGGCGCCGGCCCGGCTGAGGTAGCCGGCGCGGCGGTCGGGGATGCGCCACTCGGGGTCGTCCAGGGTGCCGGGGCCCAGGTGGTCGATGTTGTAGTCGAACAGGTGGAGCGCCGAGCGCCACTCGCCGGGCGGGTGCTCCTCGGGCGGGCGGGTGGCGTCCTCGACCCGTTCGCGGCCGGCGGCCAGGCCCTTGGCCAGCGTGAGGGTCCAGTCGGCGGCGGTCGCGCGGTACGGCGAGATGCCCTCGTCGAGCAGGCCGAGCGGGGCGAAGCGCTGCTGGTACTCGACGTCCGGGCCGGCCGGCGGGAAGGCCTGCATCCAGACCCGTAGCCGTTCGAAGAAGGCCAGCCGCTCGGGCACCTCGGGGTCGGGCTCGGGCAGTCCGGCGACCAGCCCGCCGGGCTCCAGCGGCTCCAGGGTGAGGCGCTTCTGGAGGGTTTTGACCCGGGGGAGGTCGTCCGGGCCGTTGCAGGCGAAGCGGCCGACGATGGTGGCCACCCTGGACGGCGCCTCGATCACCCGGGTCGGGTCGGGCGGGGTGCCGTGCCAGCCGGGCGGGACGATCAGCCAGGTCTGCTCACCGGTGCCGGTGGCGCGGCTGCCGATGTAGGCGACGTTGTCCGTCCAGGCGCCGACGACCTGCAGCACGTAGTAGGCCCCGGCGGTGTCCGGGACCCGCAGCACCTGCGGGCCCTCGGAGAGGTCGAGCTGGGCGATCGAGTAGATGGTGTCGTTGTTGACCGAGACGAAGTGGTCCTTGGGCCCGGCCAACCGGGTGGCGTGGCTGAAGTGGTTGAACGACGCCGCCGGCAGGGTGCCCAGGCCGCCCCGGGCGAAGCGCTCGACCATGGTGAGGCCGGCGACGAGCGGGTAGCCGTAGACGTAGGCGTCGGCGGCCAGGGCCTCCAGCTCGGGCTGGTTCATCGGGGTGTCCTTCGTCCGGTCGTCGCGGGCTCCGTGTGGTCCGCGCTGCCTGTGGTACCCCCGCTGTCCGGGCCGTTCGTGCCGTCCGCCGCCGAACCGCCGTACCGGGACTCCTCGGTGGGCAGCGCGTAGAGGCCCAGCCGCGCGCCCAGGGCCTGGCTGAGGAAGTCCGCGCCGATCTGCTCACGGGTGCCCCAGAACCCGGCCGGGGCGCCCGGTCCGGCGGCAGCCCGCTCCAGCCGCGCGCGGCCGTCGGCGATGCCGCGCTCGATCTCGGCGCGGACCTCGATCGGCAGCGTGGCGGGCTCGAACTCGCCGCGCCCGTCGATGCCGAGGTCGGTGAGGCGGCCGCGCAGGTCGATCTCGGCGGGCGGCAGCTCGACGGCCCCGCGGAGCGGGAAGAAGCCGAACAGGAAGTCGAGGAAGCCGAGGAACTCGACGGTGTCCAGCACCTCGGCTCGCCAGACCGGCCAGACCGGCTCCGGTGCGGGGTCGGGCGCCGGGGTGCCGGCGTACTCGTGCAGCGGGCGCAGCCGGTACTGCTGCTGGGCGGTCTTCAGGTCGGCGACGTCCGCCGGGCTGCGGTCGGCGAGGCAGGTGCGGCCGAGGATGCCGACCAGTCGGGTGGCGGTGCGGATCACGCCCCGGACGCCGGGCGGGGCCTCGCCGCGCCAGTCCGGGCCTGCCACCAGGTGGTCGCCGGCCTCCCGGCCGGTGGTCCGGGTGCCGACGAACCCGGCGTACACGGTGTCGAGTTCGTGCAGCGGGAGGACGTAGGGGCGGTCCATGGCCGGGACGGACAGCACCCACGGCTCGGTGCGCAGGTCGAGCCAGGCCCGGGAGTACGCGGTGTCGCTCTCGGCGGTGGCCATGCCGGGGGTGGGGGTGCCGGGGGTGGGGGTGGGGGTGCCGGCGGCGGCCGGGCTGGGCGGCGGCGGGTGGTGGCGGAAGACGCCGAAGCCGCCGACGTACCCCGGGTCCGCGTCGTCCAGCGCCTGTGCGTACAGGGTGCGGTAGTTCTGCAGGATCGGGTAGCCGCGGATCCAGGCCTCGGCGGTGGTCGCGCGGATGGTGGCCGGGTCCACGAGTGCCGGGTTGGCCATGCTCGTCGCTCTCCCCAGTGCACGGAAGGCCGGCGGCGCCGGAGCGCACCGGAATCCAGGACATACCAGTACATAGGGGATGCTATGCGGGGTGGGGCTGGTCAGCATGTCGGGTGGTCCACCGTCCGGGAGCCGGGGTCGGGCCGGCCGGTGCGCGGGGCGTCGGCCAGGACGCCGGGCGCTGCCGCCGGTACCCGGGCGCCCGCTCTGCTCAGCGCGAATCCGGGCATGCGACCGGGGCGACCGGGAGAGGGTGACCGGTATGAAGATCCTTCTGCTCGGCGGCTCGTCCTTCCTCGGACGGGCCTACGCCTCCGAGGCGCTCGCCCGAGGCCACGAGGTGACCACCTTCAACCGCGGCCGCAGCGCCGACGACCTGGCCGGCGTCGAGGCCGTCCGGGGCGACCGCGACTGCGCCGACGACCTCGCCCGGCTGGTCGACGGCCGCACCTGGGACGCCGTCGTCGACACCTCCGCCCAACAGCCCGCCCAGGCCGCGATCTCCGCCCGGCTGCTGCGCGAACGCGCCCACCACTACACCCTCGTCTCCTCCGTGCACGCCTTCACCGACTGGCCCGCCCGGACCGTCACCGAGGACTCGCCGCTGCACCCCTGCCCCGCCGACACCCCGCCCGACCAGCCGCTCGGCAGCCACCTCAAGGCCGGCTGCGAGCGCGCGGTGCTGGAGGGTTTCGGCGCCGAGCGGTCGCTGGTCCTCAACAGCGGGCTGCTCATCGGACCGTACGAGAACGGCGGCCGGCTGCCCTGGTGGCTGGAGCGGATGGCCCGCGGCGGGAAGGTGCTGGCCCCGGGCGACCCGGAGCGGACCATGCAGGTGATCGACGTCCGGGACTTCGCCGCCTTCGGGCTCGACCTGCTGACCGCCCGGACGGCGGGCCGCTACATCACCACGGCGTTGCCCGGACGGCTCACCTTCGGGGAGTGGCTGGAGACCTGCCGGGAGATCGCCGGCGCCGCGGACACCCGGCTGGCCTGGGTCGAGGACGCGCCGCTGCTCGCCGACGGGCCGGACAAGGTCGACCCGTGGACCGAACTCCCGCTCTGGGCACCGGACCTGCCCGAGATGGCGGGCGTCTGGCTCGCCGACACCACCCGGGCCGAGGCGGCCGGGCTGCGCTGCCGCCCGTTCGCCGAGACCGCGCGGGACACCTGGGAGTGGCTGCGCACCCGCGGCCCGGCCGAGGACACCGACGCCGAGGGGAGGAAGGGACGCAAGGAGGCCCAGGTGCGGCAGGGCATCGAACCGACCAAGGAGCAGCGACTGTTGGCCGCGTTCGGCTGAGGGCCGGTGGCGGGCACGGGTGAGGCCCGACCGCAGGTGCGGGGCGGGCGCCTGGGGAGTGGCCGCAGATGCGGGGCGGACGCCTGAGGAGTGGGAAGTCGGGCCGGCCGACTTCCCACTCCCGACGAATCCGGTCAGTGGGTGCGGCGGGTCACCAGCTCGGCGAGCGCCAGCAGTTCGTCGGCCGCGGACGGCTCCGGAACGGCCGTGGCCAGCTGCGCCATCGCCGCGGCCATCCGCTCGCAGGACTCGCCCTGTGCCCAGCCGCGCCCACCGGCACCCTCGACGGCCGCCGCGCAGTGCACCAACTCCTCCGGGCTGAGCGGGCGTTCGAGGGCGTACAGCGCGGCGAGCCGGTCCCCCTCCGGGGTGCCGGAGCCCAGCGCCGCGACCACCGGCAGCGACTTCTTCCGGGCGACCAGGTCCGCACCCACCGGCTTACCGGTCACCGCCGGATCACCCCAGATCCCGATCAGGTCGTCGATCAGCTGGAACGCCAGCCCGATCTCCCGGCCGAAGCCGTCCATCGCCTGCGCGGCCTCCTCCGACCCGCCCCCGTACATGGCGCCCATCGCGCAGGCGGCACCGAGCAGGGCGCCGGTCTTCGCCTCCGCCATCGCCAGGCACTCGGCGAGCGAGACGTCGCTGCGCTGCTCGAAGGCGCAGTCGATCTGCTGGCCCTCGCACAGCTCGACCACGCAGTCGGTGAGCCGGCGCACGGAGCTCCGGGCGGCCGGGTGGGCGTCCTCGGCGAGCAGGCGCAGCGCCAGCGAGTGCATGGCGTCCCCGGCCAGGATGGCCTCGGTGGTGCCGAACACCCGCCAGGCGGTGGGCCGGTGGCGGCGCGTCTCGTCCCGGTCGATGACGTCGTCGTGGAGCAGGGTGAAGTTGTGCACCAGCTCGACGGCGGCGGCCGCGGCGGTGGCCGTGGCGGGCGTACCGCCGAGCGCCTGGGTGGCGGCGAGGACCATGGCCGGCCGGATCGCCTTGCCGGAGGGCGCCTCGGCGGGCGAGCCGTCCGCCTCCCACCAGCCGAAGTGGTAGCCGGCGACCTTGCGCATCGCGCCCGGCAGCGAGTCGACGGCGGCCCGCAGGACCGGGTCGACCAGAGTGCGGGCCCGGGCGAGGACGTCCGCCGCCTCGTGCCCCTCTTTGTGATCCCGCTCCAGCGTGGGACTCGTCATGGGTCTTCTCCCCCTGTCGGCCTGCCGTGAGGCGGCCTGGTGTGAGGTGCCGGCCGTGGGATGGCCGGCCCGGCTTCCGGACGTGCCGCGGCACGCCGCCCGGCCGGGGTGTGGGCTCCCCGGCCGGGCGGCGCGGCTTCGATTCCGACCGGCCCGGTCGGTCCTGGTGACTGTCGGGTTCCGGTGACTTTCCGGTTTTCTGGTGCTGCGTGGCTGCTCGGCTGTCGGGCTCCGGTGCTGCGCGACCGTCCGGCCCTAGCGCTGCGCGACGTCCACGTTCTCCAGGACACCGACCGCGTCCGGCACCAGAATCGCGGCGGAGTAGTAGGCGCTGACCAGGTAGGAAATGATGGCCTTGTCGTCGATTCCCATGAACCGCACCGAAAGGCCCGGCTGGTATTCGTCCGGAATTCCGGTCTGGTGCAGGCCGACGACGCCCTGGTTGTCCTCGCCGACGCGCATCGCGATGATCGAGGTGGTACTCCCGCCGATGACCGGGATCTTGTTGCACGGGAAGACCGGCACCCCGCGCCAGGCAGTGACGTGCCTGCCCTCGACCTCGACCGTGCCCGGGACGAGGCCGCGCTTGCTGCACTCCCGGCCGAAGGCGGCGATGGCCTTGGGGTGGGCGAGGAACATCTTGGTGCTGCGGCGGCGGCTGAGCAGCTCGTCCATGTCGTCCGGGGTGGGCGGGCCGGAGTGGGTCTGGATCCGCTGGTCGTACGCGGCGTTCTCCAGCAGGCCGAACTCGGGGTTGTTGACGAGCTCGTGCTCCTGACGCTCGCGCAGCGCCTCGATGGTCAGCCGGAGCTGGTGCTCGGTCTGGTTCATCGGCTGGCTGTAGAGGTCGGCGACGCGGGAGTGCACCTTGAGGATGGTCTGCGCGACGCTCAGCTCGTACTCGCGGGGCTTGAGCTCGTAGTCCACGAAGGCGCCGGGCAGCTCGTACTCGCCCTGGTGGCCGGCGGAGAGGTCGATCGCGGCCTCGCCGTGCTTGTTCTGCGCCTGCTGGAAGCCGTTCAGGTACTCGATGACCTGGAGCTGCAGTGCCTCGGAGCGGTCGTGGAGCTCCTGGAAGGCGGGCCAGGAGAGCGCCATCACGGTGCCGGAGGTGGCGGCCCGGACGGTGTACGGCCAGGCACCGTCCTCCTGCTGGAGGGCCTCGTCGCCGAGGTGGTCGCCGTCGGCGAGGGTGCCGACCACCGTCTCCTCGCCGTACTTGCCGGTGCCGATCCGGTCGAGCTTGCCGTGCGCGATGACGAAGACCTCGTCGATCGCCGTCCCGGCCGAGACCAGCACATCGCCGGCGGAGAACTCCCGCTGCACGAAGCGCCCGGCCAGCTCCTCCAGGACGGCCTCGTCCTGGAAGCCGCGCAGCACCGGCACCTCGGCGAGCGTCGGCGGGACGATCCGCACCTCGGCACCGGTCTTGACGAAGCTCACCCGACCTCGGCCGACCGAGTAGCGCAGGCGGCGGTTGACCCGGTAGGTACCGCCGGAAACCTGCACCCAGGGCAGCATCCTGAGCAGCCAGCGCGGGCTGATGCCCTGCATCTGCGGCGCGGACTTGGTGGTCGTGGCGAGGTTGCGCGCACCCGCCGTGCTCAGACTCTGCTGCTGCCGGATATCGGGCTGCCCGCCCTGGGCGGGAACACCGGCATTGGTTTCGGTCGACATAAGGGGAGCCCTTCGCATGCCCGATGAAGTGTCGCCTTGCACATTCATGTTGCAGCTTCATGGTGGGCCCATTCGGCGGTATGCCGCAATCACTCATTCGAGTGGTCGGAATAACCGATCAAATAGCACGACTGGATCACCCGATCGATATTTGTTCGAATGATTAATCGAACTTATCGGAGCGTCGCCTCCCATCCTCCCCCATCGACGCCCCCTCCGAGGCCGTCTCCGGACACCCTCGCGCGCGACGCCCCTCCCACTCGGGCCCGAGGAACCGGCCGCTAAGGTGCCACCCCACAGGGCCGCCAGGCCAGTTGACGAGCACGGCCGGACCGGATCCTGACCTTCCGTCACTCCATGCCCGGGGAGGCAGTCTTGACAGCTCCCGCACGCGTCTGGTTCAACCGCACCTACGCCGAGAACATCTTCTTCATCGAACAACTCCGCACCGCCCCGCGCCCGGTGACGGTCCACGCGACCCACGCCGACCCCGACTCCCCGGTGCTCGCCGCCGCCGACCACGGCACCCTGGAACCCGCCGACCTGCCCGCCGACGCCTACGTCGGCTACGCGCTCGACTACTGCGCCCGGCACTCCATAACCGTCTTCCTGCCGCAGCTCCACCAACTCGCCATCGCCCTCGCCAGGCCCGAGTTCGAGGCGATCGGCACCACCCTGCTCTGTCCCCCCGCCACCGCGATCGCCACGTACGCCAGCAAGGCCGACGGCTACCGCGCGATCGCCGCTGCCGGGCTGCCCACCCCGCCCTGGTGGCGGGTCCGCACCGCGGACGAACTGCTCGACGCCGTCGACCGGATCGAGGCCGCCGGGCACACCGCCTGCCTCAAGCCCACCACCGGCGCGGGCGGAGCGGGCTTCCGGGTGCTCACCCGGGAGCCGTACGGGCCACAGCGGCTGAGCGACTGGGACCACCGGGTCCAGGTCGAGCAGGTGGCCGCCGCCCTGTCCGCCCGACCGGGTCCGGGGGAGGACGGGATCGACCCGCTCGACCTGCTGGTGATGCCCTACCTGGACGGGCCGGAGGTCTCGGTGGACTGCCTCGCCGACCGGGACGGCCGCCCGCTCACCGTGGTCGGCCGCACCAAGGAGGGCCGGCGCCGGGGCTTCACCACCGACGCGCGGTACCTGGAGCCGGTCCGGCGGCTGGTCCGGGCGGGCGGGATGGCGTACCTGTCCAACGTCCAGTTCCGCGAACTGGCCGGGCGGCCGGTGGTGATCGACGTCAACACCCGGCCCGCCGCCGGGCTGCACCAACTGCGGCTGTGCGGCCTCAACCTGCCCTGGGAGGCGGTACGGCTGGCGCTCGGTGAACGGCCGGAGCCCACGGGGGTGGAGCCGGACGTGCACGGCGTCGAGTACACGCTGGTCTCGGGCATCCAGCCGGTGCGGCCGCGCCGGGCGCCGAGCGTGGTCTCCCTGGTGCGGCAGCGGTAGCCGGGGGCGCTACGGCCGGTCTCGGGTGGCAGCGATGGCCGGGGACGCTACGGCCGGTCTCGGGCGGCAGCGCCCGCCCGGGCTGCCGCTACAGCGGGCCGTTCCAGTCGAGGGTCGGCTCCAGCACCCCCTCCAGGGTGAGCAGCCAGCGCTTCACGTCGATCCCCACCCGGCCGCCGCCGAAGCCGCCGATCCCGTCCGCCGCCACCACCCGGTGGCAGGGCACCAGCAGGGCAACGGGGTTGGCGGCCATCATCTGGCCGACCGTCCGCGCCGCCAGGCCGGGCTCGGCCACGTCCTCGAACACCCCGCTACGGGCGGCCAGTTCGCCGTAGGTGATGGTCCGGCCGTACGGCACCTCCTGCCAGAGCGTGCGCAGCACGGTGCGGTGCGGCCCGGAGCTCAGGCTCCAGTCGATCGGCAGGCCCAACTCGTGGCTGCGGCCCGCCAGATAGGCGCCGATCCGCTCCCGGACGGCGGCGATCTTCGACGCGTCGGTGCACGGCGGCAGCTCTCCGTCCCGGCCGCCGTACCCGGCCGCCGCCACGCCCAGCGGCGTCACGGCGATGTGCATCGGGCCGCTGGGCAGCGGTGTCTCCACGGTCAGCCAGGACATCGACCAGGACTGCGGCACGCTCGGGCCCCCACCCTCCGCCGGGCCGGCCGCCGACCACCCCGGCGCCCGCAGGGCGTTCGCGACCCGTCCGCCCCGCGCGCCATCGTACGGCGGGCGGGGCGGCGCCTCGTCGGCCTCGCCCGGCACCGGGACCGTCAGAGCCGCCCCTTCAGCTCGGTCGCGAGCGCCCGGGACCAGTGCGACAGCTCGGCGCGGTCCGGCGCCCGGCCCTCGCACAGCAGGGTGAGCTGCGCGTCGTTGATCCGGTTCGGCCCCGGGATCTCCAGCAGGTACGCCAGCTCCGCCAGTACGGTGGCGAGGCGCTCGGCGTCCGTGTGGTCCAGGGTGACCGCGGACTCGTGGTGGCTGATGGTGAGCGAACCGGGCATGGCAACCTCCTCCGTCCACCCCCGCACCCTCCACGGTACGACCGGCCCGGCCGCCGTGCCCGCCACAGGGCTGTGGGGGTGCGGCGGCCGGGCCGGGCCACGCTCCGGGGCCGGCCGGGGACGGTGCGCGGTGGGCCGCACCGGGGGCCGGGGGTGCGCCCCGGAGCCGTTCGGGGCGGGTCGGGGGCGGGCCTCGCCGCGGACGTCCCCCTCCCTGGGGCGCTCGCCCTTCCTGCGGCGCCCGCCCGTCCAGTCAACGCTCCCGCCCGCCGTGATGTTCGCCCTCCCGGCCACCGTCCCCCTCCCAGCGGCGGTTCCGCACCGCCGGGACCGCCAACACCGCAGCGCAGGAGGCGAGTTGCCAGACCGCGCCGAGCAGCAGAACCTTCTCCACCCCGATCCGACCGGCCACCGGACCGGCCGCCGCCAGCCCGAGCGGCCCCAGGACGAACGCGCCCAGCGCCCCGAAGGAGTTGACCCGGCCGAGCACCTCCGGCGGTACCCAGTGCTGCATCGTCGTGCTGAACAGCGTCCCGCAGACCGCCGAACCGCCGCCCGCCACCAGCGCGCCGGCAACCACCCACGGCAGCGGCGCACCGGCCGCCAGCGCGCCGGAGGGCAGCGCCCACCCCAGCGCGGCCACGGTGGCCACCGCGAGCGGTCGGCCGGGCCGGCGCCCGAGCATCAACAGCCCGCCCAGCACCGCACCGACGCCGTACACACCCATCACCAAGCCCCAGGCGCGAGCGCCGCCGAGCTCCTGCCGCGCGGTGAGCGGGCCGAGGACCAGGAAGGGCGCCCAGACCAGCAGGTTGAACAGCCCCATGTGCGCCGTGGTGATCCAGAACCACGGCCGGGAGGCGAACTCCGACCAGCCCGCCCGCAGGTCGGCGAGCATCGACTCCGCACCGCCGTCCGCGTTCGCCGCCCGCGCGGGCAGCCTGAGCCTGGCCAGGGCGAACGCGCCGACGCCGTACGTCACCGCGTCGACCAGCAGCACCGCCGCCGGGCCCTGAGCCGCCGTCACCAGACCGGCCACCGTGGGACCGGCCACCGTGGTCACCGAACGGGACAGCCCCAGCAGCGAGTTCGCATCCGCCAGGAGCTCCTTCCTGCCCACCAGGTCGGGCACGATCGCCCCGAGGGCCGGCAGGAACAGCCCTTCGCCGAGCCCCCACACGGCCACCAGCACGACCATCGCCCAGAGCGGCGCCCGCCCGGCCACCAGCAGCGCGGCGAACACCGCCTGGACGAGCCCGCGCACGACGTCCGAGCCCAGCATCACCCGGCGGCTGCCGAACCGGTCCGCGATCACCCCGCCGGCCAGCAGCACCAGCACCACCGGCAGGATCCGGGCCGCCATCACCCACCCCAGATCGGTCCCGCTGCCACCGCCGTCGAGCACCGCGAAGGCCACCGCCACCGGCGCCATCGAGGAGCCGAGGAGGGAGGTCGAGTAGCCGACGAAGAACCATGTGAAGTCGCGCTCGCCCAGCACGGCGAGCCGGTCTCCCAGCCGCCTCCGGCGGGCCGGGATCCGTTCGGTGTCCACTGCCATGGGCGGCAAGTCTGCCTCCGGCCAGGAGTGGCGTTCAAGGGCTTCCGGGGAAAAGTTGAGCCTTTTGGCCTCAATATTTCCAATCGCGCCGAATGCCGCAGTAAACACCTCCATCCATAGCCATTCACCTGCTATTTACTGCACCTGGCGAGTATTCTCTGGGTGGCCGATCCCAGCTGGTTTACTGCGGAATGAGTCCCGACATGGCAGAGCTTCCCCCGGTCGAGTACGCCGTCGCCGTCGAGCGCTACCTGGCCGCCTCCGGGCTCGCCGAGGGCTCCCGTCGGATCTATCGGATCGCCCTGAACACCTGGGCCTGGGCCCTCGCCGACCGCCCCGCCCCCACCGGCCCCGAACGGCGGCGCGCCCGGCCGCCCGTCCTCCCCCTCGCCCTGCTCGACCACCCGGACGCCGCCCACCGCCTGCGCGCCGCCGCCGACCGCCGCAGCGCCGACACCGACCCGCGCACGCTCAACCGCGAACTCTCCACCCTGCGCGCCGCCGTGGCCTGGTGGCGGGTCCAACACTGGCTCGCCGGCGACCCGACCACCGACCTGCACCCCCGCCCACGGCCCGAACCGGCCACCGCCCCCCTGACCCCCGACGACCTCCGCACCCTCTTCGCCCTCCGCGCACCCCTGCGCGAACAGGCGCTCTGGCACCTGCTCCACGAGTCCGGCGCCGCCATCGAAACCGTCCTCGCGCTGAACACCGACGACCTCGACCTGCCCCGCCGCCGCACCCTCCCCCGGCCCGGCCGCACCACCGTCCACTGGCAGGCCGGCACCGCCCGCCTACTCCCCCTGCTCACCGCCGGCCGCACCACCGGCCCGCTCTTCCTCACCGACCGCCGCGCTCCCGCCGGCACCCCCACCACCGACCGTTGCCCCCACACCGGCCGCGCCCGCCTCTCCTACCGCCGCGCCGCCGAACTCTTCACCACCCACACCCCCGGCTGGACCCTGCGCCAGCTCCGCCCACCCCACTGACCCCCACCGGCCCGGCCCGCCCCACAGCTCCTCGTCGCGAAGCCGCGATGGACGACTTCTCCAACCCTCCCCATGCACCATGCGGATCAGATGCAGAAATTCGGTATCCGATTTACATGTAGTACTACTACATTCCTGGTTGAGTACCCGTCGACTCCACCAGGGGGATGCATGTCCACGACCGAGCCCGCCATCGAGTGGGATCTCAAGCCCGGCGACCAGATAGAACGCAAGCAGCTCCACTCCAAGTTCGGAGGCCGGACCCAGGGCGGCATCGGCCCCTCCGCCAAGAGCCCCAACGTGATGATCTTCACCGAGCCGGTGGCTGGCGCGAAGCACGGCTACTACGACGACTGGATCGACGGGCTCTTCCACTACAGCGGCGAGGGCCAGTACGGCGACCAGCGGATGCTCTCCGGCAACGCCAGCATCCTCAACCACAAGGCCGAGCACCGCGCTCTCCGCGTGTTCGAGGGCGCCCGCGGAACCGTCACCTACGCCGGCGAGTTCGAAGTCGACGACACCCAGCCCTGGTACGAAGCCGATGCCCCGGAAACCAACAACGGCCCTCTGCGGAAGGTCATCGTCTTCCGGCTTCGCCCCATCGACGCCAAACCGCAAGCCCCCGCAACCAAGCTCGGCGTCTTCCTCAAGGCCAATGCCGAGCCGGTCAAGACCGTCCCGCTCGAACAGCAACTGACCGAGAAGGCGTTCGTCGACCCGAACCGCGAACCCTACGAAGCCGAGCGAAGGGAAGGAAAGCTGCTGACCGCCTTCGCCGACTACCTGCAGACCAGGAAGCACAAGGTCGACCGTCACCAGATTCGCCCCGAGGGAGAGACCCGCCCCCTCTTCACCGACCTCTACGCGGAGTCCCTGAACCTCCTCGTCGAAGCCAAGGGCAGCGTTACCCGCGAAAGCATCCGCATGGCCATCGGCCAACTCGCCGACTACTCGCGCTTCCTCCCCGTCGCCACGGCCAAGGCAATCCTCGTCCCGTCCGAGCCGCGCGAGGACCTCCTCAACCTCGCAACGAGCCAAAACTGCACCGTCATCTGGCCTCACGCCAAGACATACCTCAGCACCGACCCAACCCTCACCTTCTAACTCACCCAGGCGCAGCCCAAGCAAGCCACAACGCCGAAGGGCCAGATCGACCGGGATCACCCCGGCGAACTGGCCCTTCGTGCTGTGAGCCCCCTGTCGGGTTCGAACCGACGACCCCCGCTTTACAAGTTTTCGGCGGGCAAGCCGCTGACCTGCACAAACGTGACTGACAGGCCGTCTGACCTGCGAAAGTCACTCTCGGTGACTCTCGCAGCCTCTCCACGTTTCTCGGCCTCATGTGTGCCGATTCCGTGCTGCGAGGTAGTCGGCCCGCCTTCTGGCCGCCGCCAACTGCCTCGCTGCTCGGCCGTTCGGCCGCTGTACAAGTATCGCAGGCGCACCGCTCCCTCGCGGGCGCCGAACAGGGCTGGACGTCGCTGCGGACCTGTGGGTGGCAGCCTCCCCGACCCACCCCAACTATCACGGAACGTGACCGAGGAGCTGACCTTGCACATCGACACCATCACCCCTCAGCGGTTCGACGAACTGCTCTCGGACTCGACCATTCCTGTCGCTCACCGCGCCTTGTGGGTGCTGCTTGCGGAGGTCAAGTTCAACCTTGCGGACTTCCTTTCTCTCGACGTCCGGGACGCGACCGCCACCACGTTGTCCGCCGCTGGCATTTCGAAGACTGGGCTGACGGAGATGCGCATCCCGGAAAGTGCCTCGGTCGTTCTCCGGGAGGCCATCGGCGACCGTGTGGAGGGCGCCATCTTCACCGAAGGCGGGAAGGCCATGTCCCGAGAGGCAGCGACTCGGGCCGCACTCCAGTACGCCGGGTGCTCGATCCACGCCTTCCGAAACTCCGGCTTCGATTGGAAGTCCAGGCCAGCGGGCTGAATCGCGGCTCCCTGGTCGGCAGAACCTGTCGGCACCCCGCAGGGGCTATCGGTCTGCTGCGTCCACCAAGCAGGAAACCAGCGGCGGCGCGGGCGTCAGGGCGTGCAGAATTGGGTGACCAATGATGCTCAGCGGGACCCGGCGTGGGGTCTCCCGTCTGCGTCATGCGAACCGTTGCCGCTGACCTTCGTCAAGCTCATCCACGTAGTGCGGACGTTGCGGCATGAGCTTGACCTTCTTCCGCGCAGGGGCATTGAGCACCTCGTGGATCTCGTGTTCCAGATCCGCCCACAGAGCGGGGAGATCGTCAGTGGCCGGTTTCAGGTGCAGGAACTCAGCGGGGACGGGCATGCCCATGGTCGTACAGGCGCTCCACACGGCCGCGTTCATGATCTGGTCCGCCGCCTTCGCGACAGGGGGCGGCGATTCCGCAGCGAGGTACAGCCGTGCATGGCTTGCTTTCATGGCCGCGTCGCCCGTAGTCCGAAAGACCCGCCGACCTTCGTCGGCCCCGGCTCCTTGCTGCTTCGCCGCGCTGAAAGCACGGGCGGCATCGAGCCACATGTCGATGAACACCCGGAACTTCTGATAGGCCGCGAGGAGGTCGATGTGGTCCGGGTGTTCGGCAAGCGCGTACGGGGAGAACGGGCTCAGTCTCCCCTTGTAGTGGAGCATGGACTTCCGGTCGATATCGCCCCGGTCGAACAGCGTGTGGCAGTTCGGGCAGAGGGCGACGAGGTTCTCGAACTCGTGGCGCTTGACCGTGGCCCAGGGCCTGATGTGAGCGATCACGAGAACGGGCATGCGGCAATGCGGGATGGCGCACCGGTGGCCGGCTTCGACTCGGACCCTGCGGTCCAATTCCCTTGGAATTGCTGGGCGGTTGGCGGGCATGGCTATCAGGGTAGAGCAGTCTGCTGACACAGCGCCCCGCCCCACTGCTCGGTTACGGCTACGCCGCTGGCCAGGGCACGGAAGCGAAGACGCCGGGCGCCGCCACGACGGCCCAGCCAGCCGCTCGGGTCCACCGGAACAGGGTGTCCGGCGCGAAGTAGCTGGCGAGCCAAAGTTCGTCCACGTGCTCGGGGACGTTCGGGTTGCCGGTGGGCTGGAACGCGTTGGTGAGTGCCATGCCGATGCTCATGTGCGAGGAGTCCGCCCAGACGAACAGGATCGTGTGCAGGCCGTCGTTCTTGGCGCGCTGGAGCTTGCCGATCTTGTTCGCGGCGGTGTCGGTCAACAGGAAGGCGTCGGCGTATGGGGTGACCGCGTCGGCGGTGGCTGTGGCTGTGCCTGTGTCGAGGGTGCTGGGGATGATCCGTCCACGGACCTCCGGCCCGTCACCGACCCGCGCAACGGCCCGCAGGCCGAGGCCGCGGACCCGGGCGATGTCCTCGGGAATCGGGGCGTCGGCCGGGGCGCCGGCCTCCCACTCGCGAACACTGACCCGCTCCACGCCCCGGGACTCCAGGTCAGCGAGGAAGTCGATCAGTTCCCCCTGGGCGTCTCCGCCGACCCGGGCGTCCTGGGCGAACTCCACGAACCAGCCAGCCGCGAGCTGCGGGTACTCCGTCCCGACGTGCTTCTTGTCGATTGCAGCCCACAGCCCGACCCGCTCCCGATCGAGGCTGGAGGTGACCTCCAGCGCGTACGTCGGCTCTGCCCGGCCGGGCTCCGCGAGCAGCGCGTCGATCATGCCGGGCAGGGAGTTGTCGTCCCGGCGATCGGTCAAGGTGCCGAGGACGTGGTTGACCAGGGTCTCGGCGGCCAGTTCCTCGTGGCGGGGCGGCCTCGGGTTCTTCGACATGTCGAGGAGGGTAGTAGCTGGCGACCTACACCTCTCCACCATGGTCGACGTCGTCCAGGGTCTCCCCGAACCGCTCACGCGCCTCCTGCGCCCCGCAACCGTAGGCACGGCCGATGTACTCCCAGGTCATCATGCTGCTGCGGGCCTTGCGGCCAGCCATCAGCGCGGTCGAAGCCGCGGCGCGCTCGAAACGGTTGGCTGCACGGGCGGCGGCGTAGGGCGTGCTGTCCGTCAGGTCGCAGATCCGGTCCACCAGCATCGCGATCAGCTTCTCGACCTCGTGCGGCACCACGCCCTCGACCAGTTCGACGTGCCGCTCCCAGTCCGCGTACGGCCCGGTCGCCTCGCCCACTGCCTCGGTCGCCACATCGTCGCCGAAGTCCAGAAGGTGCCTCTGCTCACCCCGCCAGCCGCAGCTACAGCCACCGCGCACCCCGGAGGCCCGGGGGCCGTCTGCGCCGTTGTAGAGCCACCAGGTGGTCCGCCCGTCCGGCAGCGGCGCTGGCTCGCTGCCGTCTGCCAATACCGCTGCCGGGAAGCCCCGGTGGCGCCTGCTCTCGTCAACCCATGGCATGCCGTGTCCCTCACGTCCGTGGAGTACGGCACCAGAGTTCTCAGCCTGTGATGCACTGTCAAGGCTCCTTGACAACCGGTGCAAACCGCAGCTCAAGGGGGCGCGCAGCAGCCGCCGCATGCTGGCCGGGGCGCTGGGGACTGGCTCGGTGAGCCGCGAATCCAGGTGACCCGTCCCATCCGCCATCGGCGTCGGCCCCGCGATGAGGCCGCCGCAGGCCCTCCGAACCGCGCCCCGCGGGAGTTCGGTGCATCGGCGTGGCGAAGTGCTGATCGCAACGGACTCCCCTACTCTCGTCTTGGGCCCGGAGGTGGTCCACGGCTGGCCGTTCGCCCGGACGAATTGTGCTAGGGAGCCGGCGGGTGGGATGCCCAACCTCCTCGCGATTCGCCGTGCCATCAGACGACATCACCGTCTCACTTCGCGGCGCAGTCCGGGCTGTCGCCAGCGAGGATCTTCAATGCCGCATGTCAACGACCGTGCGCGCCTCAAGCAGTACTTGGCTCTCATGTCCGTGCCCCAGCATGTGCTGCGGGCGGCCGCGGTGAACGGACGGATCGAGCTGGACACCAAGGACGCCGGCCAGGAGAGGTTCCAGGCCCTTCTGTGGGACCTGCTGTTCAGCTCCGGTCGCTCTCACCCGTGGGACCACCGCGGCGGAAGGTCGTTCCGCGAGCTCGCCGGGTACTACGAGTGGATCATGCCAGCGCCGCACAAGCTGACGATTCAGGCGAGCGTGGCTCCCCGGGTAGCGCACTACTTGCTGCCGCAGACCGTGACCTATGCTGACGGCTCACATGTGCACTTCGGCATCCCGGGCCTGCGGGTCGAACGTGTCTCTGCTCGCGCCGTGCACTTGCTTCACCTGCCCACGCAGGGCCGTCTCGAACTACGCGAATCCCACCATGGCACCGTCCGGTTGATGCACTCGCGCCTGCGGTGGGAAACCGGCTCCGACGAGAGCCCGGAAAACCTCACGTTCTGGCGCACGTCGGGTCTCACGGATGCAGAGGAAAGTGCTTCCGCCCACTGGGCCCCCACTCCGTGTACGCCGTTGCGCAGTCGGCTGATGGTGCGCGCGAGCACCTGGTGGAGGCACTGGCCCCACACTGCCGAGATTGTTCCCGCGCGCCGGAGCAACACCAGCCGTTGCCTGACATGGCGAAAGGGGCCGTCCTGCGCGGAGGTGGGGGATCTCCTGGTCAACAGCGCCATCCGAATCGCCGACGCCGTCCACGTCTCCGACCCTGACGAGCTCGATGTCAGTGTGCTGAGGCTCGGGCCGGCCGCCATCGAACTGGCGCGGCCCAGCTAGCGGGCCGCCCAACCGCGTTCGGCAGCCCCCACTCGGAGGGTTCCCAGCGTGCGCTATCCAGGCGCTGCGGGCACCGTCGAGGTATGGGTGTACTGGTGCTGCTGGAGGTTCTTGAGGGATTCGACCCGGATGCGGCGGACCCCGTCTTCGTCCGGTCGGTCCACGCCGCCGCGAGCGATCCCGATGTGCCGGAGGACCCGCTGCCGACGACGCTCTGCGGCATCCGCACCGACCCGTTGGTGCACACGCACTACCGGGCTGGTTATGGGGAGCCTTGGTACCCGGCGGAGCTTGAGGACCGGCGATGCCGTGAGTGTGAGAGGGCGCTTCGCCGGGTCTGACCCCGGCATCGGGGCTGGGTGCCTCGGCCTCAACGCATCGTGATCGTCAGCGGATGCGCGGACCGCGCTGGTCCTGGCGAACCTGCGGCGGCTGCTGGACCTGCGGCTGCGGAGCGGCGGGGCGCTGAGCCGGGGCCTGAGCCTGGCGCTGTTCGACGTCGGCACTGCGGCCGGGCGCAGGCCGGGCGGTCCGGGTGGGCTGTCCGCCGCCCCGGTGCTGGAGCTGGTCGCGGTGGGCCTGGCGCTCGGCCTGGCGGCCGGCTCGGCGGCGTTCGGCAAGGGTCGGCTGACGCCGTTCCTCCGCCTGCGGCTGCTCGGGCCGGAGGGCCTCTGCGGTGAGCTGGCGGCGCTCGGCGAGCGCGGTCGTGACCTGCTCTGCGACGTTCTGCTGGCTGAGGGCGGCGTCGTCCAGGCGCGGGAGGCTGGCGAGCCAGGTGGCACCGGTGCGGGTCGCGACGGTGCGCAGAATCTCGGCCTGGTCCGCCTCGGGCAGAGCGCGGTAGACGTCGGCGGCGAGCTGGAGGCGGGCCTGCTGGTCGGTGGTCGCGAGGGTGGACTCGGCGCTCGCCGGTGCGGCGGTGATGCGTCGGGCGGCCATCGCTGCGGCGGTGGCCTGCCAGTAGGCGTCGTGGCCGGTGCGGCCTTCCTCGATGTAGGGGCCGGCGGGCTGGGCGGCGTTGTCGTCGGTGACCTTGTACTGGTCGCGGTAGGCGGCGACGAGGGCGAGCTGCTGCTGCCACTGGGCGCGCTGGGTGGGGTCGGTCGGGGCTTCGCCGAGGGTGCGGCTCCACTCCGGGCGGTTCTCCGCGGTGCGGTCGGCGAGCACCGAGAGCCGGTTGGCGACGAGGGCGGCGCTGTCGGTGAGGTACTCGTGGTGGACGGGGTTGGCCGTGGAGGAGCGCGGCACCGGGCTGATCCAGGCCGGGAGGTCAGCCCGGCCGGAGGCGGCGCGGGTGTGGGCGAGGGCCTGCTGCTGGGCGTGCTGGAGCAGTTCGGGCAGTGCGGTGCGGCCGGTCACCTCGCAGAGGGCGGTCTCCGCGGTGGTGCCGGTGTTCTCGATGGCCTTGAGGGTCCAGGCGAGGGTGCGCCAGAGCTCCGCTTCGGCGCGGTCGCCATGCTGGCCGGCGGTCGCGGGGGCCTGCGCGGCAAGGGAACGGCCGATGCGCCAGGCCAGGACCTGGCTGAGGCTGTCGGCACCGGTGAGCGGGCGGCTCTCGGCGACCTGGCGCAGCAGGGTGGCGGGTTCGTGGCCGGCGGTCTCGGCGCGGCGCAGGGCGGCGGTGAGGGCGGGCCAGGTGTTCTCGCCCAGGGCGCGGGTGGCGTGCCCGTCGCCGAGGACGGTGGCGGCGAGGGCCTGGTGGCGGAGGGCTTCGGGTGCCTGCTGGTGGTGTTCGGGGATGCCGTCGGCGGCCAGGTTGGTGCGGGCGGCGCGGGTCAGGGCGGTGACCGGGTCGCTCGCGCCGGTGGTGTGGGTGGCGGCGGTGGTGAGCAGGGTGGTGGTGTCGCGGCCGGTGCGTTCGGCGGCGGCCAGGGCCCCGGCGAGGTGGGGCCACTGCGGGTGGGCGGTGACCTTGTCGGTGGCCGTGTTGAGCGCGGTTGCGGCGGTGGCGGCGTAGCGGTTGAGGGTGTCGGCGGAGACGTGCGGGTGCGCGTCGGCGGCCTGGGTGGCGGCGGGCGCGATGCTCAGGGCGGCCGGTTCGGTGGTCGCGGCCTCGGGGTCGAAGCGGTGGACGGGCAGGCCGGTGTGCGCCGCCAACAGGGCGGCGTAGCGGGTGGTGTCGGCGGTGGTGGGTGCGTTGAGGTGGGCGGGGGCGGGGCGGTCGTCGGTGATGGTGTTCAGGCGCCAGGCGAGGGCCTGGGCCGGGGAGTCGGCGGTGGTCAGGTCACCACGCCAGGTGGCGGCGGCGAGCAGGCGCTCGGGTTGCCAGCCGCCGGCTTCGGCGTTGCGCAGGGCGCGGGTGACGGCGGTCATCGCGTCGTCGGTGGTGATCTGTTCGGCGAGGGCGGGGCCGAGGAGTCGGTGGATCAGCTGGTGGTAGTAGGGGGTGGTCAGGGTCTCGACGGCGTGCTGGTGGCGGGGCGCGAGCGTGGCCAGGGAGACGGCGTCCTCCTGGGCGTTGCGGATCGTCTCGGTGGCGGAGAGCTGGGCGCCCTCACGGCTCAGGACGCGCTCCAGGACTTCGCGGGCGGCGAAGGAGTCGGGGTCGTTCTTCGGCTGGTCGAGCTGCTCGTCGGTGTCGAAGGGGAGGAGTTCGTGGGTGGCGGTGTAGAGGGTGGTCGTGTGGCGGGCGCGGGTGAGCTGGACGTACAGCTCCTCGCGGGTGGTGTCGTCGGTGACCAGGGGGTGGGCGGTGTCGACGGTGCCGCCCTGGGAGCGGGTGATGGTGGAGGCGTAGAGCAGCTGGACGTTGGCGGCGACGTACTCGGCGGGCAGGGTGAGGCGTCCGCGGTGCTCCATGTGGCGGACCTTGAGGGAGCCGTCCTGGTGGCGCTGGAGGATCTCCCAGGCGTCGCCGTTCTTGAGGAAGTCGCGGCCCCGGTTGGTGGTGAGCTTGCGGTCGTTCTTGCGGGTGACGATCCAGTCGCCGCGTCCCGCGCGGTTGCCGTCGCGCAGCAGGACGCCGTCGGCCTCGACCTGGCCGGCGGCCACGCGGTCGTCGCGGGCGCGGGCGGACAGGGCGGTGACGTCGGTGCCGGTACGGGCGCTGATCAGGGTGGTGCGGCCCGCGAGCATGTCGGTCTTCCAGCCTTCGTAGGCGGCTTCGACCATCGCGGTGCGCGAGCCGCTGACCACCCGCTGGTTGTTGAAGTAGAAGTCCAGCGCGGCGGTGTCGCCGGTGCGGATCTTGACAGTGGCGGCAGCTTCGGCTTTGTCGCTGAACCGGTGGAGCGTGGTGAGCTCGACGGCGCCGGCTTCGGCGGCGATGAGCCGCAGCGCGCCGCCCGCTTCGACGCTGCTGAGCTGGCGGTAGTCACCGAGCAGGCGCACGCTCGCGCCGCGCTGGGCGGCGATCTTGACGAGGTTGTCCAGGTTGAGGGTGCCCGCCATCCCGGCTTCGTCCACCAGGACGACGTCGCCCGGGTTCAGGACGAAGCCGGCCCGGCTCTTGGGCACCTTCTGGCCGCTGAGCAGCTCGCCCATGTACTTGCCGCCGGTGTACTCCCAGAGGAACTTGTGGAGGTTCTCGGCGGGCTGCTTGAGGTCCTTGGCGAGGACGGCGGCGGAGGCGGCGGAGGTGGCGAGCGGGACGACGCGCTGGCCGGCCTGGTTGGCGACGTGGACGTACGCCTGCATCGCGGTGGTCTTGCCGGAGCCGGCCGGGCCGAGGCCGAGGGAGACCAACCGGGGGTCCGTGACGAACGCGGTGACGAGGGCGCGCTGGCCCTCGTCGAGTGCACGGTTTCGGGCCTCGAAGCCGTCCAGGGCGGCGCCGACGAAGGCCGGGTTCGGGCCCTCGGTGACAGGGGTGAGGGCGGCGGTGACCAGGCGGCGCTCGGCGTCCAGGATGGCGGTGCTGGTGTAGCGGGTGGAAGCGTGCTGGACGAACACGGAGTCGCCGTTGGCGCGGCGCAGTTCCTCGGGCTCGGTGAGCAGCGCGGGGGCGTCGATGCGGACGCTGTGCGCCGGGGAGATGGCCTCGGTGACGATCGCCTCGACCAGCTGCCGGTGCTCGGTGGTGCTGGTGGTGGGGTGCTCGGAGCGGGCCAGGCGCTCGGCGTGGGCGCGCAGGTTCCACACCGTCCACACCGCGCGCTCCTCACCGACAGCGGAGATCACGGCGGCGGCGAGAGTGGGGATCTCGACCGGCTTCGGCTCCTCCTGCTGGGTGGTGGCCGGGGTGCTTTCAGGCGCGGGGACGGCCGCCATCACGCGGTGGACGATGTCCTGGCCGTGGGCGGTGGTGACGGTGTGGGTCCAGTCGGCGCGCATCTCTTCGAGGGAGCGGGCGGCCTTCTTGCCCTCGCGGGTGTCCAGGTTCGCCTGGCGGGCGAGCTGGTGGGTCATGCCGCGGGAGGGGTCGTGCCCGTGCTCGCGCCGGTACTCCCGAAGGAGTTGCTCGTAGCGAGCTTCGATCTCGGTCCGGCGGGAGGAGAAGTGGGTGATCGCCTCGACGGGGACGCCGACGATCTCGCGCACCGGCTGGCGCTTGGTGGCGGAGTCCTCGCGGGCCTCGAAGGTGACGCCGAGACGGGCGGTCAGCTCGGTCTCGAACCGCGAGTTGTAGAACTCGGAGGTGGCCACGGTCATCGCCAGCAGGCCGCGGGCGTCGAGCGAACGCCACTTCCCGTCGACGCCCTGGATCTTGTTGGCGACGACAAGGTGCGTGTGCAGGTTGGGGTCGCCGGCCCGGCTGTCGTAGTGGTCGAAGGCGACGGCGACCAGGCCCTTGGTGTCGATCTGGGCCTGGCCGGTGCTGCCGGTGCGGGTGTACGCGGCGTGCTCCTCCAGCAGCTCCAGCGCGGCGTCGCGGGCGGCCTCGTGGGCCTCGCGGACGGCGGCGCGGACCTCGGGGCGCTCGTCCAGTGCCCACAGGACCGCGGCGGACTTGACCGGGGCGAAGACCAGGTCGAACCCGGCGACGGCGGCGCGCTGACGACGGGACTCCTCGTGCTGGACCTTCTTGATCTCGGCACTCGTGGGCGCCCGCCGGGCTTCCTTCTCGATGACGGCCAGGCGCCGCTCGACGCGCTCGGCGAACGGGTCGAGGGGCTCGTACTCGGGGTACTTGCGGCCGAGGGTGGCGGCCTTGATCGCTGCGGTGCGGACGGCCTGGAGCTGGTCGTCGTCCATGTCGGCGCGCACGTTGGCGGCCAGGTGCTCGTCGATGATGCGCTGGGCGTCGGGGTGCTGGCCGAGGCCGAACAGGTGCTTCATCTGCTGCTCGGTGACGGTGGTCCCGTCGAGTTCGAGCAGGGGGGCGCCGCGGCCGAGCCAGACGCCCGCCGGGTTGCCCTTCTGGGTGTAGTACTCCTCGGCGGACTGACCCCGCTGACGCTGTACGTCGCCGCCCGCGACCTGGCGCGTCAGGTAGGTGTAGCCGTTGCCGGCGGTGAGCTTGTGGATGGTCATCAACGCGACCACCCCCAGCTTTCCGGAACCTGGATGAGGGTAAGTGCGACGGCTATTCGAGCCGCCGATTCACCTGCCTCATCAAATGCCATGCGAGTACTTTAGCCCCGCGCAGCGGACCATGCTCAGAATATCTGCAAGAGGTGTCTGGATGACATGATGGCGCTGGCATATAGCCAGGTCAGAGCGCTTACTGGGGCGGATTTGTGACGTGGGCCTCGGTTTCTCTATCGGCCCTTCTCGACGTTTATCGACGTTTATCGAGAGGGATTCAAAGGGGTTTGCGACTTCGGATTTTTCAGCTATGTTCGATGCATGAGCGGAAGAATTTCGGCGTCGCGGGCCAGCGCGGTCCGGGCGGCACAGCAGGCGAAGGCAGCGCGGGATGCGGAGCGTCTCCGGCGCGAGCGGCAGGTGGAGTCGGCGTTGATCGACTTCTACGAGCAGACGGGGAGGGCGGAGCATCTGCGGGTGGCCGCGCGGTCTCGGGCGGAGAAGATCCTGGCGGACGCGGAAGTGGCTGCGGTGGAGCCGGAGCGGCGGGCGCGGGAGGCGGTGGCAGCGCTCGCTGATCTGGGTGAGCCGCGCGATCAGATCGCGGAGCTGACCGGGTTGTCGCTGACGGACGTACGGACAGTCCTGGCGGAGGTCAGCGGGGCTGGGAGGCCGCGCGGCGACGGTCGCAGTGTCGAAGCGGTTACGGCTGCGGGGCCCGGCCCGGGAAGCACAGCGGCTGGCTCCGACGGCGCCGTGGGCGGTGAGCCGCTGCGGGGGTGACGGGTAGGTGCCGGTGTCCTTCGTCACTGCTTCGGCTGCGGGCAGCGTGAGACGATGCGGTGGTATTCGAACTATTGCTTGGGGCATGTCACGGATGAGTCAGAACCCTGATCAGTGGGTCCAGTGGATCGGGCTGACGCTCGGCGCTGTGATCGCACTCGGCTCGCTGGTCCGGTCCGCCGTGAACGGCTTGATGGGGCGGCGGGACACTTCTCCGATCCGCGGCCTCCTCATGGGAGTGGGTGTCGCCGCGTGCCCGGCGCTGGTGCTGAACGTACTCCCGGCCCTGTGGGCCGCGGCAATCGGCTCGCCACAGGCAGAGCCGGTGGCGACGGACAGCGGCTTCGGGGTGCCATGGGGCATCGTCGGTTGGGTGGCGGGCGCAGTCGCGGCTGTTGCCGGGGCGGGCGTGGTCACCCTGGCGGTGAGGAAGCGCCGGGCGGCCGGCCGGGCCGCGCGGCTGCGGCGTCAGCGCATCGAGGATCGGCACGATCTTGTGTTGGAGCAGTACGGCGCCTTCACCTCCGACATCCTGGCGGTGCTGGAGCGTCCGCTGCTGACGGATACCTCTGTGCGGGAGACCGCCGATCTGGTACACGCGCTCGCTGCGGCGTCCGACGCCCGCACCGCCGGTTCGGACGGTGCCGCAGAGTACGGGCGAGCGGTGACGGCACTGGAGATCGCCTGGCAGGTCGCTGATCGCCACGCTCGCAAGGTCGGAACGGGCCGGCTGCCGGAGGGGGAGCGCGCGGCGGTTGCGCAGGCTCAGCGCCTGCTGCGCACCGCGCTGGGCGAGGGGGCGTCCGACGCCGAGCGTCAGACCGCCTACCGTCGCGCCGTGGGGTTCCTGGAGGGGATCGTGGCCATCCCCCGGGAGGCGACTGCTGCGATCGAGGGAGGGGCCAGGCACCACATGCTCCTCAAGTCCTACCCGGAGCCCGTCGGTACGGGCAGCAGCGGCGTTGCCCCGAGCTAGTCGAGCGTGATCCCGTGCGTTGGCGCAGGGCCGGGAGGGAGACAACGGCGCTGCCGACCGAGAGCTGGTCGGCAGCGCCGTCGTGGTGTTCGGCGATCGCTACTCGGGGGCCTGGGGGTTCCAGAAGGCGTCGAAGACGCGGGGGTCGTAGCGCTTGCCGTCCTCGGTGTCGGTCGGGTGCGGCACGGGCTGGCCGGCTTCCTGGGCGCGGGCAATGCGCTTGCTGATCGCGCTGATGCTGACGCCGTAGTACTTGGCCAGCTCGGTCGCGGAACGGGGTGGTCCGGCGAGCCAAGCGCGGTGTTCGACGCTGCCCTCCTCGTCGTAGCCGAACTTGTGCAGCACGGCGCGCTGCTCTGCGGTCGGTTTCCCGGTGGCGGGCAGGTAACCGAGCTCGACCAAGACGGCGGTCGGCTCGGCGCCGAGCGGGCCGGAGGCCGGAAGGTAGCCGAGCTGCCACAGCAGCGGCAGCAGGGCGTCGGCCGGCCACACCCGGCGTCGGCCGACCTTGGTGCTGAGCTCGGCGATCTCGGGCCTGCGCACCAGGGTCTTCACGGCCTCTTTGCTCTTGCCGGTCAGGCGCTCGATCATGGCGGTGGTCAGCTTGTCGAGCACCGGCTGGGTGGCGGGCTCGGCAGCGGGGGTGGGCGGCTGGACCGTTCCGCGGGGGCCGGTGCGGCTGGACCGTCGGCCGAGCCAGGCTTTGACCTCGCCCCAGCTGTAGGTACCGAGCGGATCGGCGGCGGGGAACGGGTCGGCGCTGGTGCGGTAGGTGGAGGGCATGCGGCTGACGGTCTCGCGCGGTCTGCCGGTGCGGCCCGCGATCTCGGTGAGGGTGACGCGGTCGGCGTCGTCGCCCGGCAGTTCCTCCGCGTTGACGCGGGCGGCCTGGTTGTCGCGCATCCACGCGGCGACGGCCTCGCGCGGGTACCGCTGCTCGCGGTGGTCGCCGGACTCTTCGGAGGCCGGCCACTGCGGGTCCTTGGCGAGGCGGCGGACGGTGGACTCGGACAGCCCGGTCGCGTTGCTGATGTCGGCGACGCTGAGACTGTCCGCGGTGGCGGTGTCCAGCCGTTCGGCGAGCGTCGGGGCGGGGGCCACAGGAGTCTCCTTGGGGTGGTTGTTCAAGGGGGAGGACCCTCCCCGGCTCGACATGGACTAATCTACCGGCGCGGAGTAGCGGTCTTTCGGGATCGGTCTTCGTGGGAGGGGGCCAGCGGCTTGCCCAGCCGGTCCATCGAGGCCGGCACGGCTTCGGCCGTGCTGCTGGCCCCCGTCTTGCATTCCGCTCACGCCGCGAGCGCGACCGGGGGTACGAGATCGGCCTGGTGGTGCAGTCGTTCCCACCACGCCGCGAACGCCGGCCGTTCCTTGTCGGCCACCCCTGCCGGTGCCAGGGCCAGGGTCATCTCGATCGCGGGGAACCCGCCGGTGCGAGGAATGATCTCGGCCCTGCTGATCCCGTACTCGTCGGTGACGGCTCCGCCAGCGGCCATGGCCGCCAGCGCGGTGGCGGCGTCGGTCCGGCTGCCGGTGAACACCGTGCGCACACTTCGCCAAGCGGCACCCTTGGCGGTGGGGTCGTGGCGTCGGGGGTGGATGATCCGCCGGACCTCGTAGACGCTCCAGTGCTGCCGCCGAAGGTGGTGCTCGAACGCGGCGAGGACGTCGACCAGGCCGTGGGAGCGGGCGAGGTCCTGGGCGGCGACGGTGCCGTAGAGCTTCGAGCGCGGGTTGAGGGCCATCGCGGTGTACTCCAGGGCGAGGGCCTGGGCTCCGATGTCCGGCTCCGCCCGCCAGCGCTCGACCAGTTCGGCTCTCCCGCGTCGCCCGGCGGAGAACGGGCAGTACCCGCACGCGGACCGCATCCACGGCTCGCCGAAGCGGTCGAGCAGGTACTGCTCGCACCGGTGGCGGTCCCACCCCCAGTCGTTGATCAGCGGGTACTCGGGGATGCGGCCGATGGCGGTGAAGCCCTCGTCCCGCTCCGCTCGGCGCAGTTCCTCGCCGGCGAAGCCGAGGACGTGCCGGAAGGGGCTCCCCTGGAACTCGTCGCCCAGCCACCCGTCGAGCACGTCTCCCTTCGCGTGCAAGCTGCACAGCCGACGCTTGGCGGCGATCTGCGGGACGGTGCCGCTGGTGCGGAGTTCGTCGCTCAACCGCCACGGTCCGCGGGTGATCAGGCGGCGCGGGCTGCGGGAGTCGTCCAGCACGGTGTACCCGCCGCGCTGGCTGGTCCGGCTGAGCTGGACGAACCGCACGCCGTTGTCGCGCATCAGAGGCAGAAGGTGCTGCTCGACCAGGCGCCGGGTGACGTCCGGCTCGTCGCCCGTCATCGCGGTCAGCACGGTCAACCGGTCGAGCGGGAAGTCCCGGCTGGCCGGCTCGGTGAGCCACCGGGCGGCGACGGCGCCGCTGTCGACTCCCATGCCGAAACTGAGCACCACCTGGAGGGCCGCCGAGTCGGTACGGGTCATGCGGCACACACCCCCGTACGGTGCGGAAGCGTACGGAGCGCAGCTCCGCACGGGCGCAGGGCCCGTACGGGGCCCGGGTCCTCACGCTCGGCAGCGGTGATGATCTCGGCCATCGGCAGGTCACGGCGGAACGGTACGCCGATCTCTTCTTCCACCAGGGCGTAGTCGAGTGCGGTGTCGGGCGCCATTCGTGCGGCGGTGATGAGGGCCTTGCGTCCGGCGAACGGGCACAGGCGGCAGCTCAGGCGGCCGAGCTGCTGGTAGACGGGGTGGGGCGGGATTCCGCTGGCCCGTACGGTCTTCCACACGTCGGTGGTGTTGAGCTGGTGGATGGGCAGCCAGGTGGTGACCTGGCGTCGGCCGGAGCTGGCCGCGCGGTCCAGGGCGACGGTGGGGCGGCGTGATCGGACGGTGCTCTCGGCGGCGCGCAGTCCGAGCGCGGTGACGATGCGGGCGGGCCGGCCGATGATGCCGAGCTCGTTGGTCAGCTCGGTGTAGAACTTCCGGGCGACGTCACGCTTGAGGTAGCTGCGGCAGAAAGGGGTGCTGGGCCCGGGCCAGCGGCCCCGGTCGCGAACCAGGTCGAGGAGTCCGCCGCGCTCGCGGCGGCGGACCTCGAAGCGGAGTCCGTATGCGGCGGCCTGCTGGGCGGCGAGGGCGGGCACACCGTCCCACTCCGCGTCGCCGAGGTCGAGGTGGAGGACGACGGTGCGCTTCAACAGGTCCTTGGGGGCGGTGGTGGCCCACAGGTGGAGGCTCGCGGCGGAGTCCTTGCCGCCGCTGTTGTTCCACACGACGGTGTCGGCGTCATGCAGCTGCGGCGGTATGTGGAGGGTGGTGCTCATGTGCGGGTTCCTCGTACGGGTTCGGGGCGGGTCGGGAGGTGGGTGAGAGGGGCCGGTCGTCGGCGTCCTCGGCTGTACGGATCGGGGCGCGGGAGCGCAGGTCTCCCGTGTGGACGGGGGGCTCTTGCGCGGGGCCGGGCTCCGTACGGCCGTGGAGCGTGCGGGCGTCGGCCACCCGCTTCTCGCACCACGACCGGCTGTAGCCGGTGCTGGTGGTCAGCTCGTCGTAGTCGGGGCGCCAGTCGGGGTCGGCGCGCATCGCGGCGAGCAGGTCGGTGATGACGCGCAGCTTGCTCGGCCGCTCCGTCGGCGGCTCGGTGGCCGGCTGCTCGTCGGGTTCATCGGCTTCGGCGTCGTCGGCCGCGTCGACAGGGTCGTCTGCGTGGGACTGGTCGTCCGGCTCCGCCGGGAGCTTGGCGGGCGGTGGCGGGTCGGCGGCGACGTCCTGGTGCTCGTGGGTGTCTGCGTCGGCGGGCAGGGACGGTGCGGCGCCGGGCGGCCGGCCGGAGGGACGGGACTCGATGATTCCGGCGGCGGCGAGGAACGCCAGGCTGGGCCAGGCGGCCATCACGTATCCCCACGGGGTGGGCCGGGCGACGGCGAGGTTGGCGGCTAGGCTCATCGCCACGCCGAGCACCAGGACCCCGCGGGGCCAGCGGGCCGGCTGCCGGGCGCGCTTGCGGCGGCGGATCTCGGCGACGGCGCCGAGCGCCATCAGTTCGACGGACACGGCGATGGCGTAGGCCACCCATCCGGTCTGGCCGGCTTCGGTGGCGGTCTGCACAACGTGGGTGAAGCTGACGGCGAACGCGCAGACGCCGAGGATGCCGACGGTGAGGTCCGCGGTGAGTGCGTCTCTGTCGGTGGAGGTCGGGGTCACGATCTTGTTCTCTCGGGTTTCGTGGGCAGGTACGGCCCGGTTGCCCTCCGGGCCACACCCGTTGATCAGTTCGGGTTGGAGCGGGCCGTCAGTGCGCGATCAGGTGCTGGCGACGCGCTTCGTCCACGTAGCCCTTGCCGGTGTCCTTGACCGACCACTCGCCGCAGCTGCACTGGGCCTGGGAGTAGGCGCGTCCGGAGCATCCCTGGGTGAGGGGCTTGCCGGAGGTGGTGTGCCGGTGCTCGGGCGGGCACGCGCTGCCGTCGGCGTGGTGGTCGGTGCGCGGTGCGCGGAAGCGGGCGGCGGGGGTGCTCGTCTTCATCGGCCGGGCCGGGAACGGGACGGTCACCCGTTCGAGGTCCTCACGGCTGGAGGCTTCCTGCTGGGCGTCCCACTCGGCCTCGACGATGCGTTCCGCCTCCGCCTGGGCCGCCTCGGGGGTGGGTGCGAGCACGGGCACCACGTGGACGGTGATGACGTCGATGGGAACGATGAACTTGGGCATGCTGGTGTCTCCTGTCGGTGAACGGGGCGAGGTCTGATCAACCTCGGTGCGGTCCGGGCGTCCCGGGCCGCGCCGGGACGGGTCAGGCCGCGGAGCCGCCGGCCAGGTGCTCCCAGCAGTTGCCGTTCCAGAACTGGGTCGCGGCACCGGCGGTGAGCGGCAGCCCGAGGGCGGCGTGCGCGCGGCGGCGGTCGTCCGCGGTGGCGGGCATCGGGATGGTGCCGCTGATGGTGACGGTGCCGTCGCGGCCGACTTCGCGGAGCAGGGTGCGGCCCTGGAGGGCCTGTGCGCGCAGTGAGCGGCTGACGTTGAACTCCTCGATCAGCAGGTCGAGCAGCAGGGAGAGGCTGACGGGCTGGCCGTCGAGTCGGCAGGCGTCGGCGAAGCGGGCGAAGTCGGCCAGGTCGAAGTCGCCGTGGGGAACGAACTCCGTGGCGTCCCCGTCGCCGTAGTTCTGGGCGCTGCCGATCTTGCGGCCTCCGTGGCTGAGGACGGCCAGGAACGGGGTCGCCCGGAGCAGCGTCAGCTCCTGGCAGCTGGTGACCTCGTAGCGGGGCTGGTCTGGGGTCTGGAGCCGGGTGTGGGGCAGGGTCGGCACGTGGTTCTCCTGGTGGTGCGGGAAGGGGTGAAGGTGGGCAGCAGGCGGCGCCGCGCGGGGTTGGGCCGTGGTGCGGGGTCGATCCCCGCAGCTCGGCGCTCCCGGCCGGGGCCGCCCAGCTTCGCGCTGGGCGGCCGGTGGTTCGGTCAGCCGGGCTGGTCCGCCTCGGCGACGGTGTCTGTCAGCTCGCGGGCGACGGCTTCGATGCCGATGGTCACCCGGTGGAGTTGGTCGCGGGCCTTGGCCGCGCGGTCGGCGCAGAGCGTGTAGTAGCTCTCCTCCTCGTCGGGGTCGACGGGGAAGTCTTGGCGGTTCGGGTCGTAGGACGGCAGCTCTGTGCGGAACTTGTCCTCCCACTCCTCTTCGAAGGTGGTGACGTCGGCTACGAGGTTGCGAAGGCGTTCAACGGCGGTGTTCAACGGGCGTCCCGGTTCTCGCGGTGTGCTGGTGGCGGCCTGTGGCGGGCCGCCCGGCCCTGGTGGGCCAGGCGGCGAGTCGGTCACAGGGAGGCGGCCAGCTCCATGGCGCGAATGCCGAGTGCTTCGAACTCGTGGGCGTCGTCGGCGTCGGGGAGGGTCTGGGCGACGGAGGTGACGGCGTGCATCACGCCACCGGCAGACAGGTCTCCGCCCTGGATGAAGTGGGCGAAGATGTCGGCCCGGCGCTCCTCGGTGAACTTGAGCCGCTGGGCCACGGTGGTGATGGTGGCTTCCGGGTTCTTGATCCGGGCGGCGGCGGTCTCCTGGATCGACCGCAGCTGTCGGACGACGTAGTCATGATCAAGGAAGGTGCTGACGGCGTCGGTGGTCCTGGCGGTCACCAATTCGAGGGTCTTCAGCCGAGTGTTGTCACTCCACCGGATCACCCCGTCTTCCTGGCGTCCGCCGACGTGCACCGACCGCATGACGTCCTTGGTGATCACCATCCCGTTGTCGCAGACCTGGACGACCAGCCGGGGCACGATAGTGAACGCCCCGCACCCGGTTTCGGAGTTGCTGATCTCGAATCCGGCGGAAACGACCGGGTTGTCCGCACCGCGCGCGCCGCTGAACGGACTCCGGTAGTCCCGCAAGAGCTCCGGTGCGTAGGCACGGACCTGCGGGGCAGTGATCTTGACGTACATCTTCCGGTCGGTGAGATCGCACTTGTCCAGCCGGACCTCGACACCGGCGTCCCGCACACCCTGGAGGGCAGCGGTCAGGATGTCCAGATTGTCGATGATCCGGTAGCTGGGGCTGAGGAAGGCGCGGGCCATGCCGGTGTCCTCGCCCGGGGCCGGGTTCAGCGTGCGGACCATGAACGACTTGTCGGCGCGGCTCTCGTGGCTGAGCCATCCGTTGACGTTGGCGTCCCACAGGTGCGGGGCCTCGGTCCGGGTCTTCCGCAGGTAGCCGACCGGAATGCCGAGCTTCTCGGCGACGCCGGATTCGCACACGTCGGTGAGCCGGTACTCCGCGACCTTACGGGTGACTCCGTCCGGGGTGAGGTCGTAGTCCGCTCCCTCGATGATCAGTCGGCCACCCTCGGCCCGGATGTTCTGGACGGGGGCGACGACGTCGGTCTTGCGGGGGTGCTGCTCGCGGAGATTGCCCACGATCTCGGAAAGGCTCGCGTTGCGGGTGGAGGTCCTGGCCAGGGTGATGGTCATGTGTGAAGTCCTTCGCACGTGTTCGTCTGTCGTGGGTGCCGGCCGGGGTTGCCCTCCCCGCCCAACAAGAACAATTTTGCCTCATTAAGGGTTTATTGTCAACCCCGTGGGCATGGGTTCACCAGGTCATGGCGTTCACCTCGTCCGACATCGCACGAAAGTGCGGCACGGTGACGGCGACCGCCCAGCGGCGGGCGCGGGCGGCGGTGGCCCCGCTGGCCGCGCCCCACGCAGCGGCGGCGGACAGGCCCGGCCGGACGGGCAGTTCGGGGCTGATCACGAAGTGCGCGCCGGGAAGGTAGGCGTCACGCCAGGCAAGGCCGATGGTGTGGAGCGCCAGCACGAACGACCAGCGCAGTTGTCGCCGGGGGGTGAATCCGCCTTCGGACAGAGCAGCAGCCACGTTGGCATGAGCGGCGGCCAGGAAGGCGTCGAGCTCGACCAGCGCTCGGCACGCCTGCTGCCAGTCGGCGACGGAGAGAGTCGGCACCGGCGGGAGCGCGGCCAACTCGGCCGGGGCGACTTCCCGGACGACGGCGGCGGCGGCGTCGAACTTCTCGCCGATGCCACCGAGGGTCGCGAGCACTTCGCGAGAGCGGGCGGGGCGGGCCGTCTCGGAATCGTGGTGGACGTCGATGATCTTCAAGGGGCGTCTCCCAGGAGTGCGGGGCCCGGCCCGGCGGTCCGCCGGGCCGGGGGTGGGCAATGGATCACCGGAGGCCGGCTGCCCAGAGCAGACCCGCGAAGCTGCGGGCGATGTCGGCGACGTCGTCCCGCCCCCTGGTCCACGCCGGAACCTGGTCACTGCGGACCTGGGAGTCGGGGTCGGCCCACATCGGCCCCCGGAACAGGGCGTACTCCTCGCTCGGCGCGGGGATGCGCAGCTCCCACGTGCCGAGTTCCTCGCACATGACCTGGACCGCGTAGGTGCGGGCGTCGTGAACGATCACGACGGTGCGGGGTGCGCGGGGGATGCCGAGTTCGGTGAGCCGGTGGTCGAGATCGACCGCGACGGCGAGGCGCTCGGCGTAGGGGAGTTCCGCGATCGCGTCGGGGGTGAGCCAGCACCAGGCGCAGCCCGACCCTCCGCTGTGGCCGCACTCGGCCTGCTTGGCCGCGTTGATCTCTTCGAGTCGGGCGCGGTCGAGAGTGATCGTCATGCGATGACGCCTTTCGTTCGGTCCATCGTGGGTGTCGGTCGGGGTTGCCCTCCCCTCCCAACAAGAACAATATTACCTCATAGAGGGTTTCTCGTCAAGCCCTAGGGCATGGAAGCGCGCGCCGGTCGGACGACTGACGAACCGTCAGATCCACGGGCGCACCTCCCCGTCCCCCGACAGCTGCCTGGGGTCCGGGGCAAAGAGGCCGTCCGGGTCAAGGGTCGGCGAAGCCGGTGGCGTGCCACGCGACCGAAGGGAGCGCCCTTGAGGCGGGCGGCCGGCTCCGGATACTGGGCCGCCGAGGGGGGCCGGGGGAACCGCGCAGCGGGGCACCCGGACCAGAAAAGGGCGCCGCGCCGAAGGCGCGACCGCTACCACCGCCGAAGGCGGCCAGCGGCGACAGCCGCCCCAACAACACCGCCGCGCCGCAGGCGCGACCACCCCTCCGGCCCCGGCCCCGGCGATTGCCGGGGCCGGGGGTCGGCCTCAGTAGGAGTTGGCGAGCCGCTCGTACGCGGCTCCTTCGCGGTAGCGGCGGTACGCCTGGTGAACGAACTCTTCCCGGTCACCCGTGACACCGACGGCGTCGGCCAGGTGGAGCGCGGAGGTGATCAGGTCGGCGATGATCGCGGCCGTGCCTTCGGCATCGGCGGGCTCGTACCGGTAGGCGGCGGGGTCGGCCGCGATGAAGGCCCGGAGGGCGACCAGCGCGACGTCGGCGGAGTCGTCGGCGCGGCGCTCGATGGTGAGGACGGTCATGTTCGGCTCCCTGTTGCTGCGGGTGGGTGGGCGGCTTGGGGCGCCGGTTCTACGAGGCTATGGCCGGAATGTCGGCCGCGCGGGTGGGGGTGAAGTCCAGGTCTCGTTCGACCATGATGGGCAGGCTCAGGACCCCCGGTCGCAGGGCGGGGGCGAGGTAGAGCTCCTCCAGTTCCACCAGGTGGATGTAACCCCACTCGCCCTCGGGGTAGTTGACCCTGGCCCAGCCGAAGGCCAGGCCGCTGGCCGGGTCCACCTCGGCGATGTACCAGTCCGAGCCGCCGGTGAAGTAGTGGACGTGGAGCGTCTTCTGCGCGTTGGGCTGCTCTTCGGTCGCGTAGAGCGCGGGGATCTTCTCCAGGTCGGCGAAGGGCGGGTAGAACTCGTGCCCGCGCGCGTGGCGGTTCTGCTCGGGCATCGCCCCCCAGGCCCAGCTCGCCGGTTCGACGTTCGCGCTGTGCAGTTCGGTCATGTTCGGCCTCTCGGTTCGCGCTTCGTGGGTGTCGGTCGGGGTTGCCCTCCCCTCCCAACAAGGACAATACTACCTCGTAGAGGGTTTCTCGTCAAGCGCGAAGGCGCAGTCCAGCGGGCCGGTCAGGCGGCTGACTGGCCGTCAGATTCACGGGCGCACCTCCCCCGTCCCCCCGACAGCTGCCTGGGGTCCGGGGCAAAGAGGCCGTCCGGGTCAAGGGCCGGCCGCAGGCCGGTGGCGTGCCACGCGACCGAAGGGAGCGCCCTTGAGGCGGGCGGCCGGCTCCGGATACTGGGCCGCGAAGGGGGGCCGGGGGAACCGCGCAGCGGAGCGCCCGGCAAAAAAGAACGCCGCGCCGAAGGCGCGACCGCACCCGCCGCCGCAGGCGGCCGGCGGCGACAGCCGCCCAACAACACCGCCGCGCCGCAGGCGCGACCACCCCCGGGACGGGGCACCGCGACCGGGGGCCGGCGGCGGTGCCCCGCCTGGGCTAGCGGGGTGCTTCCTCGTCTTCCCGGCGGGGAACCATCGGGGCGAGGGCGGGGTGGAGTTCGGCGATGCGGCGGAGGCGGCAACGGGCGTCGGCGCGGGCGGCCGTGCTCGGTGACTCCAGGTTGGCCTCGGTGAGGATGCGGGCGAAGCTGGCGAGGGCGGCGGCGGTGTGCAGCATCATGCGGCGGGGCTGGAAGATCGCCGCGCGGTCGCCGAGTCGGCGGGCGGCGGCCCAGGAGCGGTAGACCTCGCTGTCGGCGGGGGTGAGCGGCTGGCGGCCGGACAGCCGGGCGTCGATCCAGTCGGCCAGGTGGCCTTCGACCTCGACGGTCGCGGTGGTGCTCGTCCCGGGGCGGCGGAGCCGGGTCCAGCGGTCGATCTGGGTCTCCAGCACGCCTAGCCGGTCGACCGCCGGGCGGAGTTCGTCAGCTTCGCAGGTGGCCCGTGCCAGTTGGCGGTCGGCCGCCGACCGGAGGTAGCGGCTGTGCTGCACGTGGCGGTCGCGGTCCAGCCGGTACTCGTTGATGATCTTTTGTCCGACCTCTTTGGCTCGGGCGCGGGTCTTCTCGGTGGCCAGTTCGTAGGTGCTGCGGTGGAGTCGGTCCCACGGGTCGCGGTCGGTGGATGTGCCGGGCTCGGGGATCGTGATGCCGTCGTAGATCCAGGAGTTGTAGACGGTGAGTCGGTCGGTGTAGCTGCTGGGGCCCTCGTCGGGGTCGTAGCGGCCGGAGACGAATCGCAGCAGGGTGTAGGCGTCGGGGTTGTCGGCTGCCCCGGGGGCGGCGTGGGGGTGCAGCGTGATGGTGCCGGTGACGTGGGGCGCGCGGACGGTGTAGTAGGTGAGGCCGGTCTCTGCGTGCTCGACCTCGTAACGGAGCAGCAGACGGGTGGACGTGTAGGTGGTGATCAAGAGTTCTCCGGGTGGCCGGCCGGGGCCGGGTGGCCCGACCGGCCGGGTTGGATCAGCTTCGGGGGGCGGTGCCGGGCAGCAGGGGCGGCCCGCCGTGCTGCTCGGCGGCCTGGTTGATGGCCCGGGGCAGGCGGAGCACCACGACGGACTGGAGCCAGAGCAGACCGGCCACGACCGCGAGCAGCGGGTAGGTGATGAGGAGTTGGTCCCGCAGGGCGCAGACGGCGGCGGCGACGACGACCACCAGGACGGCGGCGAACATGCCGCGTTGGATGGTGTTGATGGTGCGGGTCAGCTCGCCCGCGGGCGGGGCGGTGGGCATGGTGGGGCCTTTCGTCAGCGGTGTTCGGCTGGTGGAGCGGGGTGTCGGACCAGGGTCGTTCGGCGTGGACGGCTCACCTTCCCATGGGGACGGTGCCGTAGTAGAAGGAGGGAAGGAGGGTCAGCAACGGCATGGGGCTGTCGGGGTGGACGTCCTCGGGCTGGTAGCCGTCGCGCGGCATGGCCGCGCTGATGAGGAGGCAGTCCTGGCCAAGGAAGTCGCATCCGATCCACCGTGACGCGTAGACGGTCTGGGGTAGCCACGACTGCTCGGCGCTGCGCCTCACCGGTGCCAGCATGGCCTCCGTCAGGTCCTCGACCGTGGGCGGTAGGGCGTCCGGCTCGCGCCAGCGCCAGACCGGCGGATCGTCGCCCTCCGCCGCCGAGGGGATCGGGTTGTTCCGCATGGCCCAGCGCACGAACGAAAGGGTCGGGCCGTGGCTGTACTTGCTCGGGCTTCGCCCGTCGGAGAAGTGGCGTTCGTAGCGCAGGCCGTTACCTCGATAGCGCCAGACCAGCCGGAACTCGCCGCGCCCGCGCGCGGTGTCGGCCGATGCTGTCACCACCCATCCATCGCCGGTGTTGGTGTCGTCGGCCGGGGACCACGCCGCCTCGGCGTTCCAGCCGTGGCGACGGGTGTAGGCGACGACGGCAGCCACGGTGGCCGGTGTCTTCGCGGGCGCCTGGCGGACTGGTGCGGCGGGGGTGCCGCTGGTGGGTTCTGCGGCGGGCATGGCGGTGCTCAAGCTGTCCCTTCGTGGGCGGGGTGGGCTGGGCCGGGCGGAGGAGTCCGCCCGGCCACGGGGTGATCAGCTGGCCATGGCCGGAGTCGGCCAGGAGCCGACGGCGGGCGGGGTGGTCGGGGCAGGCGGGGCCTGGACCGGCGGCCAGGTCGCGTCGAACGCGCCGGGAGCAGCCTGGGCGGGGACCGCTGCATGCCGGGCGGGGCGGCTTCCCGCCTTGGTGACCTCGACGGTGGCGAAGCGCATGCACGCGCCGACCTCGTCAATCTGGAGCTCGGTGTAGACCTGGCGGGGTCCGTCGGCCGGCTGGTGGGTGCGCTGCTTGAGGACACCGGTCACGACGACGCGCGTCCCCTTGGCCAGACTCGCCGCGATGTTCTCCGCATACTGCCGCCAGGCGACGCACGGCATCGAGATCGAGTCGCCGTCGCGGTAGCTACGGGTGGAGCTGTCCCACACCCGTTCGTTGGAGATGACGGTGAAGACGACCCGGGCGGCTCCGCTGTCGCTGTACTTGAGCGTCGGGTTGTCCGCGAGGTTTCCGACAATGGTGATCTTGGTTTCGCCTGCCATGGTTCCTGCTCCTCTTAGCGTTCGATGCGGGCGCCGCCGCGCGGGCCCAGGGTGATCCGGAGGTCCGGACCGTCACCGAACGGCACTCCCACCCCGGCCATCTCCTCCGCCTCCGCAAGCATCTGCTCGTCGGTGATGAGGTAGAGGTCGGCGAACGACTGCTCGGTGCAGCCCGTTCGGGGGTCGCGGGCCCGGGTCCGCAGCTGGTCCGCCGCCTGGCGGATCGACGCGACGGGCTCGGGGTTGCCGCTGCCGGAGAACGGGATGGTGAAGTAGGCGATGTAGCGCGGGCTCACGTCCGGCCTCCGGTTGTGCCGTGGTCTCTGTCTGTTGGTCGGGGGTGCCCTCCCCTCCCAACAAGAACAATATTACCTCATAAAGGGTTTCTCGTCAAGCTCTGGGGCATGGACGCACGCGCCGGTCAGGCGGCTGACTGGACGTCAGATTCACGGGCGCACCTCCCCCGTCCCCCCGACAGCTGCCTGGGGTCCGGGGCAAAGAGGCCGTCCGGGTCAAGGGCCGGCCGCAGGCCGGTGGCGTGCCACGCGACCGAAGGGAGCGCCCTTGAGGCGGGCGGCCGGCTCCGGATACTGGGCCGCGAAGGGGGGCCGGGGGAACCGCGCAGCGGGGCACCCGGACCAGAAAAGGGCGCCGCGCCGAAGGCGCGACCGCTACCGCCGCCGCAGGCGGCCAGCGGCGACAGCCGGAGACCGGTCCGGCCGGTTCGCGGTCGAGCACCTGGGCGCGTCGGCCAGTGCTCTACCCTGGAGGTCCGCATGCTCCACCGCGTTCGCGGGGGTGCTGTGGTCTCTGGCCGGTGGACCGTGCCAACCCGCTTCGCGGGGGTGTCCGCCGGCCGCCATCGTTTCCGGGGTCAGCGCCGGATGGTCGGCTGGTTGGCCGGTCGAACCGGCGGCGGGGGCTGGATCACCGGTGCCGGTGTCGGCGCCGGGGTTGCCCTGACGACCGCGCCGGTCGCGGTGGCTGCACGGGCCCGTGGTGCCGGCTGGTCGACGGTGAGCTCCGAGAGCATCGAGCGCAACGGGCCGTTGTTGCCGTTGAAGCTGGCGATGGACGCGAGCGTGTTGCGGTCGGGGTCGAGCCGGGTCCAGTCGATCGGGTGTCCGGCCTCGGCCGCGAGCTGTCCTAGGAAGGCCCTCTGCGTCCGCCCGTTGCCCTCCCGGAAGGGGTGCAGCGCGTTCACGTCGCCGTACAGGTCGGCCAGGCCGGTGAGGAAGTTGTCGCGGTCGAGGCCGCGGAGGTGGTTCTGGTGGCGGGCGAGGCGGCCGAAGGTGTCGTTCGCGAAGTCGGGGATCATGCGGACGAGGCAGAACCGCGTGCTGTCCTTGGCGATCTCGATACTGCGGGTCTGGCCGGCCCACGGGTAGATGCTGCCGAAGACCTCCCGGTGGAACGCCTGCAGGTGCGCCAGGTCGTAGGCGCCGGGGATCGGCTTCTCGGCCAGGCGGGTGAGGCGGGCGGCGGTGATGTCGGCTTCGGCGGCGGCGAGGGCCTGGGGGTCGGTGATGCCGAGCTTGTTGCGCAGGACGCCGCTGTCCGGGTCGGCGTACGGGTCGGCCATCAGGGGGCCGGCTGCTCGGTGCCCGGGGCGCGGTGGCGGGCCTCGGCGCGGGCCACCAGCTCGTCGGCGGAGATCCGTCCGGCGGCGTACTCCTCCGCGTCGGCGGCGTAGCCCGTCGTGGGGGTGAGCCCCTCGGCCCGGACGGAGCCCAGGGCGGAGGAGAGCCCGCGGCGGCGGCTCTCCGGGGTGGCGGGGTCGTGCATGGTGGTGCTCCTCGTCTTCGCGCGGGGCGGGCGCGGGTGGTTCTCCTCAGCGTACGTGCCCGGTGTTGACCGGCGCGCTGGTGCTCCGGGCGGCCGGTCGGGGCGGGCGCGGCAGGTGGCCCGCCCCGACCGGCGGGCGCGTGCGAGGGGGAGGGGGCTCGATGCCCCCTCCCCCTCGGTGCCGGCCGCCGGACCGGCGGCCGGATCAGGCGGCGAGCGGCTGGGCCTTCGCCACCGGCGCGGGCAGCGCCGTCACGCGCGCCCCGCCAGTGACGGCCTCGATCATGGCGGCCTGCGCTGCTGCCCGTTCCCGCTCCCGGTTCAGCTTCTCCTGGAGTTGGGCTGCCTCTTCCTCCAGTTCTCGGATGGCCTGCTGGTGCTGGCGGTAGCGGGCGGGGGCGTGCCGGTGGTCGTGGGCCCGGCGCAGTTCAGCCGCCCAGGGGCGGGTGAGCATGTGCTGGGTGATCGTGTGGACGATGGCGGCGGTCCTGCGGCGGGTGCCGTCCGGAGCCTCGGCGTCGTCGCTGGTGCCCTGCGCCCTGCGGACGGACAGCCACCACGGACTCGTCGGCTTCATCCGCGCGGCGTGGAAGTTCGCTCGCCCGGCGAGCAGGACGCCGTACACGGTCGGGGCGTCCTCGAAGCGCTGGTGGAAGGGGCTCGGCGACGGCCTGCCGAACGTCACCTCCATGGCGTCCCTGTCGCAGCAGTTCCGGTCGTAGTCGCTCGAATCCCACGCCACCGTGATGGTGCCGCACAGCTCTGCGACGCGGTACAGGGCGGCTCCAAGCTCCCAGTCCAGGGTGACGGTGGCGTGCATCCGGTAGCCGCCTTCGGTGACCAGGGTGACGTACTGCGGGCCGGTCGGCCGGGTGCTGGTCATGCCGCCGCCCGGGTGAGCGCGGGGGCCTCGGTGTCCTCGAAGGCCGGGACCTTCCCGGCGGCCAGCTCCTCGATGTCGGGCAGGTTGTCCCAGCGGCGCGCGGCGTGCCGGTAGGCGTTGGTCCAGAGGTTGAGCTGGCTGGTGAAGGCGTCCATGTCGGTGACGATCGTCAGCAGGCCGCCGAGGCTGACGCGCAGCTGCGGCGCGCGGGTGGGGCTGATCTTCGCGGGCAGCGTCTCCACGATCGGCGGGCGAACCGGGGCGTCAAGGCGCAGGTGCCCGGATATCTGGCCCTCGGGCTCCGGGACGACGCCGGACCGCACCCGCGCGAACAGTTCGGCGGCCTGGTCGGCGGCGCCCGACCACGCGGCGTACGCCTCGTAGGCGGGCTGCGGGTGGGCCAGACGGATGCGGGCGGAGGGCATGGTCATCAGGATCGTCCGGGCGAGCAGCACGGCGTGCGTCTCGTGGCGGCCAGCGAGGTGTACGGCGAGATCTGTCCGGGCGGTGAGCGGCGGGTCGTCGGTGGTGGCGAGGTACAGGTGCATGCGGGCCTCCGGCCTGGGGGTGTGGTCTGCGGGGCCGGGGGTGTCCGGTGCCATCGGACACCCCCGGCGTGGTGGGGAGGGCATCACCCTCCCTGCGGTCAGGCCGCGATCGGCTCGTTGATCTCCGGGTAGCGGGCTTCCCAGTCGGTTTCCTCGCTCTGCTCCCCCGCGCCCTCGTCGTCCGGGTCGTCGGACTCGTCGTCCTTCACGATCGCCAGGTACCTGTCCAGCGCGTCTTCCTGCTCCTCGTCCAGCTCCTCGTCCTCCTCGTCCAGCTCCTCGTCCTCCTCGTCCAGCTCCTCGTCCTCCTCGTCCAGCTCCTCGTCCTCCTCGTCCAGCTCCTCGGCTTCGGCCGCCGCCCTCGCCTCGGCCTCGGCGATCTGCACCCGAAGTCCGTCGACCAGCTCGACCTCAGATTCGTTCAGCTCATAGCCGTAGTCGGCCAGAAGCTCAAACCAGGCAACAGCGGCCCACTTCTTCCCCCACCCGCCGATCGCGCTGCGCACCTCGCGCTCCGCCCTGACCGCGACGCTGGCGAGCAGCACCAGCGGCAGCCGGGCTTCTGCCATCCGTCCGACGAATCGGCCGTACCGCGCGCTACGGTCGTCGTCTCCCGGCGCCTTGAGGAACTCCAGCGCCTCGGGGCTCGTCTCGTCCGACCCCAGCGTGTACAGCATCCCGAGCACCCGCTTGGTCAGCCCCTTCGGCACCTTCTTGGAGCGGCAGAGCTCCTGGATGAACTCGTGCCGGACCTCCTCGGAGATGGCCAGTGCTTCCCTGCGCTCCCGATCAGCCTGCTGCGCTGCCTCCTTGGCGGCCTTCTCGTCCGGGCTGTGGAAGGAGTAGTGCCCGGTCACGTGGTGGCCGTACTGGTGAGGGTCGCGGCACAGGAACGTCGCCTTGAGGTCGTCGGTGACGGACTCGTTGAAGAACGCCGCGTTGCCGGGGCAGCTCTTGTGGCTCTCCGGGGTCAGGACCACTCCGTCCGCGTCGGCGAGTCGGTCAAGGCCGACCTCCTTCGACCCGTTCCAGCTGAACCCGGACGGCTCGCCGACCATCCGGACACCGGCCGTCTCCAGGGCCAGCGCGGTCTCCTTCCGGAGCACGGCCTTCACTGTCTTGCGCCGCTCGTTCCTGAGGGCCCATTCGAGCTTTCCGCCTCGCTCGATCGTGTCGAGCAGCCGCTTGTACGCCTTCGGGTCGCTCTCGAACTCGGCCAGCTTCTCTGCGTCCTCCAGCGTGAGTTCGCCCTGGTCCACGGCTTGCCGCGCGGTCTTCGGCATCGCGGCGAGCGCGATCGAGGCCCGGACCTTCTTCGGGTCCTGGGCGACGCGGGCGGCGATCTGGTCGGCGTCGAGGCCGAGTTCGATGGACAGCTGCGCGTAGGCGTCGGCGATCTCGCTCTCGCGCATGTCCTCTCGGTGCATGTTCTCGATGAGCTGCGCGATGATCCGCGCCTCTTCGGCGCTCAGGTCGTTGCGCACGATGACGTCGACGGTCCGGCCCGCCTCGATCGAGCCCTTGGCGCGCCGGTTGCCCAGGATGATCGCGATCCCGGCCTCGTAGGGCGTCGCGATGATCGGCTGGAACAGGCCGTGCTCCGCGATCGAGTCGACGAAGTCCGGCGTCAGCTCGGCCTTACGGACGTTGCGCGTGAAGATCAGTTCAGACGGGTTGATGCCTTCGAGAAGGACCTTCGCCGGGGTCTCCACCAGGTCGGCAGGCCCGACCTCGGCTACGGCCGTCAGCTCGGTCAGCTCCGGCGAGCAAGCCTCGTCGTTCAGCAGCTCAGCGGGGGCAAGTACGGTGGTCACAAATCCTCCAACAGGTGCCTGGTCTCTGCCTGTTGGGCGGGGGTGCCATCCCCTCCCAACAAGAACAATAATACCTCAAAGAGGGTTATAGGTCAATAGAGCCGGGCGCTCCCGGGCCCGTCGGGCGCAAGGGATCCATGATCGTTTTCGTGCGGCGCGGAAGGTACGACGGTGCACTTGAGCAGCCCATACACACCTCCCCCGTCCCCCTGATAGCTGCCTGGGGTCCGGGGCAAAGAGGCCGGCCGGGTCAAGGGCCGGCCGCAGGCCGGTGGCGCAGCCACGCGCAGCGCCCTTGAGGCGGACGGCCGGCCCCGGATACTGGGCCGCGGAAGGGGGACGGAGCCCCGGCCACCCCCTGATAGCACTCCGGGAGCACGGAGGCACGCAGCTCGGCTCAAATCGCCGATCCCGTTCGCACGCTGCGCTCCCGGGGTCTCTCGGGCGGCACAAGGAGAAGTTCCGGTGGCTCGCAAGGATGACGTTGGCAGGTTCCTGTACTGGTCCGATCGGCAGATCCGCAGCCTGGCCGGCGACAGCGGGATCACGCTCGGGAAGTGGGCGCTGACCTCGGTCGGCATGCCGTCGTCGGTTGGCGGCGCCCCTGTGCCGCAGGTGTCGACCCCGTGCTCGCGAAGCCAGGCGGCGGCTCCCAGGTGAGTGCCGGGCCAGGCACACGGGTTGCCGCAGCCGTGAACATCTCGGAGTCCGGCCCGGGGAAACGCCCCGGGTCGCAGCGCCGCTTCGATACTCACGGTGGCAACTCGTTTGCCGTGGTGGCCTTTTGGGATGGATTTCACCTGATCGAGTGAATACTCCGGCTGAGGTGCGCAGGCCGCCCCGGGGCGCTGGCACAGTCGGTGCCGCACGTCGGTGGTTCATCACCGCCGTCTGCCTCATGCCGCCGTCGGCGGAGCGGGAAACCAGATGCGAGATCCCAGACGCCCGGCCTGTGGGTGTTGTTCGGTGTGATCCCTCTGCGGGCGTCGGCAGCTGAATCGTACGTAGCGGGTCGCGCAGGATGCCTTCCGTTTCCTGGAGCAGATCTCCCGCTGGCGCGAGGTCGAGTCCTCGGGCGCGTGTCGCGCCCCTGGACGGAGGCGTGCCCTACTGCCCCGGCTCGACCGGGAGAAGGGCGGACCTCGTGGCCGCCAAGCGACCTACCGGCATCTACTCGTACATCGGCACCCAGTTGTGGGCCGAGCACCTGGCCGACGCCGTCGAGAACACCTGCGACGAGGAGGGCCTGGTACCTCCGCCTCGTGCCGCGATCACGGAGGGCCTCGCAACTGCCCTCGGAGACACCGAGATCAAGAAGCTCGTCCGCACCACGCGGGGCAAGAAGATCCTCAACCCCACGGCGTCGCGGGTGGTGGAGTCGGGCAACGACCGTGTCCTCCTGCTCATCTGCGATGTCCATGGCGCCGCGGTGGCCCCATGGGACCTCAACGACCGTACCGTCGGCACCTGGTCCCCGCCCAGCCCCGAGGCCACCAAGCGCGTCGCCGACCTGATCGCCGCCGAGGCCGCGCTCGACGCCGCCGAGAAGACCAGGAAGGCGGCCGACAAGGAGCGCGAGACCCGCCGCCGCGCTCCGAGCGACGACCCCCACTACGCCGCCGCCCTCGCCGCCGCGGAGACCAAGCTGGCGGACGCCGCCCGGCGGGCGCGTGAAGCCGAGAGTGCCCGGGCCGCGCTTCTCACCTCGCTCGGCAACCGCCGTCCGCGCCCCGTGGTGCGGGCGGCAGAGGAGAACGGCGAGCCGATGGCCGCGCTCACCCTCGCCGAGCAGACCTACGAGCAGGCCGTCCACATCCAGCGCTACGCCGCCGAGCACCTGCGGCGCTTCGGCAAAGGCCGCGGATACGACCTCGCCGAGTCCCTGGTCGCCGCCGGCCAGCTCTCGCGCGGGATGAGCGTCCTGCAGCAGTGGCGCATCAGGAACACGGACGGAACCCTGTCCGAACTGTGGCGGATGGTCGCCGTGACCGCCAACAACCGCGCCCTGGCCCGCCTCGACGTCTTCGGCCTGCGCCCCGAACACATCGTCACCGGCATGCCGCGGACCCTCGTGGCGCTGCCGTCGGACACGCACGACCCCAGCGTGCTGCTCCTGAACCAGCGGGAGGTCCTCAACCGGGTCTCGCACCGCCTCAACGAGGCCGACGCCAACGAGGAGACGGAGCCGGAGCACGCGGCCCGGCGGGCTGCGAAGATCGCCACGGTGCCGATGGAGATCGTCGTCGGCTGCAGCAAGCCGGCCGCGCTGGAACACGTGCTGCGCGGCCTGAACGTCAACGACCACCTCCGCGGGGTCCAGCCCTACGACGACGAAGCCCGGCTGGTCGCCCTGTTCGCGACCCTCGTCGACGCCTACGCCAGGGACGACCAGCTCGCCGAGCTGCTCGGCGAGACGTTCCCCGAGGCCCAGGGCGCGGACCTCCTCGACCTGGACGGCGTCCGCAACGCCCTGACGGCGAACGGCCCCCTCGACCCCCTGGCCGCCCTCCTGCCCGCAGACGAGAAGGTCTCGCCGGTCACCCTGCGGGACATCGCCGTCCGGGCCATCACCACCCTGGTCTTCCCGGACGTCCCCCCGGCCCAGCCCGGCAACGGGAAGCGGCAGGTTCGCGACACCGGGGCGTTCTGGCCGATCGTCCGGGCGAGCCTGCAGGAGCCGGCGTGGAGCCAGACGAGGGCCCCGAACGCAGACACCCGTACGCGGCTGTGGTCGGCGGCCGTCGCGCAGCTGTTCCTCCACCGGGCCAACATCTTGTCGGCGCTCGGCCTGTTCACGGTGACGGACGCCAAGGAGGGCTCCAACCAGGACCCCAGGCCGCTCAAGGAGCTGTTCCTGCGGGCCGAGGCCGGCGAACCGACGGCCTGGGCCGCACTGGTCCGGCGCATGGTGCCCGCGCTGATCCACGCTCCCCAGCCCCTCGTCACGCCCGGCCAGGGCAGCGAGGCCGGAGCCGGGCGCAAGGGCGTGCGCCGCACTCCGGCCAACGCCGTCGCAGCGCTCACCATGGCCTACAGGGCAGGGGCGGAGAACATCAGCCGCGCCCTTCTGCTCGCCTTCGCGCGCTCAGTCCTGGGGCACCCCGACTCCGTCCTGGCGCCGCAGGCCCCCGACGGGGGCAAGCCGATCTGCTACGGCGAGCGTGAGGTAGGAGAGGACCAGCGAAGCCCGATCGTTCCCGGCATGATCCTCGTCCCGGGCATCGACGGCGCGCCCACCGGCCTCGTCGCGGACAAGGCGTGGTTCGACGACATGTTCCCGCCGGACCTCGCCCAGAGCACGAACCCGGGGAACGACGCGAACACCGCGGCCGAGGGCACCACGGCCTCCGACAACAGCGCCGACACCACGTCGACCACCGCGACCGGGCAGGCGCCGCCGGAGCCCCGGGACCTGCTCGCCGTCCTGCGCCAGGAGATGGCCGCGCGGATCGAACTGGTCGAAGGCGGCTACCGGCGTGCTGCTGCCGCCGCCGGCGTACTCATGGACGGTTTCAAGGACGCGATCGACCTGCGGATCCACCTGGACGAGGACCCGCTCCCGGCCGACCAGCGGATCCAGTGGATGGAGAGGCTGACGGCGGTGCGCGACGCTGCGGAGGGCAGCGCTGCGGGCCTGGCGGACGCCGAGACGCTGATCCTGAAGATGTAGGCGCGGTGTTGGCCTCCGCTCAGCCGGTGTTCTGCAGGAGGTTGATCATCGCCCGCCATCCCTGGTGAAGTCCTCGCCGTCGTCCTCGGTGGGGGTAAGGCCGTCGATGTGCGGGGCGCCGGGGTGGTGGGGGTGCGGCGGCAAGGTGAAGGCTAGCTGCGCGACTTCGGGTGCCGGAAGGCCGAGCCCGGCACGCAGGACCGGCTGGACGGCGTCGGTGATCCCGCTGATCTGGTAGAGGTCGCGCAGCTCGGCGTCCTGGGCCAGCGTCGGCCACAGGAAGTAGGGACCGGTGCGGTCGGGTGCGGGCGGGGTGAGGGCGATGTGCCTGCTGAGCAGCGAGCGCCAGCGCCGGATCAGCCCGGTGGTCAGGACGCCGGGTAACACGCAGTAGCCGTCACGGTGAAAACCGTTGATGGTGACGGGAGTTGGCTTCTCCATTGCATCATGGAAGCGAGCGACGGGCGGCCGGCGTAACGCGCTTCCCGACCCGTGACCGTGACCGGCGGCCACGGGAATCGATCCGCAGCAGCGGAGTCGGCCGCGAGGTAGCCTGCGTGAACGCGCGCCGGAGGCCCCGTCCGAGGAGACGGCGTTCTGGGCGCGCTGTTCGAACTGAGCGGTGAGGCTGGGCCGGCTGGAGAGGAACAGGACCGACGTGCAACCGGACGCGGTGTTCGGGCAGCTGGCCGCCGATGACGGGCTTGGCCAGTGCCGGGAGTGGGCGGAGTGCCTGACGGCCTGGGCGGAGCAGCGGATCGGTGGCGTCCCGGGCCGCGAGGAGGCGGTACGACTGCTCGCGGAGGCTTTGCATCGCTTCCCGAGAACGCCGCTCGGGTTCGGCGCGCCGTTGGTGACGGCCCCGCTGGAGGAGGTGGCGGCGTCCGTCGGAGACGGGAGCGCGGCGGCCCGGCAGGTGGGGCGGGTGCTCGCTTGCCACCGTGAGGCCGTGGCCTCTGGATCGTCGTCGGCGGTCGGTGCGCGCCGGCATGCGCTGGCGGAGATGCTGAGGGAGCGTCCCGACCGCGGACTGGGGGCGGCGATGGCAGGCAGCGCCGTGCTCGGCGACAGAGCCGGAGCGTGGGCGAGGGCCGTGGTGGACGACCGAGGGCCTTCCGCCCCGCCGCGCGTCAGCCTGTCGCTGTACCGCGAGTCCAGCGATTCGCCGTACACCCGCGACGACACCGTCATCGACACCGGTGTGTACGCGACCGGCCCCGGGGCCTGCGACCTTCTCCACGCAGGCACGGGGTACGGCCTGCTCCTGGCTGCCCTGCCGGGACTGGAGGACGATGCGGTCGAGCTCGTTCTCGGGCGGCTTCTCCACGACCTGCTGATCGAGGACGTCGTCGGCATCGTCTCGCCCCGCCGGTGCGCGGTGCTGCTGGAACGGGGATCCCGCCGGCCGGACCGGTCCTGGTCGCCGCTGCTGGTCGAACTGGACACCGAGGAGGACCAGGCCGTCTGGGCGGGGATCGCCCTGCGGGAGTGGACCGTGTGGGCGGCGCTGCGCCGGTTCGACCTCACCGACCCCGCTCCCGGCCGGGTGCGCGGGCGCCACAGGCCGGACGCGGTACTGCCGCGCACCGGTGCCGTGCAGGTGGTCGCGCCGGACGGCACGGACAGCACCGCCAGGATCGCCTCCGCCAGGCTGATCGACTGGCAGGCCCCATGGTGGCGCCGCAGGTCCGGGGACCCCGGGCCCGGGGAAGCGGGCGGTCAGTAGTCGACTTCGCCCGTGGATCCGGCGCGCAGCACCGTGGCCAGGGCGCCGAGCGCGAGGTCGGCGTCCGACAGCGCCGGGGGATCGTCCGGGCCGGGTTCGAGGTCGTCGGCCGTCAGCCCGCGGGCCGGAAGCAGGGCGGTGCTGCAGGCTTCCAGGAGTTCGCCGAGGGGACCGGTGGCCATGGCGGCGTACTCGGCGAGGGCGTCGAGGCGGCGGTGGAGCGTGCGAAGCCGGCCGTCGCTGCTCGCCGCTTCCGTCTCCGTGCCGTCGGGGCGGAGTCTGGTGAGCAGGTCGGTCGCGACGGCGCGCTCGTAGCCGTCGAAGACCCACGTCCCGCGGTTGAGGGCCCGCGCGGCCGTGGTGAGCGGGGCACGGACAGCCTCCTGACGCGGCGTCGCCGCGGCGGCGTCGGGATCGGTGCGGGCTTCCCGGTAGGTGAGGCCACCGGCTCCCAGGGCCTGCCGCACGACCTCGCGCAGCAGCGCCTGCGGGGTCAGCCGCGGCAGGTGCGGCGTCCAGGAGTATCCGCACGGACAGATCAGCTGCGCGGGCTCGCCCCAGCGCCCGGCCGCGGTGAGGTCGCCGTCGCGGCGGCACTCCGGGCAGCACACGGCCGGGAAGCGCTTGACCGTCTCCGGGGACGGCCGCGGGAGGTCGAAGGGTGTCCCGTGCGGCACGTGGTGGCGGATGACGACGTGCAGGATGCCGGCGCCGTCATACCCGAGGCGCCTGGTCACGATTCTCCACGTCACCGTCCCCACCCTAGCCGTACGGCCTCGGCGGCGGGCCCGCGCCAGCGGGAGGCCGGGCGGTCAGTAGTCGACATCGCCGGTGGCGCCCGCGGCGAGGATCACGTGGACCGCGCCCAGTGCGCTGCGGGCGTCTTCCAGGACCGGCGACACGCCCGACCACGTCGGGCCGGGCTCCAGGCCGTCCATGGTCAACACCTTGATCGGCTTCAGCACGGCCGTGGCCTGTGCCAGGAAGCGTCCCAGGCGATTGCCCGTCCACCTGCTGCGCTCGGCCAGCGCCCGGTACATGTCGACGACCCTGGCGAGCTGCTCCTCCTCCGTGCGCGTCTGCCGGGCCAGGGCCTCCAGGGCCTCGGGGCTCCAGTACGCCCGGAGGCCGGCCTGCGTCAGCAGGTCGGAGGCGACGCGGGTCTCGTCGTCGCTGAAGATCCACGCCCTGCGGTGGAGTTCACGTCCGGCGTCGGCGACGAGGGGGCGGACGGCATCGTGCAGCGGGGTCGGGTGGGTGTCGGCCGCGTCGACCTTGATCAGGTGGTAGCGGATCGCCTTGATCGGCCCGTCGGCCGCCAGGCGGATCAACTGCCGCAGCAGCTGCTCGGGCAGCAGCCCCGGTAGCCGGGGCGTCCAGGAGTGTCCGCACAGGCAGGTCAGCTCGGCCGGGGCACCCCAGGTGCCGGAGACGGTCAGACCGCGGTCCGCCGCGCACTCGGGGCAGTGGACGTCCAGCGCGGTCGCGCCGTCGGGCAGCTGGCTGCTGGTCCAGAACACCTGGCCGCGCCGCCTGGCGACGGCGGTGTAGTCGCTGACGCGGTGGCAGGTCTCCAGCGCCACGGTGCCGGCGCCGTCGTGGCTGATGCGGCTCGTGGGGAACGTCCAGGTCACCTACCCAGCCTAGGGCCGACAGGGAGCGGCCGTCACGGACTTCGCCCGCGATCGGCGGCCGACGTCGCCCGGTGGCCGACACGATGGTCGGGGCGGCGAGGGCGTGCTCGGCGTCTAGCAGTGTGGCGGGCACGCACGGGACCGGCGGGCGCGACACCGTCACCCCGTCGTCCGGGCTGCGGGCCACCACGCGGTACTGCAGGACGGCAGCCCGGAGTCTCGTCGCGGCCCGCGTCGAGGGCGAGCCCCGAAGGGAAGGCGAGCGGCAACCTGCCAATCATGGCGCTCACCCCGGCCGAACGGATGCTGATCGGCCTCATACGGCAGCAGGCCGAACTGGAACGGTCCTTCGACCGCTGGGGCACCGTCGACTGGGCATACCGGTCGGTGTACGACTTCCTGCTCGCCCATGGCCAGTGGTGTACTCCTGCGGCGCTTCCGCCCGGAGTCGGCCCCATGCCGGAACGGCACTGCTACGCCAACGCGCGGCGTACCGAGCTGGCGCACCCGTCCCTGGTCTACACGGAGGGCTGGGCGGTCTCCGTGCGCGCCGGAATCCCGTTCGCACACGGCTGGTGCACGACCGCCGAGGGGGTGGTCGTTGACCCGACCTGGTCCTGGTCCGGCGCTGGAGGCAGCGCCTACTTCGGCGTCCTGTTCACCGACCCCGCACTTCGCCCCGGTGCCGATGGCCACGGCGTCCTGGAAGATCCCGCGACCGCCTACCCGCTGCTGCGCGACGGATGGCCCCTGGAGCAGCTCCTGCCGTAAGCGGCCGACCGCGGCCGACCGCCGGTGCCGGGCCGGGGGGGGAGCGGCGCCGCGCTCGCCGACGTCCCGGTGAGGACCGGGCGGAAGACGGGCACGCGGTCGCCCTGCGAGCACCTAACCGCCGGCCTGCCGGGCTACGCCTCCTCGCCGCGGCGCATCTGCCACAGCACCAGCTCGGGCAGCAGGCCGGGTGCGGGAGGCCACGTCGCGGTGGGCCTGCGGCCGGCGGCGGCGCCCGCGTCGTACGCGGCGCCGGGAACACTCGCGGCGGACAGCAGGCCCGTGAACCACCCCATGAACGCGGCCTGCTGGACGAACGCGGCGTCGTCCGGCTGCGGCTGCGGAGGCATTCCGCCCTCTGTCTGCTCCGCCTCGTCGTAGTACCGGCTGGTGGCCCTCACCGCGTCGGTGAGGCACAGACCGTCGGCAAGGAGAAGGCTGGTCTTGGTGAGGTCCCGGAAGCCGCGGCCCCGCTCGCCCCCGTCGTCGAGGAGGACCAGCTCACCGCCGTCCTGACCGGCGGGCTGGTCGAGGTAGGCGAGGAACAGCCGGATCTGCGGGCCGTCCTCGACCACCACGCCGACCCCGGGAAGCGGCAGGCCGCGAAGCGCCCGCGCGGGCACCCCCTCGTCGGGCTCCTGGCAGTAGCCCGTGCCGCCGTGCACCAGGGCGTGCCGCCCGCCGCTGCGCCAGGCACCGACGGCCGCGATCCGCACAGCGTCCCAGAGTGCTTGCTCCGCGGGGGCGCTCCACTGCTGGACGAGCCAGCGGGCGACCTCGCTGACGGGCATCCAGCACCACGGCTCCCAGGCCCCGTGGCCGCGCACCCGCAGCTCCTCCAGCTGCTCCAGGACCCCGGGGTACTGCTGGAAGATCTCCGTCTCCCGCCGGGTCCACCGGTCGGCGGCTTCGCGGTAGAGCTGGGCGGTGCGCCGCTGGTCCGGGGGGAGCTGGTGGTCGAGTTCGGCGGGGAACGGGCCGTGGGAGGGTCCGGGCGGGGTGGCAGACGGGTCGATGCCGCCGATCTGCGGGCCGTGGGTGTCGAGGAGCCGGGCGTGCTGGGCGGCGGACCGGTCGAGGACTGCCTGGCGGGTGGCGTCGGCGGAGGTCGTGGTGGCCACGCGGACGGCGCGCCGTCTGGCCTTCTGCGCGGCCAGCTCGCGTCCGATGACGGGCGAGGGCCGCTGTTCGGTGATCTCGGTGCCGGGGTCGGTGAGCGCGTACCAGGCGGCGACGACAGCGCGCAGGGGCCCGGCGGAGTAGGAGAGGCCGTCCGGCAGGTCGGCCTGGATCAGGCGGGAGTCCACGATGGGCGGGAAGGGAAGGTGCAGCTCGAAGTCCCGCATGAGGGGCATTTTGCCCTCGTTGACGGCGCGGCCGTCGGTCCACCAGGTCAGGTGCACCCCGGGGCCGAAGCCCTCCATGGCCGGGCCCCAGGAGGCGGCCACGACCGAGTACTGGCCGAGGTCGTGCAGCGGTGCCGCGGTGACGAGCATGCCGGACGGGGCGGGCAGGACGTCCTCGGTGAACACCAGCGGTACGGTCCGGTCCGCGGCCACGGCCCTGACGGCGTCCACCACGGGGGTGTCGAGGACGAACGTGCACCCTGCGGCGACGCGGCGGTCCTCGGCCGCGAGGACCCGTTCGACCCTCTGGGGGCGTGGCAGCGCCGTCCACGCGGCCGGGCACAGGGGCGGGTGGCCCTCGGACTCGAAGAAGCTGTACAGCGACCGGCTGTCCGGCGACCGTAGGAAGCGCAGATGGTCCGCTCGCAGGCTGGCGGCCAGATCGGGAAGCTGACGCTGGGGCATGATCGGACCGTAGTGCGTCGGCAGGCCCGTGGCCAAGCCGCCCGCCAGGATCACGCTCACCGGACACGCACGCAACCGGGATGGCGGCCAGCGCCGTGTCGAGGGCACTGGCATCGCGGACGAGCTGGCCCCCCGGGGGCCCGGCCGTCGGCCGCACGGGCGCCAGCGGCGGGCGGGTCGTGAGTTCCACACAAGCGTCCCAGGCCCGCAGCCGGCCTCGCCGTCGCCGTCCACGGCCACGCAGACTCCCTCCGTGCCGTTGCTCGCTTCCCGGCACGCTACCGGTGCCCCACGCGGCTTCGCGGGGCACCGGTAGCGCTCACACGCTGCCGTGGAGCGGAAGTTCGGCCACCGGCTCCCAACGGTAGAAGCCCGCGTCCGGGTCCTGGATCTGCATCACCAGGTGCACGGTATCGACGGTGATGGTGACCCGCTCGGGTCGCAGCTGCCGCAAGGCCCGGTTCAGGAGGTAGTCATCCGCTTGGCCGGCGTCAGCCTTGGCGTAGGCGATTGCGGTGTGCGGCCAGAACCTCTTCTCCTCCGGGCGCAGTTCGATGCCCTTCACCCGGTCGGCCGCCGCCCGCACCTTCCGGTTGAGCGCGGCCATCGGCTCCTCCGGATACGGGGCGACGGTGACCGCGGTGACGCCCGGCCACGTCGGACCGAGCTGGACCTCGAACGGCACCACGTCGGCGAGTTCCGCGCGGGCCTCCTCCTCCAGCCGCTTCACCTGCTCAGGGCCGGCCGGGTGGTGCACGCCCTGCACGGTGATGTGCAGCCACTGGGCCGGCACCGCCGCCAGGTGCTCGAAGCGGCCGAGGAGGCCGACGTGCTGACGCGCGTACTCGACGTACTGCGGGTACCGGTCGAGCAGGATCAGGAAGTGCGGGTAGGGGCTGGTCGACCAGATCCGCTTCGGGCCGAAGAAGTTCTTCACATGTTCTCCGGTCAGGGAACGATCTTGGACGGGTCGATGACGCACACGATCGGCAGGTGGTCGGAGGCGGCCCGGGCGGCGGGGCTTCGGTGGGTGCGGTAGCCGACCAGCGCCGGGGCCACGGGCCTGGTCGCCAGGGCGAGATCGATCCGGCGCGGCCCCCACGGGTCCGGGTCGCCCTGGCCGTCCTCCCAGTGCCCCACCGTCGGCTCCCACGGCGCGCCGAGGTGAGCGGCGGCGTCGACCATGAAGCCGCGGCGCAGCAGCATGGCGGTGGGCCGGCGGTCGGCGACGGTGGTGTCGCCGACCGTCTCGACGCACTGGTATTCGAGGTCGTCGTGGTCCTGGCCGCTATAGGGCTCGGCGTCGTAGAACTGCTGCACGCCGCCGACGGTGGCGGCGGAGATCGAGTTGAAGTCGCCGAGGACCAGGCCGGGCTTGGCGCCGCCGGTGCGGCGGAAGCCGCCCTTGAGCCGGAGGGCCTCGTCCGCGCGGAAGTCGGGGCGGAACGGGTCGCCGTGGTAGCTGACGACGAGCAGCGGGGCCTGTGCGCCGATGTCGAGCTGGATCGTGGTGCAGCCGTGCCAGTAGTCGGGCGACCCGTACGGCCGGAACCCTCCGGGTACCGGGGTGACCGTCGCCGGGCGCCACAGCACCGCGGTGAACCAAGGGCGGTGGGCGTTGCGGGCCATCGCGACCGGCCCGGTGCTGCCGTCGGAGCGCACGGTGGTGGCGGTGAGTCCGCACTCGCGGGCCAGGCGCTCGATGACGGCGGCGGCCTGCGCGTCCCAGCGGCGGTGCCGCTTCGCCTCGTCGACGGTCCCGTGCTCGTCGGCGTCCTCGGGCGCGTCCTCGTCGACCAGGACCTCCTGCAGACACAGGACGTCGGGGGCGACCTCGCGGATCGCGGTGACCCGGGCCTTCCACCCGTCGGTGCCGACGTCGCGGGGATGCAGCTTGTAGGCGTTGAGGTTCGCGAAGGTGACCAGCTCGGCGGTGCCCGCAACCACGCCGGCCTCCTGCCCTCCGGCCCGCTCAACGCCAGGCTCCTCACCGTCGGTGAGCGGCCACCAGACCAGGGCCTTGTCGTCCGCGGCCTTGTAGCGGGGCCACCGTTGTCCGGCGGGGTCCTCGTGCTCGGCGCGGGCGACGGCGTCGGCGACCGCCTGCGGCCCGTCTTCCCGGCACGCGCGGGCGAGTTCCGGCCACGAGTACAGCCCGTACTCCTCGACGCCGGCGGTGATGCCGTCGGTGGCGATCACGACCTCGGCCAGGTCGTCGGCCGGCCACGAGGCGGTGACCGCGTGGAGGCCCGCCTCGGGCACGGCCTCGGCGATCCAGTACCCGCCGGGGCGGTTGACCACGCCGCTCTGGAAGTCGCGCAGCTCCTGGAGGATCAGGCGGTGCCGGTCGCCGAAGCCGTGCCCGGCGCGCAGGAGATCGCGGTACTCCTGCGCCTCGGGCTGGGCGTCGACGAGCCGGGCGAGGCGGTCGTCGCGCACCGTGTGCACCGTGCCGTCGCGGCCGATGGCGACAACGGGGCTGTCGCCCAGGACGGCCGCCTCGATCCGGTCCGCCCGCCGCCGCACGACCGCCACGGTGGACGCCGGCGAGGAACCCGCGAGGAGGCCGTGGCCGCCGGCCACCGTCCCGATGGCTTCGGCGAGCACCTGGCGCAGGTCCATGCCCGGCTCCAGGGAGAGGAGTTCGGCGATGGCCGCGCCGAGGGTGTCGGCGTACCAGGCGCCGAGGGGCCGGTCGCCGGTGACGGTGGAGACGCCGTCCAGGACGATCACGGTGTCGGAGGTGGTGACCACCCGGTCCTCGCTGGGGCGGCCGTGGCCGGCGAGTTCGCCGATCCGGACGGTGGAGCCGCTCACCAGGGCTGTGCGCGGGGTGCTATGCACGGTGAACTCCGTTCCTTTCTAGGCAGGTTGGATGAAGCGGGCCAGCGTCGACGTGTCGGTGATGCTGTTGGACACGGACAGGACGGGGACGGTCATCAGCGGCATTCCTGCCGCACGCCCGCGATCGTGAGCGTGCCCTGCTCCCGCTCGGGGGGCGCTCCGGCGGGCTGAGCGCGCTGGGCCGGCAGGTGCGCGTCGCCGCAGGCGGCCAGCCGCAGGGCGGTGTCGATCAGCGGGACGTGGCTGAAGGCCTGGGGGAAGTTGCCGACCTGGCGCTTGAGGCGGGGGTCCCACTCCTCGGCGAGCAGGCCGACGTCGTTGCGCAGCGCCAGCAGGCGGTCGAACAGTTCGCGGGCCTCCTGGACGCGGCCGATCATGGCGAGGTCGTCGGCGAGCCAGAAGGAGCAGGCCAGGAAGGCGCCCTCGTGGCCGGAGAGGCCGTCGACGTTGTTGCCGGACTCGTCGTGGGTCGGGTAGCGCAGGACGAAGCCGTCCTCGGTGGACAGTTCGCGCTGGATCGCCTCGATGGTGCCGATGACGCGCTTGTCGTCCGGTGGCAGGAAGCCGACCTGGGGGATCAGCAGGAGGGAGGCATCCAGCTCCTTGCCGCCGTAGTACTGGGTGAAGGTGTTGCGCTCCGGGTCGTAGCCCCGCTCACAGACGTCCGCGTGAATCCGGTCGCGCAGCCGCTCCCAGTGGGCGAGTTCGGCGGCCGTGGTGGCCGGCCGCCGGCGCAGCAGGGTGAGGGTGCGGTCGACGGCGACCCAGGCCATCACCTTGGAGTGGACGAAGTGCCGGCGCGGGCCGCGGACCTCCCAGATGCCCTCGTCCCGCTCGGTCCAGTGGTGTTCGGTCCAGCGGGCGAGCGCGCGCAGCATCGCGTCGGCGTCGAGGGAGTCGGGCAGCCCGGCGTTCTCGGCGGCGAGCAGGGCATCGGCGACCTCGCCGGCGACGTCGAGCTGGAGCTGGCCGGCTGCGCCGTTGCCGACCCGCACGGGCCGGGAGTCCTCGTAGCCGGGAAGGTGCTCCAACTCGCGTTCGGGCAGGTGGTGTTCGCCGTGCAGGCCGTACAGGACCTGGAGGTTCGGGACGTCGGTGCCCAGGACGGCGAGCAGCCAGTCGCGCCAGGCGTCGGCTTCCTCGGTGTGGCCGAGGCGGGCGAGGGTTGTGACGGTCAGGGCGGAATCCCGCAGCCACACGTACCGGTAGTCCCAGTTGCGTTCGCCGCCGATCTGCTCCGGCAGGGAGGTGGTGGGGGCGGCGACGATCCCGCCGCCCGGGTGGCACAGGGACTTGAGGACGAGGGCGGAGCGGACGACCGCCTCCCGGTAGGGGCCCTGGTATGCGCAGCGGGACGCCCACTCGTGCAAGGCCACCTCCGTACGGGTGCGCGCCGAGCGGGGGCTGCGCAGGTCGGGGGCCGGGTGGGAGGAGGGAGACCAGGTGAGGGTGAAGGCGATGCGCTCGCCGGCGGTGATGGTGAAGTCGCAGCGCGCACCGGCGCGGGTGAGGACGTGGTGGGGGCCGTCGAGCCAGTAGGAGTCGGGGTGGACGGTGGCGCACAGGCGCGCGGTGGCGCCTCGCGAAGTGCGGGTGTACAGGGGGGCGTGGGCGCCGTAGCCGGGGCGGGCCCGGAACTTCGAGGTCATCGTCACGGTGCCGCTCAGGCCCTCGACGCTGCGGATGATCTGGGACGTCCTGGTGCCCAGCGGCATGAAGTCGGTGACCCTCACGCTGCCGGTGGGAGTGTCCCAGTCGTGTTCCAGCGACATGGTGCCCTCGCGGTAGCAGCGCCGGTCGGCCGCCGCGGGCTCGCCGTCGGTGGTGGGGCCGAGGCGCCAGAAGCCGTGCTCCTCGGTGCCGAGCAGGGCGGCGAACACGGCGGAGGAGTCGAACCTGGGCAGGCACGCCCAGGTGACGGTGCCGTCGTTGCGGACGAGGGCGCCGGTGGCGGTGCTGCCGATCAGGCCGTGGTCCTCGATGAGGAACCGGGAACGGCGGGGCAGGGCGGCGGTGGGCATGGTGTTCCTGACGGGGTGGGTCGAAGGGGAGTTCAGGCCTGGGTCGCGGCCGGTGCGCCGAGGTGGTCGAGGGCCGCCCGTACGGCGGCGGCGAGGTCGGCGGCGACGGCCAACCGGGGCATCGTGCCCTGGAGTTCTGCGTGGACGAACCGCTGCTCGCGCTCTGTGTGGTCGCAGCCGACGACCAGAGCGGTGCGCGAGAGGCGAAGGAACCGCTGTTGGACGTCGCGGACGTGCTGGGCACTGCGCGGGCACCAGAGGAGGACGGCGCTGACGCGTCGCAGGTTGTGCTCCTGCCAGCCCAACGGCGCTCTTGTCCCGAAGAGGGGCCGGGGGTTGAGGACGGTGCCGGTGAAGCCGGCCGCGTCCAGCAGGGCGACGGCGTCGCGCTGCCAGCCCGGGCGGCCGGCGCCCGAACAGTCCAGGTACAGCGTCGGGCTGCCGTTGGGGCTGAAGTGCTGCGGGTACTCGACCAGGTTCATCGGGCACCGCCGGAGGCAGCCACCGGGCTGGGGAAGCCGAGCAGGAGAACCATGACGACGGCGTGGGTACGGGTCTTGGCTCCGACTGCGTTGGTGGCCCCGGTGATGACACCGCCGACGTTGCTCGGGTTGATGCCGGTCATCCGTGCGACGGTGTGCACATCGTGGGTGGCGAGCAGGGTGAGCACCTGGTGGTCGCGCGGGGCGAGTTCCGGGAGCTGATCGGGCAGCGCCGCGCGAAGCTCGGCGGTGTCGAGCAGCTTTGAGAGGATGAGGTCGGCGATGGCGCGGGTGCGGTCGCCGAAGCCTCGGCGGCGCATCACCTTCGACATCGCGTTGGAGGCGCTGCCGGTGGAGCAGCCTAGCTGCTCGGCGACGCCGTCGTAGGTGTGGCCGAGGGCGAGCTGCAGAGCGACGTCGTGCTCGTGCCGACTGAGTCCGTCGGTGTTCTTGGCGGCTACACGGAGGGATCCGGTGTGGCTGACCAGCACGCGGCGCACCCTGCTGGCCCGGGCCTCGCGCAGCGTCGGATCGGTCGCGACGGCCAAGCAGCTCTCAGCCGAAAGCCCGAGGGCGCGCGCCGCGGCCACGTACGGGTTGGCTCCCTGCTCGCGGTGCTCTGCCGCGGACACGGAGGTCGTCCACACGTTGGTGACGCGCTGGGAGGCGAGCATGGCGGTCACGTGGCGGCCGAGGCGCTCGGCGATCAGCGCGCACGGGATGGCCATGGACCCGGCGCGCATCAGCAGCCGCAGCAGCGGGGCAGGGACGGTGGCTGGCCCGGGGGCACCTGCGGCCAGGATGACCGGGTCGGCGCCGGACAGACGGGAGGCGGGCAGTTGGATGAGGGCGCTGGCGTCGACGAGGAGGCCTTCGCGGGTGATCAGGTGTCGGTCCAGGTCGCGGGCCGAGATTCCGTCGGCAGGTCGTAAGGTGCTCATCTTCTGTCTGGTGTTGTCGGGGTGCGGCCCTGGCCCGAAACGGCCGCCATGGGGTGGTGCGGTGTAGCGGGTGTTCAGTCGGCCGGCCGAGGCGGGTCCTGCTGGGAGGAGCCGGTCCGGCACTTCGGCGTAGAACGCGAGGTGAGCAGGCGGTCTGCGACGGCCAGGGTGCTGAAGGCGGTGAGGGAGAAGATCGCCAGGTAGAGCGGCTGGGAGACGTCGGCTCGGTGCTGAACGAGGTAGAGGACGGCGGCCCCGACCTGAACTCCGAGGAGGAAGCAAACGGCTCCGATCGCTGCTCTGCCGCCGGTGTTGCGGGGGCTCACGCCGCCCGGCCGCGGGGTGCGGCGTGGCGGAGCGGCTCGGCGGGCCACGTGGGGTCGATGTCGCTGAGATAGACCAGACCGGACAGCACGGCGGCGATGCTCGCCTGAATCTGGGTGCGCACGCCCAGCCAGGCACGCAGGTCCCGGCCGTAGCCGCGCAGCGTAGCGGCCGTGACGTCGAAGTCGACCGTGAGTTCCAGGGTGGTGCGCCCGCCGACCCAGCCCACGAGGACCCGGTACAGGCGAGGGGGGAGGCAGATCGGGGTGGTGAGCGCGGCGCAGGGCTCCGAGGTGGCGGTGATGATGCGGCGCGCGGTGCCCCACGCGGCGAGCTGGGACGCGGTGCAGGTGCCGGTGGCCGCGATCAGATCCTGGATGGCGTGGTCGATCTCGCTTCTTTCCCACGGGAGTTCGGGGTCGGCCACGATCGTGCGGACGGTGGACTCGGCGGCGATGTGGCCGAGCAGACGGACCTGCTGCTCGGTCAGGGCGTGGGCGGGAAGGGCGGTGGCCATGGTGGCGTCTCCGGTGGTCGAAGGGCGGTTCACGGGCGTCCGGCGCCTGGGGCAACGGTGGGGGGGAGGTGGTCGAGAAGTCGGGGCCCGAGCTGCTGGGCCTGGCCGGTCCCGACGACCAGGACGAGGTCGCCCTCGGCGGTCATCTCGGCGAGTCGCTGCTCGGGGCCGGGCTCGCACGGACCTGATCGGACGCGGTGGACCGCACCGGTTCCGAGGACTCGAACGGCGGCCCGCTCGACGGCGTCCAGCGGGTCGGGCCCGTCGTGTTCGGTCAGCGGTGTGCTGACCGGCAGGAGAAGCACGTGGTCGGCATCGCCGAGGGCGGCGCCGAGTTCGTCGGCGTGGGCGCTGGTGCGGGCGAGGCCGTCCGGCTCCAGGGCCACGAGCACGGACCCCTCGGTGAGCATCCGGGCGGCCGTGACGTCCTGGGCGATCTCGCGGGCATGCCGGGCGCGGGAATCCACGACGGTGATGCCGCACTGCGTGCCGAGCACGGCGAGCGAGCGCTGCACCCCGCGGAAGGCGCCGACGCGCTCCGCGATGGCCTGCGGATCCTCGCCGGCGACGAGAGCGGTGGCGAGGGCGGCGCAGGCCGCCAGGGCATGGTGGCGGCCGATGACCGGGACGGTGAACTGGTGCTGCACGTCCTGGTAGTGGAGGGTGAGAAGGTGTTCGCCGCCGAGCCACCGGGGGGTGAGGACCCACACGTCGGCACCCTCGGCGAGGCCGACAGTCACCACGGTGGGGCCGGGCCCGCCCGTGAGCGACGGCCGGTCCGAGATCCGCTCGTGCACGATCTTGGCGCCCTTGTCCCACAGCGGCAGCACCACCGCGGCGGACGATCGGGCGAGGCAGGTGGCTTCGTTGAGCGCCTCGATGATGTCCTCGAAGTGCGGCTCGTTCCTGGAGGCGCTGGTGATCAGCGTCACCGAGGGGTGGGGACGCCGGTACGGGGTCGCGGTGCCGGGGCGGTGGCTCCAGGGCCTGAGGGGAGCGGCCTCGTAGGTGGTGGCGTCCGGACACAGGTCCACCACCAGCCGCCGGTCGCCGCCGTGCCCCGGCGCGCCGTTCCGGGAGGGAGCGTTGAGGATCCAGCCGGTGTGCCCGTCGTCCAACGCGGCGGCGAGCACCGCCGCCGCCGTCGCGGTGCCGTGGCTGCCGCCGACGGCCACCAGCTGACCGCTGAACCCCGCGGTCGCCGAGGCGAGCGCGTGCTCGCGGGCGAGCACCGGCAGTCGCAGCTCCTGGGCTCGGTCGAGTTCGGGGTGAGGTGCAGCCACCGCCCCCGGCCACACCGCACAGGTCCTGTCGTCCCGGACGTTGCGGGCGTCGAAGCCGGCCAGCACGCTCACCCCGGCCTCGCGCAGCCGGGCGGCCGCGGCGCCGTCGAGGTCTGCGGGGTCGATGCTGCCGGTGATGTCCAGGTGTGCCTTGGCCAGCCACAGCGCCAGGCCCTCCATGCCGGGCTTCGCGGCGTCGACCAGGTGCGCCTTGGCCAGCACATCGGGCCGGCCGGGTGTCGGCTTCGTCCTGCCGTTCGCGCGGGGTTGGACGGAGACAGCGTCCATGCTCTCCAAGGAGTCCTCCAACAGGTGAGGGTGAGGGATGTGGATTGGACCGGGCCGGTCGCGGGCCCGGGGGTTTAGCGCCGCGACCGACCCGGGGCTCATGCCTGGGTGAGACCGCGCTCCAGCTCGGCGTCGGTGACGCGGGCGGCGTGGTGTTCCAGGTCCATCCGGGCGACGCGCGCCAGGTGCGCGACGACCGGCTCGCCGAGCAGGTCCCCGGCCAGTTCGCTGGTCTCGAAGGCATCGAGCGCCTCGGCCAGGGACTGCGGCGCCGACGGCGCCTCGTCGTGCTCGTAGGCGTCGCCGCTGACGGCGGGCGGCGCCTTGAGGCCGGCCTCGACGCCGTGCCGGATACCGGCGAGCACCGCTGCCAGGGCGAGCATCGGGTTGGCGTCCGCGCCCGGCAGGCGGACCTCCAGCCGCAGGCTGCGGCCGTGGCCGACCACCCGCACCGCGCACGTCCGGTTGTCCCGGCCCCAGGCGAGCCGGGCGGGGGCGAAGGAGTGGTCCACGAGCCGCTTGTAGCTGTTCACGTACGGCGCCCACAGCGGGGCGACCTCGGGCAGCACCGTCAGCAGCCCGGCCACCGCCTGCTCGCCCAGCTCCGACAGTTCGGTCCCGTCCACGGGGTCAGCGGCAAGCACCGTCCGGCCGTCGAAGTCGGCCAGCGACACATGCAGGTGCAGGCCGCTGCCGACCCCGGTGGACGGGGCCGCCATGAACGACGCCGTCAGACCGGCTTCGTCCGCGATCGTCTTCGCGGCGTGCTTGAACAGCACGTGCTGCTCGCACGCGGCCAGCGCCTCCCCGTACGGGAAGGTGACCTCGACCTGGCCGGCACCGCCCTCCCCCTTGACGGCCTCGACCGGCAGGTCCGCACCCGCGAGAACCTCCCGGAGCCGTCGGCCGAACTCCCGCACCACCGGCGGCTGGTCCAGGGCGTAGTCGCGGTTGTCCCGGACGACGGGGCGAAGCCCCCGCCAACCGGCCGCCGCCGCATCCCGGGCGGTGCCCTCGTACAGCACGAACTCCGTCTCGATCCCCACCGCCGGCACCATGCCGAGCCCGGCGAGCCGGTGCAGCTGCTCGTTCAACACCGTGCCCGGACTCAGCGGGTGGGGCCACCCACCGCCGACCGGCTCTGCGAGCACCAGCGCGGTGTCCGACAGCCACGGCAGCAGCCGGGCCCGCTTCGTGTCGGGCAGCAGACCGACGTCACCGAAGCCGCTCGCCCAGGAGAACGGCCCGCTAGCCGCCGGGGTCATGCCCAGGTCGGTGCCGAGGACGTACGCGCACATCTCCGTGGACAGCGCCCCCGACCGCAGCCGCTCCAGCAGCGTCCTCGCGTCGTGCTCCTTGCCCTTGAGCCGGCCCTGCACGTCGACCGTCGCCAGCAGCACGGTGTCGACACCGAAGGCGGCCACCAGCTGTTCCAGCGGCCCGGTCGGCGAGACTGCCGACGGAGTCGGGGGCTTGGCCGCGCGGAGGCGGGCGGCCCGCATCGTCGCCCTCATACGATCAGCTCCTCGACCCGGGCCAGGTGCGGGTCGTCCACCACCGGGACGGAGAACTTGGAGCCGGCCATCCGCCACCACACCCACGCCAGGGCGAGGACCGCAGCCAGGGTGACCGGCGCGTAGTTGAACGTCTCGATCGTCACCGGGAAACGCTGCGGCAGGCACACCAGCACGGTCAGCACCACCACCCACACCACTGCGGCGACCCCGATCGGCCTGCTCCACCGGCCCAGGCTCCACGGGCCCGGGACGAATCGGTCGCCCTGCCGCAGCCGCAGGAACACCGGGATGACGTAGGAGGGGGTCATCCCGATCACGTTCACCGCCGTCACCGCGCCGTACGCGGTGGCGGACCAGAGCGACGGGACGGCCAGGACGAACGCCACCGACACCGCCAGCCACACCGCGGGGACCGGCACGCCGTTGGCCGAGACCCGTCGCCACGTCGCCGATCCTGGCAGCGCACCGTCCCGCGAGAAGGCGTAGATCATCCGGGAGGCCGCAGTGGTCTCCGCGCTGCCGCAGAACAGCTGGGCGCCGATGACGACGAGCAGCAGCAGCTTCGCGCCGGTCATTCCGACCGCGTCCAGGAAGACCTGCGCGGGCGGCGCCGCGGCGCCGACTGTGCCGGAGTAGTCCTGGACGGCGAACAGCAGGCCGGCCAGCAGGACGAAGCCCGCCAGCAGGGACACCCAGATCGAGCGGACGATGCCGCGCGGCGCCGCGATCCTGGCGTCCTTGGTCTCCTCCGACAGGTGCGCGCTCGCGTCATAGCCGCAGAAGGTGTAGCCGGCCAGCAGCAGGCCAATCGCCGAGACGTAGATGGGGCTGGCCCAGCCGGTGCCGTTCTCGAAGTGCGTGAACACCCAGGAAAGGGACTGGTGGTGGGAGGGGACGACGGCGAGCATACCGACGATCAGGGCGACACCGAGCAGGTGCCACCACACCGAGATCGAGTTAAGCAGGCTGACCACGTTCACGGCGAAGACGTTCAGAAGGGCGTGCAGTACCAGGACGCCCGCGAATATCACCAGGATCAGGCCCGGCGTCGGAGCGACTCCCCACTGCAGCCCGGCGAACGCGGCGATGAACGACGCGGCCCCGTAGTCGATGCCGGCGATCCCGCCCAGCAAGCCGAGCAAGTTCAACCAGCCGGTCGTCCAGCCCCACCGAGGGCCGCCGAGCCGCTGGGCCATGTAGTAGAGGCCGCCGGACGTGGGGTAAGCGCTGGTGACCTCGGCGAGCGCCGCACCAACCAACAACACAGCCAAACCGACAGCGACCCAGCCCCACATCATCACGGCCGGGCCGCCGGTCACCAGCCCGAACCCGAACAGCGTCATGCAGCCGCTGAGCACCGAGATGACCGAGAAGCTGACCGCAAAGTTGCCGAAGCCGCCCATCCTTCGGACGAGTTCGGGCTCGTAGCCGAGCGACCGAAGATGGTCGTCCTCGGGTGCGGACGCGGTGGACTGGGGCCAGGACATGGCGAAACCTCCGGGAAGAAGACGGGGATCGAACCCAGCGCGGTGCCGGGCGGACAGTGGCCGACGATCGTCAGCCGACGACGGCGTAGGACTGGGCCATCGCCTTCCGCAGCAGGTCGCCCGGTCGGTCCGCCAGGCTCTGCCAGGGCTGCATGGAGATGAACGGGGCCATCGCGGCGAAGACCTCGGCCGCCTGCTGGCGCTGGCGGCTCGCCCAGAGCGCGTGGGCGAGGTGGCTCTCGTCCGCCACCGGCCACCGGACCTCCTGCCCGAGTGCGGCCCGCCAGTGGGAGAAAGCGCCGAGCACCGTGGCGCGGACCGTCTCCTCGTCCGTCCACTGCAGCTGGACCACGTCCTTGCGCTCGGCGCGGCGGTAGCGGTCGACGTAGAGGTACAGCGGCAGGGCATGAAGCGCGGAACCGTCCGGTGCACCGGGCAAATAGGTGGCCAGGAAGCTGGCCGCCGGACCGCTCTCACCGCGGGCCAGCCAGAAGCGCAGCATCCGGTGAAACGCCTCCCTGTTCCACGGATCCACCTGCCGGACCTGGTCGAACAGGCCCCACGGGCCGGGCGGAAGCATCTGGTCAGGTGCCGGAACACGATGCTCGGGCCGCGCCTGGCCGCCGTCCAGTTGCGCGAGAGTGAGCAGCCCGAGCCACGGCACGGGATCACCCCCAAGTACCGAAGCTGCCAGCCAGCACCACTGCCGGGCCGTGCCTTCGAGCGCCACGGCTTCCCGAGCCCCGCCCTGCCGCTGGCCACCCAGCAGAGCCTGATCGACGGCAACGCGGGTATGCAGCGCGGTCAGGCCGAACGCGGCGGGCTCCTCGGCGGCCCAGTGCCGGAGGACATCGTTGTGGCCGGCTACCGCTCCCAGAACCTGGGTTCGCGACACCCACAATCCCGGGTCGCCCCAGGAGTGGGCGAGAAGCGCTCGCACTGAATACCACCGTCCGTGCCGCAGTTCCTCGACCGCCGCTCGCAGGTCGCCGTCATGGCCGGCGGGGTGTTGCACGAGCTGACCGGCACCAGCCACGGGCGCTGATGGCATGGCCTGTTCCCCCTTCGTGGTCCATCGGTGCCGCTCTCCTCCAACGACGCCACCGAGCACGGAGGCGAGGAGGGGCGTCAGCCAGACCGAGTGTCGTGGGGGCAGCTGACTGCCGAGGAGAGAAGCACGGTCTAGGCGGCGAGAGAAGCGTGGCCCAAGTGACGCAGGAACGGCTAGTGACATCGTCATGACACAGGGCGACATGAGTCGACATTGCCTCGACATTTGTCGTATCCCGCTGTCGCAGTCGGGAGCAATCGGCCATCGTTGAATCTGGCACGACCAATCCGGACCATCCACCTGCCTGTTGCGGAGCTGCCATGGAGACCGAATCGCAGACGCTCTTTCAGACGCTGGTCCGCCAGCGAGGCATGGCCGAGTACCGCGTCTTCCTCCGGCGGCTTGAAGCCGCAGGCCAGGAGCTCGCCCAGATCGAGAGGAACCCGGCGCTGGCGAAGGTCACCATCGGCGGCAGGCAGTTCGGCCGTTGGATGGAGGGTGTCCGGGGGGGAGAACGCCTGAGCAAGCCGCGTCCGCTCACGGCCAGGGTGCTGGAACATCTGTTTCAGCGACGGATTGACGATTTGTTCGCGATCATTACGCCAGCAGGAGCGACTCACCAGATCGGTGGAGGCGGCTCCGAGGGACAATGGGTGGAGCCGAGCACCGGCTCGGACGCCCATCACCAGGACATGCTGATGACAGCCGCGAATGAATCAGCCCGCTTCGCCAGCTATGCGGAACAGAGCAACGTGGGACCCCACACCCTCGAACAGCTTGACTCCGACATCCGGCGAATCGTCATCACCTACCCCAACCGACCCGTCGTCCCGCTCTTCAACGAGGTCCGCGCCCTGCGCGACCGGACGTTTGAACTGCTGGAGGGGCGCCAGCCCCCGGCTTACACGCGCGACCTGTACTTGGCAGCCGGGGTGCTGTGCGGGATCCTCGCGAACGCCTCGTTCGACCTTGGCGACTACCGGTCGGCCGAGACTCAGGCCCGCACCGCTTTTCTCTGCGGCGAGCAGGCAGCACACAACGGACTGCGCTCGTGGATCCGCGGAACCCAGGCGATGGTTGCTTACTGGGACGACCGGCTCCGAGATGCCGTTCACCTGGCCCAGGACGGTCAGCAGTACATGCCCGAGCGCGGCACCGCGCACATCAGGTTGGCCAGCATCGCGGCCAGGGCCTACGCCCGCTTGGGCCGAGAGAACGAGGCGCTGGATGCGCTCCGTCTCGCCGAAGAACATCGCCAGCAAGGTGACGGCGGCGAGGATCTGCCGGGCGGCATGATGGCCTTTCCGCCGGCGAAGCAGGCTTTCTACTCCAGTACCGCCCATTTGTGGCTGGGGGGTGCGCGCCACCTTGAGCAGGCTGCAGCCGACGCTGAAGAGTCGGTCGCGCTGTACCAATCGGAACCGGTCGAGCGGCAACGACTCGGCGAGCTTTCGCTGGCGCGGATGGATCTGGCCCTGGCCGAACTCGGGTCCGGCGAGGTCGAGGGTGCCGCCGACCAAATCGATGCGGTCTTGGCCGTAGCTTCGCGCAGACCGACGGAGGCGGTGAACAGGCGACTGGATCAGTTCGCCCGGCAGCTTGCAGCGGTGCCGGCGGGATCGTCACCGCTGGGACTGACGATGCAGGACGGGATCGCGCACCATCGCCGGAACGCGCGCCAACTGCCTTCGGGAGGAACCCGATGACCACGATTACAGTTCTCCATCCAGGAGAAATGGGTGCTGCCGTGGCGGCACAGGCAGTCCTACGCGGGCACCGCGTACTTTGGGTCGACTCTGGACGAAGCGCCGCTACCCGCGATCGTGCGTCAGCCGCAGGCCTGGAGGCCGTACCCGACCTGGAACTGGCCCTGGGGGCGAGCGAAGTCGCTCTGTCCATCTGCCCACCGGCCTACGCCGATGAGGTGGCCCGCGCCGTCGCCGCCCGTGCGTTCTGCGGCATCTACGTCGATGCGAACGCGATCAGCCCGAGGCGAGCATCCGAGATCGCCTCCGTTATCGCGGAGGCAGGGGGGACACCGCTCGACGGATCCATCATCGGCCCACCGCCTGGTGGATCAATCAGTGCCCGTCTCTACCTCTCCGGGGAGCCGGGCCCAGGTGGGCAGGTCGTCAAGCTGTTCACCGAGACGGTGGTAGACGCACGCCTGCTTGACCGGCCGATCGGCGCCGCATCCGCGTTGAAGATGGCGTTCGCGAGCTACCAGAAGTCCGCCCGTACTCTTGTCGCCCTCGCCCACGGCCTCGCCGATGAACACGGAGTCACAGGTCAACTGGTCGAAGAGGGACGGAAGATGGCCGGTCCGCTACTCGCCGATCGCGAGTACCTTGGGAGCGTCGCGCGCCGAGCCTGGCGGTGGGACGCGGAGATGCTTGAGATTGCCGCTGCCCTGGACGAAGCCGGCCTCCCGGCGGCCTTGGCACACGCCACAGCCGAAGTGCTCGGCAGGTGGGAACCGCTGAAAGACGCCCGGCCGACAGCAGCCGATGCCATTGCGTACCTCCACACGGCCAAGCCCGATGTAGGCGGTAATCCGTAATTGACTCTCCACGTCAGCCTGGCCTGGTCAGAGGAGCCGGAAGACGGCCTGACGAGCCCCGGTGGCAGTAGCCCTCCGTCACTGGGACGCGCGGTGCTCGACGGCCCCTCAGGTTGCAATCTGAGGGGCCGTACTCGTTGGCGTGGCGACCTACGGCAGGACTGTGCTGCTTGCAGGACTTGAGCGAGGCCGCCAGCAGGCTGGCCCTGGACGGCTGTCGTGAGCCACCTTCCCATCGGCGTGGTCGCTTCTACAGCCGCTCGGGTGTTCCGATTCCGAGGAGGTCCATGCCTTGGCGGAGAGTCTGGCCAGTGAGCTGGCAGAGCAGCAGCCGGGTCTCCATGACCTCGCGGCTGGGCGCCTTGAGGACGGGGCAGTGCTCGTAGAAGGTGGTGTAGGTCGACGCGAGGCTGTGCAGGTAGGCGCAGAGGCGGTGGGGTTCGAACGTGCCAGTCACCTGGTTGACGGCGGCACCGAACTCGTCGAGGAGAAGACCGAGCGCACGCTCGGCCGGCTCCAGGGCGAGGTCCTGGTGGGTAGCCGGGGCGACGCCCTCGGGGGTCTTGCGCAGGATGGACTGGATGCGGGCGTAGGCGTACTGGAGGTAGGTGCCGGTGTCGCCGGTGAGGGAGACCATGCGGTCGACGTCGAAGACGTAGTCGCGGGTGCGCGAGGTCGACAGGTCGGCGTACTTGACCGCGCCGATGCCAACCTGCTTGGCTCGCTCTTCGAGTTCCTCTGAAGCGAGTTGAGGGCTCTTCTCCGAGACGACGGTGCGGGCCCGGTCGACGGCCTCGTCGAGGAGGCCCATGAGGCGGACCGTCTCGCCGGAGCGGGTCTTGAAAGGCCGGCCGTCCTTGCCGAGAACGGTGCCGAAGCCGAGGTGCAGCGCGCGGACGTCCTCGGGGAGCCAGCCGGCGCGGCGAGCGGTTTCGAAGACCATCTGGAAGTGGAGGGCCTGGCGGGCGTCAACGATGTAGAGGAGCTGGGTGGCGCCGAGCATGCCGACGCGGTCGCGGATGGCGGCGAGGTCGGTGGTGGCGTAGCCATAGCCACCGTCGCTCTTCTGGACGATCAGCGGAGTTGGTTCGCCGTCAGGCCCCTTGATGTCGTCGAAGAAGACGCACAGGGCCCCGTCGGAGCGGACGGCGACGCCGGACGCTTCGAGGTCAGCGCACACATCGGCGAGCATGGGGTTGTAGTAGCTCTCACCGACGGCGTCGGCGTCTTCAAGGAGGACGCCGAGGCGGGCGTAGACGGCTTCGAAGTAGACCTTCGACTCATCAACCATGCTCTGCCAGGAGACGAGGGTGTCCGCGTCGCCGGCCTGCAACTCGACGACGCGCCGGCGAGAGCGGTCGGCGAAGTCAGTGTCGCTGTCGAACTTGGCGCGTGATGCCTTGTAGAGATGGTTGAGGCGGGACATCGACGGGTTGGTGTCGGTGCTCTCGGTGTCGTCGCCGAGTTCGTCAGGGTGCTCGATGAGGTACTGGATGAGCATGCCAAACTGGGTGCCCCAGTCGCCGAGGTGGTTGCGCCGGATGACCTTCTCGCCGGCGAACTCCAGTGTGCGGGCGAGCGCGTCGCCGATGATCGTGGATCGGAGGTGGCCGACGTGCATTTCCTTGGCGATGTTCGGCTGGCTGTAGTCGATCACCGTGACGCCGGGCTCGGCGGAACTGTGGACGCCCAGTCGGCTGTCCGCAGCACGGGCGGCCAAGCGCTCCAGGATCGCGGTGTCGGTGACGGTGACGTTGATGAAGCCTGGGCCGGAGACCTCCAGGTTCGCGATGACCTCGTCTGCGGCCAGGTGTTCGAGGACGCGAGCGGCCACCTCGCGGGGGTTGGCCCGTAGAGGCTTGGCGAGGCCCATGATGCCGTTGGCCTGGAAGTCGGCACGGTCGCTTCGTCGGAGCTGGGGGTCGCCGTCCGCGGCGTCGGGGAACGCAGTGGAGATCGCCTGAGCAAGGCGCTGCTGCAGCGCGTCGGCGATGGAGGTGACCGTAGTCATAGAACGAAGGACCACTTCTGTGAGAGGGCGGATCCGCAAACGAGCCGCGGGAATCGCACAGCAACCGCACCACGTGGACGTCGGCGCCGCGCGCCGATTATCCCATGCTCCCCGTGAACGAGAGGCCGATTAAGTCCGGCCGGCCATGGAGCTGGCGCTTTCCAACAGGAAGTAAGGGCAACAAAATTGAAAGATCATCACCAACCGACACGCACTCTCCTACCCTGCGTGGTCCGTGTGCGCGCGGAAGTCGGTGATCGAGTCCATCAATTCGATCGAACGCACGGTGACGGAGCGGCTACGGTGGCAAGCATCCGCACGACGCTCAGGAGGGGAGTGGAGTGAGCAAGGTCGCAGGGGGCGCGCATGAATCGGGGAAGCTCACGGCATCGATTCGGCAGCTGTTCGACGGAGGAAGCGACGGGGTCGCGTTCGACGACGTCGACTTCGTCGACATCGGTGGGCAGGTGCGTCGTTTTCGGCACCGCGGGCGTGATCTTGTGGCGAAGCTCCGGCCGCTTGGGGCGGCGCGCTCGGAGCGGGCCCTGGCTGCCGAGGCCGCACGTCGTCTGGGCCAACTGGCCATCGACGGGTTTGGGGTCGTCAAGGTCTGCGTCCCCGAGCTGGTTCCCTTGAGCAGGCAGAGGGCTGCGCTGGTCTCGCCGTACCTGGGCACACGTTTGTCCTCCGGAGACAACGGGGCGAGCCGCCTTTCCGTATCCGCCATTGTCGGCCTGCTGGTGGCCTTGCTCGGCCGAGGGGTCGAGGCATCGGGGTGTGTACCGCGGAACATGTTCCGTCGGGATGGCGAGACGGTGCTGATCGACTGGGAGGACGCACTCCTGGTGCCAGCCGGTGCCGCCCCGGACGAGGTGACCCTGATGAAGTGGGACATCGCCTGGTCCGACCTGCTCGGGCGTGATCTCAGGCTCCGAGAGCGCATCCCCGCCTCGGTCCCAATCCAGGATGTGGATCTGGACGGCTTCGAGACCGTCCTCGCGGGCTGGCTACCCGCGACCATGACGCGCCGAGACGTCCGGCGTCGCGGGATCGAGGTGACACTCGCGAGCGAACTCCCCCTGGTGAAGCACGGATCGGTGAGCGCCGCCTCGTTGGGACACCTCGCCGAGGACGTCCTTCCGTCGGGGCTCGGCGTCTTCCACAGTGTGCTGACCGCGCGCCTGCGCGAGCAGCGCGGTGAGGATGCCTACGCGCTCCTGCTCGGGCAGTTGAACACCTTGGTATCGAGCTGCCGGCCGGCCACTTCTTCACCGAAGTCGGAGGGATTGAGGCGAGCATGGGTGCTGACGTTGTTCGCGGCCGCCGAGTCGTGCCTCATACCCGCACCCGAGCCGCCGCTGGAGCAACTGGTCAAGTTTATTGACCAGTTGGCGTCCGCAAGCAGTTGGGCGGCGGCATGTGAGAGAGCCGCAACGGCGGCGGAGATCACCGGCCGGCTCGCTGCCGCCATCCTTGCCGTCCTGCGGTTCGACGAGGCGCTGGATCTGTTGCTGCGGGGGTCGTGCGCCCAAGGCGTGATGGCCCGTGGCAGTGATGTCGATTTCGAGCTGAGCTCAGCCGAGCACCCGGCCGGTCACCGGCCCGCGGAGGAGTTGTTGATCGAGGCGCTCGCCTGCCTCGGGCTGATGGCCGAGGGATCCGCCGCGCGCCCAGCCGAGTGCGACCTCGTCAGCGCGGACAGCCGTACAAGCCGCGACCTGCACGAATGGTTCGAGCTGCGTCGACCTGGCTCCGAACTCCAAGACCCGGGCTGGACAACGGACTTGCTGACATCGCCGTCCGCCGGTACTGTCGCTCGCCCGAGCCAGTACGAGCAGCAGGGCCGCGAAGGCACTGCCAAGTACCTGTGGTTCGAGTCCCGGGCCGCGCTGGCGCGTCTTGCCTACACCGCCTCGGACGTCTCTCGGATGCCTGTAACTCTGGAGAGGCAACTCGCCATCATCCCGCAGGTGATTGGTGTCGAGGACGCGACCGAGCTGCGCGATCTTGTCCATGCCACGTTTGCCCTGCGGGAGAAGTCCGGCTCGGCCCACCCGGTCGAGGACCAGGCCAAGGGTGAGATCACCAGGCTCGCCGACCGGCTGGAGCGATTTCGTCAGCGCGTTGGACTGCCCGGCCCGAGACACCTGTGATTCCGGTACCGCCCCGATCCGCACCATTCTCGACCCGAGAGGTCAACCGTGATCAGCGACGCGATTCCACTCTCGACCAGCGACACCGCGCACGTCTTCTTCGCGGACGGCTACGTCTTCCATGTCCGTGGGGGCCAGATCACCGCCCCGGGCGAACCGTGCCCGTGCGCCGACCTGGAGGCTGTCCACCAGGTCACGACGTACCGCGAGGCGTACCCGCAGGCGCAGCTGTCCCTGACCGACGCCTGCAACATGGGCTGCACGTACTGCTCGTTCCGCGACCGGGTCCACGCCGACGGCAAGCCGGTGAGGGTCCCCCTGGAGACGGTGGTGCAGGGCCTCGCAACCCACCGCAAACGCCTTGTCGAGGAGGGCGCGCGGTACAGCCGCGTCGACTTCGGCCTCGCCGGCGAGACGATGCTGGTGCGGCACATGCACGAGGAGGTCCAAGCCCTGGTGGAGGAGGGCCTGGCCGACTCGCCGGTCAGCGTGCTGTGGGCCGGTCCGATGGTCACCAACGCGACGCTGTCGATGACGCCGGAGCTCGCCGACCGGCTCGGCCCGCCGCAGGACATCAGCCTCGACGGCCCGAAGGATGTCCACGACCGGGTCCGCTTCTACACCAGTGGGCGCGGCGGCACCTACGACCACGTGCGCCTGGTCCTGGACCGGGTGCTGGCCCGCCACCCCGACATGGGTGTCTCCGCGGTGCTGACCGCGTACTGCACCGACTTCGTCGCGATCTTCCGCCACCTCTTCGAGGACGTCGGCGCCCGCAACATCTACATGAAGCCGGTCAACGCGACCCACGACAAGGACTACGCCCTCAACGCCGCCACGCTGCCGGCCTTCCGCCGGGGCTACGCAGACCTCGTCGAGCACATCCTCGCCCAGCCGCCGGAGGGCATCCTCGCCCGACTGCTCGCCCTGAACTCCGAGGACTTCTTCATGCGGTACTTCTACCGGGTGAAGGACCGCGCAGCGCAGGTCTACCGGTGCGGAGCAGGCAAGAGCGGCACGTACCTGGACACCAACGGCAACCTCTACCCCTGCGCGCACTTCATCGGGAAGTCCGGCTGGCACATCGGACACGCTTCCACCGGCGTCGAGGACAGCGAACGCAGCCGCTACCTCGACCTGGTCGTCGACGACCGCGACGGGTGCTCCACCTGCCCGTCGCGGTACGTCTGCGGCGGCGGCTGCTACTACCAGGCCGTGTTGGCGAACGGGGACATCACCAAGCCCGACGAGGTCAAGTGCGACCTGATCCGGTTCCTCACCGACCTGGCGGTCCGTCTCGTCATCACGTTGCGCGAGAAGCACCCCGAGGTGCTGGACGCCCTCCCGGCCCCGTACGGGCTCACCGACGAGGCCCTGACCGCACCCCCCGAGGCCGACTACATGCCGGCGGCCCGCCTGCACGCGACCTCGGGCGACGAAGACGCGGTGATCCCGCTGGTTGGGCCGGGTCGTCTCCGGGGAGGGTTGGTGAACCCGGAAGGCCTGCGCGCTCGGTTCTCGCTCGACGACGGTCACCTCGCGGTCCGTCTGGACTTCGGGGGCACGCCCAGCATCGTGCGTGCCGTCCGAGTCCGGCTGCAGCCGCTGGGATCGGGAACCTTCACCCTGCACGACCTCGCCGCTCAACAGTGGCCGGGCGAGCAGCAGCTGAGCTGCAGCCGCGACGGCGCCCGGTGGCTGCAGGCTCCGACCGCCCGCTTCCGCCGCGTTCCGCACCCCGACCCCGTCTGGGAGGACGCCGTCGACGTCGACCTGTCCTGGGCACCCCAGCAGGTGCGGCTCACGGTGCCCCTGCCCGCACAGGAGCTGGTGGCCGAGCTGGGGGTGAACGTGTTCGTCGACTTCGAGGACGGCGGCTGGACCGCCCTGACCCTGCACGAGCCGGTCGCGCTCCTCGACCGCTCCCGCACGGGAGTCCTGCGGCTGTCGGGACCGGAAGCACCCGTGCACCCGGAAGCGGCCAGTGTGAACGGGCGGATGCCCGCCGGGCTCACCCCGATCGGCCGCTGGGCCGGTCTCCAGGGCAACACCTGCTGAGGAGTGGAACGGTGCGCATCCTCTTGACGACCCACCGATTCGCGGACGACGCCGCCGGCGGCACGGAGATCCTGGCCGACGACCTGGCCCAGGCGCTGAAAGCCCGCGGCCTGCACGTCAGTTGGCTCGCAGCGGGCGAACCGCCGCCGCCGCACCGCCGCACGGCCGATGAGTACCTGAGCGTGCCCGCGGCCTTTGCCGACGACTACCCCGTCGGCTGGCTCGCCCAGGAGACGAAGCAGGCCCAACGCATCGCGCAGGCGCTCGCGACGCGCCCGGCCATCGATGTCGTTCACGTGCTGCACTTCAGCCGCCTCGGCCTGGAGTTCCTGAACACTCCGTCCCTGCGAGGGGTACCCGTCGTCGCGACGCTGACCGACTACACCGCGGTCTGCCCCGACCACCAGCTCCTCGTCCGGTCCACCAGCTCGCAGTGCACGGCGACTGCGCCCACCCTGGACTGCCTCGGCTGCCTCAATGCCCCCACGAACACTTACGAGGACGTGGCGCGATGGCGGGCGCGGAACATCGCCTGGCTGAACGAGCGGGTACAGGCCCTGTGGACACAGACACCCCACCAGGCAGCAGAGTTGGCGAAAGCCGGCGCCGACACGAGCAAGGTCGCCCGCGACCGGGCCTGCTACGGACTCCCCAGCGAGTGGGCACCACTCGCCACCAACGGATCCTCCGGACGGTACCTACTGTTCCTGGGCAGATGCTCACCCGAGAAGGGCCTCCATCTCCTGCTCGACGCCTACCGCACCAGCCGTACCGAACTCCCGCTGGTGATCGTGACCGTGCCGGACGACGGCACCTACGAGGAACGGCTGCGCGCCGACGCTGCCGCAGACCCCCGGGTGCGCTGGCTTCCCCCGCACTCGCGTGCCGAGGTCGGCTCGCTGCTGACCGGCGCGCGGGCCCTGCTGGTGCCCTCGCAGTGGTGGGAGAACCATCCGCTCGTGGCGCACGAGGCACGGGCCCTTGGCGTTCCCGTGTGGTCCTCGGCCGTGCCGTCCATGCGCCACCTCGCCGACGACCCCGGCATCCACCTCGTGGAGGACTACCGGGACCCGGCCGCCTGGACGCGGGCGATCGAGACGGCGTCCGAGCACCGGGCCTCCTGGGCCCCGTCGTTCGGCCGCCGGGCGCAGGAGTTCGAGCTGTTCGCCGACGAGACCGTCTCCGTGTACCGGAAGGTGGTAGCCAGATGATGCCCGAGGACACGCCGATCACGGTGCCCGAACGGTTCCAGAAGTTCCTCGTCACCGACGACTTCGACCGCTATGGCCTCACTCCCGGCCGGCCCACCCCCACTCCGCAGTACCTACAGGTGGAACTCACCGACCTGTGCAACCTCGCCTGCGCCGGCTGCCTGCGCGCCGTACACGAGAGCAGCGGTGGCCACCTGTCTCTGGAAGTGTTCGTCGCGCTCCTTGACCAACTCCCCGACCTCGACCACGTCTCCTTCGTCGGAGGGGGAGAAGCACTGATCGTCGGGAACTTCGCTGCCTACGTCCAGTTGTGCACTGACCGCTCCGTTTTCACCTCGACGAACACCAATGGCCTGCTCGTACGTCGGCTCCGGCCGGTCCTCGACGCCGGGCTCAGGCTTCTCGCCATCAGTGTCGACGGTGCGGACAACGTCACGCTCGGTCGGATGCGCTCAGGGTTGCGTCTCACCCAGCTGAGCACGGCCCTGCGAGAAGCGGTCAGGCTGACCGAGGACCGGGCGACGGGGCTTTCCGCCGCGGTGACGCTCTCGACCGTGAACCTGGATCAGTTCCCGGCGATCGTCAACTTCGTCGCCGACCACGGTGTGAAGCGCGTGAGCGTGGAGAGCCTGCACCACTGGGGCGAGGACAAGACCCTCAACGCCGAGTCCCTGTTCGCCCTCCCACCACGGGACGTCGTGCCACACCTGGAGGTCGGCCTCGCACGGGCCGACGAACTCGGCCTGCAATTGTCGATCTTCGACTACTCCCGCCTCGCCTCCCCGGCCGCCGCAGATGCCGTGTGCCCCTGGCCGTGGGACGCCGGCTACATCACCAAGGACGGCGACATCACGCCGTGCTGTGTCCACATGGAGTCCTCCCCGGGCAACGTGCTCGGCAACATCCACCAGACGCCGATGGCCGAGATCTGGACCTCGCCGGCGTACCGATCCCTACGGAACTCCTTCCTCCAGGGCCCCGCCTGGTCCTCGTGCGAAGGCTGCGTGTATCGAATGGAGTTCGGACGTGCTTGACCCCCAACCGCCCGCCCTGCTGAGCAGCCGGCCCATCGGCGAAAGCCGGAAGATGCTGCACCGCGCGGTCGACCTCGGACTCGACTTCGCCACCGGCAAGCTGCGAGACCACCGCGTACTGCGGCACGCGACGGTCCAGCAACTCATCGACCACCTCTCCGAATCGATCCCCGTCACCGGAAGCAGCGACGACCACCTGATGAGCGCGCTTGGCGAGATCGCCAGCTGGTCGATCGCCCAGGCCGACCCGCGCTACCTCGCCTTCCCGGACACCGGCGACAGCCTCGCCGGCCTTGCGGCCGACATCGTCGCCACCTTCCTCAACCAGAACCTCATCGCCTTCGACCGCAGCGCGCCCGCCGCCAGCGTGATCGAAGCCCAGCTGATCACCTGGCTGCGGGAACTCATCGGCTACCAGGTCACGCCGTTGGCCGAGTACCAGGGACTCGCCTCGCTCGGCGGGATGTGGACCTCCGGCGGCAACATGAGCAACCACGTCGCCATCGCCGCCGCCCTCGCGCACACGTACCCCCAGGTCCGCCAAGGCGGCCTGCGCGCCCTTCCCGAACAGCCCGTGATCCTCCTCGCCAGCGGCGTCGAGCACTTCTCCTACCTCGCCGCCGCCCAAGCCCTCGGCCTCGGTACGGACGGGCTGCTGTGGGCCGACGCCACCCCCGACTTCACCAGCGACCCCCACTCCATCGGACACCTGCTTGCCGCCCCACCATCCGGCAAGCGGATCTTCATGGTCGTCGGAGTCGCCGGGAACTGCCGCACCACCGGCATCGACGACCTGCAGGCGCTCGCCGACCTCTGCCGGCTACACGGCGTCTGGTTCCATGTCGACGCCTGCCACGGCGGAAGCCTGCTCTTCTCCGAGAAACTCAAGATCCAGCTCGCAGGCATCGAACACGCCGACTCCGTCGCCCTCGACCCCCACAAGGGCCTGTTCGTCTCCTACCCCTCCAGCTACGCGCTCTTCCGCGACCCGACCACGCTCGGCCGCTTCGCCCGCTACCCGGACCGGGCCGAGGACCCCGACTGCCTCGACCTCGGGCTGATCACCCCTTTCTACGGCTCCCGCGGCTTCGAGTCACTCAAGCTCTGGGCCCTCATGAAGCACCAGGGCACCGACGGCATCGGCCGGCTCGTCGAAGCCCGGCAGGCCACCTACCAGAGGATGGTCGACCTGCTGGATCGCGCCGGCAGCTTCCGCCCGCTCGGCACGTCCGACTTCTACCGGTGCGCGTTCGTCTTCCTGCCCGACCAGGTCGCCCACGTCCTCCAGGAGACCTACAGCCGACCGGAACTCCACCCGGCGGCGCGCGAACTCGTCTCCCGCTACACCGCGGCCTTCGCCGACCACCTCTACCGCAGCGGCGCCGTGGTCTTCGACCTCTTCGCCCTCCAGGACCTCGCCGACCGCATCGGACTCGGCACCGCCGCCAAGTACCAGGTCATGGGCATGTGCGTCGGCCATCCCCACATCGCCGACGAGGTCGAGCACGAGATCGAGCAGACCATCCTCGACCTCGCCCAGGAGTTCACCGCCGCCATGCTGACCGATGCCCGCACGATCCTCACCGCCCCGGTGCCCTCCGACGGCGGTGCCGCAGCGGACGTGACCGGACCGGCGGGCTGGTGAGTGCCGTGACCTACCCGCCCGCCTTCACCATCGCCTACCTCGTCCACAGCGACGTCGAACTCCTGCGCCGCACCATCCCTACCACCCTGGACGCCCTGACCCGCGGCACCCACCACCCGTACGACCTGGTCCTCGTCGTAGACGGCGCCGAAACCGCGCCGGTCGACGAGATCACCGAACTCGCCCACTCCACCTGGGGATTCGACGAAGTACGGCTACGCTGGCGCACCCGTCACCGGGCCTCCGGCGACCAGGCCAACAACATCCACACCCACTTCGTCACCGACAAGAGCCGCTTCCTGATCACCGTCGAGGGCGACGTCGTCGCCTTCCGCGACCCGGGTGCGACGGACGTCCTCGCCGAGATCGCCGACACCTTCGACAGCTGCCCCCAACTCGCCCTCGCCCAGCGCATCGACGATCACGACTGCTGGCAGTGGCGACTCGAAGAAGCCGGTCCCGCCCTCAGCGCCAACGCGCGTTCGGTCAACCGGGTCTCCTCCCACTTCCTGATCTACGACACCCATCGGGCGCGGCCCGTCATGGCCGCAGCCGGCGGCATCCCCGGCGACCGGTTCCACGACGACGGCCAGAGCTGGATGAACTATGAGGACTGGCTCTCCCACACCTTCGCCCACCCGGCCGGGCCCGGCGTCGGCTACCTGCACCAACTCTCGCTTCGGGTCTTCCACTGCGACGAGAAGACCGTTCCCGGCTCAGCCCACTACCGCCGGGACCTCGCGACCCGCCTGCGCGTCTTCGCCGAACGCGAGCAGCAGGCGAAGGAGGAGTTCCGTGCCTGACGACCGCCTCGTTCCCGCACCCGTCTTCATCCTCTCCCCGATCCGCTCCGGATCGACCCTGCTGCGCTGCCTGCTCGGCTCCCACCCTGACGTCCATGCCCCGCACGAGCTTCACCTCGGAGGCCTCACCGTCACGGTCGACGACGAGTTCACCGACCTCGCCATGGGCACCCTCAACCACGACCGCCAGGACCTCGAACACCTGCTGTGGGACCGGCTGCTGCACCGCCGACTCACCGAAGCGGGCAAGACCGTGCTCACCGAGAAGTCCCCCGGCAACGTCTTCATCTGGCAGCGCCTCGTGACCTGCTGGCCCGGCGCCCGCTACATCATTCTGCGCCGCCACCCGGTGGCCATCGCCGACTCTGTCCGCCGCGCCGGCGACGCCGCCGGCCTCGCCGAAGCGGCCGTCATCGTCGACAAGTTCGCCACCGCCCTTGACGAAGCAGCTGCCCACGTCCCCACCTCCATCAGCATCACCTACGAGCAGCTGACCGCCGACCCGGAAGCCACCTGTAAAGCCCTGTGCGAGTACATCGGCATCCCCTGGGAACCGGCCATGCTCGACTACGGCCGCCACGACCACGGCCCGTTCGTCTACGGCATCGGCGACTGGTCACCCCAGATCGCCTCCGGCCGGATCCAGGACGCCACCCCACCGCCCGCAGGCGCCGACGTACCGCCGCTGCTCAAGCACTGGTGCGAGAAGTGGGGCTACCCCGCGTGAAGCACCCACCAGCCCCCGCGGTCTTCTGGCTCATGGGCCTGCCGGCCTCCGGGAAGACCACCCTCGCCCGCCGACTCCTTGCCCACCTCGCGCCCGAGCACCCAGGCTGCGGCCTGTACGACGCCGACGAGCAGCGGGCCACCGGCCTTCTGCGGGACCTCGGCTGGTCCCCGGAAGACCGCAACGCCACCATCCGGGCGCTCTCGCACGCCGCCAGCCAGCATCCCATCGGCATCGTCACGCTCGTGACCTCCACGCCCGTAGAACAGCGGCTCGCCGCCAGCCTGCTCGGCGGGCGACTCCACCTCATCCATGTCCGCGCACCCGCGGAGCTCCGGTATGCCCGCGACGCCCTCCGCTCCTCGCCCGCCTACCGCGCCGACCCCGCACCAGACGCACCCGAACTATCCTGGACCGAGCCCGAGCGCACGGCGCTCACCCTGGACACCACGGCTCCGATCAGCGTCTCGGAGAGGGCGCTCTGCTCGTTCGCCGACGACGTGCTCCGGGACGGCAGCGCGCCGTAGCCGTCCGTCACGCTGCCTCGGAACGCCCCGACATCCAGCGGCCCTCATGCCCGGGCAGGACCTCGTCCCGGGTCGACGGAGCGGCACCACCGCTCAAGTCCCCATCGCTGGGACGCTCGGCGACCGCGATGAAGGCCAGCTCAGAGAAGAAGAACCCGCCCAGGCGATCCGCCTCCTGCACCGCCGCATACCACTCCTCGACATCGGCCGCGCTCACCGCGCCGCGACCATGCCTGGCTGCCGACAACAACGCCTTTCGGATCTCGCCGATCCTGGCCTCCGCGTGTCCCGACAGCTCGGTCGACCATGTCAACAGCGGCTCGACGCTCACCAGCCTCAGTGGGCTGCTCGCCAGCAGCAGCCCCAGTTTGCGGCCGATCCGCCCGTCCGCGTGATCCATCCAGCTTTGCACGTCGTCCGCGAAGGCGTGGCAGACCAGCCGATCAAGATCCGCATCCGCGCCGGCGATCACCAGAGAATCGAAGTCGACGTGCGCCAGGATCGCCCTCCCGCCCGGCCCAAGAACCCGCGCGACCTCTGCCAGCAGCTGCTCCGGGTCCGGCAGGCACTCGACGGTGTTGTACGAAACGACAATGTCCGCGCTCTCGTTCCCGCACGGAAGTGGCGCACGCAGGTCCGCAGCCAGCGTCATCACTGGCCCACGGTGCTTCTGGAGCTCCTCCCGCGCTTGCCTCAGGAACGGGACCGACCTGTCGATCCCGATCAGCGCAGCCTCGGGAGCCATTCGACTCAGCGCGAGAAGAGTCGGCCCGGAACCGCAGCCGAGTTCGATAACCCGGCTGTGGGCCGTCGGCGCGGTCAGCTCAGCAAGTCGGGAATGAATCGCCTCGGCGCTGTTGGACACGACACGGCCCGTCCTCTCGTGGCCCACCTGCTTCCGGACACCAGCTCATCTAATGCGCATATGCACAATATGGGATGAGTTGGACAATGTCCTTCTGTCGAGAGCCGCATGGCGTACTCGCACCGACAAGCTCCTGCCCTTGTCTCAGCTGGCACTGCGCTGAACTGCCTGATCAGCGAGGCGCATGTTCTGTGCCATCAGGTCCAGTCCGGCGGCAACGTCTACTCTGGTGACCTGCCACCAGCCGGCCCGGTCGTAGATCCACCAGGATTCCTGGTACCGGGCGAAGTCTCGGATCGTCTCGCTGAGGTACCGGGCGGTCCCGTCTACGAGGGCAGTGTCCATGGCGGCGTGGCTGAGGTCGGCCAGCGTGCCCGCGTCGGTGTTGGTCATTGCGCTCCCCCTCACGGCCGGACGTTCGGCTGGATGGTGGGGGTCTGCTGAACCGGCGGCGGTTGCAGGAGCGGCGCTGGCTCGACGCGCACCGTCGGCGTGGTGGTCCTGACGTCCAGGCTCGTCTTCGGCTCTGCCGCGGGGGTGCGGGCGGTGACGTCAGCAGTGTTGGCGAAGTCGGTGGCGAGCTTCGTTCGGATGTCGTCGGCCATCATCTCCCCGGAAAGATCGATGGCGGTTCCGACGACGACCGCGGTGGCGGCGAGCCGGGCGAGGTAGTCGGGGCGTTCCTCGACGTTCACCTCCACCGTCACCTCGTACGCCTGGGGGTCCTGCTGGTAGACCTCCCACTCGACGGTCAGTTGGTCGACCGGCTCTCCCCGCTCGGCGACGACCACGATGGCCTCGTAGACCTCGCGGCGGGGACCTTCCTCGAACACCTCGGGGTACAGCCAGCTGCCGACCTCCCGGACCTGCTCCGGGTGTTGGAGAAGCTCTGCGAGCACGGCGTCCTGGCGCTCAAGACGGACGTCGACCCGAACCTCTTGTTCTCCGGACGTCCTCGCCCGGGGTTCGTACGGTGCGGGGGCCGGCTCGTTGATCCTGGCCACCGGAACCGTTTGCTCGGTGCGCCGCATCGCCTGGGCGAGGCGGTCGAGCACCGGGTCCGGCCCGCGCAGGCCCGGGGCGGTCGTCCGGAGCCGGTCGACGTGAAGGGCGAGGTCCCGGCGGACGGCGGCCTCTTGGACCATGCGGGCGTAGCTTGCGATGTTGCGGGGCTGCGGCGCGGCGTCGGCGAGGCGGCGCAGGTAGTCGGCGTTGGCTCCGCTGATGGCCGTGCGCTGGGCGATCAGCTCCGGAAGGTGGGCGGCCGACGCCGTCGGGGCGCTGGTGCGCGACTCGATCAGCGCGGCCATCAGGGCGCGGTGGGTGGGGTGGGCCATGCGGTCGGGGGTGAGGTAGGCGATGTCGTCCAGGCGCTGGCGGTCGCGTAGTGCGGCACCGATGACGGCCTGCTCGGCGCGGAGCACGAGTTCGGGGTGGGTCATCGGTTCGTCCTCGTTCCGGTGGTGGCTTCGCGGTAGCGGCGGGCGGCGTCATCGGCGGCGGCCATCCGGGCGGCGGCGTCTTCGAGCCGTTCCAGCAGTTCCTCGTTGACGACGCGCAGCCAGGCCCCGTCGATGTCGACGGCCCACCAGGCGTCGGCGAATCGCACGTACTCGGGGATGCCGGGGCTGATCGGCGTGGCGAGGCCGCGGGTTCGGGCGTCGTCCATCTGGGCCGCGGTGAGCCGGTCCGGGCTGCCGGCTTCGGCGGTGTCCGCGTGGGCGGCGAGCAGGCGGCTGGGGATGCCGGCCCAGGCGTCGGCGCCGGTCCAGCGTTCTTGGAGCTTCGGGGAGTCGGCGGCCCGGAAGTCGGGGGTGCGGTGCCCGGTTCGGCAGGCGGTGGCGTAGACGGCGGTCGCGTTGGCCACCACGGTGCGCAGCTCGGTGTGCCAGTAGCGGGCGGCCTGGCCGACCTGCTGTTCCGGGGCGGCGCCGTAGATCTCTTCCCGCCAGGCCTTGAGCGCCCACAGCTCTTCGATCAGTCCGGGGTGTTCCGCCCAGCATTGCGGCAGCCTGGATTCCACGGCCAGCTCGTAGCGGTCGTGGAGCCAGGTCACCCAGTCGCAGAGGCCGCCCCAAGCCGCGATGCGCTCGGGGCCGGTCATGGTGTGCCACTCGACCAGCCGGGTGCGGGGGCTCGCCTCGGTAGCGGTCGGCTGGGTGCCGGTGGCCGGCCCGGGGGTGGCGTGGCGCCCGCGGGAGCGTCGGATGTGGGTGCGCGGGCGGTGCTTGACCCTGCCGATCGGCGTGATCGTGGGCTCGGTCATGGCTGGTCCTGGAGCTGGGCTGGCGGGTGCGGGCTGGCCTCGGCGGGATTGTCCGGGTGCCCGGTGTGCTGGTGCCTCGTGTCCGTACGGCGGGCGGCCGATGCGGCGTTCCAGTCGGCCATCACGAGGTGCACGGCGGCGTCGAGTGCTTCGATCGACGTGCTCGGGGTGAGCATGAGCCGCCGAAGGTAGGCGGGGGTGTCCATGGTGTCGGCGACCAGTTGCGCAAGGCGGGGCGACAGCTCTTCGGTGCTCCGGCGCACGCGCTCCTCGACGGCGGCGAGGGTGACCGGTTCCGCAGCGGCGTGCAACGCCAGCATGGCCTCGTAGATGCCGTAGCGGACGTGGGTGGTGAAGGTGTCCACCGGCACCCACCTGCCGAAGTCGTTCAGCTCACGCGGGCGCTGGGTGAGGTAGGCGAGCACCAGGTCCTCGTGGTCCGCGCGCGCCGGGCGCCAGTCGCTGAGGGCCACGAACGGGCCGTCGGTGAGCGCGCGGTGCTCGGCCCAGTCGTCCGTGGCCCAGGAGACGGGGACGACCTCCTGGTAGCCGGGGCTGAACACGGAGATCACCGGAGCCCCGATGTGGTCCTCTCCGGCGTGGTAGAGCGCGCCGTCGATTCCGCGCACCGGCCCGCTCCACCTCAGGGTGTAGTCGGCCGGGGGCTCGGGGCGGCGGAGCAGGCCCTGGTGGTGCCGGTGGTCGAATCGGGACTCCCAGCGCCGGTCGGCATCGGTGTGCGCCTCGGCGTGGTACCCGCTCCATGCGGGTCGGGGGGTCACGCGGCGGCCTCGATGGGGTCGAGTTCGCCCGCGCGGTACCGCTTCGACCACTCGTTGCTCTCCTCGTAGAGCTTGCGGTCGGGACTCTCGTAGTGGCGCTGCATGCGGACCTTGGTGATGGGGGTGGTGGCGTGGATGACCAGGGCCTCGCGCTTCTCCTCGTCCAGGGTGCGGATCTCGTCGGGGGTGACGGTCTTGCGGTCCTGGAGGGTGGTCTGCATCGTGGTGCCCTGCGCGCCGCTCTGGTAGGTCGTCAGGGACTCGCGGTAGATGCCGGCCAACTTGGAGAACTCTTCGAGCTCGTCGCCGCCGAGGCCGCCGAGGGCGATCTTGACGGTGGAGCTTCCCCAGAGCATTTCGGCCCCCTCGCGCCCCCACGTCTTCCTGGCCTGGGCCATGTTCTGGAGCACGGCGACGGTGAAGATCCCCGAGCCGCCGGCGAAGGACATCAGGTCGGGGAGGTTGGGCAGCGGGGTGACGTTGGCGACCTCGTCCAGCAGCGCTCCCAGCGGCGGGTCGAGCCTGCCGCCGGGCGACCGGTCGGCGAGGCGCTTGGCGGCACCGAAGACCTCGGAGACGAAGGCGGAGATCAGGGGGGCGAGCGCGGTGGCCTCTTCCTTGTCCACGAGCAGGTAGATGGTGCCGTTGCTCCGCAGCCAGTCCTCGATGTCGATGCCGTTGCCGGATTTGGGGACGAAGGTGGCGCGGGCCAGCGGCGAGAACAGCGGTGTCAGCGCGGTCTGCACGGTGGCGAAGAGGTTCGCCCTGGTGTCGCCGGGGTTGCGGTAGAGGCCGTCGAGCATTTCGGCGACGCCGGGTTCCGCGCGGCGGGACTCGGCGAGCAGCTTGATCGGCTCTTCGATGTGGGCGTTGAAGCCCCACCGCAGGACGTCCTCCATGCTGCGGGAGGTGATCGCCGCGGCGTGCAGCCAGCCGGCCAGCAGGCTGGTCGCGGTGGCACCGAAGAAGCCGGCACCGGAGGAGTCGGTGGTCTCGCTCTTGCCGATCTTGACCATGAGGTCGGCCCGCTGCATCGCCTTGCCGAAGTCCTCGCAGCCGCTGGTGGGCGACCACTGCACCTGGTCCGGCCAGTCGACCATGCCGGTCGGCACCATCGCCAGGGCCGGACCACGGCGGCGCCGGATCAGCGCGGTCGCGTCGAGCACGTCGCCTCGGACGCTGGTGACCAGCATCGGGCCGTGCCACGCCTTGATCCACGGGATGATCACCTGGCTCGTCTTGCCCTGGCGGGGGGCGGCCAGCATCAGCACCGAGTTCTCGACGGCCACCCACAACAGCATCCCGGCCAGGGTGCGGCCGAGCGTCACCGCGACGTCGGCGGCGGTGATCGGGCGACCCTTGAGGGAGGGCCGGACGATGGGCCCGCGCTTCTCGACAGCCTTGGCGGACAGGGTCTTCGACAGCTGCGAGGCGGAGGCGAAGCCGCGCACCGAGCGGGTGCGGCGCAGGCGGCGCAGGGCGAAGGCGCCCGCGGTGAGCATGCCGCTGGCGACGATCACGGCGGCGATGGCGAAGCCGGCCGGGCCGGGCAGGTCGGAGCGGACCGGCTCGGGCCAGGCTGTTCTCGGGTCGTCCAGGTGGTGGGGGATCTGTTTGGCGACGGCGAAGGCGTCGCCAAACGGGACGGCCGGCCAGGCGGCGTGGGTGATCAGCCCGGCGACCTGGCCGGTTGCCCAGGTTCCCACGGTGACCGTGACCACGACGATGATCAGCAGGACGATCAGGTAGTCCGCAGGGCCGTCCAGCACCGGCCGCCGGGCGACGGTGGCGTTCGAGGCGGAGGCCATCTCACACAGCCATCCGCTCGTTGGTGTAGTACAACTGCCGCTCGGCCGGGCTCAAGATCGTTTGCACAACGTGGCTGGAGTTCCTGCCGATCTTCCAGATCGCGCGACCGATCTGTTCACCGCTCCAAGAGGCGATGTGCGCGCACTCGGTGTCGGTCAAGCCGATCACGTCGCGCGTCATCGCCAGGGGTGCGGTGTCCTGGCGCAGACAGATCCGCACGTCGCAACTGGAGATCAGGTTGCGGGCGATGCTGACCTCTTCGCTGCCCTGGGCGCCGACCGCCTCGAAGTCGGCCAGCCTGTGCGTGCTCATTGCCTCGATGACGCCCTTGGCGCGGGAGAGCCGCAGGTCGCTGTCGAGCTTGCGGATCATCACCGGTATGCGCATCGCGCGCCACAGCTCGTCGCGGACCACCAGGCGCACGGGGCCGCCCGGCTCGTCGATTGCGGCCTGGCCCCAACTGCTCACGCAGGCAAGGGTCATGGCCACCGTCTCGTCACCGCGACCGTCGATCCTGGACAGGTCGACAGTCTGGATCGGGGCGTCGAAGTCCGGGCGAACGGTGGTCGGCCCGTCGAACAGCCCGCTAAGCGATCCCTTGACCATGTTGCCGAGGGCATCGGCAACCGGGCGGATCATCTCCCGTAGCTCGGTCACGTCGGCGCCGCGGACGCGCAGGTCCTCAGCCATATCGGGCAGTGGATCACGCAGCAGGGCCCAGACCTGCGGGATCGTCGGGTCCACAAGGTGGCTCGCACCGGTGGCCTGGCCGGAGACGTGGTGGATGGCGAGGGAGAGTGCCGCCTCCTCCGTGGGCGTGAGGTTGCGGCCGAGCCTCATAACCAGGAGGGAGGAGAGCAGGGTGGTCCGGCGGCGGTGGACTTCGTCCAGGCGCTCGCGCAGTTCCTCCGGGTCGGTGGGCAAGTTGGTGCCCAGAGGTCCGGCGTCCAACGGGTTGAGCCTGTTCCTCAACCCTGGGCCGAGTTCGACCGGCTCGACGCCGAACGCCCGGGCCAGCCCGGCGTACTCGTTCTTGATGTCGCCCAAGATGAACGACCGGACGCCGTAGGCGGCCAGGCGGGTCACCAGGGCCTTGATCGTCGCGCTCTTGCCGGTGCCGGGGACGCCGGTGATCAGCAAATTAGGATTTGTGATCAGCCCACGGTGGAGCCACTCGATGGGGTGGCAGGCGAAGGCGCCGCCGGACAGGCAGTCGACACCGATGTAGGCGCCGGCCGCGGGCATGGATGCGCCGTAGAGCCAGGGGTACAGCCCCTGGACCTGGCCGGTGCTGCCTCGGAAGACCGGGACCTGAGGCATTCTCGGTGCACGTCCGGCGAACGGGCGGGCGTAGCCGCGCCGGGGCGCGACCGGTTCCCTTCGTTGCTTCGGCGCCTTCCGCGCCGCGGGCTTCGGCGCCACCGGGGCCGGGCGGCCGAGCACGTCGGTGAGGTCGAGGACGGGGAGTTCGGTGGTGGGTCGGCGACGGAACATCACGCCGCCCGCTTCTTGGGCAGGCCCATGCCGACCGGCAGCGCGCCGACGGCGAACCCGATGTCCTGGGTGAGCCACATCCGCAGGAGTTCGATGCCGCCGCGGTTGGCGTCGGCCAGGAGCTCGCTGCACGCGTCTTCGAGGTCTGCGGGGTTGGTGACGGTAACGGTGCAGTACGCGGTGTAGCGGACCGTACCGTGGCCGGCGGCGCGTTCCTGGTCCTGGGCCTCGGCGCGGCGCAGGGCCTGCTTCTCGTGCTCCGGGATGATCTGTCCGGTCTTGTGCCGCATGCTGACGGCGACCTCGCGGGCGGTGCGCTCCTGCATGATCTCGCGCTCGGCGGCGCGCGGGCTGCGGGGCTCGTAGTGGATGTTCAGCGCTCGGCGGTACTTGCCTTCGCCCAGCAGAGGCGCGAGGGCGGTGGAGTACACCTTGTTCTTCGGCCAGCTGTGGACGGAGTAGGTGACCGACAGCGCGCCGTCGTGCTCGTACCTGCCGCGCCAGCTGTGGGCGGCGGACGGACCGGCCGCTGCCGGGTCCACTCCGGCTTCGAAGGGAACCTCGTCACCGCGGAGAACAGCTGCGTTGGCCGCCGCCCGGCGCTCCGCGAGCATTCGGCTGGAGTCCGGGTCGAACGCGGTCCTCATGACCTCGGCCAGCTCCCGGGGGTTGAGCCAGCTTTCGACCTGGAGGTCTGCGGAGGCGATCGAGGACGTCATGGCCCGAAGGTTGCGGACCAGGACGGCTGCGGCTCCGCCGTCGCCGCCGCCTGCCGCCTTGATGGGGCCGGCGGCACGGGCGGCGGCCATCGTGATCGCCAGGTACGCCTCCCGCTGGCTGGTGGCCAGGGTGGCGGTGGACAGCAGCGACTTGGTGACGTCGACCGCGACGGCGGGCGCCTCGGTGGCGACGTGGTCGCTGTGCCAGCGCTGGAGAGCGGCACCGGATTCCGGGACGATGCGCTGGAGTGCCTGTATTCGGATGATCGGATTGCCCTCGGTGCACTGGGCTTTGAGCAGCGAGCCCCAGCTGGCAACCCGCTGGTCGCGCCTGCTGGAGTCGGCCAGGCCGATGCCGGGGAAGCGCACCCGGGCGACCGCCGTGTACGTGCGGTCGAGCTGGTGATGGATCACCGCGATCGGGGCGCCGCTGCCCCCGTCCGCTTCGAGGATCGCCAGCGGGGCGAGGATGCCGGGCAGGTCCATCTTCGGCTCGTCCGTCTCGGACGTACGGGGCGCGAAGGCTCCGGAGAGGAAACGATTCTGCCCGCGGAAGCGGAGGAGTTCGTAGGACACTGCGGCGACCGCCCATTCATCGACCGTACGGCCGGCGATCCGGACGAACGCGAGTAGGAAGAGGACAAACGACAGGGGCCAGGTCACAAGGCCGGCCCGGATGTACGAGATTGCGAACGGCCAGATCAGCGCGAGGATGCCGACGCCGAGCATGGCGGCGCGCTGGAGGCTAAGGCCGAAGAGGAAGGCGACCTTCTCTTGCTGCCACCCGAAGTACGTGCGGGTGGGAGCGGTCTCGGTACTCATGACTTGTCCCCTCCTTCGGAGTGGTCAGGGCGGGTGGTCCTGGCAGGCGGCGCGGTGGGGCGCTCGACCGGGGCGGCCTGGGCGCGGGGCCCGCTGGGGCGGTCCGCCGGGGCCGGCGCGGGCGCGGGGCGCTCGTGAGCTGGCTCTGACGTCGGGCCGGACACGGGTCGGCTGGCCTGGAGCGGTGTGGCACCGGAAGCGGGCCGGCTCGCGGCAGCCGGGGCCTGGGCAGGCGCCGCAGAGCCGGATCCGGACGGCACGCTCCCGGGCTCGCCGGGCTGGGCCGCCCGAAGCGGGGGTCCCGGCACGGGGCGCCCTTGAGGCGCAGGCCCGGCCGGGGAGCCCGCTCCCGCCGAGGCGCCGGTGGACGGGCCTGCGGGCACCGGGGGCATCTCGATGGTGGGCGGGTCGCTGCGCGGAGGACCGGCGACCGGCAGGTCCGGGGTGATGTCCCGGAGCGCCTGCTGGTGATCGGCTTGCGGACTGGCCGCTCCCTCCGTCTCGACCTGCGGCTCCTGCTGGTCCGACCAGTCCGGCGTCGGCTGGTCCGGCAGCAGTCCGCCGGCGGTGGGCAGGGGCGCGCCCGCGTGGCGGTTGACGTACCCGGCGGGCTGCGCCGCATAGGGGTTCGCGCCCTGCACCCCTGCGTGGCCGGCCATCTTCTCCATGCCTGTGGCCAGGCTGTTGACCGCCTGCTGCGCGGCCCGAACTCCTGCGGCGGCGATCATCCCGGCCGGGCCCGCTGCGGCACCGGCTCCGCCGACGGCAGCCCCTCCGACACCGCCCGAGGCACCGCTGGCGGCAGCGCCGCCGCCCTTGCCGGCGAAGCTGCTCATCGTGCGGCTGGCGCTCTCCTGCCCGAAGGAGTCCGGGGAGGCGCCGGTCGCCGGACCGCCCGGAGCGCTCAGCCGACCTCCGGCGAAGCCGAGCAGCGCGGCGAGACCGGCACCGCCGCCGACCTGGGCGCTGGCGAACGTGAAGAACCTCGCGATGGCCGGCCACGCCAGGGCCGCGAGCAGCAGGATGAGCATTCCCGACAGGGTCGTCTGGAGGTCCTTCGAGTCGCCCGCGACGTTGAAGCCGAGGGCGAAGACCATCGCGATGACCGGCTTGAGGATGATCAGCTGGACGGTGGAGGAGACCAGCTTCGACCACCAGCTCTTGGTGGAGTCGGACACCTGCCCTGCCGCGCTGATCGGCGAGGTGGCGATCAGCACGACGATCGCGGCGTTGCGCAGCAGCATCTCGAACCAGAGCACCAGCGTCAGCAGGATGCCGATGATGGCGATGATCAGCAGAAGCGAGGCAGCGGTCCCCGGTGTGTAGGAGACCAGTTTGGCGATCTTGTCGCTGAGCGCCTTCTCTCCGCCGAGGGAGTTGTCGACGATGTACTTGGTCAGTTCGTCGCTCGCCACCAGCGCCGTCGAGGCGACGATCAGCGTGAGCATGAACGCGAGCGCCGCTTTCCCGACGCCTACCGCGGCGGTGGCCAGTGGCCGGCCGTCGTGGGTGATCACCGTACGGATGACTTGGACGATGACCAGCAGACAGGCGACGAGGCCGGCGATGCCGAGGGATATCGCGTAGACGCTGCGTATCCCGTTGCTGGCGAGGTCGGGGGGCGGGATCTTGACGAACGCCGTGGCGAACGTCTTGAGCAACTCGGTCGCGGCGTCCGCGAAGCTCTTGCAGATCGACTCCCACGCGCCGCTCGCCACGTTGGTGGCGGCGTCGCCCGCGAGGCTCCCGAGGATGGTGTCGCCGGGCCCGGGGATGCAGTCGAGGGGACTGGTCAGGCCGCAGGGCATGCGAGCCCCCTGGTGGTGCTGGTGACCATGGCTATCGCTTCAATTCCTGCCAGCCCTTGGCCGAGGCTTGGGGGCTGCCCGGCTCGGCGACGAGGCTGGTGTAGTCGGTGGTGGAGTTGCCCGAGGGGGCGGGGATGCGCCAGTCGGTCGCGGACCAGGTGAGGTCGAGCGGGTAGACCCCCATGCGGGTCTGAATCCCGGTGCCGGGCACGCTGGTGGTGTAGGTGGCCAGCAGGAGGACCTGGACGTTGTCCGGGGCGACCGAACGCACCTGGTACTCGACGGGCGACAGGACGACGGAGGTACCGGGCGGCAACTGGCCGCTCTTCGGCAGGCCGAGCCCCTTACGCGTGGCGACCGGGCCCTGGGCGAGGACGTCAGCGGCGCTGGACCAGGAGTCGACGGCGACGAGCCTGGCGACGGCCGCCGCGCGGTCGGGTTCAAGGGTGGAGCCGAGCTGGCGCCAGTACTCGACCGCCGCCGAAACAGCGCCTACCGTGGAATGCGGGTAGCCCACCTGGACCCCGTTGACGAGGCGCTCTCCGCGGACGAGCTGCAGCGGGCCGGTCAGCCCGGGGGCGGGCGACCCGGTGGAGTCCACACCGGTGACCGAACCCGGCGGCGGGATGGCGGCCGGCGGCGTGAACACCTTGGGCCCGCGGGGCTCGCTGCCGGACTCGATGGCGACCCCAACGGCGACGAAGGCGAGCAGGCCAACGACACCGAGGAGGAGCAGCGGCAGAATCCGGCGGCGGGGGCGGTGGTCGAGGAACTGGTTCATGGCGCGGTTAGGCCGCCGCGCTGAAGACGGTGTTCACGACCGGGATCGCGCACGCGGTCACGATCACTCCACCCAGCGACCAGACCAGGCTCCTCTTCCCCTTCTCCGCAGAGTCCGGCCTGTTCGAGAGGTGGCCGATGCCCATCAGGCCGCCCGAGACCACCGCGGCGACGGCGCACGCGATCAGGGCGCCCCACTTCGCGTACGAGAGCAGAAGGTTCGCGCCCTTCGAACCGTTCGTCGGATCCGCCGGTGCCGGATTCTGGATGTCGGCGAGGTAGTGAACGTCAGCGAGGTGATGGACGACTTGCAGGGTGGTGGACATACCGGGCTCCCGGGAGTACGGACGTGCCAGCGATCCCGCAGGACCTGCGCTGGCCAGAAGGAGCCGCCCCTGCTTGATCGGGCACGGGGAGGCGAATGAACGGCCTTCACCCGAGTTCAGCACGCAAGGTCAATGCGTTTCACTCTGGCTAATCAGCCGTGGGCAAACGATAGACGGGCCCGGGCCGCACTCGTCAACCAGAGTGAATGTGACTAGACTCACTCGACCACTCTCTGTTTACAGTGGCTAATGGGCGTCACTGTGCGCAACGATGAGACTCAGTCAGAAGTGAGGAGTGCTACGCGCGTCATGACAGTCGAAGAGTCCGCCGAGGGCGGGGTCGTTGCGGCTCGCCTGAACCACCTGTTCGCGACCGTGCACCCGGCCGACCGGGGCCCGTACGCCAATACCGAAGTCGCCCAGGCGATCAACGAGAAGGCCGGCCATCAGGTCCTCGGCGCCACCTACCTGTGGCAGCTCCGGAAAGGCAAGCGCCAGGACCCAACCCACAGTCGTCTCAAGGCACTTGCGGATTTCTTCGGCGTTTCCCCGATGTACTTCTACGAGGAGGAGACCGCGAAGCGGACCGACGCGCAGCTCCGCCTGGCGGCCGCGCTGCGCAACCCGGCGATCCGGCAGCTGGCGCTCGACGCAGACGGCCTCTCCGAGAACAGCCTCGCGGCGATCTCCACCATGATCCAATCGGCGCGGGCGATTGAAGGGCTTCCGGTTCCCGACTCCGCGCAGGAGTGATGCACGCCACTCCTTCCGCGCATCACAACTTCACATGAGCGACGCACTCTCGGCGATCGGTCGCATACAGTTCTGCGGGTCGGGAGGAAGGAGTGACCGACCGACTACCGTCGTTCGCTCCACAGCACTGCCTCCCGATCAGGGAGGCAATTTCATGGGCGTGACCCAGCTCTGCGGCACTCGACAAGCAGGCCGTGGCACACCTTCACAGGTGGACTGCCAGGCGGCCCCGCTGGCCGCTCCACCCGCGCCGGTCGGCGTCACCCCGGTCGCAGCAGGGCCCGAGCAGCAGCTCGACCGGATCTTGGCGGACGCCCCGAGCCGTCCTGCCGGGCGCGCCACCGCGGCGAGCGCCGCCTTCGACGCCGTGTTCCCCGACCTCCAGCCGGCAGCCCTTCAGCACTTCGGCTGGCTCGACCTCTAGCTCCGACCACCGGAGACCGGACGCCGGCCCGAACCGCCACCCCACCCCTTGAGGCCTCTCGGCGGCGAACCATGCCCAGAACTCTTCACTATGGCTAATCAGTGTCACTGATCACCATCACTTCAGTTGACCAACCACTCACGCATCAGCTTATTGTTCGCATCAGTCCAATTAGCTGATGTGAAACGGCTGCGCCCGTCGCGAGCCGGCTCAGAGGTGGCACGTGAAGAAAGCAGCACACCTGGCGCTGGTCAGCGTCCTTGCGCCCTTCGGGGTGGTCTTCGGCGTCGCGCTATCCGGCGGAGGAACAGCAGCCGCCACGCCAGCGGTCACGGCCGGGAACGGCATCGGTCTCGGGTGCTTCAAACCGGTCGCCCCGGGAGAGACCGTCGCGGGCGGGCAGCAGCTGACCACCGAGCAGATCAACAACGCGCAGATCATCTACCAGGTCTCCGTCGAGCTCCAGCTGCCGTCGCAGGCGGCCGTGGTCGCGCTGGCGACCGCGATGCAGGAGTCGACGCTGAGGAATTTGACCTCCGGAGACCGGGATTCACTCGGACTGTTCCAGCAGCGCCCCAGCCAGGGGTGGGGATCGCCTGCGCAGATCATGGACCCGGTCTACTCGTCGAAGATGTTCTACGCGCAGCTGGTGAAGGTGCCGATGTGGGAGATCCTGCCGGTCACCGTGGCCGCTCAGCGGGTCCAGCGGAGCGCGCTGCCAGACGCCTACGCGAAGTGGGAGGGGCTCGCTCAGCACCTGGCAGCCACCTTCGGCGGGAACGCCACGAACTGCTCGCTCGGCAACGGGGACGGCCAGACGACGACCGAGGCCATCAGCCTTCCCGCCGGCTTCTCGCTACCGGCCGGAACCCCGACCACGATCGTGACCGCAATCCAGTTCGGAATCTCCAAACTGGGCATGCCCTACCAGTGGGGCGGCACCGGAAACCCGAGCTACGACTGCTCCGGCCTGATGCTCCGCGCCTACCAGGCCGCCGGGCTCACCATCCACAGGACCACCTTCGAGCAGGTCTACGATGGGACTCCGGTCTACGGCGCGCAGCAACTCAAGCCCGGGGACCTGATCTTCCTCGCCGGCTCCGACGGCACGCCGAGTGCACCCGGACACGTCGGGATGTACCTGGGCTCGAACCTGGTCCTCGACGCCCCGCGGACTGGCAAGAACATCCAGATCACCCATTTCACGGGTGGATATTGGGACAAACAGGCCGTGGCCTTCCGGCGGATCGTCCCGTCCTGATGCAGCCAGCACCGCCTCGATCGAAGCAGGAAGCATGATCCAACATTCGTGGAGCAGCACGGTCCGCGAACTCGCCGAACGGGCGGAGCTGGCGCACAGCACCGCGTCCTGGGCGGAAGCCGCTCTCACCCAGCACTCCGGAGACCGCAGCAGCCGAGGACGCCTCCTCTCCAACGTCGCGCTCAGCCGGGCCCGGGATGCCGCCCTGCTCAAGGCCGCCCGGTTCGCTCTGTGCCGCCGCGCCGCCGGCCGCCCCGCACCGCTGTGGCTTCCGCACGGGCGGGTACTGCCCGGAGCAGCCACCCCTCGCTGGTGGCGCGAAGCGGCCACCCGGGACGACGCCGGAATCTGGCGGGTGATCCCGCTGCCCGGCCCCGAGCGCCTCGTCGGGCTGCCGGAAGACGACCCGCTGGTCCTGGCCGTCGCCGAGCAGGCACGCCTCCTCCAGGCCAGCCTGCTCGGGCACCAGAACCGCGACGCCTTCTACGAGGCGTTCGAACCGGACGGACACCGTGGCGAGGGCACGTCGGTTGAGCCGCTCCGCCGGCTCGGCAGCAAGACCAGTTGGAAGGTGCAGACGTGGGTCAACCCCCGGCTCGGGATGCGGGTGAGGGCCGACCGGGAGGACGAGTTCCAGCAAGCCAACCGTGATCGGCGCGCAGTCTGGGAGCGTTCGAGGGCGTACGGCGACGCCGTGGTGGCGCTGTTGCGCCGCGTCGGCTGACCTGACCACCAGAGGACACAGCGAAGGCCCGTACGGACAACCTTGTCCGTACGGGCCTTCGCCCGCTGATACCCGGCCCCGGCCACTTCAGCCAGCCTCTCAAGAGCCTGGTGGACGAGGTCGGCAACCGCCGCAGCCGGCCGCATCTCCGACGTGCGGGAACTGCTCGACCAGCACAAGGCCTGCCGCCTTGGGGCAGGGTGCCGTCGCCCCGGTCGTCGAAGACAGGCTCCCCGAATGACGACAGGGAGAAGGCCGGGGGCCTCACCACGAACGGTGAGGCCCCCGGCCTTCTCCCTGCTCACTCTCTGGCGAGCGTCCCCCTGTCGGTGGCTGTCCACTCGGGGGGAACGACTCGGTCCTCGGAGGACTGCCACTGAACGTGAACGCTTCCAGGGCGGACATCGAGGATCACTCCGCGAAGGTACCGGCCGGAGCCGTCCTTCGCGGTCGACATCCAGTGCCGGCCGATCCAGCCGGTGGGCGGCTGTTCGGCGTAGCGGTCGTGGGTGAAGCTCTGCATGGTGATCTCCTGAGGTGGGGGTCGGCGTCGGACCGTGCTGGCGGGCGAGCGCGAGCCAGTCAGGGCGGGCGGGGCGGCAGCGGGCACCCGCCCCGGTCCGTCGGCGGGTTCGCGGTGAGGGCGCTCTCTCGGTCGCGGGTCACCGTGCCTCCGCGTTCCAGCCGCGGCCGTCGCGCACCAGGCCGGTCGAGGCCCACAGCCGAACGTCCGCCGGCCGGTAGTGCCGAACGGCTTCGGCGTCCTCGGTGTACTTCGGACCGATGCCAACGGCTCCAAGCTCTCGCAGGTCCGCCGTTCCGATGCCGAGGTAAGACGCCGCGTCGTCCACCGACCACCAGGGGCGGCGGGGTGCACTCCATCGCTTCATCGACCGCTCCCCATGTCGGAGGAACGGGATTCGAGCCACTGCCGCACGTCGTGCGGGTCGTAGCGCCGATGCCTTCCCACCTTGAAGGAGCGCGGGCCGGTCCCCTTCCAGTTCATCTGGTAGATCGACTGCTCTGGGACGCCAAGGAACTGCGCGAGTTCCTGCAAGGTCCACAACCTGTCCGTGCTCACGGGTGCTCACATCCATCTCGTTCGTCGTTTCGACAAGTTAACTCGTCGTTCGAACAACCGAGATGAGCATCAACCAGAGCCCTTCGGGTTGTCAATACGGCGATCACACTCGTCGTTTCGACGCATGTAGGCCTAGTTCAGCGCCCCGACCACCCAAGAAGGGCACATTCGTCGAATCGACGCCTCATCCATGGCCTATCGCTTGTCGATTGCACAATCGACAAGCGATTAGGTAGAGTCGCCGATACGACGAGCAAGGAGGCCAGATGTCCAGCGGCTCAGCTCCCCCGACACTGTCGGTGAGCGATGCGGCAGCGGTCCGGCTGAAGGAAGCGCGGACTCGACGCGGGTGGACCACCAAGCAACTGGCCGACGCCTGCGCTGCGGTCGGCGCGGTCAAGCTGACGTCCGCCGCGCTGAGCAACATCGAAACCGGCCGCCGAGACGCGGACGGGGTTCGACGGCGCGAGCTGTCCATCGACGAACTCGTAGTACTGGCAGTGGTGTTGGACATCGCACCGATCCACCTGCTGGGCCTGCCTGACAACGCCGAACCCGGGACAAGGCTTCGGCTGACCCCCGAACTGGCAGTCAGCGACGGCCAGTTGATACTGGATTGGCTCTGTGGGCGGCAGGCGTTGCCCCAAAGCGATTCGCGGCAGTTCTACTCGGCGGCCCTCCAGCGGATGCCGGCCAACGATGGCCAGCAGGCCGTCGCCGACCTCACCCGCTCGGTACTCCAGGACCGCGCTGCGGCGCTCACCGAGTCCTTCAACTCGGAGGTGACGGCGATGCTGGAGAAGATCAACAGTGCGGTCGCGTCGGGCGCCAGCCCGGAGGAACTCGCCGCGCTGCTCAAGCCGGGCGACCCCGGCTCGAAGTAGGACCTGCACCACACTTGCGTCCGGTAACGCCGAGACGCCAGTTCAGCGAACCCGATTGCGCGACCAGCCGGTCCCGCACCCGTACGGGCAGAGAAGAGGAACTTTATGGCATGTATCCATCAATGATCGGCAGAAGACCATGCTCCACGCTCGGATCGAGGACCGCGGTAAGCACGCGGACTACCTCCTGGCCGTCGAACGCGCTCGCGCCGCCGGCCGCACCCCGCCAGCCCGCTACCGCGTCCGCTGGCGCGACGAGTCGGGCACTTCCCACAGCCTGAGCTTGCCGACCCCGCACCTCGCAGCGGCCGTGCGGGCAAAAATCGCCCACGGCCTGGCGCCAGTGACGCTCAGCAGCCTGGTCGATCGCTGGTCGTCCCTGCCGGTGCAGTCCGCCCGGCCGGGGGCACCGAGGTTCCCGAACCGCAGGCCGCTCGACCTACACGTGCTGCCGCGCCTTGGGCGCAGGCTCGCCATCACGATCACCCGGACAGACGTCGAGCGCCTGATGGCGGATCTACATGCCGAAGGCCGGCTGAGCGCCGCCACGATCAACAGCGTCCTCGCAGCGCTCAAGCGCGTCTTGGAGCACGGCGTCCGCAACAGGCACTTGCCCAGCAACCCCGCGCTCGGCATCAGGCCGCTAGCCCGACCGGCCTGATCTCCGGCGAAGTACCCCGGCCTCCGGCCCACCCCTTCCGCGCCCCGTGTTCACCACCTGCGCGACGTGCGGATCACCGATAAACCATGAAACCCGAAATGCGGCAGAAGCCGCACATTCGAACGGGCAGAAAGAAGGAATGGATATGACCATGAACACTGCAAAGCATCTCCAGGTGATTTATGTCCCGCGTATGGATAGAAGACCGCATTAACCACGCCGCCTACAAGACGGCCGCCGCAAAGGCGAAGCCGACCGGGCGCAAGCCGCCGGGCCGCTTCCGGGTCCGCTGGTACGACCCTAGCGGGAAACCCCGCATGCTCACCTTCCTCAGGAAGGTCGACGCCGAATCCAAGCGAACCGAGATCGAGAGCTCCCTCGGCCTCGGAACGTACCGAGACCCCCGGGCCGGCCGTACCAAGGTTGCCGAGATCGCGGAAGGCTGGTTCACCTCCAAGGTCGACGTCCGCCGATCGACCCGAAGCCGCTACCGAGGCGTCCTCGACCTCCACGTGATTCCTCGCTGGGGCACCACCGCAGTTGCCGATGTGCAGCACGAAGACATCGTGACCTGGCTGGGAACCATCATGTCGGACTCGATTGCCTCCGGCTCACCTCTGAGCGCGGCAACCATCCGGAAGATCTGGGTCGTCCTCAAGAGCGTCCTCGGCTATGCGGTTCGGACGAAGAAGATCGCGCACAACCCCGCCATCGGAGTGCCACTCCCCCGGTACACACCCGCCGAACACGTCTACCTGACAGATGTACAAGTAGAAGCGCTTGCGGAAGCCTGCGGAGAATACCGGGCCCTCATCCTCTTCTTGGCTTACACCGGAGTTCGCTGGGGTGAGGCAACGGCGGTCCAGATCAAGCACGTGGATCTGAAAACCAGGCGCGTCAGAATTGCGCAGGCATGGGGGTCGGATAAGGGAAAGCTGTACCTGGAGGACAGCCCTAAGAACCACGAACGAAGGTCTGTCCCCATCCCGGCATTTCTCATTGCCGAACTGACTAAGATCATCGCCGGGAGAAAGCCGGAAGAATACCTCTTCGTCGCACCACGCGGCGGCGTCCTGATGATCCGCAACTTTATGCGGAGGCACTTCAAGGGCGCACTCATAGCGGCTGGACTCGGCGATCTGGGAATCACCCTGCACAAACTCCGGCACACTGCGGCCTCGCTGGCGATCGCCAGTGGAGCTGACGTCAAGGTGGTCCAGACCATGCTTGGCCACAAGACCGCGACGCTGACCCTGGACACGTACGGTCACCTCTGGCCGGACCGGTTGGACGAGGTCTCCGACCGGCTCGACGCCCAGCGCACCAAGGCGTTGGGGAAGGCCCGAAAGAAGGCCGAGAAGGCCGCGCGCAAGGCCCGGGAACTCGCCGAGCAGCTGGCGGCCCTGGAGGCCGGCGAACTGGCCGCTGCGGCCTGACGTGTGCTGAATGTGTGCCGGGAACCCGTTGAGGGCCGACCCCTGTCGGAGTCGGCCCTCAACTTCCCCGCCAGATAAGCGAGTTGTGGAGCCCCCTGTCGGGTTCGAACCGACGACCCCCGCTTTACAAGAGCGGTGCTCTGGCCAGCTGAGCTAAGGAGGCACGGTGACCGTCCGCGAGGGATCACGGCGGCACCGGGGGCAGTCTACCGGGCCGGGGTGGTGGGGTGTGGGGATATCCGGGGGTTGGTGGAGTGGGGTGGGCGTGATGGAACCGATGCCGAAATCGGGTGGGCTGGGGGCTGACAAGCCACGGAAGCGCAGGTAGCGTCGCCGGAAGTCGGTTCGCGTGGTGGTTCAGACCACTGGGCGGGCTGATGAAGACGAACGAATCCCCCTTTACTCGGATCGTCCGGCACGTTCCTGCCGGTGGAGGAGAGTACGACCATGGCTTCTGTCACGTACGAGCAGGCAACCCGTGTCTACCCCGGGGCGGACAAGCCCTCGGTGGACGCGCTGGACCTGGAGATCGCGGACGGCGAGTTCCTCGTGCTGGTCGGCCCGTCGGGCTGCGGCAAGTCGACCAGCCTGCGCATGCTGGCCGGTCTGGAGGACGTCAACAGCGGCTCGATCCGGATCGGCGACCGGGACGTCACGCACCTGCCCCCGAAGGACCGGGACATCGCCATGGTGTTCCAGAACTACGCGCTGTACCCGCACATGACCGTCGCCGAGAACATGGGCTTCGCGCTCAAGATCGCCGGTGTGAACAAGGCGGAGATCCGCACCAAGGTCGAGGAGGCCGCGAAGATCCTCGACCTGACGGAGTACCTGGACCGCAAGCCGAAGGCGCTGTCGGGCGGTCAGCGCCAGCGTGTCGCGATGGGCCGCGCGATCGTGCGCCAGCCGCAGGTCTTCCTGATGGACGAGCCGCTGTCGAACCTGGACGCCAAGCTGCGCGTCTCGACCCGTACCCAGATCGCCGGCCTGCAGCGCCGCCTGGGCATCACCACGGTGTACGTCACCCACGACCAGACCGAGGCGCTCACCATGGGCGACCGGGTCGCGGTGCTCAAGGGTGGCGTGCTGCAGCAGGTCGACACCCCGCGCAACATGTACGACAAGCCCGCCAACCTGTTCGTGGCCGGCTTCATCGGCTCGCCGGCGATGAACCTGGTCGAGGTGCCGCTGGTGGACGGCGGCGTGAAGTTCGGCGGCTCGGTGGTCAACGTCTCGCGTGACGACCTGGCCGGCGCCGGCACCGACAAGTCGGTGACCGTCGGCATCCGCCCGGAGCACTTCGAGATCGTCCCGGCGGGCGGCATCGAGGGCGTCGCGGTGACCGTGAACGTGGTCGAGGAGCTCGGTTCGGACGGCTTCGTGTACGGCACCACCAAGATCGGCGGCGAGGACAAGGAGCTGGTCGTCCGCGTGCACGGCCGGCAGATCCCGGCCCGCGGCGAGACGATCCACGTCGTGCCGATCGCCAATGAGACCCACGTGTTCTCCACCAGCTCGGGTGCCCGCCTGAGCAGCTGAGCACGGCGTGCCCGGTCGTCCGGGCGAGCCACCACGCGGAGCCCGTCGGACCACTCCCGGTCCGGCGGGCTCCGCCCGTACACCCCCGCGTCAACACGGCGTGGGGACGAAACCGGACACGGTGTCACTCGATGGTGTAACGGAGGGCGATCTCGCCCGCACCCACCGCTACTCTCCTGAGGGTGAAGCAGCTTGTGCGCCGTATCGGCCAGACCGTCGCCCTGACCCTGCCGGTCGTCCTGGTGACCACCGGCACCCTCGCCGTGACCCGGGTACCGTGGGCCCCGCCGGCCGGCCTCGACCAGCAGGTCGTGGCGGCGTCCAGCGGTGACGGTGCCGGGATCGGGCGTTCCGCCACCGCCAACGCGGCCACCGGCACCACCGCCAACGCGGCCGCGGGCAAGTCCTCGGACGGGCTCGCCCCGCAGGAGTCGCTGCGGGTGGCGCTGCTGGACGAGCTGCGGGCGAAGAACCCGTCCGCCGCGCTGGACCTGCTGGAGCGCTCGATGCGCGAGCAGCCGTCACTGACGCCGTACTGCACCTCGCTCGCCACCGAGCTGGGCAAGGCCGCGGTGCGCAAGTACCAGGGCGACGTGCAGCGGGCCCGGTCGTTCGCCCGCCCGGTCTGCGACGGGTCGTTCGCGGCGGGCATCGCCGGCTGACGACGTCGGCGGCTCGGGCTGCCCCGCGGCAGATCCGGCCGCCCCCTCGGCTCCGCCCCCTCGGCCCCGGCCCGCGGCCCCGGCCGGTCGGCCCCCACCGGCGGCCCGGACCGGCGTCCGCAGCTCCGGCCGACCGGCCCGGTGGGCGCCTTATTGTTCAGGCATGACCGCTGACTCCGGCCCCACCGCCGACCTCACGTCCCCGCCGCCCCATCCGCCCCGGCCGACCACGACGCCCGTCACCCAGGCCGTGATCCTGGCCGGCGGCCAGGGCTCGCGACTGCGGCCCTACACGGACGACCGCCCCAAGCCGCTGGTCGAGATCCCGGGAACGGGCACGCCGATCCTCGGTCACCAGCTGGCCTGGCTGGCCTCCGAGGGCGTCACCGACGTGGTGGTCTCCTGCGGGCACCTCGCCGACGTGCTGGAGGAGTGGCTCGACAAGGCGGACCTGCCGCTGCGCGTCCGCACGGTGGTCGAGGAGGAGCCGCTCGGGCGCGGCGGCGGACTCAAGTACGCGGCCAAGGCGCTGCCCCGCCCGGACGAGCCCTGGTACGCCACCAACGGCGACATCTGGACCCGGTTCAGCCTGCGCGACATGGCCGCCTTCCACCACGAGCGGGACGCCGTCGCGACGCTCGCGCTGGCCCGGCCGCGGATCCCGTGGGGGGCGGTGGAGACCGACCAGTTCGGCAACGTGCTGGACTTCATCGAGGCACCGCCCTCGCCGTTCCTGATCAACGCCGGGCTGTACGTCTTCAGCCCGGAGTTCGCCGAGTTGCTGCCGGACGTGGGCGACCACGAGCGCACCACGTTCCCGCAACTGGCGCGCAGCAAGCGGCTGGCGGGCTACCAGCTGCCGCAGGGCGTGTACTGGCGCGCCATCGACACCGCGAAGGACCTCACCGAGGCCGCCAAGGAGCTCGCCGCCGGGGCCGGCCGCGCCCCGCAGTAACGCCCCCGGGCACGAACGGCGAAGCGGCAACCCCTCTGGGCACAAGCGAGCGGCAACGGCAATCGGCCGGGTGCTCCGCCATGGAGCACCCGACCGACCGCGTCCGCGAACCGTCAGACCCCTCAGGTGGACGTAGGCGCCCCCGGGCGGGAGGAGCGGGCACCGCCGGACAGGTCGGTCAGCGGACCGCTGCCCAGCACCCCGCCGAGCAGCCCGGAGCCCGCCCCGGAGCTCGGGCTCGGCTTGGACGCCGTCCCCGAGCCGCCGGGGGCCGGGGTGCTGCGCTGGGCGGGCGAGGAGCCGGCCGGCGGCACGGCGGCGGACGGCGCGGCCGGGCTCGCACCGGCCCCGCTCTCCGCCTTGGTGGAGTGCCCCTTGCCGCTCGGCGTCGGGCCGGTCGGCCGGGAGGCCGGGGCGGAGGAGGGCGGAGCGGTCGGGCTCGGTGTGGGGGTGGCCGGTCGCGGGGCGGCGGGCGAGGGCGAGGTGGACGAGCCCTGGCCGCCCGGGGTGCCGGTCGGGGCGCCGCCCGGCCAGACCGGCGTGCCGTAGTCGGTGGCCGGACGGGCCGGCGCCTGGTGCGGCCGGGCGCCGGTGCGCACCGCCGCGCCGAGCATCGAGCCGAGCAGCAGGGTCAGCCCGACGACGACCGTGGTGACCACCGTGCCGCGGCGCAGCACCCGTCGGCGCAGCGCGGCGGGCGCGTCCGCGCCGTACCGCCGCCAGGCCTCCAGGTTGAGCCGCCCGTCCAGGGAGGCGAACGGCGCGCCGGCGATCAGCAGCGGGCTCCAGGCCGCCAGGAAAATCAGGTCGGGCGTGTCGTAGACCGGTACGGCCCGCCAGCTGACGGTGAACAGCAGCGCGGCGGAGAGCAGCATCGCCGCCCCGGCCGCGAGCCGCTGCCAGAGGCCGAGGACGGTCAGCACGCCGACCACGATCTCGGTGAACGACACCGCCAGGCCGGCACCGACCGGGTGCGCCATGGCGAAGGCCAGCAGCGGCTCGGCGACCTTCCAGGGGTGCAGCGAGGCGAGCCAGCGCATCATCGAGCCGCGCTCGCCGCCGTCGAAGTACACCGGGTCGCAGAGCTTGCTGAACCCGGCGTAGACGGACAGCGAGCCGAGGACGGCGCGCAGCGGCAGCAGGACCAGGCCGAGGTCGACCCGGCGTCCGGGGTACCAGGCCTGCCGACCCTCGGTGGCCGTCGCGGAGACCTCGGGCAGCTCGCCGCTCGGGGTCCAGCCCTGCGGCGCGCCGACCGGGCCGACGCCCGCGTAGGTGGCGGTGCCGGCACCCGACCGGGGCTGGCGCGGGACGGTCCGGGCACCCGAGTAGGTCGGGATCACCTGGGTGTCCGACTCGGCCAGGCCGACGCCCCCGGAGGCGGAACCGGTGAGCCGGACGGCCTCCAGCAGCTGGGTGGCCGCGAGGTCCCCGGGGGGCGCCTGCCCGGTCCAGGTGACGGCGGTGACCCGGCCCTTGCGGCGCGGCGCACCGCCCCCGGCGGCCCCCGCCATCGCCGGGACGGCGGAGGCGGGCACGACGACCTGCGGGGTGACCAGCGGACGGCGGATCAGGCCCTGGTTGGCGTACGGGTCGCCGAACGCGGCACCGGTGGACAGCAGTCCGGCCGGGGCCTCGATCAGCGGCGCCACCGGGGCGCCGAGCCGGAGCCGGAAGCTCGCCTGCGTGTTGCTGAGGCGCGCGGGGTCGGACGGCACCTTGACCGTGTCAAGGCCGGGGCCCGCGTCTATCCCGGTGCTGCCGCCGCCGAACAGGGGGCGCCGAGGTGTTCTGGTGTCCACGCCCGTCTAACCGGGTGACGGCCGCTTAGGACACTCTCCCGAGTGGATATCCGGCGCCTGCTTGAAATGATCATGAGAAAAGCGATCGGGCCCGGTCGGGCCCGATCGCTTTTCACTCGGACTGCGGAGAATTCGGAAGATCCCCTGCGCACCGGCCACCGCGTGTGCTGCGGCGACGACCCGCGCTGCGGCAGCCGCCGGTGCGCCAGGGGTCAGCGCTTGGCCCGCAGCCGCGCGGCCTCGTACAGCACGATGCCCGCCGCGACACCGGCGTTCAGCGACTCGGTCAGCCCGGACATCGGGATCCGCACCCGCATGTCGCAGGTCTCCGAGACCAGCCGGGACAGGCCCTTGCCCTCGCTGCCCGCGACGATCACCACCGGGCCGGTCAGCAGCTCCAGGTCGCCCAGCTCGGCCTCGCCGTCGGCGGCCAGGCCGACCACCATCAGGCCGGCCTTCTGGTAGGCCTCCAGGGTGCGGGTGAGGTTGGTGGCCCGGGCGACGGGCAGCCGGGCGGCGGCGCCGGAGGAGGTCTTCCAGGCACCGGCGGTCATGCCGGCCGCGCGGCGCTCGGGGATGACCACGCCGTGCGCGCCGAAGGCGGCGGCGGAGCGGACCACGGCGCCGAGGTTGCGCGAGTCGGTGACACCGTCCAGCGCGATGATCAGCGCGTCCTGGCCGGCGTCGGCGGCCTCGCCCAGCAGGTCCTCGGGGTGCGCGTACTCGTACGGCGGGACCTGGAGCACCAGGCCCTGGTGGTTGAGCCCGCCGGTCATCTGGTCCAGCTGCGGGCGCGGGGCCTCCATCAGCGGGATGCCGCGGTCGTTGGCGGCCTGGAAGGCCTCGCGGACGCGGTCGTCGGTGTCGATGAACTGCATGACGTACAGCGCGGTGGCCGGCACGTCGCCCTTCAGGGCCTCGACCACCGAGTTGCGGCCGAAGACCAGCTCGGCGGCACCCGCGCCACCGCGGCCGCCGCGCCCGCCACCGCCGGACCGGCGCATGCCGGCACGGGCCTTGGCGTCCCGCTCGCGCTTGATCGCGGCGTTGGCGGCGCGCTGCTTCGGGTGGCCCTTGCGCTCCTCCCCGGGCGGGGTCGGGCCCTTGCCCTGGAGCGCCTTGCGGCTGTGCCCGCCGGTACCGACAGACGCGCCCTTCTTCGATCCGGGGTTGCGGCGGTTCCTGCGCGCACTGTTGCCGGCCATGGCTGTACATCCTGTCTGTTCGGCATGCCCGGCCGCCCCGTTCTGTCCGGCGGCGGCCGACGGCATGCGCTACGTCATGCGGGAGGGCCGCACCGGTCCGGTACGGCCCACCCTCACCCCGATCGTCAGATGGGGTTACTGGCTGTTGATCGTCCAGCGCGGGCCGGACGGGGTGTCCTCGATCACCAGCCCGGCGAGGCCGAGCTGGTCGCGGATGGCATCCGCGGTGGCGAAGTCCTTACGCTGCCGCGCCGCCTGCCGCTGGTCCAGGACCAGGCGGACCAGCGAGTCGACCACACCGTGCATGCTCTTCAGTGTCCCAGCCTCGCCGCGCTCCGTCCCGGCCCACTGCGGGTCGAGCGGGTCGAGACCCAACACTCCGAGCATCGCACGGACCTCGGCGAGTCGCGCCACCGCGTTCTCCTTGTCGTCCGCGTTCAGGGCGCTGTTGCCCTGGCGGACGGCGGTGTGCACGACGGCCAACGCCTGCGGCACGCCCAGGTCGTCGTCCATCGCCTCGGCGAAGGCCGGCGGCACCTCGGGCGCGGCGTCGACCGTCCCGCAGCGCTCGATGGTGCGCTGGATGAAGCCCTCGATCCGGCCGAAACCGGCCTCGGCCTCACGCAGCGACTCCTCGCTGTACTCGATCATCGAGCGGTAGTGCGGGGCGCCCAGGTAGTAGCGGAGCACGATCGGCCGCCACCGCTGGACCATCTCGGAGACCAGCACCGAGTTGCCCAGCGACTTGCTCATCTTCTCGCCGGCCATGGTGACCCAGGCGTTGTGCACCCAGAAGTTGGCGAAGTCGTCGCCGTAGGCCTTGGACTGGGCGATCTCGTTCTCGTGGTGCGGGAAGATCAGGTCCAGCCCGCCGCCGTGGATGTCGAAGGCCGGGCCGAGGTACTTGTGGGCCATCGCCGAGCACTCCAGGTGCCAGCCGGGACGGCCGCGGCCCCACGGGGTCTCCCAGCTCGGCTCGCCCGGCTTGGCGGCCTTCCACATCGCGAAGTCGCGGTGGTCGCGCTTGCCGGTCTCGCCCTCGGCCGAGGGCTGGCGCAGGTCGGCCAGCTTCTGGTTGGAGAGCGCGAGGTAGTCGGGGTACGACTTCACGTCGAAGTAGACGTTGCCGTCCGCCGCGTAGGCGTGGCCCTTCTCGATGAGCCCCCGCATCATCTCGACCATCTCGGGGATGTGCCCGGTGGCCCGCGGCTCGACGGTCGGCGGCAGGCAGCCGAGCGCGGTGTAGCCGTCGTTGAAGGCACGCTCGTTCTCGTAGGCGATCTGCCACCACGGGGTGCCGAGCTCGCGCTCCTTGGCGATCACCTTGTCGTCGATGTCGGTGACGTTCCGGGCGAAGGTCACCTGGTAGCCGCGGTAGGCGAACCACCGCTGCATGATGTCGAAGTTGAGCCCGGACCGGATGTGCCCGATATGAGGCGCCGACTGGACGGTAGCGCCGCACAGGTAGATCGAGACACAGCCCGGTACAAGCGGGACGAAGTCGCGTACCTGGCGGGTGCTGGTGTCGTACAGGCGAATGCTCACAGCGTCAAGCGTAGTGGGCAGGAGGGGGTGCCCCGCGACATTCCCGAATGTCAATACCGCGACAAGGGCGTTTCCTCGCCGCGTCCTGTCGGAGGCACCCACTCCTCCGGGGTCAGATGCTGCCGACCACCTTGCGCGGGGTGAGCCGGACGATCACCCGCACGTCCTCCGGGCCGTCGAAGGTGTAGACGTCCTCACCGCGGTACTTGGCGGCCAACCGGTTGATCAACTCGCGGCCGCCCTGGGTGGTGAGGGTGGCCGAGCCGCGCACCTCCAGGTACTCGTACGGGCTCTCCGGCGGGTTGACCACGAGCGAGATGCGCGGGTCCTTCAGCAGGTTGAGGTGCTTGCGACGGCCCTCGACGGTGGAGAACAGGATGTCCTCGCCGTCGCGCTCCACCCAGACCACCGAGGACTGGGGGCTGCCGTCGGGCTGGATGGTGGAGACCACGGCGAAGCTCTTGCCGTCGATCAAGGCCTTGGCGCGGTCGGAGAGTTGGGTGGTCATCGGGGACCTTCTTCCGGTCGGTCGGGTCGGAGGTCGGGCCACTGCCAGGCGGAGCCTGCGCCCGGGCCCGCACCGAACCGTATCGATTCGAGCCCTGGCACCGACTCCTGAACACCCGTCACCGCGGATTAATTCCCGACCCCGCACCGACCTCGCACCGGACCGGTGCCGGACCTGTGCCGGTCCCGCACCGGGCCTTCCCGACCGGCCGCCGGCCCGCCCCGCCCCGGACCGACGGGCTCAACGCCGTTCGTACACCAGGGCGGTGGCGATCGCGGCCAGCCCCTCGGCCCGGCCGGTCAGGCCCAGGCCGTCGGTGGTGGTGCCGGACACCGACACCGGCGCACCGGCCGCGGCCGACAGCGCGGCCTGCGCCTCGGCCCGCCGCTTGCCGATCTTCGGCCGGACGCCGATCACCTGGACCGCGACGTTGCCGATCTCGAAGCCCGCCGCACGCACCAGCCGGGCCGCCTCGCCGAGCAGCTTCACCCCGGACGCGCCGGCCCACTCCGGCCGGTCGGTGCCGAAGTGCGCGCCCAGGTCGCCGATTCCGGCGGCCGAGAACAGCGCGTCGCAGGCGGCGTGCGCGGCGACGTCGGCGTCCGAGTGCCCGGAGAGCCCGAACTCGGCGTCCGGCCACTCCAGTCCGGCCACCCAGAGCGGGCGACCGGCCTCGAAGGCGTGCACGTCGGTGCCGATGCCGATGCGCGGCAGCGCGCGAGCCGGCGCCGACGGCTCGGGGGCCGGTGACTCGGTGGCCGACGCGTCGGTGGACAGCGGATCAGTAGGCATCGGAGGCCCTCCGGCGGGCGAGTACGGCCTCGGCGAGCACGAGGTCCAGCGGACGGGTGACCTTGAACGCCTCCTCGTGGCCGGGCACCACGACGACCCGGCCGCCGTAGCGCTCCACCAGGCCGGCGTCGTCGGTGACCGACGGCGTGTCGGCGGCGCCCGCGGCCTCCTCGGCCAGGGCCTTGGCGTGCACCTCGACCAGGGTGGCCCGGTCGAAGCCCTGCGGGGTCTGCACCGCACGCAGGGTGGACCGGTCGGGCGTGTCGAGCACCGGCTCGGGGCGACCCGGGCTCGGCTCGACCCGCTTCACCGTGTCGGCCAGCGGCACCGCCGGCACCACCGCCTCGGCTCCGGCCCGGACGGCGGCCGCCACGGCGTCCACCACCTCGACCGGGACGAGCGGGCGGGCCGCGTCGTGCACCAGGACGACCTCCACCTCGGCCGGGATCGCGGCCAGGCCGAGCCGGACCGACTCCTGGCGGGTCGCGCCACCGGCCACCACCCGGATGTCCTTGTCGTCCAGCCCGTGGCTGTCCAGCAGGGCGACCACCTCGGCCACCCCGTCGGCGGGCGCGGCGACCACGACCAGGCCGACCGCCCGGCTGCGGGCCAGCGCCCGCACGGCGTGCACCAGGAGCGGCACACCGCCCAGTTCCCGCAGGGCCTTCGGGGCGCCGGGCCCCAGCCGCTCACCGCGTCCGGCGGCGGGCACCACTGCTGCTGCGACTGCTGCTGAGGCGTTCAGGTTTCACTCCTTCGGCGAAGTGGGTATGGCCTTGGCGTGCCCGGCGGGCGCAACGGGCCCCTTCCGAAGAACCACGGTCCACCGTCCGCCGCACAACCCGCAGAATCGGTCTTGCAAGGCGTCTTGCGGGGCGGTGTGGTCCTGTGGGCCTGGACCGGCTCGGGCCGGGGGCGTCGTCCGGACACGCCTCAGCGCCCGAAGTGCCACTGCACCACCCCCGGACGCTTCGTCCTGGGAGCGGCGCGCCGACACCGGGCGCTGTGAGCGGTGGGCGGTAGCCCGACTGCACTACGAGGCGAGCACCTCGTCGAGCAGCGTCTCCGCCTTGTCCTCGTTGGTGTTCTCCGCCAGCGCGAGCTCGCTGACGAGGATCTGGCGCGCCTTCGCGAGCATCCGCTTCTCGCCGGCCGACAGACCACGCTCGCGCTCACGACGCCAGAGGTCGCGCACAACCTCGGCGACCTTGATAACGTCACCCGAGGCGAGCTTCTCCAGGTTCGCCTTGTAGCGACGGGACCAGTTGGTCGGCTCTTCGGTGTACGGTGCGCGCAGCACCTCGAAGACCCGGTCCAGACCCTCCTGGCCGACTACATCGCGCACGCCGACGAACTCCGCGTTCTCGGCGGGCACGCGGAGCGTCAGGTCTCCCTGCTGCACCTTGAGCACCAGGTAGGTCTTGTCCACACCTTTGATCTGGCGAATTTCGATGGCCTCGATCAGCGCAGCCCCGTGATGGGGGTAGACCACCGTGTCGCCAACCTTGAACGTCATGTGACAGGACCCCTTCCGTGGCTTTCCAGAATAACACGCTTTTCGGCGCACTCGAAGGGCGTTTTCGCAGGTCAGGGCCGGTCTCGGGGCTTGACAAGGACCCCCATGACGTGCTGCGACCGATGTTCGAGAGGGGCTTCCCGCAGGTCGGAGGCCGTTCCGGCGCTCGGCGAAACCTTGCGCAACACCCCCGAAACCGTGATTGGATCTTGGGTTTTCACCGTTTATCGGGCCGTATCCACATCGTTATTCGATCTTGGTCGAAGCTTGTCCCGAGAGTGACCTGGACACGCCACGGATGCGGCCGGACGGCCGCCCCGCGGGCCTCCGGAGTGCGACACGGGGACCACCCCGTGAGGACCGCATAAGTGAGGTCGATAATCTGAGACCTGACCTACCGACACGTGACTTAGGAGAAGCCGCCGCCGTGAGCCGCAGCCTTCGACGCGGCAGCATCGCCGCCATCGCCGCCATCGCCATCGCCTCGCTGTCGTCCTGCGCCGCCGGCAACACGCCGGACACGCTGCAGGTCAAGCCCGACAACGCGGCGGCAACCCTCGGAACGAACCTCCGGCTGAACAACATCGTGGTCGTCACCGGGGACGAGTCCTCGGGCGAGCACACCGGCCCCGCCAACGTGACCGTCAACATCGCCAACACCGGCGACACCCCGGCGGAGCTGCAGTCCATCACCGTCGGCAACGGTGCCACCGCCGCGTTCACCGACGCGGCGGGCGCCCCGCTGTCCACCATCGTCGTCCCGGCCGGCGGCGCCGTGGCGATCGGTGGCAACGGCAACCCGTCCGCCAAGGTCGCCTCGGTCGGTGTCCAGGTCGGCGGCTTCGTCCCGGCCTCGTTCACCTTCAAGGACGGTCAGAAGGTCGACGCCCAGGCCGGTGTGAGCCCCAACAAGGGCCTCTACCAGGGCTTCGGCCCGACGGCGACCCCGGCCGCCGTGCCCACCAAGGGCGCCACCCCCGCCGCGACCGCCCCGGTCACCGGCAGCACCACCCCGGCCGCCCCGGCCACCACCGGTGCGGCCACGCCGTCCGGTGCCGCCACCACCCCCGCGGGCGCCACTGCGTCCGCCGGCGCCCACTAACGCGCCACCCCGCGTCCGGCGGGCCCCTCCCGGGCCTGTCGGACGCAACGCGAAGGCCCCCTCCGGCAACTGCCGGCGGGGGCCTTCCGCGTCTGTCCGCAGTCGCGGTTTACGGCTCGAACTTGTAGCCCAGGCCACGGACCGTGACCAGGTAGCGCGGGGCGCCCGGGTCCGGCTCGATCTTGGCCCGCAGGCGCTTCACGTGGACGTCCAGGGTCTTGGTGTCGCCGACGTAGTCCGCGCCCCAGACCCGGTCGATCAGCTGCATGCGGGTGAGTACCCGGCCCGCGTTGCGCAGCAGCATCTCCAGCAGGTCGAACTCCTTCAGCGGCAGGTCGACCTTGGCGCCGTCCACGGTCACCACGTGCCGGTCCACGTCCATCCGGACCGGGCCCGCCTCCAGGGCGCCCGGGCCGCCGCCGTTGTCGCCGGCGCCGCCGTCCTCGCCGCGGCGGCGCAGCACCGCGCGGATCCGGGCGACCAGTTCACGGGTGGAGTAGGGCTTGGTGACGTAGTCGTCCGCACCTATCTCCAGGCCGACCACCTTGTCGATCTCGCTGTCCTTGGCGGTGACCATGATCACCGGGACGTTGGAGCGCACCCGCAGCTGGCGGCAGACCTCGGTACCCGGCAGGCCCGGCAGCATCAGGTCGAGCAGGACGAGGTCGGCGCCGTTGCGTTCGAACTGCTCCAGTGCGTCGGGGCCGGTGGCGGCGACGGCCACCTCGAAGCCCTCCTTGCGAAGCATGTACGAGAGGGCGTCGCTGAACGACTCCTCGTCCTCGACCACCAGTACTCGGGTCACGATCAGGCCTCCGGGGCAAGCTGGGGGGTTGTGTCTGACAGGGGGTGTTCCCGCTCCCCCGTGGGGAGCGAACGGTCCGCGCGGCCCGTGGTGGCCGTCCGGTCCGTGGTGAGGGTCTGGGCGTGCTGGTCACGGTCGAGGTCGTCGGTGTCCTCGGCCTCGGGCGCCTGCCCGGCGGGCAGGCGGATGGTGAAGGTCGAACCCTGGCCCTCGACGCTCCACACCGAGACCGTGCCGCCGTGCGAGGCGGCGACGTGCTTGACGATGGAGAGGCCGAGGCCGGTTCCGCCGGTCGCCCGGGAGCGGGCCGGGTCGACCCGGTAGAAGCGCTCGAAGACGCGCTCGCGGTCCTTCTCGGAGATGCCGATGCCCTGGTCGGTGACGGAGATCTCGATCAGCTCGCCGTCCGCCTCCCCGAGCGCCGCGGCGCTGGAGATCCGGCGGGTGGCGATCGCCACCCTGGTGCGGGGCGTGCTGTAGTTGACGGCGTTCTCGACCAGGTTACCCAGGGCCGCGGCGAGCTGGCCGCGGTTGCCGTGCAGGTAGAGGCCGGCGATGCCGCCGGCCGTGATCAGGATCTGCTTGGCGGCGGCCTGCTGGCGGCAGCGGTCGATCGCCTCGGCGATCAGCTCGTCCACCGCGACCGGCTCGGGGTCCACCATCAGCCGGTCGTCCTGCACCCGGGAGAGGTCGATGATCTCCTGGACCAGGCTGGCCAGCCTGGTCGCCTCGATCTGCATCCGGCCGGCGAAGCGCTGCACCGCCTCCGGGTCGTCGGCCGCGTCGGCGACCGCCTCGGAGAGCAGCGACAGGGCGCCGACCGGGGTCTTCAGCTCGTGGCTGACGTTGGCCACGAAGTCCCGGCGGACGGCCTCCACCCGGCGGCGCTCGGTCTGGTCCTCGACCAGCACCAGCACCAGCCGGGAGCCCAGCGGGGCGACCCGGACGGAGACCGCGAGCGGCTCGCCCGCACGGGCCACGCCGGGGCGGGGCACCTCCAGTTCGACCTGGCGGATCTCGCCGTCCCGGCGGGTGGCGCGGGCCAGCGAGAGCATCTGGTCCACGGCGACCGCGCCGCCGCGCACCAGGCCCATCGCGTACGCCGCGGAGCTGGCCTTGACCACCTCGTCGCCCTCGCCCAGCACGATCGCGCAGGAGCGGAGGACGGAGAGTACGGTGTCCACCCCCGGCGGCAGCGGGGGCTCCGGGGTGCCGGCGCCCAATCCCTGTTGCCGACCGTGGTGTCTGCTGTTGGTGCCGCTGTGCCTGCCCCTGGCCTGCTCGCGTTCGCTCCAGCGGAAGGCGATGGAGGCCGTGAGGCCGACGCCGAGCCCGGCTATGGCGCAGGCAGCGGCGGCGGCCACGTTCACGTCCATGTGGCCAGCGTAAGCGCATGGCCAGGGCACTCCCCAAGGGGCCGATCAAGGCATCGGCCGCGCGTTGCCGAGAATTCACCTCCACGTGGCTGCCGATTCACCACACCGGCCGTGCATCGTCGCCCGGACGGCGCAGAGTTGGCCGTGCAGCCCGTGTGGGAGTGGGTGGCGGGCCGGACCACCGGCCGCCGCCTCAGGTGTGCGCGTACGATTCGCGCCACCAGCAGCGGTCACCCGGACACCGGAACGACGGTCGGACGGGCCGGCCGGTCGGCACCGCCACCGACACAGCTACTGAGGAGAGAGCATGCGCGACGCGTACCACGAGGAACTCGATGCGATCGGCGACAGCCTGGTCGAGATGGCCCGGCTGGTCGGCTCGGCACTGGGCCGGGCGACCACCGCACTCCTCGACGCGGACCTGGCGCTGGCGGAGAGCGTGATCGCCGCCGACCAGAAGATCAACGATCTCCACCACGAGCTGGAGAACCGAGCCATCGACCTGCTCGCCCGCCAGCAGCCGGTCGCCACCGACCTGCGCATCGTCGTCACCTCGCTGCGGATGAGCTCCGACCTGGAGCGCTGCGGCGACCTCGCCCGGCACGTCGCCAAGGTCGCGCGGATGCGCTACCCCGACTCCGCCGTCCCCGGCGACCTCCACTCCACCGTCCTGGAGATGGGCCAGCTCGCCCAGCGCCTGGTGGCCAAGGCCGGTCTGGTGATCGCCACCAAGGACGTCGACAAGGCCCTGGAGATGGAGCAGGACGACGACGCGATCGACACCCTGCACCGCGAGCTGCTGTCGCACCTGATCGACGACCGCTGGCACCACGGCATCGAGACGGCCGTCGACATCACCCTGGTCGGCCGCTACTACGAGCGCTTCGCGGACCACGCGGTGTCGGTCGCCAAGCGCGTGGTGTACCTGGTGACGGGCGAGCACGTGGCCGAGTTCGTGGCCGCCTCGGAGGCCGCGGCGGCGGAGTGACCTCCCGCCGGTGCGGTGCGGCCGCCCGGTCCGGGCCTCGGGAGTCCCGGGAGTCCCGGGAGTCCCGGGAGTCCCGGAGCATGGGGCTCCGAGGGGCGGCCGCTCGCTCCGAGGGCGGATAAACCCGTGACGGGGGTGGCGGGGGCGCACGACGTCCCGTACGCCCCACCACTGCGCGCCTGTTGACGCTCCCTCCGATCGGCGGCTTCACTCGAAGCTGGAGGCACCGAAGTGTGCCCGTCACAAGGAGGGTTCAGCACGATGAAGGCCAACCCGACCCGATCGACACCGGCACACGACACCGTCGCGCCGCCCTCCCCGAAGCTGCTGCCCGTCCTCGCGGCCGGCTGCGGCTGTGGCCCGGGCTGCGGCTGCGGCTGCCAGTCCGGCGCGCCCTGCCAGTGCGGCGGCGCGGACGGTGGCTGCTGCGGCGGCGGCCACTGAGCCGGGCCGCCGCGAGAGCGGCGGGCCCGGGGGTTCCGGGGTGCACGGCCGCCGTGGGAGACGGGCGTGCACCCCGGTCTTCCGCGGGCCGTGAGCCCGGCGGGATCCGTCAGAACCGGACGTCGGTACAGGAGTAGAAGGCGTTCCCGGTGTCGGCGATCTCCCACACCGAGACGACCACCTGGTGGCCGGTTCGCCCGCTCGGGATGGTCGCGGTGTGGCTGACCGTGCTCGGCACCTGACGGCCGTTGTAGGGGACGGTCAGGAACGGCGTCAGCTCCAGGCTCGACCGGGTGATCGGCTGCCTGGCGTCGTAGCCCGGCTTGGTCAGGTAGTACGTGAAGCTCGTGGTCGCGTGCCGGGCGGTGAACGTCCAGGTGAAGGTGAGCTGCTGCCCCGCCGTCACCGCCGTGGTCGGCCAGGCGCCGCCGCGCGGGTCGTCCAGTTCGGCGAAGCGCGAGTTCCCGCCGGCGCAGATGGTGCCGTCGGACGGGCCGGCGGCCGGGAAGCCCTTCGGGCCCTCGACGCTCTGCGGCTCCCACTGGATCTCACCGCAGTCGGTGACGACCTCCGCGCCGCACAGGGCGGCCCGGCTGGGCGGCGTCGAGATGTACCCGTGGGACTGCGCCGGGAGCGCGAAGGTGAGCGGTATCGCGAGCGCGGCGACCGCCGCCCCGACGATGTGGCGTGTGCGCATGGTGCTCCTCCGTGGGGGTGGATGGAGAGTGCGCCGGGGCGCAGACGCGCGCGTGGGGTACGGCGGCCAGGACAGGGGGATCCTTGGCATGCTTGCGCCATTCCGGTGAGCTCACGGTAGGAGCCGCCACCGCCACCCGTCAATGGTCTGAACCATTCTCGCGGCCGACAACTCACCGACCAGGTGGGCCAGTTGAAGCAGAAGCGAGGTGGACACGCGAAGGCCCCCCGCCGGCACCGGAGGCGCCGGCGGGGGGCCGTTCTGCTGCTGGGCCTACTTCTTGCCCTGGTTCTTGACCGCCTCGATGGCGGCGGCGGCGGCCTCCGCGTCGAGGTAGCGGCCGCCCTTGGTGACGGGCTTGAAGTCGGCGTCGAGCTCGTACACCAGCGGGATGCCGGTCGGGATGTTCAGGCCCGCGATGGCCTCGTCGGAGATGCCGTCGAGGTGCTTGACCAGCGCGCGCAGGCTGTTGCCGTGGGCGGTGACCAGGACGGTCTTGCCGGCGGCGAGGTCCGGGACGATGGCGTCGTACCAGTACGGGAGCATCCGCTCGACGACGTCCTTCAGGCATTCGGTGCGCGGACGCAGCTCGCTCGGGATCTCCGCGTAGCGGGCGTCACCGGCCTGCGAGTACTCGGCGTCATCGGCCAGCACCGGCGGCGGGGTGTCGTACGAGCGGCGCCACAGCTGGAACTGCTCCTCGCCGAACTCGGCCAGGGTCTGGGCCTTGTCCTTGCCCTGGAGCGCGCCGTAGTGCCGCTCGTTCAGGCGCCAGCTGCGGTTGACCGGGATCCAGTGGCGGTCGGCCTTGTCCAGGGCGATCTGCGAGGTGCGGATCGCGCGGCGCAGCAGCGAGGTGTGCAGCACGTCGGGGAGCAGGCCCTCGGCGGCGAGGAGCTCGCCACCGCGCGCGGCCTCCTTCTCACCCTTCTCGTTGAGGTCGACGTCGACCCAACCGGTGAACAGGTTCTTCTGGTTCCACTGGCTCTCGCCGTGGCGGAGCAGGATGAGTCGGTACGTCGTGTCAGCCATGGCCCCCAGCTTAGTGGAGGCCCGAAAAGCGCTGGTCGGGACCTTCTGCCCGTGGGTAACGTGTGCTCCGCTTATCCACCACTTACAAGCGTCGGCTGACCGAACCTGCCCATGCCGCTCAGCGGACGCCCGCCCCCGGGAGCCCCCCACATGCTCTTCACCCTGGTCACCAACCCCCGGATCCGAAGAATGGTGCAGGAGACGGCGGGCGGGTTGCCACGGCAGTTCTGGTGGCTCTGGGTCTCGACGCTGGTCAACCGGCTCGGCGCCTTCGTGGTCACCTTCCTGGCGCTCTACCTCACCAGCAGCCGGGGGTACTCGGCCTCCTACGCGGGCCTGGTCGCCTCCCTGTTCGGCCTCGGCGCGGCGGTCTCGTCGATCGTCGCCGGCGTACTGACCGACCGGATCGGGCGCCGGCCGACCCTGGTCGGCGCCCAGCTCGGCACCGCCCTGTTCACCGCCGTGCTCGGCTTCACGGACGGCCAGGTCGCGATCGCCGTGGTGGCCTTCCTGGTCGGCTTCTGCAACAACGCCACCCGCCCGGCCATCTCGGCGATCATCGCGGACATCGTCCCGGCCGCCGACCGGGTCCGCGCCTACTCGCTGAACTTCTGGGCCATCAATCTGGGCTTCGGCCTCTCCTCGGCCGTCGCCGGCCTGATCGCCACCCAGGGCTACCTCACGCTGTTCCTGCTGGACGCGGTCTCCACCCTGCTCTGCGCGGTGGTGATCTTCGTCAAGATCCCGGAGACCAAGCCCGACGCCCCGGCCGCGCAGGCCGACGCCCCGGCGGTCGGCCTCGTCACGGTGATCCGCGACCGCCGCTTCATGTCGGTGGTCGGGCTCACCCTGCTGCTCGCCCTGGTGATGCAGCAGGGCGCCACCACGCTCGCGGTGGACATGGGCGAGCAGGGGATCACGTCCACCGAGTACGGCCTGGTCATCGGCCTGAACGGGCTGCTGATCGTGCTGCTGCAGATCCCGCTCACCCGGTGGGTCGAGGGCCGCAGCCGGACGGCCATGCTGGCGGCGGCCGCACTGCTCATCGGCTGGGGATTCGGGATGACGGCCCTGGCCGGGTCGTCCGCGTGGCTCTACGCCCTCACCGTGGCGGTCTGGACGGTCGGGGAGATCCTCTACACGCCGACCCTGATGGGGCTGGTCGCCGAACTGTCGCCGACCCACGCGCGCGGCCGCTACCAGGGCGTCTACTCGCTCTCCTGGTCGCTCGCCTCGTTCATCGGCCCGGCCGTGGGTGGCGTGCTGCTGGAGCGGGCCGGTGGCGGGGTGCTGTGGGGCGCGTGCGGGGTGTGCGGCACGGTCGCCGCGGCCGGATACGCGGTGCTGGGGCGGCGCACCGGGGCTGCGGCGGACGGCGGTCCGTTCGAAACCGTGGAGGCCGTGGAGGTGGCGGTGCCCGCTGCCGAGGTGGCCGTGCCCGCCGTGGAGGGGAAGGCCCCGGCGGGCGCCTGACGCCGGGGACGGCCCGCCGACCGCGGCCGGACGGCCCCGGTCGGTCGGCCGCGGTTCAGTCGGCCGCGGGGGCGGCCAGGTGGGCGAAGGCGGCCAGGTTGCGGGTGGACTCCCCGCGCTTGGTGCGCCACTCCCACTCGCGCCGGATCGCCGAGGCGAAACCCAGCTCCAGCAGGGTGTTGAACGGCTCGTCGGCGTTCTCCAGGACCGTCCCGAGCAGCCGGTCCACGGCGTCCGGGGTGAGCGCCTCCAGCGGCAGGCGGCCGGCCAGGTAGACGTCGCCGAGCGGGTCGATCGCGTACGCGACGCCGTACAGCCGGGTGTTGCGCTCCAGCAGCCAGCGGTAGACGGCCTCGTGGTTCTCGTCCGGGCGGCGGATCACGAAGACGTTCACCGACAGGGTGTGGTCGCCGACCCGCAGCGCGCAGGTGGTGCTCAGCTTGCGGGTGCCCGGAAGCGTCGCCACCAGCGTGTACGGGTCGGTGGTGGCCGGCTCCCAGGCCGCTCCGGCGTCGTCCAGGGCGGTGCGCAGGAGGGTCAGGGCCTCGTCCTTGGTGCGGATTGCCATGGGGGTGACGTTACTCGGCGGTACCGGGGGCGCGCACCAGCGGTGACGCGCCCCCGGCATCGGCGCCCGGCCCCGGGGATCGTCCGGGGCGGCGGTCAGGCCAGCCGCCGCCGGGCGGTGGCCAGCCGGCCGGCCGGGCGGGCCAGGCTGCCCGCGTACACCTCGGCGGTGGTCGCGGCGGCGGTGTCCCAGCCGAACCCGCCCGCGTGCCGGGCCGCCGCCTCGCCGCGCCGGGCGACCAGGCCCGGGTCGGTGACGTACGGCTCCAGCGCCTGCGCCCACGCCGCCGGCTCGTGGCCGGGCACCAGCGTGCCGGTCTCGCCGTCCCGCACCGCGACCGGCAGACCACCGACCGCGGCCGCCACCACCGGGGTGCCGCAGGCCTGCGCCTCCAGCGCGACCAGCCCGAAGGACTCGCTGTACGAGGGCATCACCAGGGCCGTCGCCGCGCGGTACCACTGCGCGAGCTCGGCCTGGCCGACCGGCGGGTGGAACCGCACCACGTCGCCGATGCCCAGCTGGGCGGCGAGCTTGTGCAGGCTCTCCGGCCGGGCCAGCCCGGTGCCGGAGGGGCCGCCGACCACCGGCACCACCAGGTGCTCGCGCAACCCCGGGCGGCGCGCCAGCAGTTCGGCGACCGCCCGCAGCAGCACGTCCGGGGCCTTCAGTGGCTGGATCCGGCCCGCGAACAGCAGCACCGCCGCGTCCTGCGGCAGGCCCAGGCGGTCCCGGGCGGCGGCCCGCGCCGACGACCCGCCGGGGCGGAAGACGTCCAGGTTGACGCCGGGGTGGACGACGGCCAGCTGGTCCGGCCGGGCGGCGTAGTGCAGCGCCAGCTCGGCGGCCTCCTCGGTGGTGTTGGCGATCAGCCGGTCGGCCGCCTCGACCACCTGGGTCTCGCCGATCACCCGGGCTGCGGGCTCGGGCGTGTCGCCCTCGGCCAGCGCGGCGTTCTTCACCTTCGCCATGGTGTGCATGGTGTGCACCAGCGGCACCCCCCAGCGCTGCGCGGCCAGCCAGCCGACCTGCCCGGAGAGCCAGTAGTGCGAGTGCACCAGGTCGTAGTGGCCGGGGCGGTGGCCCGCCTCGGTCCGCAGCACCCCGTGGGTGAAGGCGCACAGCTGGGCCGGCAGGTCCTCCTTCACCAGGCCCTCGTACGGCCCGGCGGTGACGTGCCGCACCAGCACGCCCGGGCTCAGCTCGACGGTGGGGGCGTCGTCCGAGCAGATCGCCCGGGTGAACACCTCGACCTCGATGTTGAGCGCGGCCAGGCGCTTGGCCAGCTCGACGATGTAGACGTTCATCCCGCCGGCGTCCCCGGTGCCGGGTTGGTGCAGCGGCGAGGTGTGGACGCTCAGCATCGCTATCCGGCGCGGGCGGCGGCGGCCCGGCACGAGCGACTGCAGCAGGCCTCGCGCGGGCGGGGCGGGCTGGGCACGGCGTACCGAACGGACGGGGTGCTGGATCACCTGGCTGAAGCCTCCTCTGTGCGGCCCGTCTCGGCGGCCCGCGCACGGGCCGCCCGTTGTCCGGTGTGCGCTGCCCCGTCCCGGGCACACATCACCGACAGAGTGCCAACCGCCTGGGCGGCGTCCGGCATTCCCGGTCCGGCGGACGAGATGCCGGGCGGGGTGACGTCCCAGGTCACAGCGGTGTCGGCGGCGGCCCGACTACCCTTCCAGGCATGGCTGCCTCCTTCGACTCCGCGACCGCGTCCTCCCGTGGGCGGACCGGACGGCCGGTGGGGACGGTCACCCGGGGCACCACCAACACCAACCGGCTGCGGCGGATGGACCGCTGGATCGCCCACACCCTCGGCCGCGCGCTGCGCACCGCCGGGCGCCCGCCGGTGGCGGTCGACCTCGGGTACGGCGCCGCGCCGTGGACGGCCGTCGAGCTGGCCGGGCGGCTGCGCGCGGTGCGCCCGGACGTCCGGGTGGTCGGGATCGAGATCGAGCCGGAGCGGGTCGCGGCCGCGCTGCCGTACGCCGATCCGCCGCTGCTCACCTTCCGGCGCGGCGGCTTCGAGGTGCCGCTGGACGGCGGCACGCCGGCCCAGCTGATCCGGGCCGCCAACGTGCTGCGGCAGTACGACGAGTCGGCGGTGGCCGGGGTGTGGCAGCGGCTCTGCGCCCGGCTGGCCCCGGACGGGCTGCTGGTCGAGGGGACCTGCGACGAGATCGGGCGCCGGCACGTCTGGGTCGCGCTCGGCCCGGAGGGGCCCCGGACGGTGACCTTCGCGGCCCGGCTGGGCGGCCTCGGCCAGCCCTCCGACCTGGCCGAACGGCTGCCGAAGGCGCTGATCCACCACAACGTGCCGGGCCGGCCGGTACACGCCTTCCTCGCCGACTTCGACCGGGCCTGGGCGGCGGCCGCGCCGTACGGGGCGTTCGGGGCGCGGCAGCGCTGGGTGGCGGCCTGCACGGCGCTGGCGGGTGACTGGCCGCTGGTGGACGCGCGCGGGCGGTGGCGGCAGGGCGAGGTCACGGTGCCCTGGGCGGCGCTCGCGCCGTAGCCCGGGTCTCGCCGCAGCCCGGGACGCGAGGTCCGGCGCGGTGAGCGACCCGACGCGGCGAGCAACCCAGCGCATTCACTCGAACGAGTTATCGAATACCCCTGGCGTGTTGACGTCCCGTCACGCCACGATGGACGCCACCGAACGGCGCCACCACCGCCGCTCGGCCCCAGCCCTGCCCGGCTCGCCCTTCTCCGTCGTCACCCGCCCTGCCCGAGCAGCTCCCGCAAGGCCCGTTCGAACACGCCGCACATCTCCGCCCCGAACAGCACGAACCGCACCTCCGCCAGCTCCGCGCCCGCCTGCGCGTCGCCGCCGTCCAGCACCTCCGCGACGGTACCGAGCGCGATCCGGGCCGCGTCCGCCGGCGGCCAGCCGTACACCCCGGCCGACACCGCCGGGAACGCCACCGTGCGCGCGCCCAGCTCCGCCGCCGTGCGCAGCGACTCGCGATAGCAGGAGGCCAGCAGCTCCGCCCGCTCCTCGTACTCCTCCGCCAGGTACACCGGCCCGACGGTGTGCACCACCCACCGGGCCGGCAGCCGTCCGGCCGTCGTCGCCACCGCGCGCCCGGTGGGCAGCCCCCCGCCCCAGTGCGAGGCGCGCAGCCGTCGGCACTCCTCCAGGATCTGCGGCCCGCCCTTGCGATGGATCGCACCGTCCACCCCGCCGCCGCCCAGCAGAGAGGAGTTCGCGGCATTCACCACGGCGTCCACCTGCTGTTCCGTGATGTCACCCTCGACCAGGGTGATCCGTGTCACCATCGCCCGTCCCGTTCCTCTCCCCGCCCGGCAGCCGCCGGGACGGGATGTCAGTCGTCGTCCGAGTCCGATCACCACACCGCCACCGGCGTGGCAAAAGCCACAACGGCGCCGGTCGGCCAGAGAAATCCCCGGAGATCACGTTATGGTCGCGAGAAGTTCCCCGGCGCACGGTGCCAGGCGGGCACTGCGGACGGACGCTGACCGTTACGCACTCGGGGAAAGGGAGGAACCACCGATGCCCGCAACGGGAGACGGGCGGGCACCTGGTGCCGCGAGCCTGTCGGGCGCCCATCACGGTGCCTCCGTTGACCATGCCCGCAACCGCCCGCACGCGACCGGCTCGGCGACGGCCGCTCCCCCGATACCTCACCCCCGGCCCCGGACCGGAAACCTCCCGGCCGCGGCCGACGCACCCGCCGCCGGCGGCACCGCGCCGCTCAAACTGCTGGTGATCGAGGACGACGCCTCCGACGCCCAGCTGATCAAGGCCGCGGTCGCCGACAGCGGCACCTCGATCGAGATCCACTGGGCCCGCGGCCTGGAACAGGCCGGCGAACTGCTCGCCGTGCCCTCGCACGGCCCCCGGCGCGGGCGCTCCCGCGGCAGCGAGTTCAGCTGCGTGCTGCTCGACCTCGCCGCGCCCGCCGACCTGCCGCACCCCTCCGACGACTCCGACGGTCTGGAGGGCCTGCACGAGCTGCTCCGCCGGGCCCCGCACACCGCCGTCGTGGTGCTCACCGACGCCGCCGGGGCCGAACTCGGCGCGGCCGCCGTCGCGGCCGGCGCCCAGGACTTCCTGATCAAGCACGAGACGGACGGCCCGCTGCTGGCCCGCGCCCTGCGCTACGCCGTCGAACGCAAGCGCGCCGACGAGTCCCAGCGCCGCCTGGTCGAGGCCGAACTGCGCGGCCAGGAGAACGCCCGCCTCCAGCGCCACCTGCTGCCCACCCCACTGCTCGACGGCGCCGGCCTCTCCTTCACCCGGCGCTACCGCCCGGGCCGCCGCCGCGCTCTGCTCGGCGGCGACTTCTACGACGCCGTCCGCACCGACGACGGCACCGTCCACGTCGTGATCGGCGACGTCTGCGGCCACGGCCCGGACGAGGCCGCGCTCGGCGTCGCCCTCCGGATAGCGTGGCGCACCCTCGTCTTCGCCGGACTCACCGGCGAGGCCCTGCTGACCACCCTCCAGCACGTGCTGGAACACGAGCGGCGCAGCGACGAGATCTTCGCGACGCTCTGCATGCTCGTCATCGAACCCGGCGGCGCCAGCGGCGACCTCGGCTCGCTCGGCGCCGGCGAGCAGGCCCGCCTCTACCTGGCCGGGCACCCGGCGCCGCTGCTGCTCGGCCGCGACCACCCGCCGGTCACCCTGCCCGCCGACCTCGCCGGGCCGGCGCTCGGTCTGCTGCCGTGCTACGACGGGCAGGCCGCCTGGCCCGCCCACCAGCTCGAACTCCAGCCCGGCTGGCGGCTGTTGCTCTACACCGACGGACTGATCGAGGGCCGGGTCGGGGCCGGTTCCCGCCGCCTCGGACAGGACGGGCTGGCCGACCTCATCGGCGACCACCAGTCCGCCGGGCTCACCCGGGGCCGGCTCGTCGACAGCGCCATCGCCGAGGTCGAGGAGCTGAACGGCGGCGCGCTGACGGACGACGTCGCGGTGCTGCTGCTGGAGCGCAACCCGGTGCAGCTGATCCTCGGCTGAGCCGACCGGGTGCCGGACACGACGCGGCCCGGGCGGGTGAACTCCCCGCCCGGGCCGTGGTGTTGTCGGATCGTTCGGCCTACCAGGGCCCGTACGGGCCGGTGTTGCTGCGACCGCCGCGGCCGCCGCCGCCGGTGAGCGCCCGGATCGCCGGACGCACGTCCACCATGTAGACGATCGACGCGACGAGCCCGGCGAGCGTCCCGATGCCGGTGAAGAAGTTCACCCCGAACAGCAGGTCCCAGCCGAAGGCGATCGCCAGGATCATCAGCCAGAACGGCTTGGTCTTCTTGTCCGCCGCCCGGTAGGCGTCCTCACGGCGGGTGACCGCGTCGAGCAGGGCGAACAGCTTGAAACCCAGGATGGCCACGGACAGCCACCAGATCGGGTTCAGGTAGGCCAAGTCCAGAATCTGGGCCACTCCGCCCATCGTGCTCTCCTCTGTCTCTCGGCTCCGGCGCACCGGCCGCCGCCCATCCTGGCACGGCGGGCCGTCCGATCCGTGTCAACGTTCCGCGGTCACCGGATGTGCCCGTCCGGCGCGCCTTCACTCACTCCGCGCGGTCGGGGCCCTTCCGGGCGCGGGCGGCCTTCTTCGGGGCCGCCTGGGTGCCCGCGTCGCCCGTGTCGGCGTCGGCGTCGTCCTCGACCAGCTCGGCCTCGATCGGCTCGGCTTCGAGCGACTCCGGCACCTCGGCCGACGGCGTGGTCTCGGCGGGCGCGCCCGGACGGGCCCGGTCCACCACGACCTTGCCGCGCTCGGCCAGCTCGTCGTACGTCTCCTTGGCCTTCACCGCCAGCTCGACCGCGCGGCCGACCTGCTGGAGGGCGAAACCCTGGGCCCGCTCCTGCAGCGCCCTGAGGTCGGTGGGGAGCGTCGTGACGGTCTCGGCGACCTTGGCCTGCGCCTCGACCAGCTTCGTCTGCGCCTCCTGGAACCGGGCAGTGGCCTTCTCCTGCGCGCCCTTGCGGTCCGCGGTGAGCGCCTCCACCCGGCCCGGCACCTCGCGCAGCTTCTCGTACGCGAGATCCCCGGCGCCGGCGATGGCGTACAGCGGGGTCGGGTCGCTGAGGGTCTTCTTGATCTCGTCGGTGATCGGCATGATTACCGGTCCTCCCGGTGGGTGTTCTGGGTGGCTGAGCCGTCGGTCGTCGGGCCGGAGGCTGGTGGAACGCCGATACCGGCACCGGCCGCGGGCGCACCCTCGGCCACCGGGCCCCGCAGGGCGGCGTTCTCCTTGAGGAAGGCGTCGTAGACCGCGAGCAGCGCCTGCTTCTGCTGCTCGTTGATCAGCGGATCGGCCAGGATCGAGGCCCGCAGCTCCAGGCCCTCACCGCGCCGCTCCTCCAGGATCCCGGCCTGGACGTACAGCGTCTCCGCCGAGATCCGCAGCGCCTTCGCGATCTGCTGCAGGATCTCCGCGCTCGGCTTGCGCAACCCGCGCTCGATCTGGCTGAGGTACGGGTTGGACACGCCTGCGGCCTCCGCCAGCTGGCGCAGGGAGTACTGCGCGTTGCGGCGCTGCTCGCGGATGTACTCGCCCAGCGAGCCGACGTTCAGTGAGGCCATACCAGCAGCCTGCAACACTCCGCTTGCAAATGCAAGCAGGACGCTAGCAGCAGCAAACGGCGCGGCGGCCCGGGCCCCGACCGGGGGATCAGGTGAGCTCGGGTGCGCGGACCGGCATCAGGAGGGAGTAGGTGCCGGCCCGGCCCGGGGTGCGGATCGCCAAGGGGACGATCGGGCCGCCGAGTTCGAGCACCAGCTGCTCGGGGCGGCCGGCCCGCAGGGCGTCCAGGAGGTAGTCGCGGTTGACCGCCACCCTCAGGTCGCCGGGCGTGGACTCGGGGCCGGCGACCGCGACGCGACCGTCCGCCGTAAGGGTGAGGACGGTGACCGGGCAGTCGGCGCCGTTCGGACCGGAGGGCAGGGTGCGGGTGACGCCGTTCTCGACGGCGCCGCGCAGTTCGGCGGCGGACAGGTCGATCCGGTGCCCGGGTTCGAGCCGGGTCAGCGTCCGGTAGTCGGGGTAGTCGAAGTCCAGGGCGGCGCCCTCGATCCGGTGGCCGCCGGTCTCGGCCCGGACCAGGCCGCCGCCGAGGGTCAGCGCGACCTCGGGCGCGCCCGCGCCGAGCAGCGCGCGCAGGGCGTCCACCAGGGCGGTCGGGACGATCGTGCCGCCGACCGGTCGGTCGGGCACCGCGGTGGCGGGAACCTCGGCGGCGGGCACCTCGGCGAGCGCCATCCGGTAGCGGTCGGTGGCGACCAGGCGCAGCACCGGGCCGTCCGGCTCGAACAGCACCCCGGCGAGCGAGGGGACTTCGGGGTCGCCGCCGACCGCGAAGCGGACCGCGTCCAAGGCGGCGGCCAGCTCCTCGGCCGGGACGGTGCAGCGGAGTTCGGCGGGGGTGGTGGTCATCGGTTGCTCCCTCTGGTCGATCATCACGCGGATCAGGGAGAGCTCGCGGCGGGCGTCGGCGAGGCCGTCCTCCAGCCGGCGCAGGTGCGTGTCGAGCACCCGCCGGGCCTGGCCGGAGCCGGGCACCGCGCCGAGCACGGCGCGGATGTCGGCCAGCGGCAGGCCGACCCGGCGCAGCCGGGCCAGCAGGCGGGCGTCGGCGAGTTGCCCGGGCCGGTACCAGCGGTAGCCGGTCTGCGGGTCGACCCAGGCGGGGGTGAGCACCTCGGCGCCGTCGTAGTAGCGCAGGGTGCCGACGCCCAGGCCGCTGGCGCGGGCCAGTTCGCCGATGCTGTGCAGCTCGCTCTCCATGCCGGTGACTCTGCGGGCTCGACCAGGTCGAGGGTCAAGCCCGGCCGGTGAGGTGGGTGAGCTTCGTCGGGTTGCGGACGGTGCGCAGCTCCGCGATCCGGAGCCGGCCGTCGGGCTCCTCCACGAAGTCGAACACCGAGACGGCGTCGACCGCGCCGTCCAGGGTGAGCAGCACCCCGGGCTGGCCGTTGACCAGGACCGGCCGGGCTGCGACGCCCTCGCCCAGCTGGTCGAGCACCCCGAGCAGGAAGCGGGCGACGTTGCCGGCGCCGGTGACCGGGCGCAGGGCGGCGCGGACCACGCCGCCGCCGTCGGTCCAGGCGGTGACGTCGGGGGCGAGCAGCTCCAGCATCCGGTTGAGGTCGCCGCCGACGCAGGCCGCGAGGAACTCGTCGGTGGCGCGGCGGCGCAGCTCCGGCGGGGCGTCGTAGCGCGGCCGGCGGGCCTGGACGTGCGCCTTGGCCCGGCTGCCGACCTGCCGGCAGGCAGCCTCGGTGCGCTCCAGCGCCTCGGCGATCTCCCGGTAGGAGAAGCCGAAGGCCTCCTTGAGCACGAAGACGGCCCGCTCCAGCGGGGACAGGCTCTCCAGCACCACCAGCAGGGCGAGCGAGACGGTCTCGGCGCGCTCGACGTCACCGGTCGCGTCCGGTTCCACGACCAGCGGTTCGGGCAGCCACGGGCCGACGTAGGCCTCACGGCGGACGGCGGCCGAGTCGAGCCGGTTGAGCGCGAGGTTGGTGACCGTCCGGGCCAGGTAGCCGCCCGGGTTGGCGACCGGGCCGGTGACCTGGCTCCAGCGCAGCCAGGTGTCCTGGACCAGGTCCTCGGCGTCGGCGATGCTGCCGAGCATCCGGTAGGCGATGCCGAAGATCATCCGGCGGTGCCGCTCGAAGTCGTCGAGGCCGGGGGCGCTGAGGATGTCGGTCACCGTTCCGACGCTACCGCACGGGCGTCGGCGCGACTGGGGGCGCGTCAGCCGGATCGGCCGCACCGGTCGCGTCAGCTGCGGAAGGCCTCGTAGGCGGGGGCGAGCAGGGCGGCCAGGTCGCGGCCGCGCACGGTGACGCCGGAGCGGCCGAGGCGGTGCGGCGAGGGCTCGTCGGGGTCGTCCGCCGGCTCGGGCGGGGCCGGGCGCAGGGTGAAGTCGCCGCCCCAGTAGGCGGCGACGTTCACGACGGGGGTGTTCACCGCAGGGGTGTTCACCGCGGGAGTGGTCACGGCGGGGGCGTGGTCGCCGTCGGGTGTGCGGCCGTCGTCGGGCATGGGCCGTCCGTCCGTCATGCGTCCTCCTCCGCGACGGCGTCCTCGCGGGTGAGCGCGACCAGTTCGCGCAGGGCCTCGACCGGCAGGTCGGTGAGCCAGCGCTCCCCCTCCCCCACCACCGCCTCGGCCAACGCGCGCTTGGCGGCGAGGAGTTCGTCGATCCGCTCCTCGACGGTGCCGACGCAGACCAGGCGGCGGACCTGGACGTCCCGGCGCTGGCCGATCCGGAACGCGCGGTCGGTGGCCTGCTCCTCGACCGCCGGGTTCCACCAGCGGTCCAGGTGGATCACCTGGTTGGCGGCGGTCAGGTTGAGGCCGGTGCCGCCGGCCCGCAGCGAGAGCAGGAACACCCTTGGCCCGTCCGGGGATTGGAAGCGCTCCACCATCTCCTCGCGGCGACCCCGGGGGACGCCACCGTGCAGGTAGAGCACCTCCTCGCCGAGCCGGCGGGCCAGGTACGGGCGGAGCATCGCGCCGAACTCGGCGTACTGGGTGAAGACCAGCGTCCGATCACCCTCGGCCAGCGCCTCCTCCAGCAACTCCGCCAGCCGGGCGACCTTGCCCGAGCGCTCGCCCAACGCCGAGCCGTCGTGCAGCAGTTGGGCCGGATGGTTGCACACCTGCTTGAGTTTGCCGATCGCGGACAACACCGTGCCGCGCCGCTCCACGCCCCGGATGCCCTCGACCCGCTGCAGCAGGTCGGCCACCACGGCCTGGTAGAGGCCGGCCTGCTCGGCGGTGAGGCTGCACCAGACCGTCATCTCCTGCTTGGCCGGCAGCTCGGCGGCCACCGCCGGGTCGGACTTGAGCCGGCGCAGCACGAACGGGGCGGTGCGGCGCTGGAGTTCGGCGGTGCGTTCGGGGCTGCGGTGCAGTTCGACCGGGATCGCGTAGCGCTCCTTGAAGCGTTCGGCCGGGCCGAGCAGGCCGGGGTTGGCGAAGTCGAGGACGGCGTGCAGTTCGGCGAGCCGGTTCTCCACCGGGGTGCCGGTCAGGGCGATCCGGTGGCCGGTGACGGGCAGGGCGCGGACGGCCCGGGACTGGGCGGTACCGGCGTTCTTGACGTGCTGCGCCTCGTCGGCGACCACCCGGCGCCAGCGGATCGCGCGCAGCGCGGCGAGGTCCCGCTGGACCAGCCCGTAGGTGGTGATGACGAGGTCCACCTCCCGTACGGCGTCGGCGAGTCGGTCGGCGTCGAGCCGGCCGGAGCCGTGGTGGACGTGCCACCGCAGGGCGGGGGCGAAGCGCTCGGTCTCCCGCTGCCAGTTGCCGACCAGGGACATCGGGCAGACCAGCAGGGTGGGACCGACCGCCCCCTCGGCCTGCTCGGCGGCCAGCAGGGCGAGGGTCTGGACGGTCTTGCCGAGGCCCATGTCGTCGGCCAGCACGGCCCCGAGGCCGAGCCCGCTCATCGACCGCAGCCAGGCCAGGCCCCGTTCCTGGTACGGGCGCAGGGTGGCCCGGAAGTCCGGTGGCAACACGGGGGCGGGGGCCGGGGCGGCGCGCCCGGCGAGCAGGTCGCCGAGCGGGCCGTCCGCGCGGACGCCGGTGACGGGCAGCCCGGCGACGGTCGCCTCCGGGTCGAGGGCCAGCCGCAGCAGGTCGGCGGTGGCCAGCACGCCGTCGCGCTGGTCGGCGAGGAAGGCGAGCGCGGCGGCGATCTGCGCCGGGTCGGCCTCCAGCCAGGTGCCGCGGACCCGGACCAGCCCCTGCTTGGCGGCGGCGAGTTCGGCCAGCTCCTGTTCGGTGAGCGGCGCGCCGTCCGGGCCGAGCGCGGCCTGCCAGCGGAAGGCGACCACGGCGTCCCGGTCCACCTGGGCGGTCACGGCGAGCGTGCCGGGCGCGGGCGGGGTGGTGGCTCGCAGGCTGAGGCCGAGCCGGGGCCGGCGGCGCCACCAGGCGGGCAGCAGCACGCCGAAGCCGCCCTCGGCGAGGGCCGGCGCGGCGGTGCGCAGGAAGTCCAGTGCCCCGGCCCGGTCGAGCGGGAGGGCGGCCGGGCGGGAGCGGTGCCGCAGGCCGTCCAGGGCCGGCCAGCGGTGGGCGGCGCGGGCGAGTTCGGAGACCAGGACATCGGCCGGGTCCGGCACCTTGCGGGCCAGCGCGGCGCGGGCGGCGCCGCCTTCGTGCAGGTCGGCGGCGCGGACCAGCAGGGAGGGCTCGTCGACGGCCTGGAGCAGGAACTCCAGCTGCCAGGCGTCGTCGGAGGGCCTGCCCTCGGGGTCGTCCGGGGCGGGCCCGAGCGGCTCCAGCAGGCGGAAGCAGAGCCGGAGCGCGGGCGCGGTGGGCTCGGCGGCGGCGTACCAGACGGCGATCCGGCGGCGCAGTTCGGCGAAGCCGTCGGAGGGGACGTCGGTGAGGCCGCCGTCCGGGGTGGTCAGGGCGTGCAGCCAGCGCTCGGCGGCACGACGGGTGCGGGAGCCCTCGGTTCCGGCGCCAACGGTTCCGCCGCCACGGGTCTCGGCGGCACGGGTCTCGGCGGCACGAGTCTCGCCGCCCGGGACCAGTGGGGGCGCGCCGACCAGCGCGGCCCGGGCCTCGGCATCCACCAGTGCGCCCAGCGCGGCGTCCAGCAGGGCCTCGCCGGTGCCGCCGCCGGCCGGCCACTCCCCCCGCAGGACGGGCGGGCAGCCGGCCGCCAGCTCGGCGGCCTCCCGACGGGCGGCCGGGGTGAGGTCGGGCCGCCAGCGGGCCTGCGGGCGGCCGTCCGTCAGGACCGGCAGCGGCAGCACCCGGCCCCGGCCGACCGTCCGCCAGGCGAGGTCGTGCACGCCGGTGAGCCAGCGCAGCGAGGGCCCCTGGACGACCTCGGCGCGCCCGGCGCCGGGCAGGTCGGTGCTGGTGACGGCCCAGTACGGGTCGAAGACCTCGCCGAACAGCTGGGCGGCCGCCCCGGCGTCGAAGAGCAGCGCCGGCACCCGCCAGGGCGCCAGGACGGCCGCGCCCCGCGCCGGGGTGACCGGCAGATCGGGTGAGGGCGCGGGCAGCGCGCCGACGGTGGGCAGCAGCAGGGTGGCCCAGCGCTCGGGGGCCTGGCCGGCGAGCCAGCCGAGGCCGGGCCCGATGCCGCCGAGCACGGCGGCCAGTTCGCCGGCCGGGCAGGCGTAGGGGTGGGCGCGCGGGGCCGACCGGTCGGGGCGCGATCCGGTGACGCCGGGGTGGGCGCGGGCGTCCTCGGCCCAGAGGGCCAGCCGTCCGTCCGCCCGCCAGAGCGCGTGCAGGACGAACATGTGGGGGGCCTTCCGGTGGGCGGAACCGTCCTTCGCAGCCTAACCGGGCGCTCCGACAGGGCCGGTCCGTCGAACGGTCCGGAACACGGTCCGGAACACGCCCCCGGAACACGCCCAGCGGTTGTGGTTGAAACTTGAACGAAGGAGCCTTACGCTGGAGCCAACAAGTTGAAGCCTAAACAAATGGCTTCGAACCCGAGGAGGAGCCATGGGCCTTTTCAACCGCACCAAGACCGCCGCCCCCGCCACCGCCGTCGCGACCCCGGCGGGCCCGGACCTCGCCCACCTGACCGGCGACTGGACCATCGACACCACGCACAGCGAGGTCGCCTTCTCGGTCCGTCACGCCATGGTGACGAACGTGAAGGGCCGCTTCACCGAGTACGACGGCAAGCTGCACCTGGACGGCACCACCCCGGGCAACTCCTCCGCCGACCTGGTGATCAAGGTCGCCAGCATCGACACCAACCAGGCCCAGCGCGACGAGCACCTGCGCACCGGCGACTTCTTCGCCGCCGAGACCTACCCGGAGATCCGTTTCCGCAGCACCTCGGCCGAGCGCCGGCACGGCGACACGTACCGGATGCACGGCGAGCTGACCATCAAGGACACCACCCGCCCGGTCGTCCTGGACCTGGAGTACACCGGCAGCGCCACCGACGCCTACGGCGCCGATCGGGTCGGCTTCGAGGGCAGCGCCGTCCTCGACCGCACCGACTTCGGCCTGACCTACAACGCGGCCCTGGAGACCGGCGGCGTGCTGATCGGCGAGAAGGTCAAGCTCAGCTTCGACATCTCCGCCGTCAAGGCGGCCTGACCGGCCGACCACGGCTGCCACCCCAGCGGGACCCGCCGTACGGCCCGGTCCGCCCGCCCACCGCCCCTGCCGCCCCCCGACGGCAGGGGCGGTGCCATGTCCGCCCGCACGCCCCGGGGGCCGCGTTTTCGGACCCTGGCACCCGTGCCCCGCGCACCGGGGCCCTCGGCACCCTCCCCGGCCGACCGTGCCGATCAGCCGAGCAGCGCCGCGTCCGCCACCGGCAGCCAGCTCCCCGACGGCCGGCGCAACCAGCCCTCGGCCGCACCGAGCCCGGTGGCCGCGGCGACCAGCGCGGCCAGCCCCGGGTGGCGCTCACCGGGCCGGTGCACCAGGCTGACCAGGCTCAGCGGCACCGGCTCCACCAGCGGCAGGTTCACCACCCCCGGGATCCTCGGCCCGCCGACCGTGGTCAGCATCGGGTCGCCGTGCCGGGCGAGGTAGCGGGCCGTCTCGTCCACGCCCACCGGCGGGACGTACGGCGCGGCCGGCGTCAGGCCGTGCTCGCGCAGCAGGCGGACGCCGAGATCGGTCCACTCGGTGGTGGCCGGGTTGCCGGCGCAGACGTCGACGGGGTGCCCGGCCAGCTCGGCGAGACGCAGCGCGGGGCGGCCGGCCAGCGGGTGGGTGTCCGCCATCATCACCGAGATCCGCTCCAACCGGACCGGACGCTGGGCGAGTTGGTCGCGCAGCTGGGCGGGCAGGCCGGCGTACCGGCCGAAGGACACGTCCAGCCGGTGCGCCAGCAGTTCGGCGGCCGCCGCGGCGAGGCCGCCGTGGAAGCGGGCCAGCAGTTCCCCCTCCGGCCAGGCGGCGCGGGCCCGTTCGAGCACCCGGTCGGCGGTGAGGTCCGGGCCGGTGACGTCGCTGTTCAGGTCCAGCAGCAGCGGCCGGGCGGCGCCCGCCAGGATCTCGTCGTGCAGGGCGAGGAGCCGGCGCGCCCGGGGCAGCAACCGCAGCCCGGCCGGGGTGAGTTCGACGCTGCGGGTGGTACGGGTGAACAGCGCGTCGCCGAGCAGCCCCTCCAGGGTCCGGATGTCCCGGCTGAGCGCCTGCTGGGCGACGTGCAGCCGCCCGGCGGCCCGGCCGAAGTGCAGGGTCTCGGCGGTCGCGACGAAGCCGCGGAGCAGGCGGGGGTGCAGGTCGCGGGGCATGGGCGGCAGGTTAACAACACGCCGTTTCGACAACATCCTGTTGTGAATGCGGCGGAACAGGTGTTGGACGGCCACCGGGCGACGCGGCGAGGCTGGGGGCCTTCCCCTTCACCCTCCCCAGGAGCCCGATGCCCTCGCGCGCCCTCTTCGCCTCCTACCGGCGGCTGTTCGCGGCCCCCGGCGCCGCCGCCTTCACCCTCGCCGGGCTGCTCGGCCGGCTCGCGCTGTCGATGAACGGCGTCTCGCTGGTGGTGCTGCTCGCCGAGCGGCGCGGTTCGTACGCGCTGGCCGGCACCGTCTCGGCGGCCGGGCTGGTCACCGGCGCGATCGGGATGCCGCTGCTCGGGCGGCTGGTGGACCGGTACGGGCAGGCGCGGGTGGCCGTACCGGCCGCGCTCTACAACGCCGTCCCGCTCGCCGCCCTGCTGCTCTGCGTCCGGCTCGGCGCCCCCGACTGGACGCTCTACGCCTGTTGGGCCGCCTGCGCGGCCGCGCCCAACCTCGGCGGCATGGCCCGGGCCCGCTGGGCGCACCTGTACCGGGCCGACCCGGCCGCCCGGCACCTGGCCAACTCCCTCGAACAGGCCCTGGACGAGCTCTGTTTCATGGCCGGGCCCGTCCTCGCGATGGCGCTCTGCACAGCGGTCACCCCGGAGGCCGGGCTGCTCGCGGCCGGGACTCTCGGCACCACCGGCGCCCTGCTGTTCGCGGCCCAACGGCGCACCGAACCGCCGCTGCCCGCCCGCTCGGCGGGCGACCGCCACGGCTCGCCGCTGCGGGTACCCGGACTGCGCGTGCTGCTGCTCACCTTCCTCGCCACCGGCATGGTCTTCGGCTCGACCGAGATCACCACCGTGGCGTACGCCGACGCGCTCGGGCACAAGGCCGCCGCCGGCGGGCTGCTGGCGCTGGTCGCGGCCGGATCCTGCGCGGCGGGGCTGCTGTTCGGGCTGCTGACGCCGCGTCGGTCACCCGGCGTGCGCTTCCGGTGCGGGACGGCGGCGATGGCCGGCGTGCTGCTGCTGCCGCTCGCCGCCGGACTGGGCGGGGCCGGGCTCGGCCTGCTCGGGGTGGTGCTGTTCGCGGCCGGCACGGCCACCGCGCCGACCATGGTGACCGGGATGACGCTGGTCCAGGAGCTGCTGCCGCAGCGGCAGTTCAACGAGGGGATGGCGGTCGCGGTGTCCGGCATCGTGGTCGGCATCTCGGGCGGTGCGGCGCTCGCCGGCGCGGTCGCCGAGCACACCGCCCCCGGTACCGGCTACGTGCTGCCGGCCGCCGCGGCCGTGCTCGCCCTGCTGATCGCCCTGGCCGGGCGCCGTTCGCTCGCGCCCGCCCGGAAGGCCCCGGCGGAAAATGCCGAGCGGGCTGTCAGTACCTCGGTCTAGCGTTCGGGCATGGCGGAAATCACCTATGTCCGAGGCGATGCCACCGCGCCCCGGGGCAAGGGCGTGAAGGTGATCGCGCATGTCTGCAACGACCTCGGCGGCTGGGGCAGGGGCTTCGTGCTCGCGCTGTCCAGACGCTGGCCCGAGCCCGAGGCCGCGTTCCGGCGCTGGCACCGGGAGCGGGCGGGGAACGACTTCGGTCTCGGCGCCCTACAGGTGGTGCAGGTCGAGCCGTACGTCTGGGTGGCCAACCTGGTCGGCCAGCGCGGCATCCGGACGGGGCGCTCCACCGGGGTGCCGGTCCGGTACGAGGCGATCGACACCGCACTGGCCGCGCTGGGCGACCGGGCGCTGGAGCTCGGCGCCTCCGTCCACATGCCGCGGATCGGCTGCGGGCTGGCCGGCGGCCGCTGGGAGCGGGTCGAACCGCTGGTGGCCGCGCGGCTGGTCGCGCGGGGGGTGCCGGTGACGGTCTACGACCACGACTAGAGCCGGTCGCGTACCAGGAGTTGGACAGCAGGCCCTAGGCGGACGCCCGGCCCGCTCCGCCCACCGGGTCCGTCGCACGGCGCTCGGCGGGCCAGCTGTACACGTACTCGGGCAGCACGTACCCGCCCGGGAACACACCCTCCTGCGCACCCGTCCGCACGCCGCCCTCGCGCTCGTAGAAGGCGACCGCGCGGGTGTTGCCGCGCAGCACCTCCAGGTACAACTCGGCCCCGGGGTGCCGTTCGGCGACGTGGGCGCGGGCCGTGGCGAACAACGCGCGGCCGATGCCGCCGCCGGTCCGGCCGGGGCGGACGTGCAGGTTGTCGACCAGCACCCGGCCGTCCGGCTGCGGGACGAGGTAGACGAACCCGACCACCTCCCCGGCCTGTTCGGCGATCAGCAGTTCGGGCTCGGCGGCCGGATCGCCGTAGTCGACGGTCAGGCGCAGCTCCCACAGCTCGCGCCGCTGGACCGGCAGCCCGTCGCCGAGCGCCTCCTCGGGGACGATCCCGCGGTAGGTGGTGCGCCAACTGCGGGCGTGCAGGTCGGCGACGGCCGCGGCGTCCTGCGCGCCGCCGCGCCGGATGGTGGTCCGCACGGAACTGATCATGTGACGAGCCTCCCACATCATTGGAGTTGAACATGTTCAATCGAAGCCTCTACAGTTCCGCCATGCCTTTGAACGTGTTCGAAATCATGGGGGCGGTGGGTGCGGCACCGGGCGTGGAGGGGACGTCCGGTGCCGCATCCACCGACACGGGCTGGAGCCTCGTCTCCGGTTAGGCTCGTCCCCGTGGACGACCTGGCAGCGACGAACCGAACGGACGGCACGAGCGGTGCGGCCGAACCCGCGGCCGCGCCCGGCACCGAAAGCGGGCCCCTGCCCGGCGGCCGGGCACAACCGAAGACCGACAAGAGCGAGCAGACCCGGGCCCTGATCCTGGAGACGGCCATGCGGCTGTTCCAGGAGCGCGGCTACGAGAAGACCACCATGCGCGCGATCGCCACCGAGGCGGGCGTCTCGGTCGGCAATGCTTACTACTATTTTGCGGCGAAGGAATTCTTGATTCAAGGATTCTATGACCGAATGACCTACGACCATGCGGCGGATGCCAGGAATCGCATGGCCAATACCCGGGATTTCGCCGAACGCCTGGAAATCGCGCTGACGTCCTGGCTCGACACGGCCGCGCCGTACCACGAGTTCGCCGCGCAGTTCTTCCGCACGGCCGCCGACCCGAGCAGTTCGCTCAGCCCGTTCTCCAGCGAGTCCCACCCGGCGCGGGCCACCGCCGTGGAGCTGTTCCGCGACGTGCTGCAGGGCTCGGAGCTGGCGCCGAAGCTGGACGCCGAACTGGTCGAGCTGCTGCCCGACGTGCTCTGGCTGTACCTGATGATCGTGGTCCTCTACTGGGTCTTCGACCGGACCGAGGACACCGAGCGGACCAGGGAGTTCGTCCGCCGCTCCACCCCGATGGCGGCCCGGGTGATCAACCTGTCGCGCTATCGGGTGTTCCGGCCGATCGTCCGCGACGCCAAGGGCCTCATCCAGGACTTCATCCTGCCCACCATCGGGAAGACCGCCGTCAAGTAGCCTGCGCCAGGCCCGGCTTGGACAGGCCGAAGGCCGGCCCGCGGCAGTGCGGACCGGCCTTCGGCGGGGTGCGGAAGCCCGCTCAGAACAGGTCCGGGTTCCAGGGCTGCAACGGCGTGCGCAGCAGCAGGTCGGCGGCGGCCGCCGCGCCCGGGCGCAGTTCGGTGAGCAGGCCGGCCGCGAGCAGCCGGGGCGCCGTCTCGCCGCCCAGGTAGAGCGAACCCAACCCGGAGGCGTCCAGGGCGAGATCGGCGTCGTCCGTGGTCCGGGTGCAGCGGCCGGTGCCGTCCGCGGCGACCTCGATCGCCCAGCGGCCGGAGGCGTAGCCGAGCCGGTCCTCCACCTCCAGCACCACCCGGCCGGGTGCGCCGTACGTCCGGGCGTCGAACGCGGCCGCCACGTCCAGCACCCGCAGCCAGGTGAAGTCGGCGTTGTCCACGTACGGGGTGGCGGCGCGCGGGTCCTGGAGCAGCAGCGGCAGCGGGTCGTCCGGGCCGATGTTCTCCGCGACGACCTTGCGCACCCAGTCGACGGCGAGGACGAAGCGCCACAGCTCGGCGGCCGTCGCCCGGTCGAGGGCGAGGAAGTCGGCCACGGTCAGGACGCAGTTCGGGTAGCTGCCGTCCCACTTGTCGTCGATCCGGTAGACCACCAGGCCGGTGACCACGCCGTCGGCGTCACGGTGGACGGCCGCGAACGGCTCCTTGAACTCGAAGCCCGGCACCTGGAGTTCACCGGTGCTCCGCTTCCACCACAGTTCGTCGCGGGCGATCGCGCCCGGCTGGGTGCGCCGCCAGCGCTCGTGCAGGTCGGCGCCCAGCTCGCGCAACTCCGCCATGGTCACGAAGTCGATCCGCCCGCCGGGCACGGTGGGCAGGTCGTCGCGCAGGCCGCGGGTGCGGAGCAGGTCGATGTTCCAGCCGTGACCGCGGGTGGCCGGCCCGTAGCCGTAGCGGCCGTAGATGTTGTACTCGGCGGCGATCAGGATGGCGACCGCCGATCCACGCTCGGCGGCGGCCGCGAGGTCGCGGCGCATCATCGTGCCGAGCAGGCCCCGGCGACGGTGGGTGGAGCTGACCGTCACACCGGTGACGGCGTCGGCCTGGACGACGGCCCCGCCCGGGACGGTCAGTTCTACGTCGAAGCTGCGGAAGGTGGCGATGCAGCGGTCGCCGTCGAAGCCGGCCAGCATGCGGCCCGGCTGCCACTGCCGCCGGCGGAAGTCGGCCGCGCTGTCCGCGTGCGAGCGCAGGAAGCCCAAGGCGAGGGCCCGATCCCACGCGGCCACCTCGCCCTCGGTGATCGCGCGGATCTGGAGGCCGTTCACGATGTCGACGGCCCCGTCATCGGTTGTGTTGCCCATCGGGCCACCGTACGGCCGCCGTTGTCCGACGGCACCCGATTTATTCCGTGCCCGACCCGACGTGCTCCCCCGGCGCCACCACCCAGTGGTTGCAGCGCAGGACGCGGTCCGCGAAGGAGACGTCCCGCTCACCGAGCAGCCAGAAGCCGAGCGCCCGGCAGATCCCGTTGGACGGGCCGTTGGTGACCGCCGGGTGGGCGTGCACCGGGCCCCACCGGCCGTCCGCGGCGGCGGCGTCCAGCAGCTCCCGGACGGCCGCCTTGGCGAGGCCGCGCCCCTGGAACTCGGGCAGCACCATCCAGCCGACCTCGGTCACGGCGGCGCCGTCCTCCTCGTACGACCAGAGCGTGACCCCGCCGGCCACCACCTCCGGCCCGGCCCCGTCCGGGACGATCATCTTGATCCACGCGCGGTCCTCCGCCACCTCCACGACGTCCTTGCGCAGCCGCGCCTCCACCCGATCCCGTGGCAGCGGCCCGCCCAGCCCGGCCATCATCACCGCGTCGCACCGCATCCGGACGTACGCGTCGACGTCCCCCGCCTCGACATCACGCAGCCTCATCGCGTCTCCTCCCGAGTGCTCGAACCGGCCCCGCTGGGGCCGGTCCGGCGGATCTCGCCGGACGGACCCTAACGCCCACCACCGACACGTCCGGCGCGCGGGCCGGGGGTGCAGGCGGGCCCTACGGGCGGGCGTAGAAGTCGGGGGTGCCCATGATCCAGAGGCTGGCCTGTTTGACCGGCATGCCGACGCGGGGGGCCTCGATCATCTGGTCGTCGCCGATGTAGAGGCCGACGTGGTAGATGTCGGCGGCGCGGCCGGTGCCCGTCCAGAAGACGAGGTCGCCGGGGCGCAGCTGGCGGTAGCTGATCGGGGTGCTCTGGGCGTACTGGTCGGCGGCGAAGTGGTTGAGCTGTCTGCCGCCTTCCTGCCAGGCCATCATGGTGAGCCCGGAGCAGTCGTAGCCGGCCGGGCCCTCGCCGCCCCAGATGTAGGGCAGGCCGATCTTGGAGCGGGCGAAGGCGATGGCGGCGGCCGCGCCCTCGGCGGACCACGGGCGGTCGGCGGGGGGTGCGGCCTGGGTGTCCTTGGCAGCGGCCTCGGCCGCGGCGGCCTTCTCGGCGGCGGCCTCGGCCTCCCGGACGGCGGTCGCCTCCAGGGCCTCGCTGCGGCGGCGTTCCAGGTCGACGGTGGTGTGCCGGGCGGCGGCCAGGTCGGTTAGCAACTGCTCGCGGCGCCGGTCGGCGGCGACGACCGCGCCCTGCTGGGCGGCGAGCCGGGCCTCGGCCCTGGTCTTGGCGGCGCCGACCTCGGTGGCGGCCTTCTCGGCGGCCTCGGTGGCGGTGCGGGCGGCGGCGGCGGCGCGGGTCGCGGCGGCCGCGGTGGAGGTGGCGGCGTCGAGGATCTGCCGGGTGCGTTCGCTGGCGACGCCGACCACGGCGGCGCGGTCGCCGGCCTCGCGCGGGCCGCGGGCGCCGAGCAGCGCGTTGAGGGCGGAGAGTTCGGCGCCCGCGCCCTGGCGGTACGTTTCGGCGGCGAGTTGGGCGGCGTCCGCGGCCGCCTCGGAGCGCTCGGCCTCGGCGGCGGTGGCGCGCCGGCCGGCGGCGGCCTCCTCGGTGCGGGCCCGGGCGAGGGCGAGCTGCGCGCCGTTGTAGGCCTCGACGGCCTGTTCGGCGCTGCGGCCGGCCCGGTCGAGTTCGGCCCGGGCGGCGGTGAGTCCGGCTTCGATGGCGGTGACGGAGGCGGCGGTGCGGTCGGCCTCGGCGCGGGCCCGGTCGATCTCCTCGGCGGTCGGGTACGGGTCGTCCGGTCGGGCGGGGCCGGTAGTGGGTTCGGGGTCCGCCGGGGCGGCCTGGGCGGCGGGGAGCAGCCCGAGCAGGGCGGTGAGGGACAACAGGAGGGTCGGCAGGAGCCTGCGCGCCACGAGACATCCCTTCTCACGGGTCCGGAGGGGACGGCGGTCGGACGGAGCGCGACGCTCGGACCGGGCGGCCTGGCGGAGGAGGTCCGACGAATCATCCCATCACGTGACAGAACGGTCACTCGTCGATCATGTTCTCAACTCCGGCGCTTTTCACACCTCGAACGCGCCCTGCCAGCCGGGTGACTATCAGATGATCCGACCAGGAGTCACCGTCGGCCAGGCGCACAGGGTGTGCGAACTACCGGTGGATCCGGCGGGTGCGCGTCCGCAGCTGGAGGTGTCGCTCGGACCGGCGCTCCACCCCGGTCGGACGGACCGCGTACGTCCGACTGCGCCCCGCCCGGACCGTACGGCGACGCTGCCGCGCCCCGTGGGACCGGACCGGGCCGCTGCCGCCCGCGCCGTACGCCCCGCCCTCCGCCGCCCCGGCGGCCCCGACGGCGGCCGCCGAGCGGCGGTCTGCCAGCCGCGCCTGGCGCCGGGCCAGCGCCCGGGCGGCGTGCGCGTCGAGGTGGGCGGTGGCCCGGGCGGCCATCCGCTCGGCCACCCGGTGGGCGGCGGGGTGGTTCGCGGGCACCTTGTCGGGAGCGCCGGCGATCAGGTCGAAAAGCCAGGTTCGGGCCCGGTCAGCACGCCGGTGCAGTCGGCGCTCGCGCCGGAGCGCGCGCGCCCGGCGGCGGGGACGCTTGGCGTACCGCCAGCGGGCCCACGGGCTGCTCGGGCGGGCCAGCCGAACCGCCCCGATCCAGGAGAGGCCGGGGACCATGATGCCGAGCAGGCCGGTCCACAGCTTGCCCTTGATCAGGCTGATCACCGAGGCCAGGGCGTTCACCGAGATCACCGTGATCAGGCCCCACCTGGTCTCCTGGCTGGGCACCACGCCGAGCGGCACGTACCCGACCAGCAGCAGGGCGGTGAACAGGATGCCGCAGATCACCGCGTCCACCGACTTGCGGCCCTGCTCGCTCCAGTACACGTCGTCCAGGTGCAGGATCAGCGCGAACTCGTCCAGCACCAGGCCGCAGCCGATGCCGAAGACCAGCCCGAACCAGTCGATCCACGGGTGACCGCCGTACGTGGCGAACACCCCGACGCCGCCGGCCAGCAGGAAGCCCAGGCCGAACACCATGTGATGGATGTGCAGGCCGCCGGGGGTGACGTTGCCGGGCCACCAGCGCACCTGGGCGCGGATCATCCGGACGCTGAACCGGATGAACACGAAGGAGGTGATGAAGCCGACCAGCAGCAGGAACAGCGGTTGCTTGTGCGCGGCGACGATGTGCTCGCGGTAGCCGTCCAGCAGTGTGGTCATGCGTCTTACCTTCGTTCCTGGTCCTTCCTCCGGTCTGCCGCGACATGGTCCGGAGCCCAACACCGGTCCAACGCGCGGTCAGAACCCGCGGGTGCGCTTGGCCGCCCGGCGCGGCACGACCGGGTACAGCGACGGGCGCTCGCCGCCGACCGGCAGTTTCATGAACAGCCGGGCGATCTCGCCGCCGAGGTTCACCCCGATCGCCAGCGCCATCGCGATCGCGGCCGCCCGGGAGACGGACACCAGGCCGGCGCTGGAGTGCCCCTGCGCGAAGGAGAGCATCCCGAGGTAGAGCGCCGAACCGGGCATCAGCGGGCCGATCGCGGCGGTCACGTACGGCAGCGCGGAGCCGTTGCGGTAGCGCGCCATCAGCTGGCCGAAGAGGCCGACCAGGCCGGCCGCCACCCCGGTCGCCACGATCGGGGAGAAGCCCGCGTTGTAGGCCAGCACGCCGTAGCTGGCCCAGCCGATGCCGCTGTTCAGGGTGACCAGCGCGAGGGAGCGGCGGTCGGTCTGCAGCAGGGTGGCGAAGGCCAGGGTCAGCAGCATCGCGGCGGCCAACTGGACCGGCGGGTAGCTGACGCCCGCCAGGCTCTCGTCCGGCCGCAGCTTCGCCTCGAAGCCGACCCCCAGGTAGAGGATCAGCATCACGCCGATCACGATGCCCGCGACCAGGTAGATCACCTCCAGCAGGCGGGCCGCGGCGGTGATGTAGAAGCCGGTCAGACCGTCCTGGACGGCGGCGACCAGGGCCCGCCCGGGCAGCAGCGCGAACAGGCCACCGGTGATCACCACCGAGCCGCGCAGGCCCCAGTCGTTGAAGGAGAGGATGATCCCGGAGGCGGCGGCCGGCATCGCGGCCGCCACGAACTGGTAGAACTCCGGCAGCCGGCGCCGGGCCAGCATGGAGGCCAGCCGGTCGCCGAGGACGGCTGCGACGAAGGCGCTGGCGAAGACCAGCCAGGCCTTGTCGTCGATCCGCCCGCCGACCAGGAAGGTGGCCGCGCCGGCCAGCAGACCGGTGGTCAGCGCGAGCATCCAGGCCGGGTAGGGGTGCCGGTTGCGGCGGATCACGGCGAGCCGGCGGTAGGCGTCGTTGACCGTGACCTTCTCGGCGGTGATGTCCGCGACCAGCTCGTAGACCGCGTTCAGCCGGGTGTAGTCGGAGGTGCGGCGGCGCACCACCCGGTCGGCGGTGATCGGCGGCTCGACCAGCGAGGGCTGGTGCGAGATGCCGATCAGGGTGAAGGTCACCTGCGGCTCGCAGTGGTCCAGCCGGTAGGCGTGCGCGATGCCGAGCATGGCCGCCTCGACGTCCTCGGCCGCCTCGCCGCTGGCCAGCAGCAGCTCGCCGATGCGCAGTGTCAGGTCGAGGATGCGGGGGACGTTGCGGGTGGCCGCCGCGGAGGGGTGCAGCTCGCGGGCGGTCCGCTCGAAGGCGGGGCGCTCGGACATCGGGGTGCGCAGCAGCGTGCGCATCCGGTCCGGCCAGGGGGCCTCGCCGGGGGCGCCGGCGGTCAGCTCCGGGATCGGGATGCCGGTGGGCGGGGTGTAGCCGGCGGCGCGCCACTCCTCGGGGGTGAGGGTGTCCTCGGCGACCGAGCGGCGGCGGGCGGGGCGCGCGCCCTCGGGCGCCGGCTCGCGGTGCGGTTCGGCTTCCGGTTCCGGTTCCGGTTCCGGGGACAGCAGGCCCCTGGTCTCCGGGACCGGCGGGACGAGCGGGATGACGGTGGCGGGCTCGACGGTGGGGGCCGGGTGGCCCAGCAGGCCCTCGGTGGGCGGCGCGTCGGCGGGGTGCACCGGCCGTACCGGCGGCGTCCGCCGTGTCTGACGGACCGCCCGGCCTCCCCTCGCCCGCTTGCCTCCGCCCGGTCGGCCCCGCTTAGGCACTTCCACTCCTTGCCGCCCCTGGTGGCCGCCGGCCACCGTTCGATCTCGGGATACACCTTGCCTGATCGAACAGTCCGACGCACATGTACGCGGCGTACCGCGACGGGGGCGGCGGGCGCCTACCCGGCGCGGTGGCGGTCGGTGGACGCCGCACCGGAACGGCGGGCCCGCAGCAGTTCGAACGCCACCGGGACCACCGAGACCAGCACGATGCCGACCAGGATGGCCTCGATGTTGTCCCGGACGAACGGGATCTGCCCCAGGAAGTAGCCGAGCACGGTGACGCCGACGCCCCACAGCACACCGCCGACGAGGTTGAAGACCACGAAGGTGCGGTAGTTCATCCTGCTCACCCCGGCGACGATCGGGGTGAAGGTGCGCACGATCGGCACGAACCGGGCCAGCACGATCGCCTTGGGCCCGTGCCGGTCGAAGAAGGCGGCGGCCTTCTCCACGTTCTCCTGCTTGAAGATCCGGGAGTCGGGGCGGCGGAACAGGCCCGGCCCGACCTTGCGGCCGAACAGGTAGCCGACCTGGTCCCCCGCCACCGCGGCGGCCACGATCAGCGCGCAGACCAGCCAGAGCGGCTGGTGCAGGTAGGTGCCGCCGGCCACCAGCAGACCGGTGGTGAACAGGAGCGAGTCGCCGGGCAGGAAGAAGCCGATCAGCAGGCCGGACTCGGCGAAGACGATGGCCAGGATGCCGATCAGGCCGAAGGTGGAGATCAGGTTGGTCGGATCGAGCCAGGACGGGCCGAGGGCGAGGCTGGTCACGTGCGGACACTCCTGAGGGTCGAGTCTTGGCAATGAAACAGTAAAGCATTCACCAAGAATCAATAAACCAGCAGGTCGTGACGGGCCTGTGCGCACCCGGACGCACCCGCGCCCGCACGCGGCCGTACGGGCCGGGGCGTGCGGGCGCGGAGGTGCGGGGGTGCGGGTGCGGAGGTGCGGGGCCGTCAGAGGCCGTAGCGCTCGATGATCTCCTCATGCCGGGCGACGTCCGCACCCGCCGCCTTGGCCAGGTCCAGCCAGGCCAGCGGGTGCGGCCAGTCGCCGGTGAGCCGGTGCAGCAGCGCGTCGGCCTCGGCGGCCGAGGCGGTCGGCGGCACCCCGACGGCGGCGTAGACGCCGGGCAGCGTGGCGTCCTCGTCCGCCGGGTCGGTGATGCCGTACTGCTCCCCGCTGTACGCCCAGACCGCGTAGCCGGCCTGCTGCAGGTCTTCGCGCAGCGCCGCCCACGGCTCGTCGCCGGGCCAGCCGCCGTCGATCCAGTACGTGGCGTACCCCGCAGGGTCGAGCAGGGTGAGCAGCTCGAACACCGGGCGCCAGCCCCGCCGCTCCTCCTCGGGGGCGTCCTCGGCCGGCGGCGGCTCCAGCAGCGCCGGGGCGAAGACCACCACGTCGCCGTGGTTGAGCGTGAGGTCGTCGCCGAGCACCGGCAGGATCCGGGCGGTGGCCGGACCGGTGCGGACGGCGGGCAGGTCGGCCGTGGCGCCGTTGGTGCGGGTGGCGCGGACGGTGACCAGCTGCCACTCCTCGTCCACCGGCCCCTCGGGCTCGTCGAACTCGATGCCGAGCAGCGCGCCGGCGGAGCGGACCGCCGCCCAGTCCCGGTTGGCGGTGGCCGCGGTGATCAGGTGCCAGAGGTCGGGCTCCTGGACAGTGCGGTGGCGTTCCTCCTCCGGGGCGGCCTCGGCGGGCAGCGCGTGCTCCAGGAGCTCCTGGTACAGCCGCTGCGCGGTGGCGTGGTCGCCCAGCTCGGTGGCGGCGCCGGCGGCCAGCCGGCGGGTGTTGATCCGGCTCCGGTCCAGGGCCAGGATCGCCTCGCACTGCTCCAGCACCTCGGCCCAGCGGGCCTCGGCGGCGGCCCAGCGGGCGCGTATCCAGTGCCCGTCGGCCGGGCTGGTGCCGGCCAGCCGGTCGGCGAGGCGGCGGACGCCCTCGGCATCCCCCGCGTCGATCAGGGCGGAGCCGAGCATGCCGGTCAGCACCTCGTCGCCCGGGGCGGCGTCGAGCCACTGCCAGAGCAGGTCGGCGGCGGCCCGGGCGTGGCCGAGGCCGCCGAGCACCGCGGCCAGGTTGACGGCCAGTTCGGTGGCGCCGGCCGGCTCACCCCGGTACCGGTCCAGGGCGACGGAGAGCAGGTCGGCGCCGGTCTCGTAGGGCACCCCGGCCTCGGCCAGGTGGGCCGCCAGTTCACCCGGCGGGACGGGCAGCTCGGGCACCGGCAGCGCCTCGGCGGCCGCCCGCAGCGCGGCGACCTCCTCGGCCACGCCGTCGGTGCGGCGCAGCCGGGCGAGCTTGCGCTCCCCGGTCCCGGCGAGGGTCAGCGCCACCGTCCGGGCGCCGCGGGCGACGGCGAGCCGACCCGCCGCCAGCAGCAGGTCCACGCACGGGCGGTGCGAGCCGGTGCCGTCCAGGTAGCCGACCCAGCCGGCCAGGACGGCGCCCAGCTCGGCGTCGTTCTCCCAGGCACCGGCCGCGACCAGCAGCTCGACCGTGCGCGTCCAGCCGTCCCGCAGGTCGGCGTGGCGCTCGGCGGCCTCCCGGGCGGGCAGCAGCGCCAGCGCCTCCTCGGTGCGGCCGAGCGAGGCCAGCGCGCGGGCCCGCAGCAGACCGCCCCAGAGCCGGTCGCTCTCGTCGATCTCGCGGCCGCGGGAGCGCTCGGTCTGCTCGGCGGTGTCGACCAGCGTGAGCACCTCCTCGTGCCGACCGAGCCGGTTCAGGGTGCCGGCCCGGGCGTGGTGGAAGTGCAGCGAGAGCCGCTCGCCGGCCGCCTGGATCCGGGCGGCGGCGGTGTCCAGGTGGCTGAGCGCCTCGGCGTGGCGGCCGTCGTCCTCCAGTGCGTCGGAGTACTCGCGGGAGAGGCAGTCGAAGCAGGCCCGGGCGGGCTCGATCCGCTCCAGCGTCTCGCCGAGCACCGCCAGTCGCTCCGGGACGTAGCCGGGGCCGTCGACCCGGGCGTGGCAGATCGCGAAGTCCTGCACCACGCAGACGGACTGCGGGCAGCCCGCCGTCTCCTCCCGGTGGGCGAACTCCAGCAGGTCGACCGCCTCGGGCAGGGCCTGCTCGCCCTGGTGGCGCTTGTTCAGCAGGTTCTGCATCCGCCAGTGCCGCAGGTAGACCTCGACCCAGGGCAGGCCGAGCGCCCGGGAGGCGGCCAGCGCCTCCGGGTAGACCGCGTCCAGCTGGTCGTTGCGGCCCTCGTTGGCGTGGCCGGGCAGCTCGTAGATGGCGTCGGCCAGCCGGCGGTGGCCGGCCTCGGCCAGCTGGCGGTGGGCGTCGTGCACCCAGGCCCAGATGTCGGTGCTCATGTCGTGTCCCCCTGCGTGGTGCTGTTGAGAAGTCTGCCGTCGGCCACGGACAGTCCGTCGGGGCCGGGGCGCGCCGGGCGGTTCCCGCCGGGCGCGCGAAGGGTCGGACGCGCCCCGCTCACGCCTGTTCCGCTCACCTCTCCTCCGCTCACGTCTCTTCCGAGAGGGCGTCGAGGGTGTCCGGGACGTCCGGCAGGCCGACCGGGACGGCGGCGGTCAGGGCGGAGACCGCGGTGCCGATGCCGGACAGCGCCGCGGTGAGGTCGCCGCCGGAGGAGTCCGCCGAGCCGGCCGAGGCGGCGGCCATGATCACCTTGAGCGAGCGGAGCAGCCCGGCCGCCGTGGCGCTTCCGGTGTGCCCGGTGCGGTACGCGGCGAGCAGGTCCAGCACGGCCGGGCAGGACAGGTTGAGGTAGAGGCGGGCCCTGACCTCGCCGTCGGTGCGGGCGGTGAACGCCCGGGCCAGCCGCAGCGCCGCGGACGGGATCCGGGCGTCGGCCTGGTCGTCCTCGATCCGGGCCTTCAGCTCGGCCTCGCGGTCCGGCACCAGGACCAGTGGCAGGCCGGGCGGGTCGAACCGGGCCGGGACGAGCTGCTCGCCCTCGTCGGCGAGGGCGCCGGCCAGCCAGGCCGCCTCCCCGGCCGGCAGCGGGCGCTCCGGGTCGCGGAACAGCTCGCGGTCGCCGTGTTCGCTGCCCAGTTCGACCAGCCGGCAGCCGCGCAGCTGGGCGTAGCGGCGCAGGAAGGGCAGCACCGCGTAGCGGTCGCCGCGGGCGATCGGCACCCGCATCGCCCGGTACAGCATCTCCTCGAAGCCGCCGCCGCTGCCGAGCGCGACGTGCACCGCTCCCCCGCCCATGGCCCGCAGCGCGCCGGCGGTGAGGTCGCCCTGGGAGGTGGGGACCGGGACGTCGTCGGCGAGCAGGGTGAACAGCCGCTCGTCGCAGAGCGCGGCGCCGAGCAGGTCCTGGCCGTGCCGGGTGAGGATCCGGCGCCAGGCGGCGGGCCGCAGCCGGGCGGTCTCGTACAGGCCGTCGACGATGGCGTCGGTGAGGGTGCGCTGGAGTGCGCGGTAGTGCTCGTCGCGCTGGAGGTCCTCGCGGCTGGCGGTGGGGGTGAGCCGGTTGGACTCGACCACGCCGCCGATGAACCCGGCCCAGCTGGGCAGCAGGTCGCGGGCGTCCTCGGCGAGCAGCATGCCGCGCAGGTAGACGGCGAGGTCGCGGTTGTCGCTGCTGCCGTAGGTCCCGCCGTCCTGGACCCAGAGCAGGCCGATCGCGTCGGTGCCGCCCTCCACCGGGTCGACGGGGAAGGCGGTGAGCGGCTCGAAGCGGCGGCCGAAGGCGGTGGCGAAGCGCATCCGGGCGGCGTGCTCGTCGGGGGCGGGGTCCGTGGCCGGCCGGCCGGTGCCGCGCCAGGGCACCTCGACGCTGTTGACGGCCTGCTCGTCGTCGCCGACGTAGACCGGGATCGGCAGCAGCACGCAGTACCGGCCGAGCACCTCGCGCAGCGCGTCCTCGTCGGCGAGGTGGGCGTGTTCGGCCTTGAGCGTCAGCTCGACGACCGTGCCCGGGCGGGGCCGGGCGGGCACCGGGTCGACCTGGTACTGCTCGCCACCCCGGCTGCGGTAGCGGTGGCCCAGCTGCGGTTCGCGGTGCGAGGTGGTGGTGACGACGACCTCGTCGGCCACCGAGAAGGCGGAGAGGAACCCGAGGCCGAAGGCGCCGATCAGCTCCTGGTTGCCGGTGAGGTCGCGCAGCATCCGGGTGTAGCCGGTGCCGACGGTGGCGAGGTAGGCGTGGATCTCCGGCTCGGTGAGGCCGGCTCCGGTGTCCTCGATGGCGACGGTCCGCCGGGCGGCGTCGCCGCGCACCCTGATCAGCGGGCGGTGGTCGCCGTCCGGGTCCTCCAGGAGTCGGCGGGTGTGCGAGTCGTGGGCGTTCTGGACGAGTTCGCGCAGGGCGACCAGCGGGGTGGAGTAGAGGTGGGTGGCGAGGACGTTCACCAGTCCGCCGAGATCGACCTCGGTCGTACGCAGATCCTCGGCGGGAGTGGGCTCGGGCGGGGCACCTTCAGACATGGGTCCCCAGTGTGCCAGTGCGACTATCCGGCGACCATTTCTTTCTCCATGAAGAAACTCGGTCAACTCTGTGTTGACAGCGAAGGGTTGCCGGGGATTACCGCATTGCACGCCAAATCCCGCCCTCACCAGCAGCGTTGAACGCCACCGAAGCCCCCGCCGGGACCGTCGGCAATCTCCGGATGTGGCGTCACCATGACACCATCGGGGGAATTGCCACCCGTTTGGTGGAGTTCGTCCACACCGCTGGTGAATGCTGAACGTGCGACGTCAGGCAACGGCGCAACGGAGCGGCCACTCCGGATCGCGCCAATTTCGCACCAGCTCAGGGAGACACCGTGTCCCGTATTCGCGCAGCCGCCGCCACCGCCCTCGGGGCGTTCCTCCTCGTCGGCTTCGGCGCCGCCAGCGCCCACGCCGACAACGGCGCCGGCGCCCTCGACCACTCCAACAGCAGCGTGGTGAACAACAACGGCTCCGCCAACGTCGTCGGCAACGTCAACGGCAACGTGGTCATCACCCAGCAGACGGCCACCGGTTCGGGCGCGAGCAACCAGAACAACGGCCTCGCCGCCGCCGGCAACGCCGGCAACATCGGCGCCCTGCAGGGCAACGGCAACCTCGACGCCCAGGTCCACCTCCCGCACCACTAGGCCTCCCGCCCCACGGGCGCAGCCACGGGCCGGGTGCCCGCCCCGTCACCTCGGGGCGGGCACCCGGCCGCCGTTCGTCAGGACAGTCCCAGGACGGCCCGGCCCAGGCGCAGCAGGCAGTCCCCGAGGTCCGGCCGGGCGCTGTGCGGACGGTTCCGCACCCCGTCGTTGACCAGCGCGAACAGGGCGTGGACCCGGATCCGGGCCTCGACCGCGTCGTACCCGGGGCGGACCTGCCGCAGCAGGGCGACCCAGGTGCGCAGGAAGTCGCGCCGGAAGTCCACCGCGACCCGGCGGTCCGGCGGGGCCAGCCGCTCCGTCTCGCTGAGCATCGCGCCCAGGTAGTCGCCGTGGCCCAGGGCGAAGCCGACGTACGCACCCAACCCGGCCGCCAGCGCCGCCTCGGGCCCGGTGGCGGCCGCGATCGCGCCGTCCACCTCGTGCCAGAGCCGTTCGCGGCTGCGCACCAGTGAGGCGGCGAGCAGTTGGGCCTTGCTGTCGAAGTGCCGGTAGACGCTGGGGCCGGCGATACCGACGGCGGCGCCGAGCTGGTCGGTGCTGACGTTGTCGAAGCCGCGCTGGTGGAAGAGCCGGACGGCCGCCGCGAGCAGTTCCTCGCGACGCGCCTGGGGCCGGGGCTCCGGCGGTGCGGGGACGGGGGCGGGACCGGTCGCGGCACCGCCCGGGCGGGCCGCGAGGACCGCCGCGACCAGTTCGCGCAGCACCGCCTCGGCGCGACGGGGCTGCGGCGCGACCGACTGGTAGGAGAGCCCGGCGCAGGCCGAGAGCGCCGACCAGCAGAGCATCTCGGCGTCCGGCTGCGGGAGTTCGGGTCGTTCGGCGGACAGCACGGCGGTCATCAGCGCGACGTCCGCGCGCAGCTCGCGGCGCAGCGCCGCCCGCCGGGCCGGCGGCAGCAGCCGGGCGTCGCGCTGCACCAGGATGCCGAGCGGGCGGTGCCCGACCGCGACGGCGGCCAGCGCGGCGCCGAGGTCATCGGCGGTACGGGCCGCGCGCAGCCCGTCGGCGAGCGCGTCCAGCCCCAGCCGGACGGCGCGGTCGAGCAGTTCGGGCTTGCCGCGGAAGTGCCGGTAGAGGGCGGGCGCGGTGATGCCGACCCCGGCGGCGACCTCGGTCATCGAGACCTGGTGGTAGCCGCTGCGGTGGAACCGGTCGGCCGCCACGGCCAGGATCTGGGCGCGCCGACCGGGGGGCCGTCGAACCACCATGGCGAGCCCCCTCCCGTACTCCGGACCGCCCGCGCTCCGGACTGCTCACGCTCCGGACCGCCGACCGAAGGCTAGCAAGGATTCACTTAGACCGACCGGCACATGGTGGGCGGCGGCGCGACGCCCAGTCTGTCGCCCGGACGCCGCTCCTTCATACGCCCACCATGTGCCGGTCGGTCTTAAGGGGGTCTTCCGCCGACGACCACCGGGTTTCCCCGGGGTCGCCGACCCTGGACAGCCGAAGCTACCCGGGATTAACTTGTGAGGCCATCACCTGGCACGTTCAGTCCCGGCCGGCGCCCGCAGCCGGTCACCACCGAAGGGAGCGCCGCCGTGCGCCGCACCGTCTTCACCGAGGACCACGAGGCCTTCCGGGAGACCATCCGGGACTTCGTCGCCAACGAGGTCGTCCCGGTCTACGAGAGCTGGGAGGCCGAGGGCCACCCGCCGCGCGACTTCTACCGGCAGCTCGGCGCGCTCGGCATCTACGGCATCGAGGTGCCGGAGGAGTACGGCGGCGCGGGCGAGAGCGGCTTCAAGTACCAGGCGGTGATCGCCGAGGAGACCGCCCGGGCGGGCGTGAGCTTCGGATCCTCGGGCGTGCACACCGGGCTGGTCCTGCCGTACCTGCTGGAGTACGCGACCGAGGAGCAGAAGCGGCGCTGGCTGCCCGGCTTCATCTCCGGCGACATCATGACCGCCATCGCGATGACCGAGCCGGGCGCCGGCTCCGACCTCGCGGGCATCACCACCACCGCGCGCCTCTCCGAGGACGGCACCCACTACGTCCTGAACGGCGCCAAGACCTTCATCACCGGCGGCGTGCTGGCCGACCTCGTCCTGGTGGTCTGCCGCACCTCCCCGTACGACCCGGACAACCGCCGGGCCGGCCTGTCCATCCTCTGCGTGGACACCACGTCCCCGGGCTACTCCGTCGGCCGCAAGCTGCAGAAGATCGGCCTGCGCACCTCGGACACCGCCGAGCTGGCGTTCAGCGACGTCAAGGTGCCGGTGGAGAACCTGCTCGGCGAGGAGGGCCGGGCCTTCACCTACCTGACCCACAACCTGGTGCAGGAGCGGCTGGCGATCGCGGTCGGCGCGTACGCGGCGGCCGCCGCGGCGGTGCGGTTCGCGGTGCAGTACGTCAAGGACCGCAAGGTGTTCGGCAAGGCGGTGGCCGAGTTCCAGAACACCAAGTTCACGCTGGCCGACTGCGAGGCCCAGGTGGTGGCGCAGCAGTCGATGGTGGACCGCGCGCTGGAGCTGTACCAGGAGGGCGAGCTGACCGTCGCCGACGCGGCCGCCACCAAGCTGTTCTGCACCGAGTCGGCCTCCACCGTCATCGACAAGTGCCTTCAGCTGCACGGCGGTTACGGCTACATCCTGGAGTACCCGATCGCCCGGCTCTACACCGACAACCGGGTGTTCCGGATCTACGGCGGCACCAGCGAGGTCATGCGCAGCATCATCGCCAAGTCGATGGGCCTGTAGCTGCCGGGCTCGTAGTCGCTCGGCCTGTGGGCGCTCGGCCTGCGGGCGGGGACACAGCCGCGGCGGGCCGCACCCCCATGGCGGCCCGCCGCACCCCGACCGGGTGCGCTCAGTTGGGCGAACCGTGCTCCGCGCGCCAGGCCTCCCAGCCGGCGGCGGACGCCACCTTCGCCTCGCGCAGCGCCCGCTGGGCGAACGCGGCCGGCGCGGTCTCCAGGCTCCGCACCCAGCTGCGGCCGGCCGTGGCCAGCGCCGCACACACCATCGCCGCCCCGGCCGCGCCGAGCACGGCGCCGATGCCGGTGAGCACCGCGCCGCCGACCAGCAGCGAGCGGTTGACCTGGAACCCGCCGGAGCTTCTCTCGTTGATCGCCATGCCTCCACGATGAGTGCACTCGCCGGGGGCTGCACTTCGAACGGCTCCGGGTGCGGACGGCCACCGATGCCGGGGGCGCGCGGAGAACGGGGCTCCGGGTGCGGGAGCCGACCGCGTCCGCGAACCTGGGCACACGGCGTCGGCCCGGACGCACGGGGCCGGCCCGGGCGCACCGGGTCAGGAGGACGCGCGATGCCCGATCTCGAACAGCTCGCCGTGGAGCACGCCGCCCGGGCGGCCGAGAGCCCGCACGGGCGCAGCGCCCACCTGGTACTCCACGACGGCGTCCTGCGGCAGACCGTGATCGCGCTGACCGCCGGCACCTCGCTGGACGAGCACACCCCGCCGAGCGCCGGGAGTGTCCAGGTGCTGCGCGGCCGGGTCTCGCTGACCATCGCCGGCCGGCACCAGGAGCTGCCGGTCGGACGGCTGGAACCGGTGCCCCAGGAGCGGCACGGACTGCTCGCCCACGTCGACTCGGTGGTGCTGCTGACCGTGGTCACCGCCTAGCGGCGGCGGCGCCGCGTCGCACCGCCGGGCGCGGTCACCGCGTCGCGGGGCTGAGCACGCTTGCGCTGACCAGCCGCAGCCCGCGCAGGAAGTCCCGCCCGTTCGGCGCCAGTTCGGGGGCCGCCAGCCACTGGGCGGCGTACCCGGCCAGCAGGGTCTGGTAGAAGGCCCCGCGGGCGACCTCCTCCTCGGTGTCCGGCACCTCGGGCAGCCCCTGGAACAGCGCGGCGAGGCCGAGCCGGCCGTCCTTCTGCGCCTGTGCGAACGCGTGCGCCAGCTCGGGCTCGTGCGCGGCCTGGGCGAGCGCCTCGAACTGGGCCGCCCAGAGCCCGCGGTGCTCGACGAAGACGGTCTTGAGTCCGTCCCAGACCGCGGCGAAGCGCTCCTCCCGGTCGTCCGACACCTGGTTCGCGGCGTGCACCACCGCGCCCAGGGCCTGGCCCATCTCCCCGATCGCCTCGATCATCGCCGCGTTGAGCAGCGCGTCCTTCGAACCGAAGTGGTAGCCGATCGCGGCCAGGCTGACGCCCGAGGCGGTGGCGATGTCACGGGCGGTGGTGCGCCCGTAGCCCTTCTCGTAGAGGCAGCGCTTGGCGCCGGCCATCAGGTCTTCGCGGTTTCCCATGACCCGATCCTACGGAAGGACTGCACAGGCGTCTTGCACGAATGTCTCACACGATCGATTTACACATCTGTACTAGACAAACGTCTGACACGACCGTACGGTCTTCCCCATGACCGCAACCACCGGCCGCGCAGGCCGTCGCGAATGGATCGGCCTGGCCGTCCTCCTGCTCCCGACCCTCGTCCTCGCCATGGACATGGGCGTGCTCTTCTTCGCCGTCCCGTACATCTCCACCACGCTGGCGCCCAGCGGCACCCAGCAGCTGTGGATCATGGACATGTACTCGTTCCTGCTCGCCGGGCTGCTCATCACCATGGGCTCGCTGGGCGACCGGATCGGCCGCCGCCGGCTGCTGATGATCGGCGCCGCCGGCTTCATCGGTGCCTCGCTGCTCGCCGCCTGGGCCGACAGCGCCGGCCAGCTGATCGCCGCCCGCGCCCTGCTCGGCGCCGCCGGGGCCACCGTGATGCCCTCGACGCTCGCGCTGATCCGCACCATGTTCCACGACCCCAAGCAGCGGCAGATCGCCCTCGGCGCCTGGGGCGGCATCCTCACCGCCGGCGCCACCCTCGGCCCGGTCGCCGGCGGTCTGCTGCTCGGCCACTTCTGGTGGGGCTCCGTGTTCCTGATCGCCGTCCCGGTGATGGCCCTGGTGCTGCTCACCGCCCCGGCTCTGCTCCCCGAGTACCGCGCCGCCGCCCGCACCGGCCGCTTCGACCTGCCCGGCGCCGCGCTGTCGATGGCCGCGATCCTGCCGCTGGTCTACGGCGTCAAGACCCTCGCCGTGGACGGCTGGAGCCCGCTGCCCGCACTCGCCGTCCCGGCCGGCCTGCTGCTCGCCGCCGCGTTCGTCCGGCGCCAGCGCACCGCCGCCGATCCGCTGCTCGACCTCGGCCTGTTCCGGATCCGCACCTTCAGCGGCGCGATCAGCGTCAACACCATCGCGATGTTCGCCATGATGGGCTTCGCCCTCTTCACCTCGCAGTACCTGCAGCTGGTCAAGGGCATGAGCCCGCTCACCGCCTCGCTCTGGTCGCTGGTGCCCAGCGTCGGCGTCGGCGCGGCCGTCGGCATCAGCTCGGCGCTGGCCGGCAAGGTCCGCCCGGCGGCCCTGATGGGCGGCGGCTTCCTGGTCGGCGCGGCGGGCTTCGCGCTGATGACCCAGGTCGGCGCGCACTCCCCGCTGGCGCTCATCCTCATCGCGGCGGGCGTGCTCGCCGCCGGCACCGTCGGCACCATGACCATGACCGCCGAGATGGTCGTCTCCGCCGCCCCCGTCGAGCGGGCCGGCGCCGCCTCCGCCACCTCCGAGACCGCCGTCGAACTCGGCAGCTCGCTCGGCATCGCCCTGCTCGGCGCGGCCGGCGCCGCGGTCTACCGCCACCAGCTGGACGGCGCCCTCCCGGCGGGCGTCGACGGCGAGACCGCCCGCACCGCCCAGGACACCCTCGGGGGGGCGGTCACCGCCGCCGCCCACCTGCCCGGCCGGGTCGGCGCCGACCTGCTGGAGACCGCCCGGGCCGCCTTCACCGACGGCCTGCACGTCGCCGCCGTGGTCGGCCTGGTCTTCGCCCTCGGCGCCTCCCTGCTGGCCTACCGCCTGATGCGCCACCTCCCCGCCGCCGCCCCGGCCCCGCAGCCCGAGGCCGCCACCGCCTGACCCACCCGGTCCGATCCACGCGAGTCATCGAGAGCCCCCGCCCACCCCGGGCGGGGGCTCTCCGCCGTCCACGGCCCCGGGCCTACCGGTGGTGACGGCGTGCCCGGCGCGCGACGGCCTCGCCGGGGAGGCGCCCACCCGGCGCGGCTCACCTGCCGGGCCGGCCGGCGGAACGGCCCGGCGTGGAGGCCGGGGCCGGCGGGCGGGTCGGGGGTCCACCCGGGGGTGGAGCCCGGGCCCTCCACCTGCGGGTGCATGCGTCGGCGGCCCCGGCGGAGGACCGTGAAGGGGTACGTGGCCCGCACCTCCGACCGCCAGGAGCCACCGCATGTCCCCGACGACCCTGCTCTCCCTCCTCGGCATGCTGTGCTGGGTCGGCTACGAGCTGATGCTGCGCCGCCGCGAGGACTCCGCCGCCGGCACCTGGCGCGCGGACGGCCGCGACCGCGGCTCGACCGGGCTGCTGCTCGCCTGCTACCTCGCCTCGGTGCTGGTCGTGGTGCTGTTCGGCCGCGCCGGGATCGGCGAACTTCCCACCTGGGCGCGCTGGTTCGGCATCGCGCTGATCGCCGCCGGGCTGGCGCTGCGGGGCTGGGGCATGCGCACCCTGGGTCGCTACTACACCCGCACCCTGCGCACCGTGGACACCCAGCACGTCGTCCGCAGCGGCCCGTACCGGCAGATCCGCCACCCCGGCTACGCCGGCAGCCTGCTGGTCTGGACGGGCTACGCGCTCGGGCTGGGCAGCTGGCCGGCCACCCTGCTGGTGGCGGCGCTGCTACTGGCCGCGTACGGCTGGCGGATCAGCGCCGAGGAGCGACTGCTGCTGGCCGCCTTCGGGCCCGCGTACGCCGAGTACCGGCGGGTTTCGAAGCGGCTGGTGCCCTTCGTGTACTGATCCCCGCCCCGCCGGGCGCGCGGGGCGCGCGGGCTGGTCACCGGGGCCGCGAACCGACCCGACCGGGCCCGTCGCCGCCGCAGTTGCTCGCGTTCCGCTCGAACGGCACCTGGTTTTTGGCCAGCGTTTCCCGGCCGGTGTATCCGTTCACCGTCGCAGCCAGGCATACTGGCCAGCATGGGCGCTAGCCCACCCGTGACTCTAGACAAGAAGGGACCGGTGGCCAGGGATGCTGCGGAACGGTCTTGAGCCCTGGCACCTCCTGGTGGTGCTGGCGGTCGTAGTCCTGCTGTTCGGATCGAAGAAGCTGCCGGAGATGGCCCGCGGCCTCGGCAAGTCGATGCGCATCCTGAAGGCGGAGACGAAGGCGCTGCGCGAGGACGACGCTCCGGCGGACGCCGCGCAGAACGCCACCGCCCAGAGCACCGCGGCCCCGGGCGCCGGCACCGCGCAGAGCACCGCCGCGCAGCAGCCGGCCGCCGTCACGCCGACCAACGTGACCAAGGCCACCGAGACGAAGCGGCCCGAGACGACCGCCTGAGTCCCGCGTTCCTCCGGAAGCCCCCGGCACCGTCCGACGACGGTACCGGGGGCTTCCGCCGTGTCCGGGGAGGGGTGGACCCCGGAGCGCGCTCGACTGGCCGTCCGATCTGATCCGTTATCTCCTAGTTTGCACCACCGGAGGAACGGAGTCGCGGCATGCCCACCGACGAGCCGGGCGCGTCCCCCGACGAGCCGCCCGCCGGCCGGCCCACCGGACCGCCCGGCGGATCGCCCGACGAACTGGCCGACCTGCGGGCCCGACTGAGCGCCGTCGAGGCCCACGAGGCCCGGCTGGACCGACAGTTGGAGGCCAGTCAGGCCAGTCAGGGCCGCCACCGGGCGCGCTCCCTGCTCGCCGTCCTGCTGATCCTGCTGGCCTGCGTGCTGACCCCGCTCGGCGCCGTCGCGGTCTGGGCGAAATCGCAGGTCGGCGACACCGACCGGTACGTCGCGACCATGGCGCCGCTGGCCAGGGACCCGGCGGTCAAGGCGGCCGTCACCAACCGGGTCACCGACGCGATCATGCAGCAGATCCCGGTCGACTCGTTGCTCGACAACGTCGCCCCCGACGACCGGCCCAAGCTCGGCGCCCTGCTGAACGGCATCGGCCAGGCCCTCACCAGCGGGCTCACCGGCTTCGTCCACACCCAGGTCCAGCGGGTGGTGGACAGCGACGCCTTCGTCACCATCTGGACGGACGTCAACCGGGAGGCGCACGCCGCGATCGACCGGATGCTGACCGGGCAGGGCGGCGGCGCCGTCGAGATCAGGAACGACACCGTGGTGCTCGACCTCGCCCCGGTGATCGCCCGGGTGAAGACCGCGCTGGTCGACAACGGGCTCTCGGTGGCTTCGAAGATCCCGGAGATCCACACCTCGTACACGCTGGTGCAGTCCGACGCCATCCCCAAGGTCCGCACCGGCCTCCGGCTGCTGGACCTGGCCGGCTTCTGGGTGCCGGTGCTCGCGCTGGCCTGCGCCGTCGGCGGGGTGCTGCTGGCCGGTCGGCGGCGCCGGGCGGCGGTCACGGCGGCGCTGGGCATGGCCGCCGGGGCGCTGCTGCTGGGCCTCGGGCTGAGCGTGTTCCGGGCCGTCTACCTGGACAGGCTCCCCGCCGGGGTGGACCAGGCGGCCGCCCAGGCGGTGTACGACACGCTCGTGCGCTACCTGCGCTCCGCCGTCCGGGTGATCATCGCGCTCGGACTCGTCGTCGCACTCGGCGCCTGGATCAGCGGCGGCGGGCGCTGGGCCCGTACCGTGCGCGGCGGCTGGCACGCGGCGCTCGGCTCCGCCCGGAACACCGCCGAACGGGCCGGGCTGCGGCTCGGACCGGTCGGCCGGTTCGTCCACCGCTGGAAGGCCTGGCTGGGCTGGGCGGCGGTGGCGGGCGCGGCGCTGGCGTTCGTGCTGTGGAGCTACCCGACGGTGCTGGTGACGCTCTGCCTGGCGCTCGCGCTGGTCGGCGTCCTGGCGGTGCTGGAGCTGCTGGACGAACCGGGCCGACCGGAAGGCGGAGCCCCGGCCTCCACCTGAGGGGCGGTCAGCGGCACCGGCCGGCCGGCCTCGAACGGCCCAGCCCGGGCAGCGGCCCGCCGGACGGGGCCGGAGGCTGGACGGGATGTCCGAAAGCCAGTCACCACCGCCACCACCACCGCCGTCACCGCCGCCGGGCGGCTTCGTCGACCTGCGGGCCACCGGATTGCTGCTGGGCTCCTTCACGCTCCTGATGGCCGCGTACTTCACCCTGCCGCTGCGCTTCCTCGGCTTGGCGCACCCGTTGCTCGGCTGGCTCGCGTTCGCCGCCGCGCTGACCGGGCTGAGCACCCTGCTGCTGGAGAAGATGCTCGGCGCCGTGCGCGGCACCGAGCGACGTCCGGTGATCTGGCTGGTCTTCCTGATCGGGCTCTCGATGACCGTCTTCGCCACGACCTACTACGTCCTCGCCGAGCGGACCGGCGAGTTCGAGGGGCTGCGGACCCGGCTGGACGCGCTCTACTTCACCATCGTCACCCTGGCCACCGTCGGCTACGGCGACATCACCCCGTCCGGCCAGGGGCCGCGCCTGGTGGTGATCCTGCAGATCGGGTACAACTTCGTCTTCCTCGCGGCGGCGGCGGGGACGCTGTCGCGGACGATCCGGGCGGGCCTCGACGTCCGGGCCCACCGGGGGCCCCGGCCCTAGCGTGCGCAGGTTGTCCACAGGCTGTGGACGATCCGGTGGCGGTCAGGAATCGAGAAGCACGGCCGCAGCGCCGGACCTAGCATCGGCGCCATGGACATCACCATCCACACCAGCGCCCTCCCGCACGACGACCCGGACGCGTCCCTGGCCTTCTACCGCGACGTCCTCGGCTTCGAGGTCCGCGGCGACGTCGGACAGGGCCGGATGCGCTGGATCACCGTCGGCCCCGCCGGCCAGCCCGACACCTCCATCCTGCTGGCGCCGCCGGCCGCCGACCCCGGCATCACCGAGAACGAGCGCCGCACCATCGCCGAGATGATGGCCAAGGGCACCTACGGCTGGATCCTGCTGGCCAGCCGGGACCTCGACGGCACCTTCGAGAAGGTGCAGGGCAGCGGCGCCGAGGTCGTCCAGGAGCCGACCGAGCAGCCGTACGGCATCCGCGACTGCGCCTTCCGCGATCCCGCGGGCAACCTGATCCGCATCCAGGAGGTGCGCTGAACCGGCCCCGACCACCGGTTCCGCGATCGACGGAGGCCGACGGAGGCCGCCGATGGCCGACGTGAGTCGACGAAAGGAGTCCTCCCCGTGTGTCACCCCTCGTGGGCACGCGCACGCGCCGAGGCGCAGCGCCTGAGCGACCTCGCGCGGCTGCGCCGCGTCCGGGACCGGATCGACCGCGAGTACGCGCGGCCGCTGGACGTCGTGGCGCTCGCGCGCGGCGTGGGCATGGCGGCCGGGCAGCTCGGTCGCGAGTTCCGGCTGGCGTACGGCGACTCGCCGTACGGGTACCTGACCGCGCGTCGCATCGAGCGCGCGGCCGCCTTCCTGCGCTGCGGCGCCCTCGGTGTCACCGAGGCCCGCCTCGCCGTCGGCTGCCCGTCGCCGGCCGCCTTCGGCGCCCGCTTCACCGAGTTGGTCGGCATGCCGCCCGCCGAGTACCGACGCCGGGTCCGACGGGCGGTGGGACCGGTCAGGATTCGAGAAGCCCCGGCCACCGAGCCACAACTAGCGTGACGGACATGACCTCCATCGACTCCATCACCCTCGACGTGGCCGACCCCACGGCCGCCCAGCGCTTCTACACCACCGCCTTCGGCCTCGACACGCAGCTGCGCCTGCGGGCCTCCCAGGCGGCGACGACCGGCTTCCGCGGGTTCACGCTCTCGCTCACGGTCGCCCGGCCAGCCACCGTCGACGGCTTCGTCGACGCCGCCCTCGCCGCCGGCGCCACGGCCCTCAAGCCCGCCGCGAAGTCGCTGTGGGGTTACGGCGGCGTCGTCCAGGCCCCGGACGGGACGATCTGGAAGATCGCGACCTCCGCGAAGAAGGACACCGGCCCGGCCACCCGGGAGATCGACCGGATCGTGCTCCTGCTGGGAGTCGCGGACGTGGGCGCGAGCAAGCGGTTCTACGTCGAACGCGGCCTCGCCGTGGCGAAGAGCTTCGGCCCCGTGTACGTGGAGTTCGCCACCGGGTCGGGACCCGTCCAGCTGGCGCTGTACAAGCGCCGGGCCCTCGCCAAGGACGCGGGCGTCTCCCCCGACGGCACCGGATCGCACCGGATCGCGATCGGCAGCGCCGCCGGGCCCTTCACCGACCCGGACGGGTTCGCCTGGGAGACCCCGCAGCCGGCCCACACGTCCTGACCGACCAAGCCCGTCCGCCGCAGGAGGGGCCGTCCCGAGACGACCGGAGGAAGCATGACGGACACGGCGCCGCGCGGGTTCGAGGAGAGGCTGCGGGACACCCGCGCGAAGCTGGCGGGCGAGGTCGACCTCTGGGTCGCGACGGCGGGCGCCTCGGGCGGCGCCCACCTCGTCCCGCTCTCGTACCTCTGGGACGGGGTGGCGTTCCTCGTCGCGACACCGCGCGCCTCGCTCACCGGCCGCAACCTGCTGGCGGACGGCCGGGTGCGCCTCGGGCTCGGCCCGACCCGCGACGTCGTGATCGCGGACGGCCTCGCCGAGCCGGTGGACGCCGCCGACCTCGACCCGGAGACGGGCGACGCGTTCGCGGCCAGGACCGGCTTCGACCCGCGCGGACTCGACGAGCCCTACCAGTACTTCCGGATCCGGCCGCAGCGCGTCCAGGCCTGGCGGGAGGCGAACGAGATCCAGGGCCGCGACCTCATGCGCGACGGCCGCTGGCTCGGCTGAGCCCGCCGGCGCCCGGGGTCCGCGCCCCGGCGCCGCCACGCAGGCCGGGGTCCGACGCCGGACCCCGGGTCACCAGTCCTGGTTGTCGGTGGCGGCCGTGGCGTGCAGGGTGAGGAACAGGGCGCTGAGGCGGGTGTTCCAGTTGGCGTAGGTGGGGCCGTCGATGGCGTGCTTCTTGGCCAGGTCGCGGATCACCTTCTGGGCGTCCTTGAGCTCCTGGGCCGCGTCGTCGGGAGAGCCCTCGTTGAGGCGGGCGGAGGCGTCGTCGAGGATGCGCAGCAGCTCCACCTGGTGGTCGCGCTCCTTGCCGCCGATCTGGGTCTGGGCGACGGCCTGGCGGAAGGCGTTGAGCTGCAGGGCCGGGGCCTGGTTGCGGGGGACGGTCGGGCTGGGGACGACGGGGAGGGTGGCCGGGGTGGTGGGGGCCGCGGTGGTGGGCGTCGGGGTCGGCGTGGGGGTGGGGGTGGGGGCCGTGGGTGCCTTGCTGGCGGTGGCTGCGGGCGCCTTGGTGGCGGCGGGGGCGGCGGGCTCGTCGAAGGCGGTGACGGCCAGGGCTGCGACGCCGGCGAGTCCGGCCACGCCCAGCGCGCCGAGGACGAGGGGCTTGCGGCCACGGCTCCGGCTCCGGCCGGCCCGTGCGGGCGGGTCCGCCGGGACGGCGGCCATCAGCGAGGTGGCGGGCGGGGCCTGCGACGGGAGCAGCGTGGTGTGCTGCTGGTTGGGGCTCACCGGCCGTACGGGCGGGATGAGTTGGGTCGGGGCGGCGGTGGCGAGGAGTTCCGCCGTCGGGTCGCCGATGGCCAACCCGGGGATGGTGGAGAGGAGTTCGACGCGCGCCGCGGCGGCGTCCACCGGCCGGTCGGCGGGGTTCTTGGCGAGCAGGCGCAGGACGGCCGCGTCCAGGGCGGGCGGCAGGCCGGGCCGGCGCACGGACGGCGGCAGGGGCTGCTCGCTGACGTGCTTGAAGGCGATCGCCACCGGGGTCTCGGCGGTGAACGGGGTCTCGCCGGTGAGCATTTCGGTGAGCACGCAGCCGACGGCGTACAGGTCGGTGCGACCGTCCAGGGCCGAGGCGGTGGCCTGCTCGGGCGACAGGTACGCGGCCGTGCCCAGCACGCTCGCCGTCTGGGTCAGGTTGCTGGACGACCCGGCCCGGGCGATGCCGAAGTCGACGACCTTCACCCCGCCGTCGTCGGTGATCATGATGTTGCCGGGCTTGATGTCCCGGTGGACCAGCCCGGCCGCGTGCGCGACCGCCAGCGCCTCGCAGACCGCCGCCGCGATGCCGACGGCGCGTTCCACCGGCAGGTTCGGCTGCTGCGCCAGCACGGCGGCGAGCGAGCGGCCGTGGACGAGCTCCATGACGATGAACGGCGTGCCCTGGTCGACGCCCGAGTCGAAGACCATGACGATCCTCGGGTGCACCAGCATGGCCGCGTGCTGCGCCTCGCGGCTGAACCGCTCGGCGAAGCGGGGGTCGTCGGCGAGCCCTCCGTTGAGGACCTTGACGGCCACCTGACGGCCCAGCACGTGGTCCACGCCGCGCCAGACGGTGGCCATGCCGCCGACGCCGAGTATCTCGACGAGTTCGTAACGCCCGTTCAGCGCCCGTCCGATCACCTGGGACTCCCCTCACGTGCCGCGCCCGGGGTTCCGGGCCGCCTCGTGCACCTGTGCACGATAGCCGCCCCGCCCGACCGCTCCGCCGGGGGCGGGGAGGCGGTCGGGGGACCGGGCAGCGGTCCCCCGGCCGCCGGCACGGGGGGAGTGCGGCCCGCCCTGACTGCGGGAGGGCGGGCCGCACGTTCCGGGCCGGCCGGGCCGGCGGCGCGTCCGGGGAGAGCGCGTGCCGGTCCGGCCGGGGCCGGCCGGGCGGCCGGCGGGCACGGGGGAGCCGACCGGCCACCCGGGGTCTTCGGGTGGTGCTGACCGGCGGTGCCGCGCGGCGGCGGCACTGCCGTGGTGCGGGTACTGCGGGTGGTGCGGGTACTGCGGTACTGCGGGTGGTGCGATCCGGGTGGGCGGCGAGCCCGGGGGGAGTCGCTCGCCGCCCACCCGGAGTTCTGGGGGTTACCTCTGATCCGGCTGATCCGACTGGCTGCTGCCGGACCGGTCGGGCCTGCTCGGGCGGACGTCGGGCGGGGGCGGCACGGCCGGCAGCGCCGGGATCGTCGCGCCGGGCCGGCCGGGCTTGGCTCCGGTGCCGCCGTTGGCCCGGTCCTGGCCGTTGCCCTTGCCGTTCCCGCCGTTGGTGTTTCCGCCGTCGGCGTTGTCCTGCCCGCTGCCCTTCCCGTCGCCACCGTTCCCCTTCGTCGCGCCGGGGACGGTACTGCCGGGCTCGCGGGACGGCGCGGTGGCGCCCTGGTGGTCGTCGCCCGCCGTGCCGAGCACCTCCGCGCAGAAGTCCGCCGTCTTCTCCGCCCCGCCGGCCGCCGCGACCAGCGGACCGAACTGCGGCTCGGTGCCCGGCAGGCGCTCGCCCTTGCCCGTCCGGTCGGCGAACGCGCGGCAGAGTGCGATCAGAGCGGGCGGGACCGACCGGGTGCCGTGCCCGTCCGCGTCCGCGTCGGCGGAGGGGCTGCCGGGCGTCGTCGGGGCGGTGGACGGCCCGACCACCTGTGGGCCGCCGCCGGAGGAACCACCGGACGGACGGGCGGACGGGGCACCGGGCGAGGCGGAGGGGGAACCGGCGGACGAATCGGCGGACGGGGTACCGGGCGCGCTGCCGGAGGACCCGCCTGCGGCGGCAAGCGTGTGCTCCGGTGTGGCGGAGCCGCCGCCCAGCGGGGACGACAGGTTGCCGGTGCCGGCGGCGACCGCGACCCCGCACAGCGCGGTGGCGCCGAGCACGGCGGCAGTGGCCTTCGTGCTGAAGGCCCTGGCCAGCGCGGCGGTCGCCATCGATCGTCTCCGGACGGGTGCGGTCACTACGGGGTCGGACGTGAGACGGGCCTCCCGGAACGCGGCCAGGGCGGCCTCCTCCCCGGCCAGTTCGCGGGCCGTCGCCGGGGCGGCGGCCGCGGCGAGGACCCGGGCGAGCGGCCCGGGACCGTCGTCCGGTCCGGTGAGCGAGGCGTCCTGCCCGGCCGACGGGCCGCCCACGGCACCGCCGAGCAGATGCTCGGCAGCGTCACGGTCGATCCGACGGGATCGGTTGGTGCTCATCTCATGTCCTTCAGCGTCGCGGCCCGGCGTTCTGTCACACCTTGCGGAGAACTTTTTCTCGCGGGCTTCCCCGCGGCTTTCCCGGCGGCTTCCGCTTTCCCGGCGGCTTCCGCTGTCCCGGCGGCTTCCTCAGCGGGCTCTTCGGCGGCTCCCCCGGCGGGCTTCTGCGCCGGCCGCCGCACGGGCCACCCCGCCGCCGGTGCGGCCTCGCGCGCGGCCGGGATCCCGACCCCGGCGGAGAAGGGCTGTTCCAGCACCTTGGCCAGTCTCCGCAGCCCCCGGTGGGCGGCCATCCGGACGCTGCCGGCCCGCTTGCCGAGCACCCGGGCGGCGCTCTCGGCGTCCAGCTCCATGACCACCCGCAGCAGGACGGCCTCGGCCTGGTCGCGCGGCAGCCGGGAGATCAGCGCCAGCGCGTCGGCGGTGCCGACCGTGGTCAGCGCGGCGCCCGCGGTGTCGTCCCCGGCGGCCAGCCCGGCCAGGTACTCGAAGGGCAGGTCGGCGACCGGGCGGCGGCGCCGGGCCCGCAGGTGGTCGAGGGCGCGGTGGCGCGCGACGGTGGCGGCCCAGCCGCGGAAGCCGTCCCCGTCGCCGGAGAAACCGTGCAGGTCGCGGGCGATCTGCAGCCAGGTCTCGGAGGCGATGTCCTCGGCGTCCTGGGCGTCCTCGGGCCGGCCGCCGACCAGCACCCGCAGGTAGCGCAGCAGGCCCGGCTGGACGGTCCGGAACAGCAGCCGGAACGCCTCCTCGTCCCCCGCCTGGGCGGCCCGGACGGCCTCGGTCAGATCGACGGGAGCGGGGGCCCGACCCGCTGGCGGCCCGGCGGGAGGTACTGGTCCGGACCGGCCGACGGGGCTGCCGGTGCCCGCTCCGGGGCGCTCTGCACTCTGCACCCGCCACATCATGCGCCATCCGGGCGAACGCCTCGGGGTGCGGGCGAAGGACCGTGGCCACCGGGTCCAAGATCCTGCCGGCCGCTGTCCTTCACCCACGGCCCCGGCGCTCCTCCCCCGCCTACGTTGTCAGTAGGCGAAGCAGTCCGGGCCGGATCCACGGCCCCGACGCCTGGACCAGGGGCGGCGGCGTCGCCCGGACCGTCCTGGAGGGTGTCGCGCGGGGCTTCCTCTCGGCCGGGGACGAGCGCTTCCACACCGTCCGCGGCCTGGACACCCTGGGCCGCGAGCTGTGGTGCTTCCCGCCCGGCCGGTGACCTCGGAGGCCGGGGAAGCCGCAGGTCGGAGCGGGTGCCACGGCTCGCACCATGACAACTGTCACGCGGATCCCGCAACGGACGACACTGCTCTGACGGAGGGTCGGACGGAAAGACTGGAGACACGACGCGGGCACCGGCCCGCGGCCACCAGTCGGGGAGGAACCCACCGTGAGCCAGACCGTCAGCGCCGCCGCCCCCACCGCCCCCGCCAAGGCCGGCAAGGCCCCGAACCCGGCGGTCTCCGGACTCCGCCCGCTCGCCCTCGACGTGGCCGCCCCGCTGGTCGGCTACTACCTGCTGCACTCGGCCTGCGGCCTGAGCGAGTTCGCCGCGCTGGCGTGGAGCAGCGCGATCCCGGCCGGCCGGACCGTCCTCGGCCTGCTGCGCGAGCGCAGGCTCAACCTGTGGGCGACGCTGATGCTGGTCGTGAACCTGGCCGGCCTGGCGCTCACCTTCGTCACCGGCGACGCCCGGCTGATGATCGCCAAGGACGGCGGGCTGACCGGCACCGTGGCGCTGGCGGTCCTGGTCTCGGGGCTGATCGGCCGCTCGGTGATGACCCCGATGGTGATGCCCTTCATCACCAAGGGCAAGCGCGACCGCGCCGCCGCCTGGCAGCGGCTGGTCGAGGGCCGGGCGGCCGGCTCCCGGGCCTTCCGCCACCATGAGCGGGTGTTCGCGGGCATCTGGGGCACCGCGCTGCTGGCGGAGTGCGTCGCCCGGGTGGTCGGCGCCTTCACCCTCCCGGTGGCGACCATGGCCTGGCTGTCCACCGTGTTCCTGATCGGCGCGATCGTGGCCGGCTCGATGCTCGGTCAGATCGCGGTCGAGCCGATGGAGAAGTTGGTCCGCGCCGAGGCCGAGGCCCCCACCGCCGCCTGACCCGGACCCCTCGACGAGCCGAACGAAGGGTGCCGGCGATCCGAACGGCGAGGAACCATCCGGATCTCCCGGGAGTCCTTCATAACGAGGGGGTAACGGGACCCCCGGTCGAGGAAACGGGGATCCCATGAGCAGGACGCACGCGCTGAGCACCACCGAGGAACGCACCCTCGTCTGGGACGGCTGCCTGAACGTCCGCGACCTGGGCGGGCTGCCCACCGTCTCCGGCCGGCCGACCGCCCGCGGGGCGATAGTCCGGGCGGACAACCTGGACCGCCTCACCGCCGAGGGCTGGGACGCCCTCCTGGACCACGGCGTCCGCACCGTGGTCGACCTGCGCAACGCCGAGGAGTACAAGCCGCTCCTCCCGCTCCCCGAGGGCGTCGAGCTGATCCGCGTCCCGCTGGACGAACTCGCCGGCCCCACCTGGTGGGAGGCCTACGGCCGGCTGGACGGCACCCCGCTCGCGCTCCGCCGCTACCTGGACCACTGCCCGCACGCCGCCGCCGCACTGATCGCCGCCATCGCCGGCGCCCGCCCCGGCGGCCTGGTCGTGCACTGCGGCGCCGGCCGCGACCGCACCGGCCTGGCGGCCCTGCTGCTGCTCGCCCTGGCCGGCGTCGAGCGGGCCGCGATCGTCGAGGACTACCTGCTCAGCGGCCCCAACGTCCGCCCGCTGTACGGGATGCTGGGCCTGCCGGACCCGTACCGCCGGATCGACGCGGTGCTCGCCGAGGCCGGCACCACCGCCGAGGCCGCCCTGTCGGGCGCGCTGGACGACCTCGACCCGGCCGGCTACCTGCTCGCCGCCGGGGCCACCCCCGCCGAGGTCGCCGCCGCCCGGGCCCGCCTCCTGCCCAACTCGTAACACCTCGGCCGTGATTGACGGACCATCCGAACCCTCCTGGTCACCGGGGAAGACCATCCACGCACATCGTCAACCAATGGTTGACGGCGCGGGATCGACAACCTACGGTTGACGCATGGAGAATCCCGTCGTTCCCAACACCACTCCGCTGCGCCTCGACGACCTGATCGCCGCGATCAAGAAGGTCCACCCCGACGCGCTCGACCAGTTGTCCGACGCGGTCATCGCCGCCGACCACCTCGGCGACCTCGCCGACCACCTGATCGGCCACTTCGTCGACCAGGCCCGCCGCTCCGGCGCGTCCTGGACCGACATCGGCCGCAGCATGGGGGTCAGCAAGCAGGCCGCCCAGAAGCGATTCGTCCCCAAGGACCCGGGCGCCCCCACCGACCTCGACCCCAGCCAGGGCTTCAGCCGGTTCACGCCCCGGGCCCGCAAGGTCGTGGTGGCCTCGCAGGAGGAGGCCCGGCGGGCGAACAACGCCGAGATCACCGCCGAGCACATCCTGCTCGGCCTGCTCGCCGAGCCCGAGGGCATCGCGGTCAAGGCGCTCGCCGCCCAGGGCGTCACCCCCGAGGCCGTCCGGGCGGCGACCACCGCCGTCCTGCCGGCCGCCGTCGAGCAGACGCCGCCCGCGCTGATCCCGTACGACGGACAGGGCAAGAAGGTGCTGGAGCTGGCCTTCCGCGAGGCGCTCAAGCTCGGGCACAACTACGTCGGCACCGAGCACATCCTGCTCGCGCTGCTGGAGTTGGAGCACGGCGAGGGCGTGCTCGCCGGCCTGAAGGTGGACAAGCCCGAGACGGAGACCTTCGTCTCGGAGACCATCGCCGCCATCATCGCCGCCCGGAACGCGGAGCCCGAGCAGCAGCAGTGAGGCACTGCGCCTTAGACCGACCGTCTTAGCCGTGCCCCGGATGGAACTCCCACCCGGGGCACGGCACTTCGGCTGGACCGCTCAGAAGCCGGAGACGTGTGTGGTGACGATCCGCACCCGGCCGTCGACGGCCGCCTCCAGCGCCGCCCGCAACCGGGCCGAGCGGGCCGGGCCGAGGAGCTCCAGTGCCTCCTCGACGGTGGCCCAGCGGTGCGCGTCGAGTTCGCCGGCCGGGACGGTCACGGGGGTGCCGTCCGGGACGGTGCCGAAGTCGAACATCAAGTGCTCGGCGGGGTGGTCGAGTTCGGCCGAGGGGTGGGTCCAGGAGATGGCCAGCAGCTCCCCGGCCGCCTTGACGATGCCGGTCTCCTCCCACAGCTCCCGGGCGGCGCACTCGACCGGGCCCTCGCCGAGGTCGATCGTGCCGCCCGGGAACTGCCAGTGCTCGCGGTACCCGGCCTTCACGATCAGGACCCGGCCGGACTCGTCCCGCAGCAGGCAGCCGGCCGCCGCGTAGATCCTGGGCAAGGACGCCAACCACTCCTCGCGGGACTTCAAGGGCTCAGCCGTCACTGCGATCCTCCTGGGGCACGGTGGTCCTGGACCGCCTACTCTGCCACCGGGCCGCCCGCGGCCGCCCGGTGGCGGGGAGGGCTCAGTGCCGGGCGGCGAGGTGCTCGACCAGGCGGTCGAAGCTGGAGTTGAGGCCCGCCTCGGCCTCCGGACCGCAGTACATCGCCGGCACCTCGGTCTGGTGCAGGACCACCTCGGAGCGACCGTCGCCGAGGTCCTTGAAGGTCAGCGTGGAACGCATGCCCACGCCCTCCTCGGCCAGGGCGATCAGCTCACCCGGGCGGATCTCGGTGATCGTGGCGCGCATCGGGTACTTCTCACCGGTCTCGTCGATGGTCATGGTGCTGTCGTAGCGCCCGCCCACCGTGGGCTCGATGGTCACGGTGTCCAACTCGACGTGGGTGCCGACCGGGCCCCAGAAGCGGATGAACTGCTCGGGCTCGACGTAGGCGCGGAAGACCGCGTCCGGGGTGGCCGGCAGCTCGCGGGTGATGGTCAGCTCGCCCGGGTTCTCGGTCATGGTGTGGTCCTTCGCGTTCGTGAGTGTCAGTGGTGCGCTTGCACAGGGGTAGACCGGGGCCGCATCCGAAACTCATCGCTCCCCGCGGAGATGTTTTCGAGAAGTTCTGAGCAGCGCTGAGCAGTTCTGAGACGTGCTCAGCAGTGCGGCGGAGCGCCGAGTTCTGCGGAGTTCCGGGGAAAGTTCCGCCGGAGCCGATGAGCCCGGGCCGCCCGGCCGGTCCAAGCAGCATGGAGACCGCCCGGAAGACCCTGACCGCCCCCGTCCTGACCTGTGACCTGGGCGCGCTGGCCGCGCCCGACCTGGCCGTCGTCGACGCCCTCGCCCGGCTGCGGCTCGCCGCCGCGCGGTACGGGGTGGGCGTGGTACTGCTGAACGCGAGCGGCCCGCTACGGGAACTGCTCGCGTTCAGCGGGCTCGCCGCCCTGTTGCCGGGGGCCGTGGACCCCCTCGGCGTCGAGTGGCTACTCGGCGTCCAACCGGGGCGGGAGGCCGAACAGCGGGAAGAGCACGTCGGTGTCCAGGAAGCTGGTGAACCCGGTGATCCGACCCGCTGACACCTCCGGCACGATCAGCGCCCACGGCTCGTGCCCGCCCGCCGGGCTCGGCCGGTACTGGGCGAAGGCCGGGCCCCCGTTGGCCGTCACCGGGAGCAGCCGGGAGCCGCGGCAGCCGTGGCCGGGGCCGAGCATCCAGTCCCGGATCTCGTCCCGTCCCCGCAGCCACATCGCGAACGGCGGCATGTTGAGCGTGACGTCCTCGTGCAGCAGCGCGGCGAGGCCGTCCATGTCGTACGCCTCGAAGGCGCGGACGTAGCGGTCCAGCAGGGCGCGGTGGTCGTCGTCCAGGGCGGGGGCCGGGCGGGCGGCCTCGCCGTCCGCGGCGAGCACCGCCCGGGCCCGCTGCAGCGCGCTGTTCACCGAGGCCACCGTGACGCCGAGCAGTTCGGCCACCTCGGCGGCCTTCCAGCCGAGCACCTCACGCAGGATCAGCACCGCCCGCTGCCGGGGTGCGAGGCGCTGCAGCACGGCGACGAAGGCCAGCTTCACCGACTCGCGCTGGGCGGCGACCTCGGCCGGATCACCCGTCTCGGGCAGCACCCGGCCGTCCGGCGCGGGGCCGATCCAGGTCACCTCGGGCAGCTGGGTGCCGTTCGCGGTGGCCACCGTCACCGGGCCGGCCAGGTCCATCGGGCGGGCCCGGCCGTTGCGGCCGTTCAGCGCGTCCAGGCAGACGTTGGTGGCGATCCGGTACAGCCAGGAGCGCAGCGCGGCCCGGCCCTCGAAGCCCCGGTGGCCGCGCCAGGCGCGGACCATCGTCTCCTGCACCGCGTCCTCGGCCTCGAAGACCGAACCGAGCATCCGGTAGCAGTAGCCCGTCAGCTCCGTCCGGTACCGCTCCAGCTGGAGCTCGACCGGCTCCTCCGTGATCAGGTCGGTCATGGTGTGCCCCCGTCGTCCTGCCGTGCCTTGCCGAACGGGACGAACGTAGCGCAGGGCACCGACAGTCGGCTCACTGCTTCCCGTACACCTGGCCGGAGCCGAACCCGGTGGTCACCAGCTTCCACAGGGTGGGGAACTCCTCGCCGCTGATCCCGGTCGGGTCGAGGCCGACGACGACGGTGCGGGAGAGGTCCCGGGTGGCGAACACGGCGCTGCTGTAGCCGGGCCGGGCGCCGGTCTTGCCCCAGATCTCCGTGCCGTTCGGCAGGACGGCGCGCATCAGGCCCTTGCTGAAGCAGGCGTGCCCGGCGGTCGGGCCGAGGTCGCAGGACTTGTTGTGGTTGTTCGGCACGTCCGGCACCGCGAACAGCTCGGCCTGCTGGGCGGGCGGCAGCAGTCGGCCGCGGAACAGCGCGGTGAAGAAGCGCTCCAGGTCGGCGGCGGAGGAGATCATGCCGCCCTCGGCCCACGGGTACGGGCTCTGCTCGGTCACGTCCACCCGGGTCGTCGTGCCGTCGGCGGCGCGGACGTCCACGTAGCCGGAGGCGTGCGGGCCCCGGAGGGACAGGTCGTCGGCGGCCGGGACGTAGGTGGCGTGCAGGCCCAGCGGACGCGTGATCCGCTGCCGCACCTGGTCGGCGAAGGTGTCGCCGGTGATCTTCTCGATCACCATCCCGGCGACGAAGGTGTTGTTGCCGTTGTACTGCTGCGCGGTGCCCGGCGCGAAGCCCATCGGCTGGGTGAGCATGTCCGCCACCACCTGCTCGGGCGTGAAGGAGTCCGCCTTGTGCGCGGCGAACCACGCCGTGCTGCCGTCCCCCGAGGTCATGCCGCCACCGCCGGGCAGGCCGCTGGTGTGGTCGAGCAGCTGGCCGACGGTGACCGCCGGGTAGCCGGCCGGCAGCAGCCCGGGCAGGTACTGCTGCACGGTGCCGTTCAGGTCGACCCTGCCCTCGGCGGCGAGCTGGAGCATCACGGTCGCGGTGAACACCTTGGAGATGCTGCCGATCCGGAACCGGGCGTCCGCCGGGACGTCCGCCCCCGAGGTGCCGCGCCACCGCGCGTCCGGGCCGCCGACCCGGACCTGCCCTCCGGTGATGTCGGCGGGCAGGGTGTCGAGGGTCCGCGCGAGGGCGTCCCGGTCCAGCGGGCCCGGCCGGGCGCCGGAGGCGGTGGCGGCGGCGGTCGACGGGGCGTCCGCGGCCAGCGCGGGCGTCGCGGCGCCGGCCGTGACGGCGGCGAGCAGCGCGCCCGCCGCCGCGAGGGTGGCCCAACGGCGGTTGCGCACAAGGGTGTTCATCTGACGGCTCTCCAACTGCGGCTCGCCCGTCGGGCGGTGGCTCGGACGGGACGAGTCTTCGGCAGAGCCACCGTCCGGACCATCCGGGGCGACCCCGAGCCGACCCGGAACCGTCCCGGAGAACACCCCTGAGCATGCGTCAGGGGCGGGCGCCGGAACGCGGCGCCCGCCCCCGGACTCGGAACCGATCAGTGGGCGGAGTGCTTCTCCGCACCGCGGTGCCGGTGGCCCTTGAGCTCGGCGTGCATCGCCGGGGTGGCGTGCGCCGCCAAGGACGCCTGGTCGCGCCCGCCGTGCCGGAAGGCGTCGGGCGCGGCGTACCCGGCGCCGGCGGTGGACATGGCGTCGGCGCGCAGTCTCGGCACCAGCCGGATGGGCGCGGTCGCCATGCCGCGGCGCTCCAGCAGCTCCTGGGTGCCCTGGCGGAGCTTGGCGGTACTGCCCGGTGTTCGCTTGGTCATCGTCGGCCTCCCTTCGGCGGTCACCGGCCGGACGGTTGTCGACCGGAGGGGCCGCACGGGCGTCATGTCCGGATTTTATCGGGCTTGCCCGCCGCTGCCACCGGGAACGGTGAACAGCCGGCCCGGGCCCTCGGGCCGGGCCCCCGCCCATGACCTCGGCCCATGACCTCAGCCCATGACCTCGTGGACGAAGCACCAGCGCCAGTCCTCGCCCTGCTCGTACGAGCGGATCACCGGATGCGAGGTGTTGTGGAAGTGCGCGGTGGCGTGCCGCTGCGGCGAGAAGTCGCAGCAGCCGATGTGGCCGCAGTCCAGGCAGATCCGCAGGTGCACCCAGTCCCGGCGCCCCTGGGCCAGGCAGTCGGCGCAGCCGTCGGCCGGCGGGAGGGGGTCGATGTCCCGGGGGGCCGCGGCGAGGTCTTCGCAGGCGCTCATGCACGCAGGGTAGTGACGGCCGGGCCGGGCCCGGTCCCAGGACACGCCGCGCGCCCGGTCGGCCTTCCCGGCGCCCTCCCCCCGGGGCCGTCCAGCCGCCCGGCACGGGCGGCTGGACGGCTTGTGGGCTCCGGCTCCGCCGCCACGGGAGGCATGGGAGCATGCCACCCGTGGCTATCGTGACGGGGAGAACGAACGGCGACACCGGCGGTGGCGAAGCCACCGGGACGCCCGCACCGGCGGACACCGGCATACCGGCGCGCACCGGAACCGACCGGTCCTCGCCCCGGGCGGTGCCGGAAACCGGCCGGATCCGGCAGCCCGTCGCCCTCATCCGGCTGCTCGCCGGGCTCGTCGCCGTCGCCCTCACCCTGCTGCTCGCCGACTACGCCCAGGCCACCACCGGCGGCATCGCCGCCGACGTCGCCGGAGCCGCCGAGTTGGTGCCCCGGCCGCTCGCCGGGCTCGCCGGCGGCCTCACCACCGCCGCCGTCCTGCTCCTGCCCGTCGTCCTCGCCGCCCGCCGGCTGCTCGGCCCCGACCGGCGCCGCGCCCTCCAACAGGTCTCCGACGGCCTGCTCGCCGCCGTCCTCGCCTACGGTGCCACCCTCGCCCTCGACCTGTGGGCCGACCGCTTCTCCCCGGTCTCGCTGCTCGCCGCACTCACCCAGGCCCGGCCCGACGGCGTCCTCGGCCACACCGAACCCGTCTACGGCTACCTCGCCCCCGTCCTGGCCTTCATGACCGCCTCCGGCACCCGCGAACACCGTGTCCCCTGGGCCGTCCTCACCCTCTCCGGCCTGGCCGGACTCGCCGGCGGCTACGCCACCCCCACCGCCCTCCTGCTCGGCCTGCTCATCGGCTGGACCGGCGCCCACGGCACCCTCTACGCCGTCGGCACCCCGGACCCCCTGCCCAGGCCCGGCGAGATCCTGCGCGCGCTGCACGAGAGCGGCCTGCGCCCGGTCGAGGCCCACCCGGCCGGGCCCGACCGCTACCTGGTCCGCCAGGGCGGCGACCGGCCCGGCCTGGACGTCCAGCTCCTCGACCGCCAGGCCGTCACCGCCGCCGCCGTCCAGCGCGCCTGGCGCCGGCTCCGGCTGCGCACCGCCCCCCACCCACGTGCCCTGCGCTCCCCGCGCGCCGGCCTCGAACACGAGGCACTGGTCACCTACGCGGCCCTCGCCGCCGGCGTCCGCACCCGCCGCATCGCCGCCACCGCCGGCCTCGGCCAGGACACCGCCCTCATCGCGTACGAACGCCTCCCCGGACGCACCCTCGACCTGCTCGCCGACCAGGAGATCACCGACGAGCTGCTCGCCGACGCCTGGCGGCAACTCGCCCGGCTCCAACGCCGGGAGGTCGCCCACCGGGCGCTCGTCCCGTCCTCGCTGCTGGTGGACGAGACGGGCGCGGTGCACCTGGTCGACTTCGCGGACGGCGACATCGCGGCCAGCGAACTCGTCCTGCGCTGTGACCTCGCCCAGCTCCTCACCACCCTCGCCCTGCGCGCCGGTGCGGCCCGCTCGGTCCGCACCGCCGTCGCCGTCCTCGGTCCCGACACGGTCGGCGCCGCGCTCCCCCTCCTGCAGCCCATCGCCCTCGCCCGCAGCACCCGCCACGCGCTCAAACGCGCCGACCGGGCGACCGCGACCGCGGCCCGGACGGGCGGCACCACGGCGCGGGCGGGCGGCACCACGGCGCGGGCGGGCGGCACCGCCAAAGTCCTGCCCGCCCCCCGGACCGCCCCGGACACCGCCGCCGCCGAAGGTGCGGCGGGCGGGCTGCTGGAGGAGATCCGGGCCGAGGTGCTGCGAACCCGGCCGCAGGCGGTGGTGCGGCCGGTGCGGTTGGAGCGGCTGAAGCCGCGGACGCTGCTGGCCGTGGTGGGCGGGGTGGCCGCCGGGTGGCTGCTGATCCCGCAGCTGTTCGCCGCCGAGGACAACCCGATCGCGGCGGTGGCCGACGCCGACCCGGCGTGGCTGGCGCTGGCGCTGGTGGCGGCGGCGCTGAGCCACGTGACGGCGGCGATGGGGTTCGTCGGGTTCGTGCCGGAGCGGCTGGACTTCCGCAACGCGGTGCTGGCGCAGCTGGCCGGGGCGTTCGCGAAGCTGGTGTCGCCCGGGGGCGTCGGCGGGGTCGCGTTGAACACCCGGCTGCTGCAGCAGGCCGGGATCCCGACGGCGCAGGCGCTGTCCAGCGTCGGGGTGGGGCAGTTGATCGGCCTCGTGCTGCACCTGCTCCAGCTGGGCGCCTTCGTCTACCTGCTGGATCTGCAGCCGGGCGGCTCGGAGCTGGACGCGCTGCCCGCCGTGGTGGGCGGGCTGGCGGGGGCGGCGGCGCTGCTGGCGGTGGTGTCGGCGGTGCCGCCCGCCCGGCGCTGGCTGGCGGCGCGGCTGCGGCCGCTGACCGCCGAGGTGCTGCCGCGGCTGCTGGACCTGCTGCGCAGCCCGGCCCGGCTGGCGGTGGGGCTGACCGGTCAGCTGATGGTGTCGATCTGCCTGATCGGCTGCCTGTACTGCTGCACCCGGGCGATCGGCCGGGCGCCGTCCTTCGCCTCGGTGGCGGTGGTGTTCCTGGTCGGCAACGCGGCGGGCAACGTGGCGCCGACCCCGGGCGGGGCCGGCGCGGTGGACGGGGCGCTGATCACGCTGCTCCAGCAGACCGCGTCGATGGAGAAGGGCGGCGCGCTGGCGGCGGTGGCGATGTACCGCCTGCTGACGCTGATCCTGCCGGTGCTGCCGGGCTGGGCGGCGATGACCTGGCTGCAGCGCCGCCGGGCGCTCTAGTGCCAGACGGCTACTCGCGGTACTCGTCCTCGTCGAGTTCGACGACGCGGCTCTGCTCGGCCGCGTCGGCGACGTCGGTGGCCGGGTCGGCACCGAGGGCCCGGCGTTCGGCCACCTCGTCGTACTCGTCGCCTTCGGGCGCCGCGTCGTCGGGTTCGACGGTCTCGACGGCCTCGTCGATCAGGTAGTCCTCGTGATTCTGCGGCATGGCGTCCGTCCTCGCTGTTCGGAGGCTCCCACGGGCCCGGGTGGCGGTACTGGCAGTATCCGCCGCCGGACGGCCGGGCGCGATGTGCCGCGGCCGCCCGGGTGGGTGGCCGGACCCGCCGCGACGAGGACGATTGACCCGTGAAACCGGCGATCGAATGACCCATGGCACAGGTTCATTCCGCACCTAGGCTCATCGTCATGACGACGAACGAGACGAACGCGACCACCGCCTCCCCGGCCCGCATCGACTTCGCCCGGACCGCCCCCAAGGTCTTCCGCGCGATGATCGCCCTGGACGCCGCCGCCCGCGACGGCCTGGACCCGGCGCTGGTGGAGCTGGTGCAGATGCGCACCTCGCAGCTGAACGGCTGTGCGTACTGCCTGGACATGCACGTCAAGGACGCCCGCAAGGCCGGCGAGAGCGACGAGCGGATCTACCTGCTGCCGGTGTGGCCGGAGGCCCCGGCCGGGGTGTACTCGGAGCGCGAGCGGGCGGCCCTGGCGCTGGCCGAGGAGGTCGCCCGGATCGGCGACGGGGTCTCGGACGCGGTGTACGCGCGGGCCGCCGCGCACTTCGGGGAGGCGGAGCTGGCCCAGCTGATCTCGGTGTGCTTCACCATCAACGCCTGGAACCGGATCAACGTGGCCACCCGCAAGACCCCGGGCAACCGGTAGCACCCGGTGGCGCCCGGTCCCGCGGCGGCACCGGGCGGCGCCCGGCGACCCCCCGCGGCGCCGGGGCCGGCGGCCCGCACGGAACGCGCCGCAGGCCACCGGGGGTACGATCGGTGCCGTACCAAGGGCTTACCCACACCCACCCGGTGGCCCCGAGGCCCTTACGAACGACGGGGAAATCATGTCCGGCTCGCACTACTTCACCGGTGCACCCGAGGTCGCCAGCGAGCGCCGGCCGATCACGGTCTCCCTGCCGGACCTCACCCTCGAACTGACCACCGACGCCGGGGTGTTCTCCCGCAGCCGGCTCGACCCGGGTACCCGGATCCTGCTGGAGCACGCGCCGCCCCCACGGGTGCGCGGCCCGATCCTGGACGTCGGCTGCGGCTACGGTCCGATCGCGCTGACCTGGGCGAGCCGGCGCAAGCGCCTCCCGGTCTGGGCGGTGGACGTGAACGAGCGCGCGCTGGAGCTGGTGCGGCTGAACGCCGAGGCACTGCGGCTGGGCAACGTCCAGGCCGCGCTGCCCGAGGACGTCCCGCAGGACGTGCGGTTCGCCACGATCTACTCCAACCCGCCGATCCGGATCGGCAAGGCCGCGCTGCGCCGCCTCCTCGTGCACTGGCTCGGCCGGCTCACCCCGGACGGCTCGGCGTTCCTGGTGGTGCAGAAGCACCTGGGCTCGGACTCGCTGCAGAAGTGGCTGAACGACCAGGGCTACCCGACCAGCCGGGTCGCGTCGGTCAACGGGTTCCGGATTCTGGAAGCACGGCCCCGCCCTGATTCGGGCGAGGGCACGGAGAGTGGACGGGGTACGTCGACGTGAAGCAGCTGCGCGGGACCGAACTCAAGCGACTGCACCGCTCCTGGCGGCGCAGCAACGAGTTCCGGCTCGCGATGATCCTGGAGAACCTGCAGTCGCCGTTCAACGTCGGCTCGGTGGTGCGGACCGGAGCGGCGATGGGCGCCGAGAAGCTGTACCTGACCGGGGACACCCCGTCGGTGCGCTCCTCGGGCGCGCAGAAGGCCGCGATGGGCACCGACAAGTACCTGAAGGTGGAGCACTTCCCGACGGTGGCCGAGGCGGTCGCGGCGGCGAAGGCGGACGGCTTCAAGGTGGTCGGCCTGGAGCTGGCGGACGAGGCGGTGCCGATGTTCGCCGCCGAGCTGACCCCGGCGGTGGCCTTCGTGCTGGGCCACGAGGACCGCGGGATCACGCCCGAGGCGCTGGCGCTCTGCGACCAGGTGGTGTTCGTGCCGCAGCTGGGCCGGGTCGGCTCGCTGAACGTGTCGGCGGCCGCGACGGTGGCCTGCTACGAGGCGCGCCGCCAGGGCTACGCGATCAGCGGCGCCCCGGACGGCTTCGACCTCGGTGAGGCCGACCTCGGCGGGGCCGACGACGAGTAGGACCTGACCGGGACGGGCAGGAGCTGACCGGACCGACGGAGGGGTGTGCCGAAAGGCCCACCCCTCCGGTCGTTTCCGCCCGGCGTCTCTGCCGAACGGCAGATGTGCGCGGCCGCACGCGCCGGAAGCATGGCGGGCGTGACGGAACTCCGGATCCTCGACCTGACCAAGGAGCACCGCCGCGGCAAGCGCGCGGTGGACTCGTTCCCGCCGACGCTGCGGCCCGGCGTGCCCGGCCTGCTCGGCCTGCTCGGAGCCAGCGGCGCCGGGAAGTGCAGCCTGATGCGCATCCTGGCCACGGTCACCCGGCCCACCTCGGGGCGGGTGCTCCGGGAGGGGGCGGACATCGCCCCGGGGATCCGGGCCGACCTGCCGGGAGAGGGGTGGTCAGCGCAGCGTCAGCTAAGCGTCAGCGCTCCAGGCGACTGTAGTTGGCATGACGTCGATCACGGCAGTCTCCAGCTGTCTTCCCGACACCATCCCGATTGCGCGCTTCCAAAAGGAACTCCAGCTGACGGATGTGCAGCTCCGGCGCTACCAGCGCTTCTACGGGCTCGCCGAGGTGTGCCGCGACCCCGCGGCCACCGAGACGGAGCTGCTGCTGCGCGCCGCCACCAAGCTGGTGGAGCTGCGCGGACAGGAACAGCGCGTCAAGTACGTCCTGCAGGCCCGCACCATGCCGTCGCCGCTGCCGTACCCGATGACCTCACTGCGGCCGCTCCAGGTCGAGCTCGGCCTGGAGCACGCCGCCGGGTTCGTCGTCTCGCACCACGCCTGCGCCTCCGGGCTGCTCGCGCTGGACCTGGCGGGCACCCTGCTGGCCGCCGACCCGGATCCGGACGCGCTCGCCCTGGTCCTGGCCGGGGAGAAGGCGGCCACCGCCCAGACGCAGTCCATCCCGGACGTCACCGTCATGGGCGAGGGCACGGTGGCCTTCCTGGTGAGCGCGGACCGCACCGGCTCCGACCGGATGCTCGGCTACGCGACGCGCACCCACACCCAGTTCGGCGACGAGTTCATCATGGGCGACGCCGCCGCCAAGGAGTTCCAGGACCTGTACGGGCCCGGCCTCTGCGAGGTGATCGGCGCCGCCCTGGAAGAGGCCGGCTGCGGCCTCGACGAGCTGGCGCTGGTGCTGCCGCACAACGTCAACCGGCTGTCGTGGATCGGCGTGTGCAAGACGCTCGGACTGCCGCTCGACAAGGTCTTCCTGGACCTGATCGGCGAGACCGGGCACTGCTTCTGCGCCGACCCCTTCATCAACCTGCAGAAGGCCACCGAACTGGGGCGACTGCGCCCCGGCGACCGCTACCTGATGACCAGCGTGGGGCTCGGGGCGACCTTCGCCGCCATGGTCTTCGAGCACTGAGGGCCGCCAGGCCCTGAGCCCGCCGCGCACCCCGCGCACCGCGCCCGAGCGCACACGAGAAATGACGAGGTCGACATGCATCTACCGTCCTCCGGCTTCAGCGCGCGCCTCAAGCGCGCCGTGACCGGGTCCGCGGACACCCCGCTGGTGTTCCTGGGCAACTTCGAGGTGGAGAACCACTGGGCGCTCGGCGAGCCCGCGCTGCCCCGGGTCGCCTCGCACGCGGGCAGCGCGGTGGTGAACCGGATGGACGAGTTCGCGCTGCTGCTCGGCGGCAAGAACGACCACGTCGTGCTGAAGACCGCCCTGGACGAGGGCTACCGCGGCTACCTGGAGGGCCTCGGCCTGGCGCTGCCCACCGTGCACGTGGTGGCCGACCAGGACCCGCAGCGCACCGTCAGCGAGGACGCCCTCGCCGACCCGGAGCTGCTGCGCGCGCTGTCCGCCGTCGCCGGCGAGGGCGCCCGGCTGACCGCGCACGGGATCTCCACCGTCGAGGAGGAGCTGGCCGAGCGCACCGGGCTGCGGCTGGGCGCCCCGAGCGCCGCCGTCTGCAAGCGGGTCAACAGCAAGGTGTACAGCCGCCGGCTCTCCGACGAGCTGGGCATCCGCCAGGCCCGCGGCTGGGCCTGCGAGACGCTGGAGGAGCTGGCCGAGGCGGTGGCCGCGGCCGGCGAACTGCTGGCGTCGGGCCGCAAGGTGGTGCTGAAGGACGCGTTCGGCGTGTCCGGCAAGGGCATCGTCGTGCTGGACAGCGAGGCCCGGCTGGGCCGGCTGCACCGGATGGCCGTCCAGCAGGCCGAGCGCGCCGCCAAGGCCGCGGGCGGGGCCCCGCGCACCGCGCTGGTGATCGAGGAGTGGGTCGCCAAGCGCTGCGACCTCAACTACCAGTTCACGGTGGGTCGGGACGGCTCCACGCACTTCGACTTCGTCAAGGAGCTGCTCACCGAGAACGGCGTCCACAAGGGACACCGGATTCCGGCCCGGCTGACCGGGGCGCAGGTCGCCGAGATCTCCGCGACCGCGCTGCGGCTCGGCGAGCGGCTCGCCGCCGACGGCTACTACGGCGTGGTCGGCGTCGACGCGATGGTCGACCCGGACGAGGGCCTGTACCCGGTCATCGAGATCAACGCCCGCAACAACATGTCCACGTACCAGAACGTGGTGCACGAGGGCGGCCTGGCCGGGGCCGACGAGGTCGCCGTCGCCCGGCACTTCCCGCTGCGCCTGGCCCGCCCGCTGCCCTTCGCCGAGCTGGCCGAGGTGCTGGACGGACTGCTGCTGACCGAGCGGGGCGCGCGCCCGCGCGGCCTGTTCGTGAACAACTACGCCACGGTGAACGCCGCCGCGGGCACCGACGCGGACGGCTTCGAGGGCCGGCTGTACGGCGTGCTCGTCGGCGCCTCCGACGAGGAGATCGAGGCGCTGGACACCGACATCACCCGCCGCCTCGCGGCCTACCCGGAACGGAGCTGACCGTGAGCGTCGCATTCGAGGTGCAGGGCCTCGGGATCACCGAGCTCGCCGAGGAGTTCGGCACCCCGCTCTACCTGTACGACGGTGAGGAGATCACCACCCGCTTCCAGGGGCTGCGCGAGGCGCTGCACCCGGCGCTGGAGGTCTTCTACTCGCTCAAGGCCAACCCCAACATCTCCGTCTGCGCGCTGCTGCACAGCCTGGGCTCCCGCGCCGAGGTGTCCTCGCTGACCGAGCTGGTCACCGCGCGCCGGGCCGGGGTCGAGCCGCACGACATCATCTTCCTCGGCCCGGGCAAGAGCCGCGGCGAGGTGGCGGCCTGCCTGGACGAGGACATCCACGCGATCGTCTGCGAGTCGATCGGCGAGCTGGACCTGATCGACGAGGTGGCCCGCGAGCGCGGGATCACCGCGCGGGTCGCGCTGCGGGTCAACCCGAGCTTCTCGGTGAAGGGCTCGGGCCTGACGATGGGCGGCAAGCCGCGCCAGTTCGGCACCGACGAGGAGCTGCTGCTCGCCGAGGGCAAGGGCCTCGCCGCCCGCTACCCCAACATCCGGCTGATGGGCGTCCAGGTGTACCTGGGCACCCGCATCCTGATCGAGGAGTCCGTCGTCGAGAACACCCGGCGGATCCTGGAGCTGGCCGAGCGCCTCTCCACCGAGCTGGGCTTCCCGCTGGAGACGGTCGACGTCGGCGGCGGCCTGGGCATCGCCTACTTCGACAACGAGAAGGACCTCGACGTCGCCGAGCTGACCGCCCAGCTCAACCCGCTGATCGCGGCCTTCCGCGAGCGGCACCCGGACACCCGGATGATCATGGAGCTGGGCCGGTTCCTGGTCGCCGCCTCCGGCACCTACGTGACCCGGGTGCGCTACACCAAGACCTCGATGGGCGAGAACTTCGCGGTCACCGACGGCGGTACCAACCACCACATGGCGGCCGTCGGCATCGGCTCGTACGTGAAGCGCAACTTCCCGATGGCCGCGCTGGAGCGCCTGGACGAGCCGGCCACCGAGCCCTGGCACATCACCGGCCCGCTCTGCACGCCGAACGACGTCATCGGCAAGAAGGTCCCGATGCCGGCGCTGCGGGCCGGCGAGCTGATCGGGGTGCAGCGCTCCGGCGCGTACGGGCCGACCGCCTCCCCGGTGCACTTCCTGAGCCACGGCTACCCGGCGGAGGTGCTCGTCCTGGACGGACGGCCGCACCTGATCCGGGAGCGCGACGACGTCGAGGCGATGCTCGGCCGCCAGCGGCTCTACCGCGCCGCCGGCGACGACCAGAACTGACCACCGACCGGCCGACCGACGGCCGGGACCAGCCCAAGGAGAACAGCATGACCGACACCGCCACCACCGACGCGAAGTACGTCGACGCCGTCCGCAAGGGCCTGTCGGAGGTCCTCAACAAGGACGTCTCCGGCGCCGACGCGAGCGTCCGCCTCTTCGACGAGCTGGGCCTGGACTCCAGCAGCGCGCTCGAACTGCTCATCACCATCGAGGAGATCCTCGACGTGCAGTTCGACGCCGACGAGCTGGACATGACCCACTTCGAGACCGTGGGCTCGCTGGCCGGCTTCGTCGCCGCGGAAGCGAGCGCCTAAGCATGTTCCGCGCGACTGCGCCCGTGCGGCCCCCGGCCCCGGCCGGCGCGGACGGCCCGTCCGGCCCGGCGACGGCGACGGCGGTCCTGCCGCGGCTGGTCCGGGCCGGCGTCCACACCCCGCCGGGTCCGGGTGCGCCGTACGAGCCGGAGGGCGCGCGGGAGGACTTCTACCGCGAGCTCGGGGCGCTCTACGGGGCCGCCTTCGACCGCGGGCAGTTCGCCGACTCGGGGCGGCGCACCTCGGTGGAGCTGGCCTACGGCGCGCTCGACGCGCTGGGGCCGCTGACCGCCGAGGAGTGCCCCGAGGTGGTGGTGGTCGCCTACGCCGCACCGGACTTCGACCACTCCGAACTGGTCGCCTCCTGCGTGAAGCGGCGGCTGCCGGGCGAGCCGCTCTCCTTCGCCCTGTCCGACCAGGGCGTGCTGGCGCCGTTCAGCGCGCTGCGGGTCGCCGTGGAGTACGCCCGGCGGTGCGGCTGGTCGCGGCTGCTGCTGCTGGTCGTGGACCAGGGCACCCAGCCGTTCCCGCTGCCCGCGACCGGACAGGCCGCCGTCCACGGGGACACGGCGGTCGCGCTGCTGATCCACTGGGACGGCGGCGACGCGGCCCCGGCCGGGATGGCGCAGGGCCGCCCGGAGCCGGCGCTGTTCGCCGACTGGGACGGTTCGGCCGCGCTGGTCGCCGGTTCCGGGCTGTCCGAGGGCGGCGCTGAACTTCCGGCCCACGACGGACCGTTGATCAGGGTGGCGGCCGGACGGCCCGCCACCGGCGGCTGGGCCGCCCTGCTCGCCGCCGCCGACCGGGACCGCCCGGTGGTGGTGGCCGACTACGACCGGGAACGCGACTTCCTGGCCTACTGCACACTCGACACGGGGGAGTTGGGGGTCCGATGACGGTTCCGGCCGAGGTGCGCGAGCACTGGCGGGAGGCACGGACGAGCGCGCGCAACGACGGCCTCGTCCCCGCACTGACCCTGCTCTCCCGCGCGCTGTCCCCCGGGGTGGCGCCGCGCGGCCCGCGCGGGCACGCCGTGGTCCCGCGCGAGCTCCTGGGCGATCTCGCCGAGTCGGGTGACGACGACGCGGACGGGGACCGGGACCCGGTGCCCGGCCTCGCCGTCCTGGGCCCCGCCGGCCCGCCCCCGGACCCGTCCGCCCCGGACGCCCGGAACTGGGGCACCGGGCTCGCCTGGCTGCGGCTCGGCGCGTCCGAGCGGCTGCGGGAGGCCTGCCTCGCCTACCTGGCGGCCCGGCAGGTCGAGGGCAGCTCGCTGCTGCTGCAGCAGCTGGTCAAGGGCGCGCTCGCCGACGTGCTGATCGACCACCTGGAGATCGAGGGCGTCCTCGACGACCTCGCCGATGGCTCCGGCCCGGACGACTCCCCGCTCGCCCCCGGCCTGCCCCTGGACGGGCCGGCCCTCGCCCGGCTCCAGGCACAGATCACCCAGGCCGACCGGGCGCTGCTGCGGCTGCTCGGCGCGTACGGTTTCACCGCGGAGGGACCGGGCCGGGCGGCGTACGCCTCCGAGCTCCTCGCCGACGTGTACTGCGGCTGGCCGCGGCCGGCCGGCGACTCCGCACCGAACGTCGACTCCCGGAAGGGGAACGTGTGATCAGCCTGCCCGGCTCGCTGGAAACCACGCACCGGTACGTGCGGCGGTGGGCCGACGACCTGCGGGCGGGCGCGCTCGAGATCGACCGGGACCCGGAAGCCGTCCACCGCTACCTGGACCTGCCCGCCGTCCGGTTCCTGGCCGGCCGCCAGGTGCCGCCGGAGTGGGACCGCGCGTCCGCCGGGGCCGGCGCCGGCCCCGCGCACGGCCTGGCCACCCTGGAGCGGGTCCTGGTGAGCGAGGAACTGGCGCGCGGCGACGCCGGGATGATGCTGGGCGCGCCCGGCGCCTCGATGTGCGGGGTGCTGCTGAGCGTGCTCGGCAGCCAGGCGCAGAAGGACTGGGTGTACGGCCGGCTCGCCGAACGCCCCCGCTGGACCTGCTTCGCCCTCACCGAGCCCGACCGCGGCTCCGCCATCGGCGAGATGACCACCACGCTGACCCCGGTGGGCGACGGCTCGTACCTCCTGGACGGCGAGAAGCGCTACGTCGGCAACGCCGCGCGGGCCGACCTGGGCGCCGTGTTCGCCCGGGTCGCGGGCACCGAGCGGCTCGGCGTGCTGGCCGTCCTGGTGGACACCGCCGACCCCGGTTTCCGGGCGGAGCCGCTGCCCACCCTCGGCCTGCGCGGCGTCCAGCTGACCCGGATCACCCTCGACCGGGTGCACGTGCCGGCCGAACGGGTGCTCGGCGCCCACCTGCCGCCGACCCGGCGCGGGATGTGGAGCATCGTCTCGGTCTTCAACCAGCTCCGCCCGAGCGTGGCCGCGATCGCCCTCGGCATCGCCCGCGCCGCCCACGACTACGTCGCCGAGAACCGCGAGGTGCTGCGCGGCGCGGAGCGCGAGCTGTTCGAGTCGCTCGGCCAGCGGATCGACGCGGCCCGGCAGTTGACCTACCGGGCGGCCCTCGCGGTGGACCGCCGGCCGGCCGCCGGACACCTCTCCTCGGCCGCGAAGGCGCGCGCCTGCGAACTCGCCGAGGACGTGACGATGCACGCGCTCGGATTCTTCGGACCGGGTGCCCGGCTGGATCACCCGCTCCTCGACAAACTCGCCCGGGACGCCCGGGGCACCGAGTTCATGGAGGGGACACGGAACATCCAGAAGCTGAATCTGTTCCAGGGGCTGCACACCGGAAAGGTGGGCCGGCCCTGAACGGGACAGAACAACCGGCCGGTCGAGATTCGGTCGAGGTCTGGCAGATTCCGCTGAACGGCGGGGACCACCCGGATCAACCGGGCGGCGAAGCCCCCGGGGACGACCCGGACGGGTACCCCCGGCACCTGGAGGAGCTGCTCGACGAGCAGGAGAAGGCGCGAGCCCGGTGCGGACGACTGCCCGGGCTGCGGCGCCGTTTCGTGCTCGCGCACGCCGCCACCCGGATCGTCCTCGGCGAGCGGCTCGGCCGCCCCCCGGCCGCGCTGAGCTTCACCCGCGGCCCGTGGGGGAAGCCGGAGGTCGAGGGCGCGGCCGGTCTGTACTTCAGCCTGTCGCACTCGGGCGAGATCGCCCTGCTCGCACTGGCATCGCGGCCGGTCGGAGTGGATGTCGAGCTGGCCCGCGCCGACCTGGACATCGACCGGCTGGCCGGTCGCTTCTTCCCACCGGAGGAACGGCGGTTGGTGGCCCGGGACGGGCACGACGCCTTCACCCGGCTGTGGACCAGGAAGGAGGCGTGCGTGAAGGCCTCGGGCGGCAGACTCACCCAGGGCATGGGGATCCCGGTCGCGCACACCGGGCGGGAGGCGACCGTACACGCACGCTCCGGGCCACTACCCGGGCCGTGGAGAGTCGCCGACCTGCCGCTTCCCGAGCAATACGCGGGGTCCGTCGCACTGATCGGCGACGGGCCCTTTAACGTGTCCCGGCGGATGTGGTATCAAATGCCGCCTGGGGAATCCGACGGAAACCCTCGTACGTCGGCTGTCAAGTAGAAGAAACTCCCCCTCCAATCGTCGAAGTTGTACCCGTGATCATGCGACGAAGCGTCACTAGATTCAGAGACGCAGGCGCACGCCGCACCGCACCGGCCGGACTCATTGGTCAGGCCCGTGTCCGATCCGGGCATTTCTTTTGAGGAGGGGAACGTGATCGTGGAAGGCAGGAACGTGATCACCAGGGCCGCTCGGTGGAGCGCCGTCCACCCCTGGTGGGCGATAACGCTCTGGGTGGCGTTCGTCGTGGGGGCCCTCGTGGTCGGCGGCGTCACGGGCACCCGGCAGGCCACCACCTCCGACCTCTCCATCGGCCAGTCCGGCCGGGCCGCCGCGATCGCACGCAGCGGCGGCCTCCAGGAGCGCGCGGTGGAGAACGTCCTCATCACCCCGTGGGGCGGCGGCCGGCTCGACCCCGTCCAGGCGCAGTCCGCGGCCTCGGACGCCACCCGCGACCTGAAGGCGCTCCCCGGCATCCGGGCGATCGACGCCCCGGTGCCCGCCCCGGACGGCTCGGCCCTGCTGGTCCCGGTGACCCTCGACGGGGATCCGGAGACCGCCGCCGACCGGGTGCAGCCGCTCATCGACAGCGTGGCGAGGACCCACGAGTCGCACACCGGGCTGCGGATGGAACTGGTCGGCGCCGGCTCGATCAAGGCCGGGCTCAACGAGATGCTGAGCAAGGACCTCGGCAAGGCGACCGTGCTGAGCCTGCCGGTGACGCTGCTCGTCATGGTCTTCGTCTTCGGCGCCATCGTCGCCGCGAGCGTCCCGGTCGTGCTCGGCCTGTCCTCGGTGCTCGCCGGGCTCGGCCTGTGGGGGGTGGCCTCCCAACTGGTGCCCGACCCGGGGCCGGTGACCCACGTCATCGTGCTGATGGGCATGGCCATCGGAGTCGACTACTCGCTGTTCTACCTCAAGCGCCAGCGCGAGGAGCGGGCGTTGGGCGCGAACAACATCGACGCCATCGAGATCGCGGCCGCCACCTCCGGGCACTCGGTGCTGGTGTCCGGAGTGGTCGTCATGATCTCGATGGGGGCGCTCTACCTCGCCGGGCACATCGCCTTCGAGTCGATGGCCACCGGCGCGGTACTGGTGGTCGCCATCGCGATCACCTCCTCGCTGACCGTCCTGCCGGCCATGCTGTCCCGGTTCGGCCGCTACCTGGACTCCCCGCGGATCCCCCTGGTGTGGCGGCTCACCCAGAAGGGCGGGGTCAAGCCGCGGCTGTGGTCGACCATGCTCAAGCCCTCGCTGCGCCACCCGGTCATCGCGCTGGTGCTCTCGGTCGGTGCGCTGCTCCTCCTCGCGGTGCCCGCCCTCGGCCTGAAGCTCAAGGCCACCGGGATCGACGACCTGCCCCGGTCGATCCCGGCCATGCAGGCCAACGAGCGGTTGACCAACTCCTTCCCGAGCCAGGCGGACACCCACACCGTCGCGGTGAAGGTCCCGGCCGACCGGACCGCGGAACTGGGCACGGCGGTGGCCGCGCTGGTCGAACGCGCCGGCCAGGACGAGCTCTTCGTCCACGACCCGGCGCCGGTGGTGCACACCTCCCCGGACGGCACGGTCGCCACCGTCGCGATCGGCACCCGGTTCGACAGCGGCTCCGCGCAGGCCCGCGCCTCGCTGGCCCGGCTGCGCCAGGACCTCGCCCCGCAGACTCTCGGCGCGGTTGCGGGCGCCGAGTTCGCGGTGGGCGGCAGCGACGTCGCGTTCGACGTCGACTACCGGGCGAACGTCATGCACAAGATGCCCTGGGTGCTCGGCGTGGCCCTGGTGCTGACCTTCCTGGTGATGACCGCCGCGTTCCGTTCGGTGGTGCTCGCGCTGATCACCGTGGTGCTCAACGTGCTGTCCGCGGCGGCCTCCTTCGGCCTGCTCGCGCTGATCTTCCAGCACACCTGGGCGGAGGACCTGCTGCACTTCGAGTCCACCGGCCGGGTGGTCGCCTGGCTGCCGCTGATGCTCTTCGTGATCCTGCTCGGCCTGTCGATGGACTACCACGTCTTCGTGGTCAGCCGGATCAGGGAGGCGGCGCGCGGCGGGCTCTCCGTCAGGGAGGCGGTCGAACAGGGCATCACCCGCACCGCCGGCGTGGTGACCAGCGCCGCGGTGGTGATGGTCTGCGTGTTCGCCCTGCTCGCCTCGCTGAACTTCATCGAGATGAAGCAGATGGGGGTCGGCATGGCCTGCGCGGTGCTGCTCGACGCGACGGTGATCCGGATCGTCGTCCTGCCGGCCGTGGTCACCCTGCTCGGCTGGAAGACCTTCTGGCCCTCGCGGCTCGCGCGCCAGACCACGACCCGGATCCCGCGGCTGCCGGCCATCGTGGCGGCCGCGGCGGCGGCCTCCGCAGCGCGCACGACCCTCCCGTAACACGGGGAGCGGCCAACTCGACGGCCGGGGAAGGGCTTAGCCCCTCCCCGGCCGTTTCCGTGCGTACACCCGGACGCAACCGGTTGTGACAAGGGGTTTGACGCCGACTGTCCCATGGTGGTTTGTTACGGGAGTTGTAGAATCGCATGCGCGTTCGTCGTCACGTGAGAGCCTTCCCGGCGCCGGGGGGCACACCTGCCGGTGGACGCACCACGGGGAAGCAGGGCGGTCAGGGGGGTGGCCATGCACAGTGACGGCAGCCTCGCCTCAGCGCGCTGGCGCAATGAACTCACCCGGGTCGGGACACTGTCCGGACGGGAACGACAGGTCTTCTACCTGATCGGGGCCGGACACTCCAACCGCGGCGTCGCCGACCGACTGCACGTCACAGAGCGCACGGTGAAGGCGCACGTCGCCAACATCCTGGCGAAACTGGGGGTGGAGTCCCGACTTCAGGTGGGGCTGGTCGCACAGGTTCATCAACTCATGTACGAAGGTACATGGCCGGACGAGCCTTGCGTGTCCGATACTTGACCAGCGCGAATGATACCCAGGCTTTTCCCCTTCGTCAGGCCACCCTAAACACGTCGACCACTGTTTGCGGTGGCAGGTCTGAGGTCGCAAGAGAAAAGCTTGTGGCTGGAGTTCATCGCTAGGGACGGGGAATTTGGTGTACATCTCCATATTAGGCCCACTATTGATCGGCGACGGTCAGCGCACCGTAGGTCTACGGGCGAAGAAGAACCGCGTGATGCTCACCATGCTGGCGCTCAACGCCGGTCAGGTGGTCGCTTTCGACGAGCTGATCGACGAGCTGTGGGGGGAGGCGCCGCTCAAGAACGCGCGCAATGCTTTGCAGGCCAATGTCAAACGCATGCGCAAGTCCTTGGCGGAGCTTGGTCTGGAGGGGCCGGACCAGGAGCTCATCCGCACGGTCGACAACGGATACATGCTGAACGTCTCGGAGGGCTCGGTCGACGCGTACCGGTTCCTGCGGACGGCGGAGAAGGGCGCGGGGCTGGTCGGTGACCGGCCGTTCGAAGCGATGGACACGCTCCGCGAGGCGCTCGCGATGTGGCGCGGACCGGCTCTGCTCGACACGAGCGACGGGCCTTGGTGCCGGGCCGTCGCGCTGCGTCTGGACGAGCAGCGCAAGACCGCCCGGGAGGACCTGATCTCGGCGCAGTTGCAGGCCGGTGAGGCGGGGGCGGTGGTCGCCGAGCTGAAGCAGCTGCTCGCCCAGTACCCGGAACGCGAGCGGTTCAGCGAGCAGTTGATGATCGCCCTGTACCGGTGCGGCCGGCAGTCGGAGGCCGTCGACATCTTCCACCGCACCCGGAAGTGGCTCGACGACGAGTTGGGGCTCAAGCCGAGTCGTCGTCTCCACCACCTCTACCAGGCGATCCTGATGCAGGATCCGTCGCTGTAGTCCGCCGGGGCGCGGGCAGCACGCCCCGTCGCGCCGACGGCTCCCCCCGGGGGGCCGTCGGCGCTTTGGCGTGGGTGCCCCGACACCGGTGCGTGCGCATCGGCCCCGCAGCGGCCGGGCCCGGAGTCCGGGCCCGGCCGTCCGGCCGTTCAGGACCGGCGCAGCGCGGCGTCGGCCACCTCCCCGATCCGGCGGGCCGCTGCCCGGCCGAGCATCTCCTCGTGGCCGCAGGCGACAGCGTGCACCGTGAGCGGGCCGGTCAGGTGCGCGCGCCAGCGGTCGGCGAGCTCGGCGGCCGGGGCGCCCTGCACCTCGTCGGCGGCGGTGAACAGCAGCAGCGAGCCGTCGAACCGACCCGGGGTGAACTCCCGGGCGATGTCGGTGTGGTGGCGCATCACCGTCATCAGCCGGCGGAGCTCCCCGTCGTCGATGCCGGTCCCGGTGGCGTGGTGGGCGAGGAAGGCCTCGCGGATCTCCTCGTCGGTGGGGTCGTGGTCGCCCGGCCGCACCGGGAAGACGTCCAGCGCCGCCAGGAAGGCCACCCGCTCGCCCGCCGCCTGGAGCTGCACCGCCATCTCGTGCGCGACCAGCCCCCCGAAGGACCAGCCCAGCAGGTGGTACGGGCCGTGCGGCTGCACCCGCCGGATCCTCGCCAGGTACGTGGCCGCCAACTCCCGTACGCCCTCCGGCCGTTCCCACTCCCCCTCGGGCGCGGCGACACCGTCGGACTGCAGCGCGTACACCGGCCGGTCCGGGTCGAGGTGCGGGGCCAGCTCCGCGTACGGCAGGCCGAAGCCGACGCCGCCGTGCACGCAGAACAGCGGCTCGGCGGTGCCGGTCGGCCGGATCGGCAGGACCGGTTCCAGCACCGCGGTGGGGATCCGGTGCGAGGCGGCGGGCCGGGCGGCCGCGGCGAGGGCGGCCACCGTCTTGTGGGTGAAGACATCGGCCAGCGAGAGGGTGAGCCCGGCCTTCGCGGCCCGGCTGACGATCTGCACCGAGCGCAGGCTGTCGCCGCCGAGCGCGAAGAAGTCCCCGTCGGCGCCGACCCGGTCGAGGCCGAGGATCTCGCCGAAGACCCCGGCGATGATCTCCTCGGCCGGCGTGCTCGGCGGCTGCTCCGGGGCCCCCACGGCGGCGGCGGACGCGGCACCGGGCGCCGGGAGGGCGCGGGTGTCGAGCTTGCCGTTCGCGGTCAGCGGCAGCGCGGGCAGCGTCACCAGGGTCGCGGGCACCATGTGCGCGGGCAGCGACTCGGCGACGAACGCGCGCAGCACCGGCACGTCGACGGCGGCGACGCCGGGCAGCGGCACCACGTACCCGGTCAGCTGGGGCACGCCGGTGGGCGAGGGGGCGACCAGCACCGCGGCCTGGGTGACCACCGGGTGGCGGACCAGGGCGGCCTCGATCTCCCCTAGCTCGATCCGGAAGCCGCGCAGCTTGACCTGGTGGTCGACCCGGCCGACGTAGTCGAGCGTGCCGTCGGCCCGCCAGCGGACCAGGTCGCCGGTGCGGTACATCCGGGTGCCGGCCGGCCCGTACGGGTCGGCGACGAAGCGCTCGGCGGTGGTGACCGGGCGGCCCAGGTACCCGTGGGCCAGGCCGGCGCCGGCGACGTACAGCTCGCCGGTGACGCCGACCGGGGCCGGGGCGAGGGCCGCGTCCAGGACGTACACCCGGTGGTTGTCCAGCGGGCGGCCGATCGGCGGGCGGCCGCCGCCCGGGCGCAGCGGGTCGCTCCAGGTGGCGCAGACCGAGGTCTCGGTCGGGCCGTAGGCGTTGCGGAACTCGACCAGCGGGGCGAAGCGGTCGACCAGCGCCGGCGGGCAGGCCTCGCCGCCGACCAGCAGGCGCAGGTCCGCGGGCAGCGCCACGTCCTCGGGCAGGCCCGCGACCACGGTCGGCGGCAGCACGGCGTGGTTGACCCGGTGCTCGGCGAGCAGCGCGCCCAGCACCTCCCCGGAGATCCGGCTCTCGTCGGTGGCGAACACCAGGGTGCCGCCGGAGAACAGCGAGACGCACAGCTCCCAGACGGTGGCGTCGAAGCTGAAGGAGGCGAACTGCAGCACCCGGGTGTCCGGCCCGGCGCCCATCCGCGCCCGGTGGTTGGCGGCGAGGTTGGCCGCCCCCGCGTGCGGCACCGCGACGCCCTTGGGGCGGCCGGTGGAGCCGGAGGTGTAGATGACGTACGCGGTGTCCCGCGGGCCGAGCGGCCGGGTGCGGTCGGCGTCACCGGGGTCGGTGCCGGGGCGGCCGGTCAGGTCGCTGCGGGTGCCGAGGGAGTCCAGGACCAGCGGGACGACGCCGTCGGGCAGCCCGGGGAGCCGGTCGGCGACCGCCTCGTTGGTCAGCACCTGGGCGGGCGCCGCGTCGCCGAGCATGTAGGCGATCCGCTCGGCCGGGTACTGCGGGTCGACCGGCAGGTAGGCCGCGCCGGTCTTGAGCACCGCCAGCAGCGCGACCACCAGCTGCGGGGCGCGCGGCAGCGCCAGCGCCACCACGTCCCCCGGGCCGACCCCGCGCTCCAGCAGCAGGTGGGCGAGCCGGTTGGCGCGCTCGTTGAGCGCCGCGTAGGACAGCCGCAGCGTCGCCTCGCCGGCCGGCACCGCGTCGGGGGCGACCACGGCCGGGTGGTCCGGGTCCGTCGCCGTCAGGCCCTCGAACAGCGCGGTCAGGGTGACCGGGGCCCACGGGGCGGTCGGGCCGGCCCACTCCTCCAGCAGGACGCGGCGCTCCTCGGCGGTGAGCAGGTCGAGGGCGCTGAGCGGGGCCTCGGGGGTGCGGGCGGCGGAGCCGAGCAGGGTGGCCAGGGCCTGGGCGAGGCGGGCCGCCGTCGCCCCGGTGAACAGGTCCTCGCGGTACTCCAGGCGGATGTCCAGTCCGGCCGGGGCGCCGTCCGGGCCGGTCCGCTCCTGCACCTGGAAGGACAGGTCGAACTTGGCGGTGGTGCTGTCGACCGGCAGCACCTCGGCGGTGAGGCCGGGCATCGCGGGCAGCGGGTCGGCACTGTTCTCGAAGGCCAGGATCACCTGGAAGAGCGGCTGGCGGCCCATCGAGCGGACCGGGTTGAGCTCCTCCACGAGGTGCTCGAAGGGCAGTTCGGCGTGCCCGTAGGCGGTCAGGTCGGTCTCCCGGACCCGCCCGAGCAGGTCGGTGAAGGCCGGGTCGCCCGAGGTGTCGGTGCGCAGCACCAGGGTGTTGACGAAGAAGCCGACCAGGTCGCGGACCGCGTCGTCGGTGCGCCCGGCCACCGGGCTGCCCAGCGGGATGTCGGTGCCCGCGCCCAGCCGGGTGAGCAGCGCCGCGAGACCGGCCTGGACGGCCATGAACAGGCTGGCGCCGCCGCGCCGGGCCAGTTCGGCGAGCCGGGCGTGGGTCTCGGCGGGCACCGTGCACTCGACCTCGGCGCCGCGGTGCCCGGCCCGGGCCGGGCGGGGGAAGTCGGTGGGCAGGTCCAGCTCCTCCGGGATGCCCGCCAGCACCTCGCGCCAGTGCGCGAGTTCGGCACTGGCCAGGCTGCCCGGGTCGTCCTTGGAGCCGAGCAGTTCGCGCTGCCAGAGCGCGTGGTCGGCGTACTGCACCGGCAGCTGCTCCCAGCGCGGGGCGGCGCCGGCCAGCCGGGCCCGGTAGGCGTCGGAGAGGTCGCGGGCGAGCGGGCCGAGCGACCAGCCGTCGGCGGCGATGTGGTGCACCGTCAGGGCCAGTGCGTGACGGTCCGGGCCGAGGGTGAACAGCCGGGCCCGCAGCGGCACCTGGGCGGACAGCTCGAACGGGTGGGCGGCCTCGGCGGCCAGCGCCGCCGCCAGCGCGCCCGGCGGCTCCTGGGAGAGGTCCGCCACGACCAGCCGGGCGCCGGCCTGGTCGGCCTCCTCGGCGGAGAGCACCAGCTGCGAGGGCAGCCCGTCGGCCTCGGCGAAGACGGTGCGCAGGCTTTCGTGCCGGGCCACCACGTCCCCGACGGCGTCGGCCAGCGCGGCGGCGTCCAGCGGGCCGGTGAGACGGACCGCCAGCGGGATGTTGTAGCTGCCGGTGGGGCCGTCCATCTTGTCCAGGAACCAGAGCCGCTCCTGGGCGAAGGAGAGCGGCACCGAGGACGGCCGCCGCGGGACGGCGCGCAGCGCGGGGCGGCCGGGGACCGGCTGCGCCGCGGCGGCGCCCCGGGGCGCCCCGGGGTCGAGGGCGCGGGCCAGCGCCTCGGCCGTCCGGGCGTCGAACAGCGCCCGCACCGGGACGTCCACGCCGAGCGCGGCGCGCAGCCGGTTGGCGACCCTGGTCGCGGACAGCGAGTGGCCGCCGAGTTCGAAGAAGTCGTCGTCGGCGCCGACCCGGTCGAGCCCGAGGGCCTCCGCGAAGACCGCGCAGAGCAGTTCCTCGCGCTCCCCCGCGGGCTCGCGTCCGGTGCCCGCCCGCTCGTCCGGCGGGGCGGGCAGGGCCTTGCGGTCGATCTTGCCGTTGGGGGTCAGCGGCAGATCGTCCAAGGGAACGTACACGGCAGGGATCATGTGCGTGGGCAGCACCGATGACGCCCGCTCCCGCAAGCGGTCGCGGTCGACCCCTGCCGGTACGACATAGGCGACCAGGCGGGCGTCCCCCGCCCGGTCGGTGCGGGCCGTGACGACGGCCCGCCGGACTCCGGGCTGCGCCGCGAGCACGGACTCGATCTCGCCGAGTTCGATGCGGTAGCCACGGATCTTGACCTGGTGGTCACTGCGCCCCGCGTACTCCAGCGCGGCGCCGGCCCCGTCCCAGCGGACGATGTCGCCGGTGCGGTACATCCGCGCGCCGCTCGGGCCGTACGGGTCGGCGACGAAGCGCTCGGCGGTCAGGCCGGGGCGGCCCAGGTAGCCGCGGGCCAGGCCGGTGCCGGCGATGTAGAGGTCGCCGAAGGTGCCGTCGGGGACCGGGCGCAGCGCGCCGTCCAGGACGTACACCCGGGTGTTGGCGATCGGACCGCCGATCGGCGGCGGGCCGGCCACGGCGGCGGTCAGCGGCGCGGCGGTGGACCAGATGGTGGTCTCGGTCGGGCCGTACACGTTGGTCACGGACGCGCAGTGCGCGGTGAGGGTACGGGCCAGCGGCTCGGGCAGCGCCTCGCCGCCGACCAGGGCGCGCAGGCCGGCCAGCCGGGGGGCGTGGTCGGCGGCGAGCGACTGCCAGAGGCTGGGGGTGGCCTGCAGGAGGGTGGCGTCCAGGCCGGTGACGGCGTCCGCCAGGGCGGCCGGGTCGCGGACCGTCTCGCGGTCGGCGACCAGCAGTTCGGCGCCGGCGGCGAGCGGGACGAACAGCTCCAGGTTGGCGATGTCGAAGCCGAAGGTGGTGACGGCGAGGAAGCGGTCCCCGGTGGTCACGGCGAAGCGGGCGACCATGTCCTCGACCAGGTTGACCAGCGCCCGGTGCGGCACCACGACGCCCTTGGGACGGCCGGTGGAGCCGGAGGTGTAGATCACGTAGGCGGGGTGGTCGGCCAGCGGCGCCAGCGGTGCGCGCTGCCCGGGCGCACCGGGCACGGCGTCCGGCCCGTCCAGCACCCACAGCTCGCCGGTGCTCATCCCGCCCTCGTCGGCGAGGAGTTCGCGCACCCGGCGGTGGGTGAGGGTGACCACCGGGGCGGCGTCCGCCAGCATGTAGCGCAGCCGGTCGGCCGGGTAGTCCGGGTCCAGCGGCAGGTAGGCCGCGCCGGACTTGAGGACGGCCAGGGCGGCCACCACCAGGTCGCAGGAGCGGTCCAGCGCGATCGCCACCACCCGCTCCGGGCCGGCCCCGGCTGCCCGCAGGGCGTTCGCCAGCGCGTCCGCGCGGTCGTGCAGTTCACGGAAGGTCAGGCGCTCCCCGCCGCAGCGCACGGCGGGCGCGTCCGGGGTGCGGGCGGCCTGCGCGTCCAGCAGCGGGGCCAGCCAGTGGCCGGACAGCGCAGTCCCGGTGGCGTTGCGGCCGTCGGTGACCGCGGCCCGCTCGGCCTCGTCCAGGACGTCCAGCCGGCCGCACGGCTCGTCGGGCCGGTCGACGGCGGCGGCCAGCAGCCGGGCGAAGCGCCGCCCGACCAGCTCGGCCTCGGCCCGGGTGACCAGCGCGGGCACGTGGTTGACCGCGAGGCCGAACGGCGTGCCCGGGAAGACCGTCAGGGTGACCGGGAAGTGGGTGGCGGAGCGGACGTCGGCGCCGACCACCCGGGGGCCGGTGCCGGTGGCCAGCGGCAGGCCGCCCATCGGGTAGTTCTGGAACATCAGGGCGGTGTCGAAGAGTTCGCCGCGCACGGCGGTGAGCTGCTGGACCTCCGCCAGGGTCAGGTGCTCGTGCGCCAGCAGGTCGGTCTGCGAGCGCTGCACGTCGGCGAACAGCTCGGCCGGGGTGCGGGCCGGGTCGACGTCCACCCGGACCGGGAGCGTGTTGGCGAACAGGCCCACCATCCGCTCGACGTCGGGGATCTGGGCCGGCCGGCCGGAGCTGACCGCGCCGAACAGCACGGTGTCCTGGCCGGTCAGCCGGGACAGCAGCAGCGCCCAGCAGCCCTGCACCACGGCGTTGACGGTCAGGCCCCGCGAGCGGGCGAAGCCGGTCAGCGCCGCGGAGACCTCGGGGGTCAGCTCCAGCGGGACGGCCTGCGGCAGCGCCCCCGCCCCCTCGGCCCGGGCCCGGCCCGCCGGCACCAGTCGGGTCGGGTCGGTGACCCCGGCCAGGGCGGTGGTCCAGGCCTGCCGGGCGGCCTCCTTGTCCTGCGCGCCGAGCCAGGCCAGGTGCGCCTGGTAGCGGGCCGAGCCGGCCTCCGGTCGGTTCGCCGGCGTGCCGCCGGCCTTCAGCTCCTCGGCGAGCGCGGCGAGTTCGCCGATCAGCGAGACCATCGACCAGCCGTCCACCAGGATGTGGTGGACGGTCCAGACCAGCCGGCTGCGCCCGCCCTCGGCGCGGGCCAGGGTGAGCCGCTGCAGCGGCGGGCGGGCGAGGTCGAAGCGGCGCAGCCGGTCCTCCTCGGCGAGCCGGTCGAACTCGGCCTCCGGCCCGGCCGCACCGGCCGCGACCGCGACCTCCCGCCACGGCAGGTCGACCGACGTCGGGACGACCTGGATCGCCTCGCCGTTCTTGCGGTGCCGGAAGCAGGCCTTCAGGTTGGGGTGCCGCTCCAGCAGCAGGCCCGCCGCGGTGCGCAGCGCGGCGGCGTCGGCGTCGGTCAGCCCGTCCAGGTCGAGGACCAGCTGAATGGTGTAGACGTCCGTCCCCTCACGGTCGTACTCCGAGAGAAAGAGCAGTCCCTGTTGCAGCGGCGAGAGCGGAAGGACTTCACTGATGGCGGACGGCCGATTCAAACCGGGCTCCTCGGGAAGGCCTGCAGGTGCGGAATAAGAAACGCTTTCCGATGGCGCTGACGGGCAACTGACCGGCAGCTGACGAACCGCTGACGCGCACCGCCGAACCGGCCCGAAACCCTGGTGGCGGCCACCGTCAGCAGTCCGTCAGCCCCTCGTCAGCGCCTGGCGAGAGGCTTGCCGCCGAGGCTAATTCGTTACCGAAGGCCAGGAGTCTCCAGTGCCGGTCATTTCCGCGTCGCACGAATTCGAGGTCAGCGACCTCTTCGTGAATCTGCAGCCGTTCTTCGGGCACCGTCTCTTTCTGAAAGTCGAAGGGTTCAACTTCGCCGGGTCCATCAAGCTGAAAGCGGCCCGGGAAATGGTCGCGCAGGCCGAGGCGGCGGGCGTGCTCGGCCCCGGCTCGACCCTGGTCGAATCCTCGTCCGGAAACATGGGCGTCGCCCTGAGCGTGCTCGCCGCCAGCCGCGGCTACAGGTTCATCTGTGTCACCGACTCTCGCTGCAACGAGGTCACCCGCCGCACCATGGAGTCGTACGGCGCCGAGGTGCACCTGATCACCGAGCCGCACGAGACCGAGGGCTTCCTCGGTGCGCGGATCCGCCACGTCAAGGCGCTGCTCGCCGCCGACGAGAAGCGGGTCTGGCTCAACCAGTACCTGAGCCCGGGCAACTGGATGTCGCACTACCGGACCACCGCGCCGGCCATCGCCCGCCAGTTCCCGGACCTGAACGTGCTGTTCATCGGCGCGGGCACGACCGGGACGCTGATGGGCTGCGCCCGGTACTTCCGCGAGCGCCGCCCCTCGGTGCGGGTGATCCCGGTCGACAGCGTCGGCTCGGTCACCTTCGGCGCCCCGCCGGCCACCCGGCACATCCCGGGCCTGGGCACCAGCGTGCGCCCGGCACTGCTCGACGAGTCGCTGGTGGAGAGCGCGATCCACGTCGAGGAGACCGACACCGTCCGCACCTGCCGCGAGCTGATGCGGAACGGCTTCCTGTTCGGCGGTTCCACCGGGACGGCGGTCAGCGGGGCGCTGCGCTGGCTGAACGAGCACTACGGCGACGACGCGGGCGGCGTGCGCGAGCGGGTGACCGCCGTGACCATCTCGCCGGACCTGGGCGAGCGCTACATGGACACCGTCTACCACGACGAGTGGGTCCGCGGCTCGGTCGGCCCGGAGGGCCTGCTGCCCGGGGTCGAGCACCGGGGGCTGGGGGCGGGCGTCGCCGCCGGGCTCCAGACCGTGTCCGGCTGAGCGGACGTACGGGGCGGTGTCAGAGGTCGAGAGTTTCGAGGCGGGGCTGAGGCTGAGGATGACGGAGAGCAAAGCAGTGACGACAAACCGGAACGCTGTCCTGCCGCTCACCGCGGCGCAGGCCGAGATCTGGTTCGACGAGCAGTTCGCCGCCGGGCCGCTGGCCTACAACATGGCGGACTACATCGATCTGCGCGGGCCGCTCGACGCCGAGCTGCTCGGACGGGCGCTGCAGCGCCTCGGCCACGAGGCCGAGGGGCTGCGCGTGCAGTTCGTCGAGGAGGACGGCGTCCCCGGCCAGATCATCCGCCCGCTCGCCCGGATCCCCCTCAAGACGCTGGACTTCAGCGGCGAGGCGGAGCCGCTGGCGGCCGCCGAGCGGTGGATGCGGGCCGACCACGCCGACCCGATGAAGGTCACCGACTTCCCGCTGTTCCGCGGCGCGCTGATCCGGCTGGACCGCGAGCACCACCTGCTCTACCTGTGCATGCACCACATCCTCGCGGACGGGTTCAGCCGCTCGCTGCTCTACCCGAAGCTGTCCGGCGTCTACACCCGGCTGGCCGCCGGCGAGGGGCCGGCCGAGCTGGACGCCGACAGCATGCCGGCCTTCCACCGGCTGCTGGACGCCGAGCGCAAGTACCTCGACTCGTCGATGGTCGAGAAGGACCGCGCCTACTGGACGGACCGCCTCACCTCCGCCCGGCACGGCGCGGTGCCCGAGCTGGTCTCGCTCTCCGAGCAGGAGCCGGCCCCCGGCCGGGTCGCGCTGCGCGAGACGGCCCGGCTCTCCCCCGGGACCACCACCGCGCTGCACGCCCTCGCCCAGGACGGCAAGGTCACCATGCCGGTCCTGATGGTCGCCGCGATGGCCGCCTACACCCAGCGCGTCACCGGGATCCCGGCTCCGCTGCTGACCCTGCCGGTCACCGGCCGGGTCGGCGCGGTCAGCCGCGAGATCCCCGGCATGCTCGCCAACTACCTGCCGCTGGCCGTCGGGGTCCGCCCGGAGATGACCCGCACCGAGCTGCTGCGCGCGGCCTGGATCGAGGTCGCCGGCACCCTGAAGCACCAGCGCTACCGCGGCGACAAGGTCCGCCGCGACATCGGTCTGCGGATCGACGACCAGCGCGCCTTCGGCCCGTTCATCAACGTGCTCAACCAGGACCCGGAGCTGGCCTTCGGCGACGGCTGCCGCGGTGTCGTGGTCAACCTGTCCACCGGCATCGTCAAGGACCTCATCATGACGGTCCTCAACGCGGACGACGGCACCGTCGAGATCCACCTCGACGGCAACCCCGAGCTGTACACCGCCGCCGAACTCGCCACCCACCTCGCCCGGTTCGAGACCTTCCTCGGCACCCTCGCCACCATGCCCGCGGACCGTCCGCTCGGCCAGGTGGGCCTGGGTGCGACCGACGAGCCGCTCGGGCTGCTCGGCGCCTGGGACCCGGCCACCGCCGCCGACCAGGGCCTGGTCGAGCGGGTCCGCGCCATCGCGGCCGGCACGCCCGACGCGATCGCCGCGGCCGACGGCACCGAGCGGATCGACTACCGCGAACTGGTCGCCCGCGCGGCCGGCCTGGCCGCCCGGCTGACCGGGGCCGGGGTCACCACCGGCTCGGTGGTCGCGATGTTCGCCGAGCCCGGCGTCCCCTTCGTCACCGGCGTGCTGGCCGTCCAGGCCGCCGGCGGCGCCTACCTGCCGCTGGACCCGACCGCCCCGGCCGCCCGCAACACCGGGCTGCTGAACGACAGCGGCGCCTGCCACCTGCTGGTCGGCGCCGGGTACGAGGAGCAGGCCGCCGACGTCGCCACCGAGGCGACCGCCGTCCTACCGCTGGCCGACCCGGCGGACGCCGCGCACGAAGGCGAACTGCCCTCCGTCGGCGGCGGGTTGGACCTGGCGTACGTGATGTTCACCTCCGGCTCGACGGGCAAGCCCAAGGGCGCGATGGTGCAGCGCTCCGGCATGATGAACCACCTCTGGGCCAAGGTCGGCGACCTCGACCTGGCCGCCGGCGAGGCCGTCGTCCAGAACGCCCCGCTCACCTTCGACGTCTCCGTCTGGCAGATGCTCGCCCCGCTCATCGTCGGCGGCACCGTACGGGTCTCCGGCACCGACATGGCCGCCGACCCCGACGCGCTGTTCGGCATGGCCCGGGACGAGAAGATCGCCGTCCTGGAGGTCGTCCCCTCGCTGCTGCGCGCCGCGCTGGACGCCTGGGACCTCGACGGCGACGCGCCCCAACTGCCGGACCTGCGCTGGCTGATGGTCACCGGCGAGGCCCTGCCCGCCGACCTGTGCCGACGCTGGCACGACCGCCACCCGCACATCCCGATGATGAACGCCTACGGCCCCACCGAATGCAGCGACGACGTCACCCACGCCGTCATCGCCGCCGGAGACGCCCTCAGCGCCCGGGTCCCGATCGGCACCGCCGTCCGCAACACCCGCCTCTACGTCCTCAGCGACGAACTCCAGCCCGTCCCCGTCGGCGTCCCCGGCGAGCTCTACATCGGCGGCGCCGGCGTCGGACGCGGCTACCTCCACGACCCCGCCCGCACCGCCGCCACCTTCATGGCCGACCCCTACGCCGGACCCGGCACCCGGATGTACCGCACCGGCGACCGCGTCATCCAACGCCCCGACGGACAACTCGAGTTCATCGAACGCCGGGACCACCAGGTCAAGATCCGCGGCCGCCGCGTCGAAACCGGCGAGATCGAAGCCGTCATCCGCTCACTGGACACCGTCACCGACACCGCCGTCGCCGTCCTGCCCGACGCCTCCGGCAACCCCCGCCTGGTCGGCTACCTCACCGGCCCCGGCGTCGACCCCGACCGGATCCGGGCCGAGCTCTCCCAACTGCTGCCCGGGTACATGATCCCCGCGTCCTGGATCGTCCTGCCCGCCATGCCGCTCACCCCCAACGGCAAGCTCGACCGCAAGGCCCTGCCCAAGCCCGAGATCGGCGAGCAGGACGCCGTCCGCGGCCCCCGCACCGAGCGCGAGCGCGTCCTCTGCGACATCCTCGCCGAGGTGCTCGGCACCGGCCGGGTCGGCATCGACGAGGACTTCTTCGCCCTCGGCGGCGACAGCATCCGCTCCATCCAGGTGGTCAGCCGCGCCCACCGGGCCGGTCTCACCCTCACCACCCGCGACATCTTCACCCACAAGACCGCCGCCGCCCTCGCCCGGGTCGCCGGCGGGGCGGAGCCCAAGGCCGCGGCCGACCCCGCCGAGGACGCGGGCGGCACCGGCCCGTACGAACTCACGCCGATCATGGGCCAGTTGCACGACGACACCCACAGCCTCACCGGCCCGGTCGTCAAGTACAGCCAGCACGTCGTCGTCCGGGTCCCCGCCACCCTGGACGCCGACCTGCTCGACGCCGCCCTGCACACCCTGGTCGACCACCACGACGCGCTGCGCACCCGGGCCACCGAACCGGCCCCGGGCCTGTGGCACCTGGAGGCGCTGGCGCCCGGCGCACTCGCCGGCGTCCGACTGGTCGCCACCGCCGAGAACGGCGGCGCCGACGACCAGGACGCCCTCGGCTTCGCCGAACGGCAGGCCGCCGCCGCCCGCGCCCGGCTCGACCCCGCCGCCGCCGTGATGATCCAGGCCGTGCTGATCGGCGCGGCGCCCGGCGCCGACACCGCCCTGCTGGTGCTCTCCGCCCACCACCTGGTCATCGACGGCGTGTCCTGGCGCATCCTGCTGCCCGACCTCGCCGCCGCCTGCGAGGCGCTGACCGCCGGCCGCACCCCCGCCCTCGACCCGGTCGGCACCTCCTACCGCGCCTGGTCGCAGCTGCTCGCCGCACAGGCCCGCACCCAGGTCCGCGGACCGGAACTCGCCCTCTGGCAGTCGATCCTGACCGGCCCCGACCCGCTGGTCGGCACCCACCGGCTCGACCCCGGGACGGACGTCTACGGCACCCAGCGCACCCTGCGCCTGGAGCTCGGCCCCGAGGTCACCGGCCCGCTGCTCACCGACGTCCCCGCGGCCTTCCACGCCGAGGTCAACGACGTCCTGCTGACCGGCCTCGCCCTCGCCGTCGCCGACTGGCGCCGCCGGCACGGCCACGCCGAGTACGCTCAGACCCTGATCGAGCTGGAGGGCCACGGCCGCGAACAGCTCAGCGACACCCTCGACCTGTCCCGCACCGTCGGCTGGTTCACCAGCGCCTTCCCGATGCGCCTCGACCCCGGCACCCTCGACTGGGACGAGCTCTGGGCCGGCGGCCCCGCCCTCGGCGCCGCCCTCAAGCGGATCAAGGAGCAGCTGCGCGCGCTGCCCGACCGCGGCGTCGGCTACGGCCTGCTGCGCTACCTCAACCCGCACGCCGCCCGCGCCCTGGCCGGCCACCACAAGCCGCAGATCGGCTTCAACTACATGGGCCGCTTCGACGCCCGCGAGGCCGACCTCTGGGAACCGGCCGGCGGCGACGGCGTGGTCGGCACCGGTGCGCACCCCGGCATGCCGCTGCCGCACCTGCTCGACGTCACCCCGGCCACCGAGGACCGGCACGACGGCCCGCACCTGATCGCCAACTGGTCCTGGGCCGGCCGTACCGTCGCCGAGGAGGACGCCCAGGACGTCGCCGACACCTGGTTCCGCGCCCTGGAACTGCTCGCCCGGCACGCCACCGCCCCCGAGGCCGGCGGCCGCACCCCCTCCGACCTGCCGCTGGTCAGCCTGGCCCAGGACGAGATCGAGGAGTACGAGGCCGAGCTCGCCCAGGCCGGCACCGCCCTCGCCGACGTCCTGCCGCTCACCCCGCTCCAGCAGGGCATGCTCTTCCACGCCGACTACGACACCGCCGCCGAGAGCGACGCGGACGCGGTCGACGTCTACACCCTGCAGATCGTCGCGGACATCGAGGGCGACCTCGACGCCGCCGCCCTGCGCGCCGCCGGGCAGGCCCTGCTCGACCGGCACCCCAACCTGCGCGCCTCCTTCCGCGCCCGGGCCACCGGCGAGCCGGTCCAGGTCGTCCCGCAGCACGCCGAACTCCCCTGGCTGGACGCCGACCTGACCGACCTGCCGGAGCCCGCCCGGGCCGCCGAGCTGGACCGGATCACCGAGGCCGAGCGCACCCGCCGCTTCGACCTCGCCGCCCCGCCGCTGCTGCGCTTCGCGCTCGTCACCACCGGCGAGGGCCGGCACCGGTTCATCTGGACCAGCCACCACATCCTGGTCGACGGCTGGTCGATGCCGCTGCTCGTCCGCGAGCTGTTCGCGCTCTGCGCCCCCGGCGCGGACGTCGCCCTGCTGCCCGATCCGGCCCCGTACCGCTCGTACCTGGCCTGGCTGACCGCGCAGGACCGCACCGCGGCCCGGGCGGCCTGGCACGAGGTGCTGGCCGACATCGACGAGCCCACCCTGCTCGTCCCCGCCGACCCGGGCCGCCTCCCGGCACTGCCCGACGCGGTGCTCGCCGAGGTGCCCCGCGAGCTGACCGCCGCGCTGACCGGCTGGGCCCGCACCCAGGGCCTGACCCTCAACACCGTGGTGCAGGGCTGCTGGGCGCTGCTGCTCGGCCGGCTCACCGGCCGCCAGGACGTCGTGTTCGGCGCCGTCACCTCCGGCCGCCCGGCCGAGGTCCCGGATGTCGAGTCGATGATCGGCATGTTCCTCACCACCGTGCCGGTCCGGGCCCGCCTGCACCCCGGCGCCACCCTCGCCGAACTGCTGCACGCCCTCCAGGACCAGCAGACCGCGCTGCTCCCGCACGAGCACCTCGGGCTCGCCGCGATCCACCAGGCCGCCGGCCTGTCCGGCGAGGTCTTCGACACCGTGGTGCTGTTCGAGAACTTCCCGCTGGACGAGAACGGCCTCGACACCGGCCTCGCCGACGGTCCGCGCGTCGTCCACGCCGAGGCCCGGGACGCCCGGCACCACCCGCTGAGCATGGTGGTCCACCCCGGCGACACTCTGCACCTGCGGCTGGACTACAACCCGGACCTGTTCGGCCGGGCCGAGATCGAGCGGGTAGCGGCGATCTTCCAGCACCTGCTGCGCACCGTCGCCGACCGGCCCGACCTGCCGCTCGCCCGGATCGACGTGACCGCCCCGGCGGACCTCACCGGCACCGGCACCCCCGGCGAACTGGGCGGACTGCTCGGCGCCTGGGACCCGTCGATCCCCGAGGAGAGCCTCGGCGTCGTCGAGCGGGTGCGCGCGGTGGCCGCCCGCACCCCCGAGGCGACCGCCGTCACCGACGGCGCCGGATCGCTGACCTACCGGGAACTCGTCGAGGCGGCCGGCGGGTTGTCCGCAGGCCTCGTCGAGGCCGGGGTCACCACCGGCTCGGTGGTCGCGATGTTCGCCGAGCCCGGCGTCCCGTTCATCACCGGCGTGCTGGGCGTCCTCGGTGCCGGCGGCGCCTACCTGCCGCTGGACCCGGCCGCCCCGGCCGCCCGCAACACCGGGCTGCTGGAGGACGGCGGTGCCCGCCACCTGCTGGTCGGCGCCGGGTACGAGGAGCAGGCCGCGGAGTTCGCCGCCGCCGTCCAGGGCGAGCCGGTCACCGTCATCGGCCTGGAGCAGGCCGCCACCGCGCGGGCCCTGCCGGAGTGCGCGGGCACCGGGCTGGACCTGGCGTACGTGATGTTCACCTCCGGCTCGACGGGCAAGCCCAAGGGCGCGATGGTGCAGCGCTCCGGCATGATGAACCACCTCTGGGCCAAGGTCGGCGACCTCGACCTGGCCGCCGGCGAGGCCGTCGTCCAGAACGCCCCGCTCACCTTCGACGTCTCCGTCTGGCAGATGCTCGCCCCGCTGGTCGTGGGCGGCACCGTCCGCGTGTCGGGGACGGAGATGGCTGCCGACCCGACCGCGCTGTTCGGCATGGCCCGGGACGAGAAGATCGCCGTCCTGGAGGTCGTCCCCTCGCTGCTGCGCGCCGCGCTGGACGCCTGGGACCTCGACGGCGACGCGCCCCAACTCCCGGACCTGCGCTGGCTGATGGTCACCGGCGAGGCCCTGCCCGCCGACCTGTGCCGACGCTGGCACGACCGCCACCCGCACATCCCGATGATGAACGCCTACGGCCCCACCGAATGCAGCGACGACGTCACCCACGCCGTCATCGCCGCCGGAGACGCCCTCAGCGCCCGGGTCCCGATCGGCACCGCCGTCCGCAACACCCGCCTCTACGTCCTCAGCGACGAACTCCAGCCCGTCCCCGTCGGCGTCCCCGGCGAGCTCTACATCGGCGGCGCCGGCGTCGGCCGCGGCTACCTCCACGACCCCGCCCGCACCGCCGCCACCTTCATGGCCGACCCCTACGCCGGACCCGGCACCCGGATGTACCGCACCGGCGACCGCGTCATCCAACGCCCCGACGGACAACTCGAGTTCATCGAACGCCGGGACCACCAGGTCAAGATCCGCGGCCGCCGCGTCGAAACCGGCGAGATCGAAGCCGTCATCCGCTCACTGGACACCGTCACCGACACCGCCGTCGCCGTCCTGCCCGACGCCTCCGGCAACCCCCGCCTGGTCGGCTACCTCACCGGCCCCGGCGTCGACCCCGACCGGATCCGCCGCGAACTGGCCGAGCTGCTGCCCGGGTACATGATCCCCGCGTCCTGGATCGTCCTGCCCGCCATGCCGCTCACCCCCAACGGCAAGCTCGACCGCAAGGCCCTGCCCAAGCCAGACCTGGGGGACCAGCAGGAGGCCCGTGCCCCGCGCACCGAGCGCGAGCAGGTGCTGACCGAGATCCTGGCCGAGGTGCTCGGCACCGGCCGGGTCGGTATCGACGAGGACTTCTTCGCCCTCGGCGGCGACAGCATCCGCTCCATCCAGGTGGTCAGCCGCGCCCGCAAGGCCGGCCTGACCCTCACCACCCGCGACATCTTCACCCACAAGACCGCCGCCGCCCTGGCCCAGGTCGCCGAGGAGCAGGTGGAGAGCCCCGCCGAGGCCGCCCCGGTGGAGCCCGAAAGCAGTCTGATCGCCCTGTCCGACGAGGAACTGGCCGATCTGGAATTCGAGTTGAATGAGGAACTTTCGTGACGACCGCCCCCAGAACCGGGTCGAAGATCAGCGAAGTACTTCCGCTCTCCCCCCTCCAGCAGGGGCTGCTGTTCCTGTCCTCGTACGACCAGGCCTCGCCCGACCTGTACACCCTCCAGTTCGTGGCGGAGATCGACGGGCCGGGCGCGGGCGACGGCGAGCAGCTCGCCGCCCGGCTGCGCCAGGCCTCGGCCGCGCTGCTGCGCCGGCACCCCAACCTGCGGGCCTGCTTCCGCAACCGCAAGACCGGCGAGCCCGTCCAGGTCGTGCTCAAGGAGAGCGAGGTCGAGCCGGAGTGGCGGCTGCACGACCTCACCGACCTGCCCGAGGCGCAGCGGGAGGCCGCGGCGCAGCGGCTGATGCGCGAGGACCGGCTGCGCCGGTTCGACCTGGCGCGGCCGCCGCTGATGCGGTTCACCCTGATCCGGCTCGGCGAGGGGCACCACCGGTTCCTCTGGTCGGTGCACCACATCGTCATGGACGGCTGGTCGTTCCCGCTGGCCGTCCGCGAGTTGGTGCTGCTCGGCGACGAGGCGGGCGCCGCGGCGCTGCCCGCGCCCGCGCCGTACCGCTCGTTCCTGACCTGGCTGAACGGCCGGGACCGGACCGCCGCGCGGGCGGCCTGGGCGGAGCTGCTGGACGGCCTGGACGGGCCGGTCCGGGCGCTGCCCGAGGCCGAGGCCGGCCGGACGCCCGAACTGCCGTCGTTCGTCCGCGGGTTCCTGTCGCCGGAGCGCACCGCGGCACTGACCGGCTGGGCCCGCTCCCGGGGCCTGACCCTCAACACCGTGGTGCAGGGCTGCTGGGCGCTGCTGCTCGGCCGGCTCACCGGCCGCGAGGACGTGGTGTTCGGCGCCGTCACCTCCGGCCGCCCGGCCGAGGTACCGGACGTCGAGTCGATGATCGGACTGTTCGCCAACACCCTGCCGGTCCGCGCCGACCTGCGCCCCGACCAGCGGGCGAGCGAGCTGTTCGAGGCGCTGGCCCGCCAGCAGCTCGCGATGATGCCGCACGAGCACCTGCCGCTCGCCGAGGCGCAGGCCGCGTCCGGCATCCAGGGCGAGCTGTTCGACACCGTCCTCGCCTTCCAGAGCTACCCGCTGGACGAGGCCGCGCTGTACCGCGAGTCCGGCGGCACCGTCAGCGCCGCCCAGGTGCTCTCGGCCACCCACTACCCGCTGAGCCTCACCGTCTTCCCCGGGGAGCGGCTGGACCTGCACCTCGCCTACAAGCCCTCGGCCTTCACCGAGGCCACCGAGCACGCTGACGCCGCCGAGGCCGCCGAGGCCGCCGCGCAGCGCGTCCTGGACCGGCTGCGCCGCGTCCTGGAGCAGGTCGCGGACGACCCGCAAGCCCCGCTCGCCCGGCTCGGCGCGCCCGAACCCGCCGAACTGGCCCGCATCCTCGACGAGTGGAGCGGCGCCTCGGCCGCCCCCGGCGAGCCCGCGCGGCGCGCCACCATCGCGGAGCTGTTCGCCGAGCAGGCCGCCCGCACCCCGGACGCCGTCGCGGTCACCGCGCCCGGCACCGCCCTCGACTACCGCGAGCTGGACGAGCGGGCCAACCGGCTCGCCCACCTGATCGCCGCCCACGGCGCCGGCCCGGAGAGCCTCGTGGCGGTCGCGCTGCCGCGCGGCGCCGAGCTGATCGTCGCCGTCCTCGCCGTCCTCAAGGCGGGCGCGGCCTACCTGCCGCTGGAGCCCGGCCACCCGGCCGACCGGATCGGCTACACCCTGCGCGACGCCGGCCCGGTGCTGCTGCTGACCGCCGACGGCGTGCTGCCCGAGCTGCCCGAGGCCCCGGACGTGCCGCGCCTCGACCTGGCCGCACCCGAGACGGCCGCCGCGCTGGCCGCCTGCCCGGCCACCGCGCCGGGCGCCGCGGCCTCCCCCGAGCACCCGGCCTACGTCATCTACACCTCCGGCTCCACCGGCCGCCCCAAGGGCGTCGTGGTGCCGCACCAGAACGTGGTGCGGCTGCTGGAGGCCACCGACGGCTGGTTCGGCTTCGGGCCCGGCGACGTGTGGACGCTGTTCCACTCGATCGCCTTCGACTTCACCGTCTGGGAACTGTGGGGCGCGCTGCTGCGCGGCGGCCGGCTGGTCGTGGTGCCGTACGACGTGTCGCGCTCCCCCGACGCCTTCCTGGACCTGCTCGCCGAGGAGCGGGTGACCGTCCTCAACCAGACGCCGTCCGCCTTCTACCAGCTGATGCGCGCCGACGCCGAGCGGCCGCGCCAACTGGACCTGCGCACCGTCGTGTTCGGCGGCGAGGCGCTGGACATCGGCAAGCTCACCGACTGGTACGCCCGGCACGCCGACGACGCACCGCGCCTGGTCAACATGTACGGCATCACCGAGACCACGGTGCACGTCTCCTACCAGGAGCTGGACGCCCCGACGGCCGCCGCCGGCGGCGGCAGCGTGATCGGGCGCGGCATCCCGGACCTGCGGGTCTACCTGCTCGACGGCGCCCTGCAGCCCGTCCCGGCCGGCGTGCCCGGCGAGCTGTACATCACCGGCCCCGGTCTGGCCCGCGGCTACCTCGGCCGCCCCGACCTGACCGCGGCCCGCTTCGTGGCCTGCCCGTTCGAGCCCGGCGGCACCCGGATGTACCGCACCGGCGACCTCGGCCGCTGGCGGGCCGACGGCACCCTGGAGTACCTGGGCCGTGCCGACGAGCAGGTTCAACTGCGCGGCTTCCGCATCGAGTTGGGCGAGATCGCGACCGTGCTCGACCGGCACCCCGCGGTCGCCGAGGCGGCCGTGATCGCCCGCGAGGACCGGCCCGGCGACCAGCGCCTGGTCGCCTACGTGGTGCCGCGCGGCGACGCCGACAGCGAACTCCCTTCGCGCCTGCGGGAGTTCGCCGCCGAGCGGCTGCCCGAGTACATGGTCCCGGCGGCCGTGGTCCCGCTCGCCGCGCTGCCGCTGACCGCCAACGGCAAGCTCGACCGCCGCGCCCTGCCCGCCCCCGCGTACGCCACCTCCGCCCGCGCCCCCCGCACCCGCGAGGAGGAGCAGCTCTGCGGCGTCTTCGCCGAGGTGCTCGGACTCGACCGGGTCGGCGTCGACGACGACTTCTTCACCCTCGGCGGCCACTCGCTGCTCGCCACCCGGATCGTCAACCGGGTGCGCGCCGAGCTCGGCGCCGAACTCCAGGTCCGGGACCTCTTCGAGGCCCCCTCTCCCGCCCGCCTCGCCGAACGGCTGGCCGCCGCCGCGACCGGCCGCGCCCCGCTGGTCGCCGGCCCGCGCCCGGCCGTGCTGCCGCTGTCGTACGCGCAGCAGCGGCTCTGGTTCGTCGAGCACCTGGGCGCGCCCGGCGGGCTGTACGCCATCCCGCTGGCGATCCGCCTCTCCGGGCGCCTCGACGTCGCCGCCCTGGAGGGCGCCCTGCAGGACGTGGTGGCCCGCCACGAGGCGCTGCGCACCGTCTTCCCGCAGCTCGCCCCCGGGGCCGCCGACGCCGCCACCGGACCGGCCGAGCAGCGGGTGCTCGCCCCGGCCGAGGCCGCCGTCCCGCTCCCGGTCAGCGAGACCACCGAGGCGGGCCTGACCGCCGCCCTCGCCGCCGAGGCCGCCCACGGCTTCGACCTGGAGCACCGGATCCCCTTCCGCGCCCACCTGTTCCGGCTCGGCCCGGACGAGCACGTGCTGACGATCGTCCTGCACCACATCGCCGGCGACGGCTGGTCGCTCGCCCCGCTCGCCCGCGACCTCACCGCGTCCTACCGGGCCCGGCGGGCCGGCCGCCCGGCCCAGCTGCCGCCGCTGCCCGTCCAGTACGCCGACTACGCCCTGTGGCAGCGCGGACTGCTCGGCGCGGAGAGCGACCCGGAGAGCGAGCTCTCCCGCCAGCTCGGCCACTGGAGCGAGACCCTGAAGGGCCTGCCGGAGGAACTGGCGCTGCCCTTCGACCACCCGCGCGGCACCCGGGCCGACCACCGCGGCGACGTCGTGCGCACCACCGTGCCGCAGCCGGTCACCGAGCAGCTGCACCGGCTCGCCGCCGCCTGGGGCGTCAGCGTCTTCATGCTGCTGCGGGCCGGGCTCGCCGCCCTGCTCACCCGGCTCGGCGCGGGCACCGACATCCCGCTCGGCAGCCCGATCGCGGGCCGCACCGACGAACGGCTCGACGAGCTGGTCGGCATGTTCGTCAACACCCTGGTGCTGCGCACCGACACCTCCGGCGACCCGGGCCTGCGCGAACTCGCCGAGCGGGTCCGGGCCTACGACCTGGCCGCCCACCAGCACCAGGACGTGCCCTTCGAGAAGCTCGTCGAGGTGCTCAACCCCGAGCGCTCGATGGCCCGGCACCCGCTGTTCCAGGTGATGCTCGGCTTCCAGCAGGCCGGCCCGGCCCCGGCGCCCGAGGACGACCCGGAGCTCGCCGTGACCGAGCAGCCGGTGCCGGTCCGGACCGCCAAGTGGGACCTGTTCTTCCAGCTCACCGAACAGGCCGGCGGCGGGCTCGCACTCGCCGTCGAGTACCGCACCGACCTGTTCGAGCCCGCCACCGCCCGCCGGATCACCGACGCCTACCTGCGGCTGCTCGCCGCCGCCCTCGCCGAGCCCGCCCGGCCGCTGTCCCGGCTGGACCTGCTCGGACCCGAGGAGGAGGCCGACCTGCTCGCCCTGGGCACCCACCGGGCCGGCACCCCGCGCAGCACCCTCACCGCCCTGGTGGACCGCCGGATCGCGGCCACCCCGGACGCGGTCGCGCTGGTCCACACCGAGCCCGGTCACCCCGAGCGCCTGCTGCACACCAGCTACGCCGAACTGGACGCCGAGGCCAACCGCCTGGCCCACCTGCTGGCCGACCGCGGCGCCCACCGGGGCGACCTGGTGGCGCTGCGGCTGGAGCGCGGCCCGGCCGTGGTGAGCGCCCTGCTGGCGATCGCCCGCACCGGCGCGGCCTACCTGCCGATCGACCCGTCCTACCCCGACGAGCGGGTCCGCGACATGCTGGCCGACAGCGGCGCCCGACTGCTGCTGACCGAACGGTCGCTGGCGGAACGGGAGCTCCCGGCCGGGGTCGTGCCGCTGGTCCTGGACGCCCCGGAGACCGTGGCCGAGCTGGCCGCCCGGCCCACCACCGCCCCGGTGCCCGCCGCCCCGGTCGACCCCGACGACCTGCTGTACGTCATCTACACCTCCGGCTCCACCGGCAAGCCCAAGGGCGTCGCGGTCTCGCACCGCGCCGCCGTCCGCCTGGTCCTGGGCCTGCCGGAGCTGGCGCCGAGCGCGGCGGACACCTTCCTCTACTTCGCGCCGGTCGCCTTCGACGCCTCCACCTTCGAGATCTGGGGCCCGCTCGCCCACGGCGCCCGGCTGGCGATCCACCCGCCCGGCCCGGCCGACCCGCAGGCCCTGGAGTCCTTCCTGGCCCGGGCCCGGGTCAGCGTCGCCTTCCTCACCACCCAGTTCGTCAACACCCTCGCCGACACCCGCCCGCGCGCCCTGGCCCCACTGCGGGCGCTGCTCACCGGCGGCGAGGCGCACTCCCGCGACCACCTGGACCGGCTGCGGGCCGCACTGCCGGACACCACGGTGTTCAACGTGTACGGCCCCACCGAGACCACCACCTTCGCCACCGGCCAGGACCTCGGCCGCGCCGACGGCACCGTCCCGATCGGCCTGCCGATCGGCGACACCCGCGCGTACGTCCTGGACGAGGCGCTGCGGCCGGTGCCGCGCGGCGTGGTCGGCGAGCTGTACCTGGCCGGCGAGGGCCTGGCCCGCGGCTACCTCGGCCAACCCGCGCTGACCGCCGCCCGTTTCACCGCCTGCCCGTACGGCCCGCCCGGGGAGCGCATGTACCGCACCGGCGACCTGGTCCGCTGGGACCGCGCCGGCCGGATCGAGTACGTCGCGCGCGCCGACCAGCAGGTCAAGATCCGCGGCTACCGGATCGAACTCAGCGAGATCGAACGGCTGCTGGCCGAGCACCCGGCCGTCGCCCGGGCCGCCGTGCTGGCCCCCGCCGACGCCACCGGCCAACGCCGTCTGGTCGCCTACCTGGTGCCCGCCGACGGCCGGCCGGCCCCCGAACCGGCCGAGCTGCAACGCCACCTGGCCCGCTCGCTGCCCGGCTACATGGTGCCGGAGAGCTACACCGCGCTGCCCGCACTGCCGCTGAACGCCAACGGCAAGCTGGACGTCAAGGCCCTGCCCGCCCCCGCGTCCACCGGCCGGGACCGCGCCCCGCAGGCGCCCCGCACCGAGCCGGAGCGGCTGCTCTGCGCCGCCGTCGAGGAGGTGCTGGGCGTCGGCCCGGTCGGCCCCGAGGACTCCTTCTTCGCCCTCGGCGGGGACAGTCTGAAGGCGATCCGGCTGGTCAACGCGGCCGGCCGGGCCGGGCTGCCGATCAGCCTCGGCGCGGTCTTCGAGCACCGCACCCTGGCGGCGCTGGCCGCCGGTGCCGCCGCGCCGGTCGAAGGGGGCGGTGCGGTCGACCTGCTCGGGCCCGTCCTGCCGATCCGGCCCACCGGCGAGCGGCCCCCGCTGTTCTGCGTGCACGGCGGCCTCGGCTTCGCGATCCCGTTCGCGGCGCTCGCCGAGCACCTGGCCCCGGAGCAGCCGGTCTACGGCCTGCAGGCCCGCGGCCTGTCCGGGGACGGCCCGCTGCCGACCGACCTGGGGGACGTCGCCGAGGAGTACCTGACCAGGGTCCGGTCCGTGCAGCCGCACGGCCCGTACCACCTGCTCGGCTGGTCCTACGGCGGGGTCGTCGCGCACGAGATGGCCGTCCGGCTGCGCGCCGCCGGCGAGCAGGTGGCGTTCCTGGCCAACCTGGACGCCTACCCCGACGACGCGCGGGGCGCCCGGCCGAGCGACGCGGAGTTCCTCTCCGACTTCCTGGCCGAGGCCGGGGTCGACGCGACGGGGCTGGAGCGGCTCACCCCGCAGGACGTCGCCGCGCACCTGGCCGGCACCGAAGGCCCCCTCGCCGCGCTCGAACCGGGTACGCTGGAACGGCTGCTGGGCGTCATGCGGAACAACCTGGAGCTGTTCCAGCGGTTCACCCCGGGCCGCTTCGACGGCTGCCCGATGACGCTCTTCGTGGCCACCGGCGGCGACGAGCGCCCCAGCCCGGAGGAACGCGCCCTCAAGGTCAAGAGCTGGGAGCCGTACGTCGGTTCCGCCGTCCGCGCGCACGACGTGGACAGCGGGCACCAGCAGATGCTGCAGCCCGCACCGGCGGCGGCGATCGGCACGGCGGTCGAGCGCGCCCTGGCCGCCCTGGCCGCCCACGACGGCGCTCCGACCACCTGACGCCGGACCACCTGACGAGCGACCACCCGACGACCGACCGACCCGGCCCATCCCGAGATCCCGAGACCTGGAGAACAGTCATGGCGAACCCCTTTGACCGCGAAGACGGCACCTTCCTCGTCCTCGTCAACGAGGAGGGGCAGCACTCCCTGTGGCCGTCCTTCGCCGCCGTGCCGGAGGGCTGGACGGTGGCCCTGGAGGCCACCGACCGGGCCGCCGCCGTGGCCCACATCGAGAGCAACTGGACGGACATGCGCCCGCTCAGCCTGCAGCAGCAGGGCTGACCGACCGGGCCCGCGCGCCCGACTTTCGGAGCACCGCCCCCGGGCGGCTCCGGCACCGCCGCCCGCCGCACCCCCGGGGTCTTCGACCACCGGTGCGGCGGGCGGCCTTTTTGTCTCCGACGCCGCTGGTCGTTTTGTCCCCGACACACCCTCCCACCAGGCGCGCCACGGCCCGCCAGGACCCGTCAGTGAGCGGTCAGTTGGACGTCATCGACCCGTCATCGGGCCTGACTAATTTTCTGCGCAGACGCCCATTTCAGGGCACCCGCACAAACGGAGGAACCGAGCATGACGACGGTAGCGCCGGAGCGCCTCACCCGTATCCGCGAAATCATCGCCGAGAACATCGACGTGCACACCGAGTTCGCCGACACCGCGCTGTTCGTCGACGAGCTGGGCGCCGACTCGCTGAAGCTCATCGACGTGCTGAGCGCCCTGGAGATGGAGTACTCCATCGTCATCGACATGAACGAGCTGCCGAAGATGGTGAACGTGGAGACCACGTACCAGGTGACCGCGACGGCCGCCGGCTGGTGACCAGGGCGGGTTCCGCGCCCGGAGCCCCCGCCCGCAGGCATCCCACTGCTTAAGGAGTCCCATGTCCACCGCACAGTCACCAGCGGCACCCCGCGACGGCGTGCCGGCCGACCGCCGCAGGGTCGTCCTCACCGGCCTCGGGGCGATCTCCAGCATCGGCACGGGTGTCGAGGAGTACACCGCGGGGCTGCGGACCGGCCGCTCCGGTGCGCGGCCGATCACCCGCTTCGACACCGAGGGGTTCGGCCAGAACATCGCCTGCGAGGTCCCCGACTTCGAGCCGGAGCGCTGGATCCGCAACGTCCCCCTCGACGACATGGGCCGCGCCGGGCAGTTCGCCGTCGCCGCCGCCCGGATGGCCGTGGAGGACGCCGGGCTCACCGAGGCCGACCTCGGTGAGCGCCAGGCGGTCATCAGCGTCGGCACCACCGACGGCGAGGGGCACGACATCGGCGTGCTGGTCGAGCAGGAGATCGCGGCCGGGGATCCGGCGGCCATGGACCCGGTGCTGTCCCGCCGGATCAACGCCGGCCGGCTGACCACCGTCATCGCCCGCGAACTGCGCATGCCGAACGTGGAGCCGACCACCATCACCACGGCCTGCGCGGCGGGCAACTACTCGATCGGCTACGGCCTGGACGCGATCCGCTCCGGCGAGGTCGACATCGCGCTGTGCGGCGGCGCCGACGCCGTCTGCCGCAAGGCCTTCGCGCTGTTCAAGCGCTTCGGCGCGCTCACCCCGGACGTGGTCCGCCCGTTCGACAAGAACCGCCAGGGCATCCTGACCGGCGAGGGCGCGGGCATCCTCGTGCTGGAGAGCCTGGAGTCCGCCCTCGCCCGCGGCGCGCACATCTACGCCGAGGTGCTCGGGTACGGCCTCAGCTGCGACGCCGCCCACCCGACCGCGCCGAACCGCGACGGCATCGCCCGCGGCATCCGGCTCGCGCTGGACGACGCCGGGGTCGAGCGGGACGAGATCGACTTCATCTCCGCGCACGGCACCGGCACCAAGGCCAACGACAAGACCGAGTCGGCCGCCATCCTCGACGTGTACGGCGACGCGCCGCCGCGCACCGTCGCGGTGAAGTCGATGCTCGGCCACTCGATGGGCGCGGCCAGCGCGCTCGGCGCGATCGCCTGCAGCCTCGCCATCGAGCACCAGTTCATCCCGCCGACCATCAACCACGTGGAGACCGACCCGGACTGCCCGCTGGACGTCGTGCCCAACCAGGCCGTCGACGCGGAGGTCCGGATCGTGGAGAACAACTCCAGCGCCTTCGCCGGCAACAACGCCATTCTGATTCTGGGCACGTACGGAGAGCGAGTCTGACGATGACCACCGCAGCCACCCCGGCGGCCCTGCCGCCGGAGACACTCGTCATCACCGGTTGGTCGGCCGTGTCGCCGTACGGTCTGACCCGCCAGGACTTCGCGTCCGGCGTGCGCGCCGGCGCCAAGACCGCCGTCAAGGCGGACCCCGCGCTCGGCACGCTGCCGTCGCCCGACGTCTGCCTGGTGCCCGGCTTCGACATCAAGGGCCTGCTCGGCCCCAGCGGCACCGCCAAGATGGACCGGCTCACCGCGCTGGCCCTGGTCGCCTCCGACGGCCTGCTCAAGGACGCCGACGGCAACCGGGTGGTGGAGACCGACGACCGCACCGGTGTGGTCCTCGGCATCTCGATGGGCAGCCTGGAGAACGTCACCAACTTCCTCAAGCAGTCCTACACCAACGCGCTGCCCTTCCACGTCGACGCCGGCCGCATCCCCTTCGGCAGCCTCAACCACGCCGCCGGCGCCACCGCCATCCGGCACGACCTCAAGGGCCCCAACACCACCGTCGCCGGCGGTCGGGTCAGCGGCCTGCTCGCCCTCAACTACGCGCGGCGCCTGATGAGCCAGGGCCGGGCGACCAAGTACCTGGTCGGCTCGGCCGAGGAGTTCTCCGCCGCGCACGCCTGGATCGAGCACACCGCCGTCGCGGCCGGCGACTCCACCCCGCTGCTCGGCGAGGGCTGCGGCCTGTTCGTGGTCGAGCACGCCGGCACCGCCCAGCGCCCGGCGCTCGCCGCGGTGCTCGCGGTCGAGACCCGCGTCGACATCGACGACGACCCGAAGGCCGCCGTCACCGCCTGTGTCCGGCGCGCCCTGGACCGCGCCGGCGTCACCGCCGACGAGGTGTGGGCCGCCGTCCCGTGCGCCGCACCCACCGCGGCCGGCCGGGCCGAGTACGAGGCGCTGGCCGCGCTGCTGCCGGCCGAGGCACTGGGCCGGGTCCCGTCCATGGAACTGCTCGGCGACACCGGCGCGGCCTCCGCGTCCTTCCAGATCCAGGCGGTGCTCGGCGTGGCCGAGGCCGACCCGGCGTCCCGGGGCCGGATCGCCCTGGTGTCCGCCGTCGACCGCGACGGCGCCGTGGGCTGCGCCGTCCTGAGACTGATCGGGGAGCAGGCGTGATCGCACTGGTCAGCGGCGGGTCCAGGGGCATCGGCAAGGCCATCGTGCTGCGCCTGGCCCAGGAGGGCTACGACGTCGCCTTCTGCTACCGCTCGAACGCCGAGGCGGCCGAGGAACTCGTCAAGGAGGCCGGTGAGTTCGGCACCCGGATCACCGCCGCCCAGTGCGACGTGGCCGACGCCGAGCAGGTCCGCGACTGGTACACCCGCACCGAGCGCGAGTTCGGCCCGGTGGATGCCGCCGTCACGTCGGCCGGCATCACCCGGGACCGCCCGGTGATCCTGATGCCGGAGGACGACTGGAACCAGGTCCTGCGGACCAACCTGGACGGCGTCTACCACGTGTGCCGCGCCGCAGCCTTCGCGATGAGCAAGCGCCGCAACGGAGCGATCGTCAACCTGTCCTCGGTGTCCGGCATCTACGGCAACCTCGGCCAGGCCAACTACGCCGCGTCCAAGGCCGGCATCATCGGCTTCACCAAGTCCCTCGCCAAGGAGTGCGGACCGCGCGGCGTGCGCGCCAACGTGGTCGCGCCGGGCCTGATCGCCACCGACATGGTCGGCGACATGTCCGACTCCGCGGTGGAGCGGATGCTGAAGAACGTCGCGCTCGGCCGGGCCGGCAAGCCCGAGGAGGTCGCCGACCTGGTCGCCTTCCTGCTGTCCGAGCGGGCCGCCTACATCAGCGGGTCGGTCTTCGAGATCCACGGCGGCGGCACGTTCTGATGGGAGCACGCATGCAGGGGGCCCAGGGACTTCGCGACCACTACGACGCGATCGTCGTCGGCAGCGGCCTCGGCGGCCTGACCACCGCCGGGTACCTGGCGGCGGACGGGCGCAGTGTCCTGGTCCTCGAACAGCACGACATCGCCGGCGGCAACGCGCACGTGTTCCGCCGCCGGCGCAAGTACGAGTTCGACGTCGGCACGCACTACATCGGCGACTGCGGGCCCGACGGGCACTTCCCGGCGGTCCTGGCCGGTCTCGGCGTCCTGGACCGGGTGACGTTCCTGCCGATGGACAACGAGCAGGGCTTCGACCGGATCATCACGCCCACCGCGACGGTCGACGTGCCGGCCGGCTGGGACGCCTACCGCGACCGGCTCCGGCAGGCCCTCCCCGAGGAGGCCGACCGGATCGACACCTTCATCGACCTCTCCGAGGCCGTGGCCGCCGCCACCCGGGCCGGCCTGACCGGCGAGTCGATGGTGGAGCTGTTCCGCCGCAACCCGCAGACGATGCGCTGGTCCCGCCGGTCGCTCGCGGCCGCCCTGGACCACTGCGGCCTGTCCGCCAAGGGGCGCACGCTCGTCGCGGCGCAGGCCGGCAACTACGGCACCATGCCCGACGGGATCACCCTCTCCCACCACGCGTCGATGATGGATCACTACCTGCGCGGCGCGTACTACCCCGAGGGCGGCGGCCAGGCGCTGGTCGCCGCGTTCGTCGAGGCGCTGGAGTCGTACGGCGGCGAGCTGCGCACCCGATGCGAGGTGCGCCGCATCCTGATCGAGGACGGCCGCGCCACCGGCGTCGAACTCTCCGACGGACAGCGCGTCTCGGCCCCGCTGGTGATCTCCAACGCGGACTACCGCCGCACCGTCCTCGACCTGTGCGGCGGCGAGGAGGCGTTCCCCGCCGAGCTGGTGGCCCGCACCCGCGAGGCGACCATGCGCGCCGCCGGCGTCTCGGTGTACGTCGCGCTCGACACCGAGCTGCCCGGCGTGCCCAACGCCAACATCTGGTGGCACGACAGCGACGACATGGAGGCCGCGCACGCGGCCATGACGGAGCGCTACGCGCGGGACGGCTCGCTGGACTCGCTGCCGGCGCTCACCTTCTCCTTCGCCTCGGCCAAGGACCCGAACGCGGCCGCCGTGTGCCCGCCCGGCCACAGCAACTTCCAGATCATGACGACCAGCCTGCCCGGCTACGAGTTCTGGGGCGTCCGGGGCGGACCGGTGGACGGCGAGCCCTACCGCCGCAACTCCGCCTACCTCGCGCGCAAGCAGCAGGTGACCGAGCTGATGGTGACCACCGCGGAGAAGGTCATCGGCCCGTTCCGGGAGCGGATCACGCACCTGGAGACGGCCACCCCGCTCACCCACGAGCGCTACATCCGGGGCAGCGGCGGCACCCCGTACGGCATGGCCCACTGGGGCGGCCTCAACCAGCGGCCGGACGTGCGCACCGACGTCGAGGGCCTGTACGTGGTCGGTCAGAGCGTGCGCTACGGCAGCGGGCTGGCCGCCGTCGCGAACAGCGGCATCGCCGCCGCCTCGGACATCCTGGGCCGCGCCCTGTTCCCCGAGGTGCTCGCCGGCGCGGTGCTCGGCGATCCCGCCCGGCTGCCCGACCGGGGCCCGCACTGGGACCCGCTGGTGGTCTCGCGCGGGCAGGCCCGCCAGCGTGCCAAGGGCCTGGCCCGGATCGGCTGAGCGCCACCCGGCCCCGCTGCCCCCGACTTCCCACCCTCTCCACCCCTCCGAGCAGGAGCACTGTTCCCATGAATCAGGTCCCTCCCTTCGCCGTGGTCTCCGGCGCCCAGGTGCACGAGGCCCTCAACGGGCACGAGGACGAGGTCGTCGCCACGGTCGAGGCCGCGTACCGGCTGCACGGCGAGGGGCAGACGGTCAACCCCGACTCGTACTTCCTGCGCTTCCCCGACCGCCCGTCCTCCCGGATCATCGCGCTGCCGGCCTCGGTCAAGGGCGAGGTCGGCGTGCACGGCATCAAGTGGATCTCCAGCTTCCCGGAGAACGTGGCGGCCGGCCTCCCGCGTGCCTCGGCCGTCCTGATCCTCAACGACGCCGAGACCGGCTACCCGTTCGCCTGCCTGGAGAGCTCGATCATCAGCGCGGCGCGCACCGCCGCCTCCGCGGCCCTCGCGGCGGCCCGGCTCGCCGACGCCCGCGGCGAGCGCCCGACCCGGGTCGGTTTCTTCGGCGTCGGCCTGATCGCCCGCTACGTGCACACCTACCTCGCCGCCAACGGCTTCGACTTCACCGCGGTCGGCGTCCACGACCTGTCCGCCGAGCACGCCGAGGGCTTCTCCGAGTACCTGCGCCGGGCCGAGGGCGAGGGCGTCGAGATCAGCGTCCACGACAAGGCCGAGGATCTGATCCGCGCCAGCGACCTGGTGGTCTTCGCCACCGTCGCCGGCGAGCCGCACGTGACGGACCCGCAGTGGTTCTCGCACAACCCGCTGGTGCTGCACGTCTCGCTGCGCGACCTCTCCCCCGAGATCGTCCTCGACTCGTGGAACGTCGTCGACGACATCGAGCACTGCATGAAGGCCGGCACCTCGCCGCACCTGGCCGAACAGCTCGTCGGCCACCGCGAGTTCGTCGCCGGCACGCTCTACGACGTGCTCACCGGCGCGATCACCCCGCCGTCCGACAAGCCGGTGGTCTTCTCCCCGTTCGGCCTCGGCGTGCTCGACATGGCCGTCGCCAAGCACGTCTACGACAGCGTCCGGGCGGCCGGGCAGCTGCACACCGTCCCGGACTTCTTCCACGAGCTCAAGCGCTACGGCTGAGCCCACCCGGGCCCCGACCGGCCCCGCCCCGCCCCACCCCCGAGGCCCGCCCGCGCCCCACGCGCCGGCGGGCCTCGAGCGTTCCCACCGGGCGTTCCCGCCGGGGGTTCCCACCAGGGGTTCGCGCCCCGGCGCTGACGGCCAACTGACGGCGCGCTGACCGAACGGCCCCGCGGCCTCCCGGCGCCTTGTCCGCGCCCTGGACGGCCGCCGAGAATCACCCGCATGAGATCCTTTGCCAGCCTGGCCGAATTCACCGAGGCCACCGGGGAGCACCTCGGCTACAGCGAGTGGCTCGAAGTGACCCAGGACAGCGTCGACCAGTTCGCCGGCGCGACCGGCGACCTCCAGTGGATCCATGTGGACCCCGAGCGCGCCGCCACCGGGCCGTTCGGCGGGACCATCGTCCACGGCTACATGACGCTCGGCCTGCTGCCCGCGATGATGCGCGCGATCTTCGAGATCCACAACGTCAAGCTGGGCGTCAACTTCGGCCTGGACAAGGTCCGTTTCCCCCGCCCCGTCCCGGTCGGCGCCCGGGTCCGCGGGGGCGCCAAGGTCACCAGCGTCCGTGAGACGCCGATGGGCCACCTGGCCGCGGTCCGGATGACGGTGGAGGTCGAGGGCCAGCAGCACGCGGCCTGCGTGGCGGACACCCTGTCCCTCTTCGTCGCCGCCCCGGACGGTGCCGGGGAAGCCGGCGCGGAGGCCGGCGGGAACGGCTTCTGAGCCGACCGACGGCAGTGCGGCGAGGTGGGCGGCGACGCGGCGAGGGCCGTTCGGCGAGGTAGCAGAACCTCCCCTCCCGGCCGTTCAAGAGGGGGGTTATTACTACCGATTTCGCCAGCCCACCCCCGCCAGAATGGTCACACGGCCACCACGGCCGCGGCACTGCGAACGGCACCAGAGAGGAGCGGGTCATGGACCGCACGATGCAGCTCGGGGGAAGCCCCTCGGCGGTCGAGATCAGGGGATTCTCCGTCCCCGCCGGATTCACCGGGCTGCGGCGGGCACTGTCCCTCTGCTGGATGTCCATCGCGGCCTTCGGCCGCTCGCTGGGGGTCACCGGCGCGATCTCCCTGGTCGGCCCCGGCCTCGGCATGGTGCCGCGGGCCATGGAGGGCGTCCGCTCACTGGCCGCGAAGCAGCGCGCCCTGTCCGAGCGCTGGACCGGCGTGCGGATCCCCGGCCCGCCCAGCGGCCTGCCGGCGGCGCCCGAGGGCGCCTCGGGAGCGGTCGCCCGCTACCGCTGGATCATGAGCGACCCGCAGACCCGGCGGGAGTTCACCTGGGTGCTCACCGACCCGATCGCCGGCGGCTTCCTCGCCTTCATGCCGATCGCCGTCCTGCTCAGCGGCTTCTGGGGCATCTTCCTGGCCTTCTTCGGCGTCCCGCTGTCGACCCAGTGGGACGGCCTCTGGTACCAGTTCATCCCGATCGACGGCCAGGCCACCGCGGTGCTGGCCGGCGTCCTCGGCGTCCTGCAGCTGCCGCTGGCCCTGTGGATGGCCCCCCGCGCGGTCCGCAAGCACGCCCTGTACACCCACGCGATGCTCGCCCCCAGCGAGCAGGAGCTGATGGCCAGCCGGATCGAGCACCTCACCACCACCCGCAGCACCGCCGTCGACACGCAGATGGCCGAGATCCGCCGGATCGAACGCGACCTGCACGACGGCGCCCAGGCCCGCCTGGTCGCGATGGGCATGACCCTGGACGCCGCCGAGCACCTGCTGGAGACCAACCCGGAGGCCGTCCGGGCCCTGCTGATCGAGGCCCGCCAGTCCTCCTCCAAGGCCCTGGAGGAGATCCGCAACCTGGTCCGCGGCATCCACCCGCCGGTCCTCGCCGACCGCGGACTCGCCGATGCGGTGCGGGCGTTGGCGATGGTCTGCCCGGTCCCCACCGAGGTCGTGGTGGACCTGCCGGGCCGCCCCGAGATGCCGGTCGAGTCCGCCGCGTACTTCGCGATCTCGGAGATCCTCACCAACGTCGCCAAGCACTCCGGCGCCGACCGGGCCTGGATCGACATCCGTTACGATCACGGCATGCTGCGCATCACCGTGACCGACAGCGGCCGCGGCGGCGCCGACGCCTCCCGGGGCACCGGCCTGCGCGGCATCGAGCGAAGGCTCGCCACTTTCGACGGGGTGGTGGCCGTGAACAGTCCCGTCAACGGCCCGACCATGGTGACGATGGAGCTTCCGTGCGTATTGTCCTCGCCGAAGACCACTTCCTCCTGAGGGACGGCCTGATCCGCCTCCTCCAGGCCTACGGACACGAGGTCGTGGCCGCGGTGGACAACGGAGCGGACCTCCTCACCGCCCTCACCGAGCAGCAGCCGGACGTCGCGGTCGTCGACGTCCGGCTGCCGCCGAACTTCACCGACGAGGGCCTGCGCGCCGTCCTGACGGCCCGCCGCACCATGCCCGACCTCCCGATCCTGCTCCTCTCCCAGTACGTCGAACCGCTCTACGCCCGCGAACTCCTCGCCAGCGGCGGCCGCGGCGTCGGCTACATGCTCAAGGACCGCGTCACCAACGGCTCCCAGTTCCTCGACTCGATCCGCCGCGTCGCCGACGGCGGCACCGCGATGGACCCCGAGGTCATCTCCCAGCTCCTGATCCGCAAGGAGCGCGACGAGAACGTCGGAAGCCTCACCGAACGCGAACGCGAAGTCCTCGAATGGGTCGCCCAGGGCCGTTCCAACGCCGGCATCGCCCAGGGCCTGTTCATCTCCGAGAAGGCCGTCGCCAAGCACATCAGCAACATCTTCACCAAGCTCGGCCTCCTCCCCACCGACGGCGACAACCGCCGCGTCCTCGCCGTCCTCGCCTACCTCGACCAGTAGCCCGCCCCACCCGCGCAAGAGGCCCAGGCCATCGTGGCCCGGGCCTTCCGCGTGCGTGGACAGCCGCCCTGCTACGCGGCGCCGGCGGTCTGCGCGGCCAGGACGGCGCCCCACAGCCCGCGCCCGAAGGTGTCGTCGGCGACGCCGAGTCCGAGGACCTGGATGCCGCCGGAGCCGAGAAAGCCCAGGGTTAGACCAAGATCAAAATCTGCGCTCACGCAAGCGATCTCGTAGCGCGTCGCCGACGCCTGCCCGTACGACAAGGAACGCCAAAAGGCCCAGGTCATGAGCTACCCGACCTGGGCCTCCACCGAGCCGCCCGCGGGATTCGAACCCGCGACCTACGCATTACGAGACCATAATGGACAAGATCTACTCCCAGGGCAAGGATCAGAATGGTCCGGCTACACCACTACAGGGACATGAACCGTTTCTCTCCTGCAGCGCCGAAGCCAACGGACCGATGGCTCACGGAATACGACCGAATGAGGTCCATCCCGTGTTCGGCAAGGCAGGCGCTCTTGAAGCGCACGTCGTCGGTGACCTCTTGGCCGAACCACGACGGTGCAACGAAGACTCGCGCGTCGGCCTCGCTGGGAAATTTCACTTCGGCCAGCGTGAGCCCTGCGTGAACTCCCGCGAACTCGTCCACCTCAATGATGCCTCCACCATAGGCAATGGATGACCTCTTCTTCTGCACTCGCCGTCCGCTAGTCATCTCCCACAGGGCCTGGAAGACGCCCTTGGTTATGCCGATCTCTACTTCTTCTCGGACGAGACCCTGCCCGGTTTCGAGAGCAAGAAAATAGCCGCCGCCAGAAGCACGGACATGCATCTCTCCATCCGCACCTTCAACAGGGACATGCCCTTGCATTAGTTCGAGCGTCTGCTGTGCCGCAGCAGCTGGCCAATTGGCGGCGATCAGAAACTTGCGTTCGATCTTTAGCGGCATATTCAACCTCTTTCCTTATCCCCCGGCCCGGCGGTCGACCCCGAGCACTACCGGCAGTTCAACCACGACCACGCCGACTACGAGCCCCCCGGTGAATGCGCCTTCACCCTTCTCAAGCCCTGGCACATCATGCGCAAGGCACGCTGCTCCGCTCGATGCATCAGCCGCACCGTCCAAGCAATCCACGTACGACCGACATGCGACTATTCAGGATTAAAGAGGCTCACTCTGAACAGCCAAGGATCATCAGGCCGCCCGTTCCAGAGTGTAGTGGCGACGGAGTTCCTCGATGTGCGAGAGGACGGCCGGATCCTCGGCGGCGCGCGCAATATCGATCATGGTATTCCAGACGAAATTCACACCACCGTCGTACCGGAAATGCTTTTTGATGACAATGCTGAAGATTTCGTTGACCGTCTCCAGCGTCAGCACGTCCGCGAGCCCCATCAGGTTGGCGCGGTCGGCGTCGGTGAGCGGCGGTCGCTTCACTGTCCGGTCGGCCGGAATGCCGACGCCCGAGCCCGCACCCTCGACCGTGGTCAACGGCTTCGCGGACGGCACGTCGACGAAGTCGAACATCAGATGCACCCGCTCCTGCGAGGAGAGCACCGCCACCGAGTGGATCTCCGAGGCGTCGAGGAACCACACCTCGCCCTTACGCATACGGTAAACGGTGTCGCCTTCGTTGAAGAAGCAGTCCTCGTCGGTGACAAGGGGGATGTGCATCCGGTGGGCGTTGCGGGTCTCGTCGGCGAGCTCGCTGAGCTCCAGCAGGTCTCGATGCGGGATGATCACGCTGTTCTGCACCTTCGCCAGGCGCACGAAGTTCAGCCGGTCCAGGTCGGCTGTGTTCGCGATCAGTTCCCGCAGATAGGGCAGCTTGTCGGCGAGCTCGGAGAAGGCGGCGGGCTGGTCGTGGTCGTAATGGGTGACCACACCGTCGCCGGCGATCCCGCCCCGCGCCCAGAGCATGCAGCTCTTCCACGCGCCGCCGAAAACATAATCACTGTATGCCTCGGACCACGGAATGGAATCGATCTGCTCAAGATCCTTCGCCAGGCGGGATTCGTCGAGACGGATGTCCCCTACATAATGGGTTCGCACCGGATCAAGCAGCCCTTCTCAGTAGAAATCGTAATTGTCCTGGAACGGTGGACGTCTTCTTCTCCTGGGCGGAGTCACATGGCCCGGTGACGATCCAGGTCCTCGCCGATCTTCTCCAGGACTTCCACCCGGCCTTGAAAAGGCTCGTCCGGCCGCGGCCATTGCACGACGAGGTCCGTTATTCCAACCTCGGCAAATCTGCCCGCCGCGTCGAAGAACGCTGCCGGCGAATCGAGGACGCCGCCGACGGTGGGCCCGGTGACCAGCAGCCGGGACACGGTGGACGGGTCACGGCCGATCTCCACGCATGCCTTTTCCAGTGCCTCCACCTGCCGGCGCAGGACGGGGAGGGCCTGCTCGTACGGAGCGCTCGCGAACAGGTTGGGTTCGCCCGTGGTGACCCAGGTCGACGCGTGCCGGGCCACTACGCGCATGCCACGGGGCCCGGACGCGGCGATCGCGAACGGGACACGGGGCTCCTGTCGGCACAGGGGCTGGGAGTGCACCTCGTCCGCCAGGTAGTAGCGGCCGTCGAACGTGGTCACCTGCTGGGTCAGGAGTTGGTCGGTGAGCTCGACGTACTCGGCGAACCGCTCGGTCCGCTCCCGCAGGCTCCACGGGTTCCGGCGGGTCATGGTGGAATCGAAGCCCGCCGCGCCGGCGCCGAGACCGAGGATGAGACGGCCGGCCGAGATGTCGTCGATGGTGGTGACGTCCTTGGCCAGGTTCACCGGGTGCCGCAGGTTGGGTGAGGAGACCAGCGCACCGAGTCCGATCCGCTCGGTCTCCACCGCCGCCGCGGTCAGCGTCGGAACCATGGTGAACCACTCCTTGGCGCGAAACGCACGCCAATTGAGGTGGTCGTAGGTCCAGGCGTGATCGAATCCCATCTGCTCGGCCTGGCGCCACTTCAGCCGCGCCGTTTGCCAGCGATCCTCCGGGACGATCATGATGCCGAATTTCATGCGTCTCCCTCGCCCGGCCGGCCGGGATCGATGTTGAAGTTGTAGCGGAAGAGGTTCTGCGGGTCGACCCGCCGCTTGAGCGCGACCAGGCGCCGCCACCGCTCGCCGTAGGCCGCGCGTACGCCGTCGCCTCCCTCGTCGTTGAGGAAGTTGACGTACTGTCCGACCGCGTACGGCGCCATCGCGTCGCTGAAGTCCCGGACCCACCTGACGTGACGCTCCCGGTCGTCCTGACCGGGCTCCCACGCGCCGAACATGTTGATGTTGTGACCGGCGTGCCGGGAACCGAAGGCGGTGTCCGTGGCCGGCACCCGGCCGACCGCCCCGCCGAGGTGATAGATCGGCACGGCCGCCAGCGGCGAGGTGATCCGCGACGCGTGCTCGACGACGGTCGCGATGACCTGGTCGCTGAGCTCCCCGAAGTCCACCGACCGCCAGTAGTAGTGCTTGCCGGGCGGGGAGGTGCTGTCGACCGTCTGCTGCAGTTCGACGTACGGCATCGGACCGACCGTGTCGAGCAGCGGACGCCCGAACTCACGCAACGGACGCAGGAACGCCAGCCCTTCCTCGAGGTCACCGGACCAGCACACGTTGAGGGCCACGACCGGAGAACCGTGCAACCGTTCGGGGACGGTTTCCAGCGGCGGGCACAACCGGAGGTTGAGGATCGTCCCGAGTTCGTCCGGAGCGTCCGCGATCAGGTCGCGGTACCGGGTCAGGAACGCCGGTGCGACGTCCAGCGGATAAATGATCATCCCGGCCAGGACGGTCGGTCCGATCTCGTGCAGCCGGAAGCCGAACCGCACCACGGTCCCGAAATTGCCGCCCCCGCCGCGCAGGCCCCACAACAGCTCCGGGTCCGTGGTGGCATCCACCCGGAGGCAACTGCCGTCCGCGGTCACCAGATCGGCCTCCACCAGGTTGTCCACGGTGAGCCCGCAGCGGCGCATGAGGTGGCCGATCCCGCCGCCCAGAGCGAGCCCGCCGACGCCGGTCTCGCTGACGATGCCGCCGGTCGTGGCCAGCCCGTGCTCCTGGCTGGCCCGGTCGACGTCCTGCCAGAGCGCCCCGCCCTGCACGTGGGCCAGTCGGCGTTCCGGGTCGATCTCGACCGCACGCATCCGGGACAGGTCGATGACCACGCCGCCGTCGCAGACTCCTTGGCCGGCCACGCTGTGCCCACCGCCGCGCACCGCGATGGGCAGTCCGCGCTCGGAGGCGAAGGTGACGACCGCGGTCACGTCCGCCACGTCCGCGCAACGCGCGATCAACAGGGGACGCCGGTCGATGTCTCCGTTCCAGACCTTGCGGGCCTCGTCGTATCGCGGATCGGCGGCGGTGATGAGATCGCCGCTCAGCGCGTCGGCGAGCTTCTCCGAGTCGCCGGTCGTGAGACTGTCCAAAGCCTTCGTCCTCCGTCCTAGTCCCGCGGTGACGGGATTGTCGTCTTGCGGATCGTCGCGGCGACGTCGCGCAGCGTGCCGTGCAGCAGCTGGGTCACGTCGGGTTCGGCCCGCAGGGTTGTCTTGCACTCGTCGAGCAGCCGGAAGGTGAGCAACGAGTGGCCTCCGAGTTGGACGAACGTGTCCAACACGCTGATCGGGGACCGGCCGAGGACCCGTTGGTAGATCTGGACCAGGGCCGCTTCCAGCTCGTCCGCGGGCGACTCGACCGGACGTTCCCGCTCGGCGAGCTCTTGCCAGATCCTGATCAGCTCGCCCTGGTCGATCTTGCCGTTCACCGTCGCCGGGAGGTAGTCGACCGGCACCACCCGGTCCGGCCGCATCTGCGCGGGCAGGAGCCCGGCCGCGTGCTCGAGGATCGCCGCCGGGTCCAGGTCGGTGACGGAGCCCTGGCCGGCGGGCACGACGAAGGCGAGCAGGCGGAGCGGCTGCCCATGGGCGATCACCGCGCAGTCGCCGACCGCAGGGTGCGCGGCCAGCACCGACTCGACCTCCCCCGGTTCGATCCGCAGCCCGCGGATCTTCACCTGCCGGTCGATCCGGCCGAGGTGCTCCAGTGCGCCGTCCGCGCGGTAGCGGCAGAGATCACCGGTGCGATACATCCGCGATCCCGGCGGCCCGTAGGGGTCCGCGACGAATCGTTCAGCGGTCTGGGCCGGCTGCCGCCAGTACCCGTCCGACAAGCCGACCTGCCCGCTGATGTACGCCTCACCGGGCGTGCCGATCGGCACGAGCTCGAGGTTGGCGTCCAGCACGGTCAGCCGGAAGTTGTCGGCGGGCCGGCCCACCGGAACGGACCCGCAGGTCGAGCCCGGATCGACGACGTTGTCGGTGACCGGCCCGGCCTCGGTCGGGCCGAAGGCGTTGACCAGGTTGCTGCCGGGCAGAACGGCGGCGAACGCCTCGGGGATCCGCGGGCTCATCGGCTCGCCCCCGCACACCACCCACTTCAATGCCTCGGAACCGCCCTGGGACAGTTCCTCCAGGAAGGCCGTCATCATCGTCGGCACCAGGAAGATCTGCGACACGTCGTGGTCCCGGGTGAGCCGGGCCAGATGCCGGGGATCCCGCTCGCCGCCGGGCCGGCAGATCACGAGACGGGCACCGTGGTAGAGCGGCCAGAAGAGCTCCCAGATCGAGATGTCGAATCCCGGGGATGCCTTGAACAGCGCCGTCTCCCCGGAGTGGAACGGGTACTGCCGCTGCATCCAGAAGACGTTGGCCAGGGTGCCTGCGGTCCGGGAGACCACACCCTTGGGGCGGCCCGTCGTCCCCGAGGTGTAAAGGATGTGCACCAGCCCCGGGCCGTCGTCGACGACGGGATTCGTCGCCGGCCGGCCCGACCCGGCCTGCTCGGTGCCCACGTCGTGGATCTCCCACGGGCCGTCGGGCAGGTGGTCGCGGCAGACCGGATCGGTCAGCACCAACCCGGGCTCCGAGTCCGCCAGGATCAGAGCGATGCGCTGATCCGGCAGGTCGGCGTCGAGGGGAACGTAGGTGGCGCCGGTCTTGACCGCGGCGTAGACCGCGACGACCTGGTGGATGCCGCGCTGCAGGCAGATCCCGATCCGGGTGCCGGGGCGGGCGCCGAGCCCCCGCAGGTGATGGGCCAGCCGGTTCGCGCGCTCGTTCAGCTCGCGGTAGGTGACGGTGTTGCCGTCCTCGTCCTGCAGGGCGACCAGGTCCGGGGTGCGTTCGGCCTGCTCCTCGAACGGCTCCGCCATCGTGCGGTACCGAATCTCCGGATCCTGGTGCGGGTTGAGGCCGTGCCGGATCCGCTCGCGTTCCTCCGGACCGACCAGCGGATGGCTGAGCATCGGTGCGTCCGGGTCGTCCGTCATGCCGGTGAGCAACTGCAGGAACGCGTGTGCCCATGCCTCCGTGGAGGGGACGTCGGACGAATCGGTCATGGATTCGACGTACAGGTTCCGGCCGGCCCGGGAGATCAGAATCGTCACGGCGACCGGGGCGTCGTCCTCGGTTTCCGCCGTGGCGGCGGCCTCGGATCGGGCGGCCTGCCGCAGCGCGTCACGGAAGCTCATCGCCGGGTCCGGCGCATCGGGCCGCGGCAGGATCGCGTCGAGTTCCTGCCGGGTGACCCGGACGCGGAGGTCCGTGCCGGGGCGCGGCAACCGTTCGGCCAGCACACCGGCGCAGATCGACAGGGCGACGAAATCGTCGACCCCGGCCACCGTGGAGAGCGAGTGCAGAGTGCGCGTCACGTCGGCCGGCACGGTGATCGGCCCGATGCAGTCCGTCCTGGACAGCAGCCCGTTCACGGCGCGGTCCCTTCCAGGAGCGCGCAGGCGTAGAACCCCGGTGCCAGGGACTGCGCCAGATATGTCTGCCCGCTGCGGATGCCGACTCGATCGTGATAGTCGACCAGATTGATCATCCAGTCGGCGTTGCCGCAGTGCCCGTAGGCGGAGAGCGTCTCGGCGAAGTGCAGCCGGTCCGGCGACAGGCCGACCGCGCTCGCGTTGAACATGGTCAGCGGCTTGTGCAGGTTGGCCGCGAACACCTTGGTCACCTGCCCGAGCTCCCGCCCGCCGTCACGCAGGACGGCGGCCAGCGCACGGTCGGCGACGGTCTTGCGGGAGGCGAACGTGTCGCGACCGCGCAGTCCTTCCGGGTCCACCTTGACGGCGGAGGAGGACATCCGCACCAGCCCGGGGTCGTTCCGGGTCAGCATGCAGCTGACCGCCGCATCACCGAACACGGCGTAGGGCAGGATCCTGTCACGATCGACCGGCACGAAGTCCAGAGCGACCATGACCACGTGCGTCACGTCCGGATCGGCGAACAGGTCCCGGCTGTGCCGCAGAGCAGTCAGCGAACTGCAGCACCGCTGGTAGGACATGAGGTGCGGGACACAGTCGTCCAGCCCCAGGGCGATCAGCACCCGCTCCGCGAAGTCGGACGGCAACAGCGCGAGAGTCGGGTCGCTGGTCGCGATGACGAGATGGTCGATGTCCGCGGCGCCGGCGCCGGAATCCCGCAGGGTCCGGCGCACGGCGTCCACGACGTAGTCCTGCACCGGCCCGGACATCTTCCGGTAGGTGGTGCAGCCCATTTCGTTGAAGTCCGTGCCGAACGACACGGTCTGCCAGAGATCATCGAAATCGGGTATGTTCTCCGGCTTGTTCTCCAGGTCGCCGAAGGCGCACGCGAACGAGCCGATGCCGACATTTTCGAGATCCGAGATCATGGTTCCTTCGATCTGCCGAGCGGATGGGTGAATGCCGGCGCCGGGCTCTGTATCACGGGCATCAGGCCCGATTCGGTACCACCGAACTCGCGTCGATCTCGCGGAGCACGGAAAGGATGCCGTCGACGTCACCCAGCAGGGAAACCCATTCCGGGCGCATGGTCACGGTGTTGTTCGTGTACTTGTCGATGTAGTTCACGAGGATCAGGACCATGTTGAGCGAGCTGATTCCCAGTTCGTCGCGCGTCTTCGCCCGAGCCACCTGCTCGTACGTGATGTCGCTGGTCATCGGCTGCGTGGCGAGGAAGTCGGCGAACTTGCGCCGGCGCTCGTCGGTGTTCATCAGCCGACCTTCGGGAACGGGAAGCCGTTCAGGTTGTTGGCGTGGATGCGGTTGTGGCCCCACCGGTCCTCACCGGAGACCAGGACGCTGCCGTGGTAGTCGAGGCTGATCTCGTCACCGAACCCGCTGAGGCTGTCGATGTGCTCGTAGACCCGGACGGACGGCGAGACGTACCGGGTGGCGAGCCCGAGCCGCTTGGAGTCACTGACGTTCGGCAGCGAGCCGTGGATGCACTTGGCCAGGAAGATGACGAACTGCCCCGGCTTCATCGGCACGGTGACGATCTCGCCGGCGTCCGGGTCCCAGTCCTTGTCGAGCTGCAGCTCCGAGTAGTCGTACCCGAAGAAGTCGTGGGACTTGCTCTCCACGTTCCGCGACATCGGCTTGGTCTCGTCGTAGTACCACTGCTTGTGGCTGCCCGGGATGAACCGGAGGCAGCCGTGCTCCTCGTCCGCGTCGGAGAACGCCGTCCACACGGTCAGTTCCTGCGTGGTCGCGGTGCTCTCCTCGGTGTAGCGCAGCGAGGGATAGGCGACCGTCTCCGACTCGAAAACGGTGAACGCCTCGACCTGGTGCCACCCGGTTCCGGCCTCACCCGGCTGCTTCTCGAAGATGTTCGTCTTCCAGCAGATGATGTCCTCGTCCATCAGGCTGCGCAGCTTGTGCACGACCGTGGGGTGGGCGATGTGCTGCGACAGGGTGTCGCAGTCCAGGTGGCGGTCGTAGTTGATGATGGTCGAGTCGTGCGGCTTGTTGCGGGACGTGACCATCTCGATCATGGCCTGGTTCCAGAGAAGCCGGGCTTCGTCCTCCTCGTAGAGGTCGAACGGTCCGATGAAACCATTCTCCTGGAAGAACTTCACTTGCTCGGCCGTCAAGCCTTGGATTGCCGTTCCACTGGTGCTTTCAGCCACCTTCTTTTCCTTTCGCCAACGATGCCTGCCGGTCTGAGCCACCTGAAATCAGGGAGGAATGCGGGGCCGATCAGACCCACCGTATGCGGGCCAGGGCGACCCGTCTTGTCACCAGAACGGGGGTCTGCGGCGGTTGCCGACGTCACCGTCGGCTTGACTGTTCAGGTCACGATCGCCAGGCAGGCGCTTGTCCTGCAGCCGCACCGACGTGCCGTCAGGCGGGGGCGCTGTCGATGGTGGCCTGTCGCCAGTTGCGGTAGAGCCCGGCGTACACGCCGCCCGCGTCGAGCAACTCCCCGTGCCGGCCACGCTCCACCAGTCGGCCACCCTCGAGCACCATCACTTCGTCGGCCAGCTCGGCGACGGCCAGCCGGTGCGCGACGGTCACCGAGGTGCGCCCCGCGGTCAGTCGGCGCAGCGCCTCGATGAGCGTCAGTTCGATCTCGGGGTCCACGGCCGAGGTGGCCTCGTCGAGGATCAGGCAGGCCGGGTCGGCCACGTGCGCGCGGGCCAGGGCGACCAACTGCCGCTCCCCCGCGGACAGACTCTCACCGCGCTGCCCCACCGGGGTGTCAAGGCCGTTCGCCAGACCGGCGAGGAACGCCTCCGCGCCCAGCTCGCGGAAGGCGTGCTCGATCTCGGCGCGGGTGGCGGACGGGCGACCGTACCGGACGTTCTCCTCCACCGTGGTGTCGAAGAGGAACGGCTCCTGCGGCACGACCACCAGGCGAGAGCGCAGCGATTCGGTCGCTATCTCGCGGACGTCCACGCCGCCGATCAGGATGCGGCCCCGGTCCGGGTCGGCCAGCCGCGCGATCAGCTTGGTCAGCGTCGTCTTGCCGGATCCGGTGGCGCCGACCAGCACGACCTGGCGGCCCGCGGGCACCTCGAACGACACGTCGTCCAGAGTCACGCCGGCGCCCGGGTAGCCGAAGACCACGTTCTCCACGACCACACCGGGCGGGTCGGGTGGCAGCTGCCGGCCTTCGGCCGGCTCGGCGATGTCGTCGGCGATGTCGAGCAGGGCCAGCACGCGACGCCACCCGGCGACCGCGCTCTGGGTGAAGTCGATGACCTGGGTGAACTCCGTGATCGGCGCCATGAACAGGGTCACCAGCAGGATGAACGCGACCAGTTCGCCGGCGCTGTGCCCGGTCGACGGGCCGATCGCCAGTCCCACCGCGACGACGCCGACCACGACGACCACGGAGAACAGGTCGGCGAGGGAGATCAGCAGGCTGCCCAGGTACCCGGCCCGGATCTTCGAGTCCCGCCACCGGTGGATGCTGGCCGTGGTCCGCCGCAGGCTCGGCTCCACGACGCCGTAGGCGCGGATGACGGCGGCGCCCTGGACCGTTTCCGAGATCACCGTCAGCAACTCGGCGACCCGGACCCGGACCGCGGTGTGCGCGGGGCCGAGGCGGCCGACCACCGCCCGGACCAGCATCAGGAGCGGCACGGTCAGCACGACCGTGATCACCGTCAGCACGATGTCGTAGTAGGCCATGCCGGCGAGGGCGGCCAGCATGATGGCGCCGTTCACCAGCCAGGCGATACCGCCCCACTGCAGGAACATGCTGAGGGTCTCGACGTCGGAGGTCACCCGGGACACCAGCTTCCCCCGGGCCTCGGCCGAGTGGTACGCCACACTCAGCCGGTGCACCTGGGTGAAGGCGCGGACCCGCAGGTCGAACAGCGCACGTTCGCTGGCGATCGCAAGACGCACCAGGCTCGCCCAGTTGACCACCGCGGTGAGCACCACCACCAGCGCGGCCACCGCGCCGAGCCCCAGCAGCCGGCCGCCGTTGATGTGACCGGTGCTGAGCCCGCGGTCGATGACCTGCTGAATCAGCACCGGCACGGCGAGCCGACCGATCCCGCCGAGCAGGGCGAGGACGACCGTCAGCGCCAGGCCCTTGCGAATCGCGGGGATGGCCGCCAGACCGCGGCGGATCACGGCGGTCGTCGACCCCGTGACGCTCTCGGGGTCGGCCGGGTCGATCGTGGTCATGCCTGCACCCGCTCTCGCTCGTAGGCCCGGATCAACCGGTCGTAGCCGTCGATCCGCAACAGGTCGGCGTGTGACCCGACGCCGGCCACCCGGCCCTGCTCGAGGTAGACGACGGCGTCGGCGAGAGCCAGTGTCGCGGCGCTGGTGGTGACGACGATCGTCGTGGTGGAGGTCAGGCCGGTCGTGAGGCCGCTCATGATCTCCTGTCGGGTGGTGGCGTCGACGGCGGAGGTCGCCTCGTCCAGCAGCAGCAGCCGTGGCCGGTGGGCCAGTGCCCGGGCGAGCGCGATGCGTTGCCGTTCACCACCGGAGAGCGTGACCCCACGCTCGCCGACCGGCGTGTCCGGCCCGTTCGGCTGGCCGTCCACCAGTGCTGTCGCCCGGGCCAGGCGGAGCGCCTCGTCCAGCCGTGGATCGGCCGCGGCGGAGGCGGCGGCGGAGGCGTCGAAGTCGAGCAGCACGTTCCCGGCGAGCGAGCCGGCGAACAGGAACGGCTCCTGGAAGGCGGCCGCGATGGCCGCCACCCGGTCGGCCGGGCTGATCCGGCTCAGGTCGGCCCCGTTCAGCAGCACCGTGCCGCCGGTCGGCGGCAGCAGGCCGGTCAGTGCCAGCAGCAGCGTGGTCTTGCCCGACCCGGTACCGCCGGTGATCGCGACGGTGGCGCCGGACGGTACGTGGAAGCTCACTCCGGAGAGCGCTGCCGCGCCGCCCGGGTAGGTGAAGGAAAGGTCTTGGACGCATACGTCGAGCGGGCCGTCCGGCAGCGGCTGCGGATCCGCCGTGGCCGGCGGCAGCGGCTCGTCGAGCACCGTCTGGACCCGGGCGTACCCGGCCAGCATGCGCGGCACGTCGCCGAGCACGTTGCCGATGGTACGCATCGGGACCACCACCATGGCGAACACGTTGACGAAGCTGACCAGGGCGCCGACCGTGATCGCTCCGCTGTTCACCCGGAACGCGCCGACGATGACTATGACCAGCGAGGTGACCGTCGGGATCGACTCGACCAGCGAGTCCAGCATCCACTCACGGACGGCCAGTTTGATCTTCGCGTCGCGCAGACCGGCCGCCTCGGCGACGAAGCGGTCGCGCTCGACGCGGTCCCGGCCGAGCATCTTCACCAGGGCCGCGCCGTCGAAGCTCTCGTGGGCGACCTCGGTCACCCGCCCCAGGCGCTCCTGGACCGCCTGGGCGGGCACCTCGACCTGTTTCTGGTAGACCGAGTTGACCAGCAGCAACGCTGGGATCATCATGCCGCCGACCAGAGCCAGCACCGGGTCTACGACCAGCACCCAGCCGACGATGACCACGAACAACACCAACATGCCGAGCACGTCCGGTAGCCGAGCGGGCAGCTCCGCCGCCGCTTCCGCGTCCGTCGTGACGTGCGCCAGCTTCTGGCCGGTCGAGTGGACCTGGTGGTACGTCATCGGCAGCTGGTGATACCGCTGGACGACGGCGTCCCGCAAGGTGGCGTCGAAGCGTGCCCTGGTCACGACGAGAGTCCAGCGCCGGATCAGTCCCGCGGAACCCTGCAGCACGCCGACGGCGGCCACCACCAGCAGCACAGCGACGATCGTGCCGGTGGCGACGTGGCCGTTGTCGAACCGCGGGATCACCACGTCGTTGCACAACTCACCGAGCGCCACCGACCAGGCGACCAGGCTCGTGCCGTACAGCAGCGAGCCGACGAGTCCCCAGGTGATCGGGCCCGGGTGGGAGCGGAAGGCGGCGAGCAGCAACGCCCGTGATCGCCGGACCTGTTTGAACCGCCCGGCCGTCACCTGATCTGTCATGTCGCCTTCCTGGCCCTTCGCTCTCGTTGGTCGAACCCGGTCGGAGAGGCTCGGATGCGCCGACCGACGTCGAGACGATGTCCCGGACTTAGAAGTAGGACTGCAGCTCACCGCGTCGGCGCACGTCCGTGGTGGCGCAGTGGAAGGAGCCGCCGAAGGTGTTGAAGTTCCGGAACGGGCAGGGAATCGGCGTGATGCCCCAACTCTCGGCGAGTTCCTGCATCGGCCGGTCCTCGGCCTCGACCAGCATGTGGGTCTCGTCCAGCATCAGGATGTTCATGTTGATCCACTTGCTGGTCATGTACAGCGGGTGACCGTCCGGGATGACCGGATCCGGTGCCCGGCGGATCTCCCAGTCCTTGAACTGGCGTGGCACCTCGACCACCCGGTCGGGGTGGATGAGCAGCTTGCCGGGTGCGAGCGGCATCAGGCTCGCGTCGATGTGCATCGGATGATCGTCTGCCAGCTCGACCACGTGCACCTGGTACTCGTCGCCGATCTCCCGGCGCACCCACTCGATGCCCATCATGTTGGTGACGTGGCTGCGCTGCGCGAATATGTCCCGGCCGCATCGGATGAAGTCGGCTGCGTCGAAGGTCGGTTCGAACTCGGTGATCACCGACCGGAACGGCTCGCCGTCCGGCTGGTCGGTCCAGCCCTCGACGTACAACTCCTCGCTGAGCTCCGGGCGCGGGCCGGCGGACCACCGGGCGCCCGCACGGAAGTACTCCTTGAGCAGCGGCCGGTAGGCGGAACTGGCGAAGTAGCGCGACCGCCAGGCCATCGGCGCCTCGATGATCTGCTCGCCGATCACCAGCAGCAGGTCGCGCGGCATCGCGTCGTAGAGGCCGGTGCTGGTCCAGCCCGGCGCGCCGTACGACTGGCCGTGGTCGCGCGGATCCGGTCGGCGCACCCGCACGCCGTGGTTCTTGAGGATGTCGACGAGCTGGTCGAGCTCGTCGCGGGCCGCGGCGATCTGGTCGGCCGGGAACGGCTTGCCGGCGTTCTCCCTGAACACCGCACGCTGTTCCGGCGAGAGCGGCGCGGCCGTCACGGTGTCGTACGGCGGGAAGTGCGCACCGTCGACGGTGCCGACGATGACCTCCTCCAGCGGGTCCCACTCGTTGTAGGCACGGACCGGCGACCCGGTCGCCCCCTCTGGCTCAGACACTGTTCGTCCTCCGTTCGTCGGTGTACAGGGTTCCGCCGGACCACACGTACGGTGTGCCGCCCCAGGCGGTGGCGGTGGCCACGTCGGGGAAGAACCCGTGCCCCGACAGGTTGGCGCTCGTGTTGCACAACAGGGGGATCCCGCTGATCCGGTGGTACTCCTCGAGCACCCGGCCGACCCTGGTGTGCGGTGTGTCCGGCCGGATGGTCTGCAGCCGGGCCGTCCCGTCGAGGTGCAGCACGGCCGGCACTCGCTCCGCCCAGCCGGGCCGCAGCCGGTGGTCGAAGAGCATGTACGGGTCGGCGCCGCCGGGGTCGAAGACCGCCGACGCCGCCGACTCCAGGCAGATCGGCGCGACCGGCCGGTACGGCTCCCGGTGCTTGATCCGGTTCAGCTCGTCCTTCATGGCCGGCGCCACCGGGGCGGCGATGATGCTGCGGTTGCCGAGTGCCCGCGGGCCGAGTTCGGCCCGCCCGTCGACCACCGTCACCGGCTCACCGGTGGTGTGCAGCAGTGCGGCCAACTGCGCCTCGTCGCACGGCCTAGCCGACCAGCCGGGTGCCGGCCGACTCGGCGTGACGGCCGGCCCCGAGTAGACGTTCCACTCCAGCTCCGGCCCGCCCCCACCGCTCAGCACCTCGCAGAGGGCGGTGCCGATGGCGGCACCCGAGTCGTTGGTGAACGGCGGCACCCAGACACCGGTGAACAGCCCGCTGGAGCGGATCATGCTGTTCCACTTGATGTTGAGCGCACATCCGCCGGCGAGGCAGATCGGCAGCGGAGCGGGCAGTTCGAGCCGGGCCACCGCGTCGGTGAGCGCGCCGACCAGCGTCCGACCGATGAACTCCTGGCAGGAAGCGATGAGGTCGGCGCTCGAATGCGACGGGAAGAGCTCGGTGCAGCGGGCGGCCAGCATCGTGCCGACCTCCGGGCCCATCAAGTCGGCGCCCAGCTCGGCGACGAGTTTGTCGAGCACTGCCAGCACGTCGTCGTCCACGGCGCCCAGACCGGCGTACGCCATCGCCTTGCCCGCCGTGCCGAGATGGTGTTCGACGATCTGGACCTCGGTGAGCCCGTCCAGCGACCGGTGGAACGGCTCCAGCGCCAGGCAGAAGTACGTGAACATGTCGCCGACCAGGCCGAACAGCGGACCCAGGTACTCGCCGGTCACGGGTTGGCCGGGGCGCACGAGGTACAGCCGGGGCAGCGTGCCGCCGTCCCAGACCAGGCCCAGCGAGGTCTGGCCGGCGAACGGACCGGTGCAGTAGCTGGCGTACAGATGGTGGCTCACGTGCGGGTAGCTGCTGTATCCCCCGGCCAGCGGGCTGCCGGCGATGCCGTCGAACGTGTACCGCGGCGGCAGGGCGGGGACGAACGGGTCGGCGGCGTACGGCGCGGTGGCGACGCTGACCGGCTTTCCACCGGACAGGGTGTCGATCAGGGTCGGTCCGTCGCCCTCCGACCACCATCCATCGATCACGAAGCGGTCCACGTCGGCGACTTCGAGCCCGTGATCAGCCAGGACGGCGGAGATCCGGTCGAGGTCGCCGAGCGCGCTGTAGCGCCGGCCGTTGCCGAGCTTCTCCATCTCGGCGCTGAAGACCAGACGCTGCCCGTCGAGCACGGAGACCGCGCCGTCATGGGAAACCTTGATTCCGCAGACGATCACCGCTGGGACCCGCTCATGGCCGCCCGCAGGCTGGCCGGCCGCATGTCGGTCCACAACTCGCCGATCCGGGCCAGACAGTCCTCCCGGGGCGCCGGCTCGCCGACCGGGGTCCACCCGGCCGGCACCGGTCGGTCCGACCGCCAGATCGAGTACTGCTCCTCGTCGTTGCGCACGACTACGTACGTCTCATCGATGTCGGTCATGACTGCCCCTCGTTCTCGGTTCGTACGGCGCGCTGTTCCCGGGACGGGTGGACGCGGCCGGACAGCATCTCGATCTCGATCTCGATTCCGACCGTGGCCTCCGGCGAACCGGCCGACTCCGCCGGGTCCAACCGGGCCAGGTGTCCGGCGATCCGCTCCCGGTCGCTCACCAGCCGGACGTGCCCGCGGACGTTGACCGACATCGGCTGGCCGGCCGGCGGCCGGGCCGACGCCGGGTCGAACACCACCAGCACCTTGCCGCCGTCGGTCAGCGGCACCGCATCCGTCCGGTCCAGCACTCCGAACAGGACTCCCTGCCGACCCCGGTTCCGATCCAGGTTCAGCGGCAGCCGGGTCGCGACCGGGAACTCCGAAGGTCCGGCGCTGATCACGGTGCCGGAATCACACTGCCGGATCTGCGCGACCAGGGCCTCGAAGTCGTCCTGCGCGGCGGGGAACGCCCGCGTCATCGAACCGCCGTCCTTCGCGATGGCCGTGACGATCTGCTTGGACCGGAACGGCAGCAGCGACAGCAGCGTTTCACCGAGCCCGTGCGTCGCCTCGGAAAGGCCCTGCACGTACAGTCCGCAGGTCAACTCCTCGGCAGAACGTACCCGGTGGTCCTGGGAGACCACGGGCCGGCCGTGGTCGTCGGTTTCGAGGTACGGCAGGACGGCCCGGTACATCTCCGCGTCGAGGTCCCGCCGGTAACCGGTGGCCAGCACCAGTCCGTCCGTGCGCAACTCGTGGGATCCGGCACCGAAGCGGCTGTACACGCCGATCCGGACTCCCGCGCCGTCGGAGTCGGCCGAGGTCAACCGGGAGCCGTCGTGCACCACGAGCCGGGTCCGGCCGCGCACCTCGTCCGCGTAGACCAGGCGGTACAGGTCGTCGAGGAAACCCGCCTCGACCACGGCGTAGTTGGTGTTGCGCAGCCGGGCGGCGTAGTCGCGCCGGTTCTCCTCGCTGCGGGAGTAGAAGTCGTCGGCGTTCGCCTCGAAGAACTGCTCGTTGGCGAACGGATTGTTGTCGGTGGCGCTCAGCGAGTACCCGGGCAGGACCAGGTGGACACGCGAGTTGCGGTAGCGGTCCAGCAGGTAGTGGGTGATCTCGCCGGCGCTCTGCCCGTCCCCGGCGACCGCGAACTCCCAGTCCCGGTCGTGGTCGGTGAAGGCGCCCGGGAACTTGGACAGGAACGCGCTGGAGTGCACCACGGACGGGCCGGTCGTCACCCCGGTGGGCACCTTCGGCAGGCCGCCGAGCGCGTGCACCACGTTGCGGGCGTGGTACTCGACCACCTCACCGGTGGCGGTGTCGGTGGCCGTCACCCGCAGCAGCGACAGCGTGCCGTCGTCGCCGCGGACCGGGGACACCGCGGTGACCGCGGAGCGGTACCGCACCATGCCGGAGAACTGACTGCCGACCCACCGCAGGTAGTCCTGGAACTCCAGCCGGGTCGGCCGGAACTCGGAGAGGTTGATGAACTTCTCCAGCCGCCCCTTGGCCTTCTGGTACGCCAGGAAGGTGAACGGGCTGGCGAGATTGCGCAGGGACACCAGGTCCTTGAGGAACGAGATCTGCATGCGCGCCCCGTCGATGAGCATGCCCTCGTGCCAGCAGACGTCCGGCGAGCGCTCCAAGAAGAGGCAGCTGCGATCGGGGGCGATCTCCTGAGCGGCGATCGCCAGCGCGATGTTCGACGGTCCGAAACCCAGACCGATCACGTCGTACGGGTCGTCCCGCGTGCCGAGATCCTTCACGTACTGTTCCTTCCTCGACGGCTTAGCGGCTCATCCGACGGACGGTTTCGCCGACGGGCAATGGCCGACGCGGCCCGTGTCCAGGAAGCCGACCAGGGCCGGCACCGGGGAGACCACGCGACCGGCTTCCTCGAACTGCTCCTGGTACTGCTCGGCGACCACGGGCAGCCGACTCCAGTGCGTCGCGGGGCGCAGGTGGTGCTCCTGGTGGTAGCCGTCGTTGAAGGTCAGCAGGTTGTACAGCCGGCCGTAGTGGCTCACCGAGTTCGCGTACCGGCTCTCCGGCTCCGCGCCGAAGTGCCGGTAATAGTTCTGGACATTGACCAGGGTGAACGCGAGCGCCACCGAGGGCAGGTAACACAGCAGGGTCCACTGCCAGGACAGAACGGCCAGCAGCACCGTGAACGCGAGGTACGCGAGCCGGTCGTACCTGATCTGGCTGAGTTCGGCGACCCGGCGCTTCGGGTTCCGGGAGGCCAGCCCCTGCAGCGTGGCCTCCTGCGGGCCGACCGCGCACCCCCGGCGCAGCATCGCCCAGGTGGCCACCCACTCCTGGGCGGAGGAGGCCAGGCCGCCGACCAGGTACCGCCACAGCGGGGCGTGCCCGTCGTCGCGGCTGTACCGGTAGGTGGAGGTGATGTCGGCGGTGGTCCCGTCACGCTTGCGGTCGTTGTTGTACCGGTGGTGGTTGCGCACGTGGGTCAGGTAGTAGCCCTGCACCGACTGCGCGATGTTCGCCGAACTCACCAACGACAGAACGGCGTTCAGGCGGCTGTCGGTGAACCAGGGCTGATGGACGAACAGATGGGTGACCACGATGATCGAGTACGTCATCATGGCCGTGACCAGGGCCGCGGAGCCGAGCCTGGGCCACAATCCGTCCGGTGTCAGAGCGGCGAGCGCGATCGTCCCGGCGAACTGGGTCAGCGTGATTGCGAGCAGGATGGCGTCGGCCGGACTGTTTCGCCAGAACTGCCGTGGTTTGGCGTCGACCATTTCACCAGTACCTTCCGTACGCGTGGTGGACCTGCCCGGTGATTCCCCGAAGTAGCGATTCCCTGCGCGAATTCGCAAGCATCGGGAATCGGGTCATGGGTTACAGAGCCCGGGATACGGTGACGACGCTAGCCACGGCTGGAACTGTCAACGATGTCGGCTCTTCGAAGGCGAGCGGGTCACCTGGCTGGAGCGGACCCTCGCACGGCGGGCGGCACGGCCGGGGTGCCGACACGGCGGCGCCGACGCCGGGCACACGATCGTGCAGGCCGCCCGGGACCACGGCGCCTCATTGCCGGTCGTCGACCGGGCGTTCACCACTCACGCCACCGCGGGCGCCTCGACCTCGCCCGACTTCGAAGGGGCATGAGGCCGTGCCCGGCGTCCAACTGTTCACAGTCGGCACTTGGAACGGGAGAACCGTGCACGAAAAGCCGTGCGCCGCACGGTCATAGGACCATGCGGCGCACGGATGTCGTTGTCCTGGCCCGGTCTGCGCGGATGCGCACCGGGTCGTCAGTCGGCCAGTTTGAAGATCAGCTCGGTGACGGTGGCCTGACGGCCGGGGGCGAACGAGTCCTCGCTGCCGACGCGCACGAACCCATTGCGTTCCAGCACCCGGACGGAGCCGGCGTTGTCCTCCACGACCCGGGCGTGGATCGGCCGCTCCGTCACCTCGTCGAGCAGCGCCGCGACGGCCGCCGTGGCCACACCGCGGCCCCACCAGTCCTTACGGATCCAGTAGGTGAGTTCGGTGTCGGCCTCGATCGGGAAGGTGGCCACGCTGCCGACGACCTCACCGTGGATCTCGACGACCCGGTTGACGATCGCGTCGTCGGCCAGGATCTTCCGATACTTCTGCCGGAAGGCGTCGGCGTCGCGGGCTGTCCTGGCGTCGGTGAAGGCCGCCAACAGCTGGGCTTCCTCGTCGAGTTGGATGTCGAAGAGCGCCGGAACGTCATCCTCGGTCAGGGGTCGCAGCGAGATGTCCCTGGTCACGTCGTCAGTCATCACATCTCCGTGTCGGACGGAACGACGGGTCGTTCCACGTCAGAGCCGAGCCGAGGCTAGCACGCCGGACGGGTGACTTCGGGAGCCCCGGAAACCGGCCGGCGGCCCGCAGCCCTTTTACGGGACACGCCGCCTGGCCGACACGGCATTAGGTTGCTTCGAAGGGATTCCGGCCGGAGGGCCACCTGCTGGCAATTGGAGGTCGTCTTAATGGTGCGGCAAACCGAGCTGTTGACGCCTCAGCTCTCCGACTATCTCGATTTCCTCGATCGCGGGGAGATGAGGTACCTCCCCTATCTGATGTACTTCAACAGGCCGAACTTCCGGTCGGCGGCCATCAACACCGACCGGCTCGGATTCCGGATCTCGCACGGCCCGAGCGGACCGGGGTCCGTCGGCGGCGACCGGCTCGACGGGCCGGTCCGGCTGCTCGTGGGTGGTTCGGTGTCGCTGGGTTACGGCGCCACGAGCGACGCGGCCACGATCGCCTCTCGGCTCTGGTCGAAACACGCGCCGAGCAGGCCGTGGTTCACCTTCGGCGCCCCGTACCTCAACTCCACCCAGGAGTTGATGCTGTTCATGCTCCACCGGCACCTGCTGCCGCCGATCGACGAGATAGTCATCCTCAGCGGCTTCAACACGCTGGTCATGGGACAGCTGACCGGGGTGGACGTCGGCGGCCAGGAGCCGTTCTTCTTCTGCAACGAGTACTTCGAGAAGATGCAGGAGTTGCGCGCACGGTACGCCGAGCCGGCCAAGACCAAGCGGTGGCGGACCGGCCCGAGGCCACCGGCGCAGTCGGTCACGCCGTCAGCAGTCCGCCCGACGACGGCCGGCATGATCCAGTCCGCTGTCGACGTCACGCTGCGGAACCTCGATAGCTGGCTCGCGATGGCCGCCGCGACCGGCGCCCGGGTGAGCTTCGCCCTCCAGCCGCTCGCGACCTGGCTGCGGGAGACGCCGGCGCCGCAGGAGAAGCTGCTCTTCGACGAGTTCGACAATGCCTCCGACTACGGGACCTGGGAAGAGCGCTACGGCGACGTCGGCAGCATCGCGACGGGCGCCGCCTATGCCGAGGCCCTCGGCGAGGCGTGCGCGCGCAAGGGCATCCCGTTCGTCGACACGCTCTCCCGGCTCTCCGCGGTGGTGAAGCCGTCGGACTGGCTCTTCGTCGACCGCGGTCACTACACCGACCAGGGCAATGACGCCGTCGCGCAGGTGCTCGCCGAGAGCCTCGAACTGACGTGACGTCCGGACGCCGACCCGAAGTGAACTGAGGTGACCTCTCCGTGTCGTTCCTGCGTACGCTGATGGCCAGGTTGTTCGGCCGCCGCAAGAAGAAGAAGGCCGATGCCTCCATCTACCCGATGTTCTGATCAGGCGATGGGCGACGACGGGCTGACGTTGCCGGTCCGGACGGTGTTCGCGCGGGCGTGCGACCCGGAGGACACGCCGCTGCCCGACACGCTGCGGCCCGCGATCACCGACGAGCTGGATCGTGCCGGCCACGACGGCGATCCTCGGTGCGAACCCTCGGCAGCCGCCGCCTGGGCCGAGGCCGAACGGGCGCGCTTCACCGCGCTGTTCGCCACCGCGGAGCGCGAGGGCTGTGCGGATGTGCTCGTCCGCCGGGCGGTGCTCGCCTGCGCGCCGCTGGCCTCGGTATCGGGCGCCTGGCTGCAGTGGATGAGCGAGCCGGGCAACGCCGAGGAACCGGTCACCATGCGGGCGCTCGCGCTGTTCGCGGCCGATGTCGGCACCGGGCATCCGGGCGACTCCCGTGGCGACGCGTACCTCGCCCTGATGCGGCACGTCCGGGTAGCCGTGCACGCGCGCCCGGCCGCCCGCCTGGCACACGACCGCCGGATCGCCGACCCGTCCTTCTACCTGCCGGCTCTCGCACTGACGATGAGCCGACGCCCGGACGCGTACCAGGGCGAGATCATCGGTCTTGATCTCTGCTTGCGCGCCGTCGGGCTGCTGCCCCCGCTCGCCGGTGTCCGGACCCGAGGTCCGGACACGGCGGACTGGGCCGCGCTGGACCCGGGCCGCGCACGCAGCCCGCGCCGGGCGCCGGCGGTCGACGACGCACGAGCCGTCGCGGCCGAGTTCACGGCGGCGGCCGGCGCGGCCGGTACGACGGCGATCGAGCGCGGCTTCGCCTGGGCGTTCGCCGCCCTGCGGCGCTGGAGCGACGAGGCGTACCGGGAGCTCGACGCCGCTCGCGACCCGTCCTTCGAGATGGCCGAGCTGATGCGCTCCCGGGCCCGTGAGGCGTCGACCTATCACGACCGGTTCGTCATGCGCGGGCGACCACTGAAGCAGTGGCTCACCGAGGCCCGTACCGACCCGGCTCCGTTCCTGGCCGCGCTCGCCGACAGCCGCCTCGTGCGGCCGGGCCGGTCCGGGGAGAGCCGGCTCACCGGCGAACTGGTGTCGGAGAACGGCCGGATGTTCCGGGTGTTCCCCGACGACGACCTGGACGTCATCAATCGGTGGATCGATGCGCTGCCGGCCGATCCGGCTGAGCGTGGGCGGCTTCGGCCGGCCGCGCATCAGTCCCGGAGCATCGGATTCCGCCCGGCCCCGGACACCACGGGCGACGACGGCGTCGCTCCCGCCGACCTGCGGGAGGCGTACACCCGGCTGTTGCGACGTACGATCACGCCGGCTACCCGGCGGTATGCGCTGCGCCACGTCGAGGGGTGGCTGGCCCGCTCCCGCCACCGCATGAAGCAGGCGGCCCAGTCGCTGCCGGCCGAGCCGCCGACGGACGGCCTGCGGCCGTGGCTGCTCGACCAGCACGACCTCCACAACAGCGAGTTCCAGGACGGCTCGGACGATCCCCTGCCGAGCCGCGCCGAGCTGATCGACTCGACGCTGCAGTTGGCACCGCTCACCCTGATCGACGGCGCCTGGCTGGCCGGCCACACCGACTACCAGCTCGCCTCCGCCGAGCGCGGCCACTTCCTGTTCAACACCTACTGGGACGAACTGGGCAACGGCGAGCTGGAGCTGAACCATCCGCTGATCTACCGCACCCTGTTGCGGGAGATGGACATCGACCTGCCACCGACCCGGTCGCCGGAGTTCGCGGCCTGGCCGGCCATCCGGGACCTGTCGTTCGAACTGCCCGTCTACTGGCTGGCGATCGGCCGGTTCCCGCGCACGTTCGAACCGGAGATCCTCGGCCTGAATCTGGCCATGGAGTTGTCCGGTGTCGGCGGCAGTTATCGCCGTGCCCGGCATGCGCTCAAGCACTACGGCTTCAGCACCACGTTCGTCGACGTCCACAACACCATCGACAATGTCGCGACCGGACACTCCGCGTGGGCGGCGGACGCCGTCGACGGATATCTGGCGCAGCAGACGCCGGCAGCTCGCACGGACGCGTGGGACCGGATCCGGGCCGGGTACCGCTCGCTGAACCCGCCATCCGGATTCTGGGCCCGCAACGCGGCCCGTCGCGCCCGAGTGGAGGCATCCGCACATGTCTGACCTGATTCTCGGTATCTCCGCCTACTACCACGACAGTGCCGCGGCGCTGGTGTCCGACGGCCGCCCCGTGGCAGCCGCGCAGGAGGAGCGTTTCACCCGCCGCCGCCACGATTCCGCGTTCCCGGCCAACGCCGTCGGCTACTGCCTGGACGAGGTCGGCGCCACACTCGCGGACGTGTCGGCGATCGCCTACTACGAGGACCCGGTGCTCAAGTTCCGCCGTGTCCTGGCGACTTATCTCGGCGCGGTCCCGTTCGGGCTCGCCTCGTTCCGCGACACCCTGCCCGGCTGGTGGTCGTCGAAGCGGCGGGTCGCCGACGTGGTCCGTCGCGAGCTCGAGGCACTGGACCGCGGACGCGTACCGGAGATCATCTGCCGGCGGCACCACGAGTCGCACGCCGCCTCGGCGTTCCTCGCCGGCCCGTACGAATCGGCCGCCGTGCTGTGCATAGACGGTGTCGGCGAGTGGGCGACCACCTCGATCTGGCACGGGCAGGGCACCCGGTTGAGGCCGATGGCCGAGATCCGCTTCCCGCACTCGCTCGGCCTGCTCTACTCGGCCTTCACCTACTTCTGCGGATTCAAGGTGGACTCCGGCGAGTACAAGCTGATGGGCCTGGCGCCCTACGGCGAACCGCGGTACGCGAACCTGATCCGCGAGCGGCTGATCGACGTCAAGCCGGACGGGTCGTTCCGCCTGAACATGCGCTACTTCGAGTTCCTGCGCGGTCAGGTGATGACCGGTCGCGGATTCGAGACGCTGTTCGGCGGTCCGCGCCGAGAGCCCGAGGGCGAGCTGACCCGGCGGGAGTTCGACCTGGCCGCGTCCGTGCAACTGGTCACTGAGGAGGTCGTCCTCAAGCTCGCGCACACGGCCCGCGAGCTGACCGGCGAGTCGCGGCTGTGCCTGGCCGGGGGCGTGGCCCTGAACTGCGTGGCGAACGGAAAGATCGTCGCCGGCGCGCTGTTCGACGAGGTCTGGGTCCAGCCGGCGGCCGGCGACGCCGGCGGCGCGCTGGGCGCGGCGCTCGCGGTCGCGATGGACCGGGGCGCCGGGCGTGCCCACGCAGGGACCGGACACGACGCGATGTCCGGGTCGCTGCTCGGACCGGAGTACGACGACGACGAGATCGCGGCCTACCTGACCGACGCCGGCGTCCCGCACCGCCGCCTCGAACCGGCGGAGCTGGCTGCCGAAGTCGCGAAGTCGATCGCGGCGGGGATGGTCGTGGGCTGGTTCCAGGGCCGGATGGAGTTCGGCCCGCGGGCGCTCGGATCGCGGTCGATCCTGGGCGACGCCCGTGATCCGCGGACCCAGTCGGTCATGAACCTGAAGATCAAGTTCCGGGAGTCGTTCCGGCCGTTCGCGCCGTCCGTACTGGCCGAGGACGCCAAGGAGTTCTTCGACCTCCCCCAGGACAGTCCGTACATGCTCGTGGTCGCGCCGGTCGCGGAGGCGGCCCGGCTCGCCGTCGAGACGGATTCCGACCTGACCGGCATCGATCGGCTCAAGGTCACCCGGTCGGTGGTCCCGGCGGTCACGCACGTGGACTACTCGGCGCGTGTGCAGACCGTCGGGCCCCGGGACAACCCCGCCTATCACCGCCTGCTCACGGCACTCAAGCGGGAGACCGGCAGCAGCGTCGTGGTGAACACGTCGTTCAACGTCCGCGGCGAGCCGATCGTGAACACGCCGCACGAGGCGTACACCTGCTTCATGCGGACCGACATGGACGTGCTCGTGCTCGGCGGGTTCCTGCTGCACAAGTCCGACCAGCCGGACTGGAAAGAGGACGTGGACTGGCGTACCGAGGTTCCCCTCGACTGACCAACGGCCGTCCATCCCACAACGAAGGGATTCCTGATGCGCAAGGCCCTGCTCACCGTCGCGTACGTCCTGCTCGTGATCCCGGCGGGCCTGGTTCTACGGGTCCTGCGCGATCCGATGCGCCGGTCGAGGTCCCGGCGCCGGCCGAGCTACTGGGAGAGGCCGCTCACGCGGGGCTGAAGACCACCTGGTCGGCGATGGTCCGTTCGATGGCGCGCATCGCGGTGAGCACCTCGTCCGGCCCCTCGGCCAGGCCCTCCACCACGCCGAGCGTGCCCTGGCCGCCCAGCCGCCAGTCGACCCGGTCACCGGGCTCCGCGGTCAGGACGACCGAGAGGATGTCGGGACGCTCGGCGAGGTCGGCCACGTTGCCCCAGGAGGCCAACCGCCAGTCGCCGACCGGCGGCAGGATCTGGTAGCCGAAGGCGACTGCGGCAGGCTCCCCCAGCGACACCACCGGCTGTCGGCCGACGGCGACGTCGAACGCGAGCCGGACCGCCTCCATTCCGAACGACCGGTGCAACAGCGCGGCCGAGTAGCCGCCGAGGCGGGCGTTCACCTCGATCACCACGGGCCCGTCGGCGGTCAGCTTCAGCTCGATGTCCGCCCAGCCGTCCTGCACGCCGAGAGCCCGGCAGGCCGCCGCGGCGATCTCGTGGACCTCCGCCTCGACCGGCGCGGGCAGCAGACCGGGCAGGAAGAAGCCCTGCTCCCGGAACGGTTCCCGCAACGGCAGCCGTGAGTTGAGCACCTGGCACGCGACCGTGCCGCGCCACCACAGCATCTCGACCGACACGTAGTCGCCGAGGCCGGGTCCGGCCACCGACGGGCAGCCGACCAGCATCTCCTCGACCACGAACTCGTCGGCGTCGCCCGAGGCGAACACGTCGGCGGCGTACCGCACCGCGTCTTCCGGGCTGTCCAGGCGATACGTCTGCCGACTGGACGCACCCCGGACCGGCTTGAGCACTGCCGGCGTGCCCACCTCGGCGAGCGCATCCACCGCCTGTCCGGGCCGCGTCAGCAGCCGGAACCGCGGCACTCGAAGCCCGGCCTCACGGAACCGCTGCCGCTGGACGTGCTTGTCGGTGGCGGCGAGCACCGTGCTCCGGGAGTGGAACCGCAGGCCGAGCCGGGACGCCAGCCGCTCCGCGAGCGGCAGGTCACGGTCGGAGAAGGCCACGATGCCTGCCGGGCGGCGGGCCGCGAGCACGGCGGCGCCGGCCACCTCGTCGGTCACGTCGACGACGTCACCGATGGCCGCCAACAGGTCGGCCAGTCCGTCCGTCAGCTCATCGACGGGCACCGCGAACAGGAGGTCGTAGCCCTCCGCGTCGGCGGCCAGTTCGAGCGGGGTGGCGGCTCCGGCCGTGTAGACCACGACCACCGTCTCGGTCATGCGTCGACCCTCTCGGTGCAGTCCTGCCCGCGGTGCGCGGGCAGCGAACGGTAGATCTGTTCCAGGCCGCCCAGGGCGCCGCCGAGCCGCGGCAGTGCCGCGTACACCGGGTCGCGGCTCAGGATCGCGTCGACCTCGCGCAGCCGCCACATCGGCGTCCGCGGGAACAGGTGGTGGACCAGGTGGAAGCCCTCACCGTCGATCTCTCCCAGCAGGAACCGGGTGCCCCATCCGTAGACCCGGTTCCAGGACATGTAGATGTCCACCCGGGGCGCGGTCTCGATCAGCGGGAAGTGCTCCATCAACTCGGACACCGCACCGATCCACACCTGTGTGGTGACCAGCGGCACGAACCAGAGCAGCACCAGCCACAGCCACCAGCCGCCCAGGACGGCCCAGATGAGCACCCCCGCCAGCAGGACCACCCGCAACGCCCGCTCGGCGGGCTGCTCCCCCGCCGCCACGATGCGGTGCCGCAGCAGGTAGACCACGTACGAGGCGGTCGCCTTCGGCGTCACCACCGTGCGCAGGTACCGGCGCAGCGCCTTGCGGCTCAGGTTGTCCCCGCACAGCGCGTTGTCCCGGTACTGCTGGTAGTCCGGGTCGCGGTCCGGGTCGCCCAGCCGGCCGTGGTGCTCACCGAGGTGCGAGGCCCGGTAGCCGGTGTAGCTCTGCAGCACGGGGTATCCGCCGAGAACCGCCCCGATCACGCTGCCGACCCGGTGGTTGGCCATGAACACCCGGTGTGTCGCCATGTGGAGCATGCCGGCGATGCCACGCTGCCGGCCGCCGATGAAGAACACCGCCACGAGGTACACCGGCAGCGCCAGCCACCAGGGTGCGCGCTGCCACGACAGCACCGAGGCCGCGCACCAGAACGCCATCCAGGCCCAGTGCGTGACGGCTTCTAGCGGACCGTGCCAGTTGTCCGGCCGAGACGCGGCCCGGACCTCGACCATGATGTCCGGCGCGAAGCGGTACCGCTCGGCTAGATCAGAATCGGCCACGGTCCTTCTCCTCACTCAGTTATGTCCAACCGGCGGCTCTCCCCAGTCAGACATCCGGGTCACTATGTCGGCAACCAGGTCGGCCTCCTGAGGCCGGAGGTAGAAGTGGTCGCCGTCGAACGCCCGCCACACGGCGCTGCCTGAGGTCACCTCACCCCAGGCGGCCAGTTCACCCGGCACGTCACCGCCGTCGCCGAGACCCCCGTAGGCGGCGATCGGGGACCTCAGCCGTACCGGTTCCTCGCGGTGGTACGTGAGGGACGCCCGGACGTCGGCCAGCAGCGCCGGCAGCACCAGCTCGCGCAGTTCTGGGTGGTCGAACACCACCGGATCGGTCCAGCCGGACTCCCGGGCCTCGGCCTCGACGGTGGCGTCGTCGAGCGCCCCCTTCGGTGGCGCGGACCGCTGCGGGGCGAGCTGGCCGGAGACGAACAGACCGGCCGGATCCGGCCCCGGACCGGCCTCCATGCGGATCGCGACCTCGTAGGCGACGAGGCTGCCCATGCTGTGCCCGAACAGGAACAGGGGCCGGTCGGTGTACGGCGCCAGCGCCGAGGCCACAGCATCGGCGATCTGCGGGACCGACGACATCAACGGCTCGGCCAGCCGGTCCTGGCGGCCCGGGTACTGCACTCCGATCAGCTCGATCCCGGTCGGCAGCCGGTCGGTCCACGGGCTGTAGACGCTGGCCGTGCCGCCGGCGTGCGGCAGACACACGAGGCGTGCGGACGGGTCCTGGCGTGGCCGGGGCCGGCGCAGCCAGCGCGCGGATGCGCCGGTGCTGCCCAATGTCGAGGGTGCGGTCATCGAGGGACTCCCGTCAGTTGCGGGTCTGAGGCCAGAATCTGCATGTGATTCTTTGCGAGGGGTGCGTCTGGGACGGATTTGCGATGGATAGTGCCCCGGCCGACGCGCCGATCGCGATCGGTGGGGAGCTCGACCCGGCCACCGTTCTCGGCGGCTACCGGCACGGCACGTTCCCGATGCCGGCCGCGACGGCGGCCGACATCGAGGTGAATCACGCCCTGTACGAGGAGTCGGTGGAGTCCGGGAGGACGGTGGTGCTCGACTCGCCGCTGCCCGACCCGTACGCGCTGGTCTGGTGGTCCCCGGGTCCACGGCCGGTCATACCGTACGGCGGGTTGACCAAGGCGCGCAGCCTGATGAAGCTGTTGCGCAACCGACTGACCTGGACCACCACGACTAACCAGGACTTCGCCCGGGTGCTCGCCGAGTGCCGCCGGGACCGCCTCCCCGAGTGGCTGACCACCGAGCTGTGCGAGTGCATGATCGAGCTCAACCGGCAGGGCTGGGCGCACAGCGTCGAAGTGTGGGAGGACGAAGAGCTGGTGGGCGGTGCCATCGGCATCGGCACCGGGGAGGTGTTCGTCCTGGACACCTGCTTCCACCGGCGCAGCAACGCGTCGAAGGTGGCGCTGCTCGACATGGAGCACCGGCTGGCCGGCGCCGGCGTGACGCTGCTGGACGTCGAGTGGGACAGCGAGCGGAGCCGGCAGCTCGGCGCGGGGCCGCTGCCGCGCCACGAGTTCCTGGCGGCCCTGGCCCGCGGCAGCGATCCGGTACGTATGGCCGGCGGCGTGGAGCCGGTACGGCGCCTGGGGTTCCTCCGCACGCCCGGTTAGCGGGCGTTGCCCCCAAAACAGGTGAGTGCCGTGCGTCCGGCCACGTGGTCAGGATGAACGAGGACCGTGTGTCTTCGTTCGACCATCGGGGCCGTGACAGAAACGGAGCTGAACCAGTGCCGGTCAACACCTCTAGATCCACACTCGAAACCGCGACCTCCACCGGTGTGCAGCCGTGCACACAGCCGCTTTCCGACGGGGACGACGCAGTCGTGCAGCTGCCCCTCTCCGCCATCCACGATGCCGACTCGCCGCGATCCGCGGGCGTGGACCTGGAGTACGCGAGCTCGCTGGCGGAGATGGAGGCGGACCTGCCACCGATCGTGGTGCACCGCGCGACCATGCGCGTCATCGACGGCATGCACCGGCTCACCGCCGCCCGCCTGCGCGGCGAGCAGGAGATCAGCGCACAGATGTTCGACGGCGACAGTCACGAGGCGTTCCTGGTCGCCGTCCGGCTCAACGTGTCGCACGGCAGGCCGTTGACGCTCGCCGATCGGCGCGCCGCCGCGGTCCGGATCATCCAGAGCCACCCGCAGCTGTCAGACCGGTCGATCGCCTTCACCGCCGGGCTCGCCGCGAAGACCGTGGGCTCGCTGCGCCGCGGGATCGACAGCCCGCCGGTCGAGGCGCGCATCGGCCGTGACGGCCGGGTACGGCCGATCAACGGGGCGGCCGGCCGGCAAGCCGCGGCCGAGCTGATCGCCGTGCATCCGGAGGCGACGCTGCGCCGGATCGCTCAGGAGGCCGGCATCTCGGTGGAGACCGCGCGCAGTGTCCGGGCGCGTCTGCGGGCCGGCGAGGACCCAGTGCTGGACCGGCGGACCCGGCCGGAACGTATCGACCGCGACGAGGACCGGCAGATGACGGTGAAACTGCCGGAGGCCGACCCCTCCCAGGAACTGCGGTCGCTGCTGGACAGCATCCAACGGGATCCGTCACTGCGTTACACCGAGTCCGGCCGGGTGCTGCTGCGCTGGCTGGGGCCGCGGGTGCTGGTGCCCGACGAGATCCCACTGACGCTGAGCCACATCCCGCCGCACTCGCGGCTCAATCTCGGGTCACTGGCGAGGTCCTGCGCGGCGGCCTGGGTCCAGCTCGCGATGGGGCTCGAGGACGAGCACGGCAACACCGCCGTCGGCGGACTGTCCGGCTGAGACCTCGGCAGGAACGCAACGGGCCGGTGTCCACCAGGACACCGGCCCGTTCTCATGCATTTTCAGCAGGGCGTTGCTGCGCTGTTGCCCGTGTACTCCCCGGTCGCGGCCCGATCCGGTCCGAGTGCACCCAGACCGGGACGACTCAAGGCCGGCAGAACGGAGGGGTCCGCCGCTTCGGCCGCTCAGCTCCGGTCCGGCTCGCTCAGGCGGGTGGCGAGGCCGGCCACGGTCGGCGTCTCGAAGAGCGTACGCAGAGCGACTGTGCGCCCGACGAGGTCCCCGACCTTGTTGACGACCGCGACCGCCAGCAGCGAGTGGCCGCCCAGTTCGAAGAAGTTGTCCCGCACACCGACCCGCGGCACGGCCAGCACCTCCGTCCAGATCGCGGCGATGCGCTCCTCCAGCGGTGTACCCGGCGGCTCGTACTCGGCCGCCCCTGCCCACTCCGTCTCGTCGTCCGGCCGTGGCAACAGTGCGCGGCTGAGCTTCCCGCTCGGCGTACACGGCAGTTCCGTCACCGTCAGATAGGCCGCCGGCACCATGTAGTCCGGCAGCCTGTCGGCAAGGAAGGCACGCAGCTCGGCGGGGGGCGACGGGGCCTGCGCGTCCGGCACGACGTACGCGACCAGGCGCCGGTCGCCGACGCCGTACCGATGGGCGGCGACGGCGCACTCCAGCACCTGCGGGTGGCCGCTGAGGACGGCCTCGATCTCGGCGACCTCCACCCGGAACCCTCGTATCTTCACCTGGTCGTCGAACCGGCCGAGGAACTCCAGCTGCCCGGCGGCGTTCCAGCGGACCTTGTCGCCGGTGCGGTACATCCGGGCCCCGTCGCGGAACGGGTCGGGCAGGAACCGCTCCGCCGTCAGGTCCGGGCGGCCCAGGTATCCGCGGGCCAGCGGGGTGCCGCCGACGAACAGCTCGCCGGCCACCCCCGGCGGCACCGGCCGCAGCTCGGCATCGAGAACGTACGCCCGGGCGTTGTCGAAGGGCCGGCCGATCGGCGGCAATGCCTGCCACTGCGCGGGGTCCCCGCCGAGCTGGTGCGAAGTGGCCAGGTGTACCTCGATCGGCCCGTACTGGTTGAACAGCGTGCAGTCGGGCAGCCGAGTGAAGAACTCCCGGATCGCCGGGGTGGCCTGCAACTGCTCGCCGGCCGTGAGCACCGCGCGCAGCGACGGCGGGAACCGGTCGAGGCGCACGGCCAGCTCGGCCATGCCCTGCAGAGCCACGAACGGCATGAAGACCCGCTCGATGCGCTGCGTCTCGATGACGTCGAGCAGACGCTCGAAGTCGTGCCGGACCTCCTCCTCGACCAGGACCAGCGTCTCGCCCACAGCCAGCGTGGTCAGCATCTCTTGATAGAAGATGTCGAAGCTGAGCGCCGCCCACTGCAGGGTCCGCCCGCGGCCACCGGGGCCCTGGCGCTGCTGCCACCGCACCTGGTTGAGCAGTGCCCGGTGTGACATGGCCACGCCCTTGGGCCGGCCGGTGGACCCGGACGTGTAGAGCACCCAGGCGATGTTGGCCGGGTCGGCCAGGCTCGCCGGGCCGGTGGCGGCGGCCGAAGGGCTGAACGCCAGTACCGGCGCGGAGCCGTCCGGGCCGGCCTCACCGTCGGCCGGGCCGATCACCAGGCGCAGCGCCGCGTCCTGCGCGATCAGCTGCTGGCGGGCGTCCGGATAGGACGGGTCGATCGGGACGCAGGCACCGCCCGCCTTGAGCACCGCCAGGTTGGCGACCACCAGGTCGAGCGAGCGCCGCAGTGCGATGCCGACCCGCTCGTCGGGGCCGACGCCCAGCTCCCGCAACTGCCAGGCCAGGGCGTTCGCCTGCTCGTCCAGTTCACGGTAGGTCAGTTCCCGGCCGTCGAACACCGCCGCGACGGCGGTCGGTGTGGCGGCGACCTGCCGCTCGACCAACTGGTGCAGGCAGACGTCGTCGTCGTACCGGGTGACCGTGCCGTTCCAGAGTTCGAGCACCTCGTGCCGCTCTCCGGCCGACATCAGGGGCAGATCGTCGATCGGCACGTCCGGCGTGGTGGCCACCCCGGCGAGCAGGGTGACCAGGTAGCCGGCCAGGCGCTGCATGGTCGCGCGCTCGAACAGCGCGGTCTGGTACTCCAGCCCGACGCTCAACTCCCCCGTCTCGCTCTCTTGAGCGAAGAGCGTGAGGTCGAACATCGCCTTGCGCTCGTCCGGCTCGATCGGGGTGACGGTCAGCCCGTCGAGCATGTCGAACGGCTCGGCCCTCAGGTAGGTGAACAGCACCTGGAACAGCGGCTGCACCGCCAGGTCCCGCTGCGGCCGGAGTTCCGCCACCAGGCGGTCGAACGGCGCGTGCCGGTGCTCGTATGCCTCCAGCAGCAGCGGTTGGAGCTGGCCGAGCAGCCCGGCGAAGGTCGGCCGCCCGGCCAGGTCGGCCCGCAGGACGACCGGGTTGACGAAGTGGCCGATGTTGGCCTCGACCTCCGGGCGCGCCCGCCCGTCGACGATCATCCCGACGCTCACGTCGGTCTGGCCGCTCCACCGGTACAGCAGCGTGTGAAAGGCCGCCAGCAGCACCATGAACAGCGTGGCGCCCTCCTGCCGGGCCAGTCGGCGCAGCCCTTCGGCCACATCGGCGGGCACCGGCACCTCGACCGCATCGCCGTCGAGTTCGGCGGTGGCCACGCGGAGCCGGTCGGTCGGCAGGTCGAAGATGTGCGGTGCGCCGGCCAGTCGCTGCGTCCAGTAGTCCATGTGCCGCTTCGTCTCGGCGGCGTCCCGGCTGTTCTGCCACAGGGCGTAGTCGGCGTACTGCATGCTCAGTTCGGGCACTTCGGCCGGGGTGTCGGTCCGGTACGCCCGGTAGAACGTGCGCAGTTCCTGGTAGAGGTTGGTGTGCGAGGGGCCGTCGAGCACCAGATGGTACGAACGGAAGACCAGCACGTGCTCGGCCGGCGAGAAACGGATCAGCTCGGTCCGGAAGTTCTGCGCCACGGAGATGTCGAACCGGTACTCGGCGTACATCCGCTTCCGCTGGTCCAGCCACCGTTGCTGCTCGGCGGCGGACAGCTCGGACATGTCGAGAAAGGTGAAGCGAGGATCACCGGGCGGCTCCACGACCTGCACGCCGATGCCGTCGCGCGCCGGGAACGCCGTGCGCAGGATCTCGTGCCGTCGCATGATCTCGGCGATCGCCGACCGCAACGCCGCCACATCCAGGTCGCCGGTGATGCGGTGCAACGCCGTCTGGTTGTACGCCGCGCCCAGCACGCCCATCTGCTCGAGGAACCACATGCCCTGCTGGTGGTCGGAGAGCGGGATGACGTCCGGCCGGGCAGCTGGGGCCGGGGCCGGGTCGGCGAGCATGGTGGCGATCACCTCGTCGCGCCGCTCGCGAAGCACCGCCAGCCGTTCGGCGTCGAGCGCCCCGGCCGGCCGATAGCGCAACCTGCCTTCCTGAAGCCAGAGTTGTACGCCGGCCACGCGCAGTTCTTCCAGGAAGTCGGAGATCGGGATCACGGGCTGCCTCTTCTCGGCGGACCGCTCAGCGGGTGCTGAGCGGGCGCAGGTCGGTCCATTGCTGCGTGACGTAGTCGAGGCACGCCTGCCGGCTGTCTTCGCCATGGACGATCCGCCAACCGGCAGGTACCGCCCGGCGGCTCGGCCACAACGAGTGCTGTTCCTCATCGTTGACGAGCACCAGGAAACGACCTTCCGGGTCGTCGAACGGGTTCATCTCGACTCCTCTCTCACCAAGGGTGCGAACTCGGCGGCCGAGCAGCCCTCGTGGTGCGGCTCGGCCTGCTGCCGGGGGTAGACGAAGGGCAGCAGTAGACCCGCCATCGATGTGGTGACCAGCGCCATCAGCACCAGAAGCGAGTACAGGCGTTGATCGAGCAGGCCGATCTGGAGGCCGACGGCCAGGACGATCAGCTCGGTGAGTCCTCGGGTGTTGACCAGCAGGCCCAGCGCGACGCTGTGCCGGCGTGACACCCGGACGAGCCGCGCAGCCATGAAGGCACCCGCCATCTTGCCGCCGATCGCGATCAGCAGGATCAACAGCAGCAGGCCGAACTCCCCGGCGTCCATCCCGGACAGGTTCACCGCGAAGCCGGCGACCACGAAGAAGGCCGGCAGCAGCACGGTCCGGTTGACCCGCTCGACCCAGGGCAGTACCCGCTCACGCAGGTCGGCGGCGCCCGAGCGAGGCATCACCGCGCCGAGCAGGAACGCGCCGAAGATCTGATGCAGTCCCATCCACTCGGTCGCCGCGGACGACAGCCACAGTGCGCCGGCGATCGCGACCAGCAGGCCGGCGCCGTGGGTGAACCGAGCAGCGGACCCGCGCTTGCGCCCGGCCGGGCGGCTCGCCAGCCTGGCCAGCGCCGGTCGCACCACCCCGACGAGGAGGGCCACGAAGGGCACCACCAGCAGAATCCGCCAGGGGGGCTGGTTCCCGTGCGAGAGGGCGACCAGGACCGAAAGCATCGCCCAGGCGAGGAAGTCCCCGACCGCGGCCACGGCCAGTGCCAGACCACCGATGGGCGTGTCGATCAGCTGGCGGTCCGTCAAGATCCGGGCCAGTACCGGGAAAGCGGTGATCGACATCGCCGTGCCGAGGAACAGGCAGAAGAGAACCGCGGTCCTCCCGGACCGGTCGCCAACGATGCCGATCGCAAAAAGGCTGCCGAGAACGAACGGCACGACCATGGAGCCGATCGACAACGACAAGACGATCCGACCCTGCCCGCGCAGACGACTTTCGGCCAGATGCAGCCCCACAAGGAACATGAAGACGCAGACTCCGACACTGGCGATCGTCTTGAGCTCCGGACGGATCTCGGTCGGGAACAAAGTGCGCGTGATCACGCCGTGGAACAGGGACGGACCGAGCAGGATTCCGCCGGCGATCTCGCCGATCACCTCCGGCTGGCCGAACCGCCTACAGAGGCGCCCCAGCACCCGGGCGACCACGATGATCACCAACAGCGCCAGGAGCAGCGCCGCAGCCGTGCCGATAGCCACCGGTCCCATCCCTTCACCAAGCCCACTGTGTGATCGACAGTAGGCGGGACCGGTCAGGGCCGCGCAGTCACCTGAACCGGCGACAGACGCCCTCCGTCGCGCGGAACCATGCATTGCCGCTGCGACGTTTGCGCAGGTCAGAGGCTAGTGAACGCAATCCAAAGAAACGATCTTACGGTTGCCGTCAAGGCGGGTCCATGTCCCCGGTTGGCGCGACAAGCGGGCCGCCTCGAAGGGACTAATAATCGGTGGCGGTAGTGGATCACGGCCGCTTGTCCGGATAACGACTCGCTGCTCCCGGAGGCCGGACTCAGGCACGACCCACCTGTCATGCGCCCGCCGAACCGCTTCGTGGCAGCCGGCAACCATGGTCCGACTGCTACTCGCTTGACGATGGATGAACCCATCCAGCTATCTACAGGGGGAAGCATGCTTCGAGTTGATGTACTGGTCAACAATCCAGTCTATCTCGTCGGTCTCATGCAGGTTCTCTCCGATGAGGGGATTGCCGTCGTCTCGACCCGCCAGTCTCCGACCGAACGAGTGTCCTGGCTCGCCGACGCGGCCCTGATCGACAACGAAGCCCTCGGGGAAGCGGACGGCCTGGACGACATCGCCGAAACGGCCCGCACCACCTCGGTCCTGGTCCTGCTCAACAGTTGGTCGCCATTGGCCGAAGAGTACCTGCAGGCGGGCGCTGTCGGTGTGATCCACAAGCACCAGCCGAGCGAGAGTCTGGTCGCGGCGCTGCGAAACGTGACGGCCGGCACCCGGGTGCTGCCCGAGGGCCATGCCACGAAGCCCCCGGTGGAACGCCACGACCTGCTCACGTTGAACCTCTCCGCGCGCGAGGAACAGGTGCTCAGCCAGATCTCCCAGGGACTGACCCACGGACAGATCGCCACCCGGCTCGGCATCAGCCCGCACACCGTGGACACATACGTCAAGCGCATCCGCGCCAAGCTCGGCGTCGGCAACAAGGCCGAGCTCACCCGGGTCGCGCTGCTCAACCGGCTGGCGAAGTCCGCCGCCTGACCGAAGTCCTTCGCCAAGGCACCGTGGAGACCGCATGCACGCCACCGTTCGACCACCCGATCAGCAGGTCGCCAGCGAACTGCATGCCGTCGAGCTCCGTCGGCAGCGGGCGCTCGTCGACGCCGACCTGGATGTCCTGGACGAGATCTTCGACGACACTCTCGTGCACACCCACGCACACGGCATCACCCACACCAAGACGCAACTTCTCGAACACACCGCCAGTCGACGCCCCTATCTCGCCATCACCCGGGGCGAGTTGCTCATCCGGCTCGTCGGCGACGTCGCGGTCGTCACCGGCCAGCTCACCAACCTTCTGCGTACGCCGGACGGCGGCGAACGCACGCTCGCGGGCGTGGCGACGCAGGTCCTCCGCCGCCACGAACGTGACGGCTGGCAGTTCATCAGCTTCCAGATGACCCCGTTCGCCGAGCAGAAATGACGTCCTCCTTCGCGTTGTCGAAGGCGGGCACAGCCAGGAGGTATGCATGACCGGCACCGGCATGGCCCACGACGACCAGAACGCGCTTGAGAGAGGCCACCTACCGACCGTCACGTACGGGGTGCGGTGCGTGGGCAGGACGCAGGTCAACAACCCGTCGGGGGCCGGCCTCGAACGGCACATCTGCGACCTGGCCGCGTACGGGAATCACGCGTTCCTCACGGCCTATCGTGAGCCGACGTGTGAGCGAACCGGCGCCTACGTCATCGACATCAGCGATCCGCAGGCGCCGTTCGAGGTCGAAAGCGCGTTCATGGAGACGACGACGGGCAACTACGTCGGCGAGGGTCCGGGCGTCATCGAGGTCGACAACGAGTACTTCAGCGGTGTGCTGTTCGTTCACGGGAACGAGATCTACGCCCAGGCCCATGCGCCCGACCCGACCGGGCCGCGCCAGCGGGGCGGCATCAACATCTGGGACATCACCGACCCGGAGCACGCCCAGCTTTTGGCCGCCCACGCCGGCGACTACACGGACGTGGACGGCTCACCGCTGTCCCAGGCCGTCGAGGTCTACTACGTGTTCCCGTGGACCAACAGCTTCACGGGCCGCACCTACGTCGCCATGGTCACGGTGAAGATCACCACCGACATCTGCATCATGGACATCACCGACCCGCGCAACCCCACGATGGTCAACTCCCTGGACCTGCGGGTGCCGCCGTTCGGAGTCGGACAGGAGTCCCCCGCGGGCCTCAACTCGCTGTTCGGACACGCCGTCGATGTGACGCGGACCGGCGACCGCTACGTCATGAGCGCGACGTACTGGGACGGCGGATACGTGCTGCTCGATGTGACCGACCCGACGCCGGGCAACGTCTCGATGATCGCCCAGTCCTTCTACGCCGAACTGGACGAGGAGCGTGCGAAGCACGGGCACCAGGTCCCGCCGGAGGGCAACGCCGAACACTGCGCGCTCTCGCCCGACGCGCAGTTCCTGGTGGGCGCCGACGAGAACTACGAAGCGGTGCGCCTGCTCGGCACCATCACGTCGGGGCCTGACGCCGGTCTGGAGTTCACTGCGGCCTGGAGCCCGGACACGGCACCGATCGACGACAACGGCCTCTCCGGCACACCGGCTTTCGTCGGCAACGGATGCCCGGGCACGGTGCGGCCCGGCCGCGGGATCGCGCTCATCGAACGTGACGCTTCGCTGCTGACCGCCGGGTCGAATCCGGGGTGCTCGTTCCAGGAGAAACTGGAAGCCGTCGCCGCGGCCGGTTACTCGGCGGGCATCGTCTTCAACCGGCAGGGGCCGGACGCGCTCCACCAGTACCCCACGTCGGCCAAGGGACCGATTCCGCTGATCTTCGTCAACCGCCTGACCGGTCTGCGGCTGCTCGGGGTGACCGATGTGACCGAGGAGACGGCCGGCTCGACCCCGACACCGGACGCGCCGGACATTCCCGCGATCGACCTCAGGTCGGTGTTCAACGGATGGGGTTACCTCCGGCTGTTCAGGACACTCGTCCCGGCCGTCGGCAGCGGCTCCATCGAACAGATCGACACGTACGCCATCCCCGAGTCGCAGGACCCGAAGTACGCGATCGGCTTCGGCGACCTCTCGGCGTCCCACGTCGCGATCGATCCGGACCGCCGCCTGGTGTACGCCACCTTCTACTCGGGCGGGCTCCGCGTCCTGAGCTACGGCCCGGACGGCCTGCGGGAGGTCGGCGCCTACTGCGAGCCCGGCAACGACTTCGTGGGCGTCGTGGTCCACAAGATCGGTGGGAAGAACTACGCCCTGGTCACCGACCGCAACTACGGTCTCTACGTCTTCGACGTCTGACCACCACGAACACGGCGCTGGTGGCGGTCTTCGAGAAGACCCGCCACCAGCGCCGTGTTCTGCTCAGAGATGTTGCGGTACTACGGCCAGGCAACGCAGAAGGGGTGACCGGCCGGATCGGTGTAGACCCGGAATCCGGTGCGCGCGGCGGGATCGTCGGCCGACTTCACCAGCTGTCCACCCAGCTTGATCACCTTGTCGTGCGCGGCTTCGAGGTCATCGACGTAGAAGTCGAGATGAACCTGCTGCGAAGCCCCGTCCGGCCACACGGGCGGGACGTGGTCGGGCGCGAGCTGGACGGCCAGGTGCCAGTCCCCTTCGACCCAGACGTTGTGCCACGTGCCCTTCGCCTCGACCGTGCCGTCCAGCAGCCCCGCCCAGAACGCGCTTTCCCCATCGAGATCCGCCGCCTCGAAAACAATCGTCCGACGCCTGAAATCCACGAGCCACACCCTCTCCGTCTGAAGTCGCATCAAGCAGAATCATTCTGGCTTCTTCACCCGGCGAACAGCGGCTTCCGCGATGCCCCCTGTTTTGGGGAATCGCGCGAGCGGCCCGGCCCGCCCGCATCCGGCGCGGAGTTCGCCGACGGCCGCTAGAGTCGGCCCATGTCAAGCATTGGAGACGTGCCGCCGGAGATCCTGAACCGGCTGCGGCCGATCTGCCGGCAGCTGCCCGAGTCGTACGAGGAACCGGCCTGGATCGGCGTGCGCTGGCGGATACGTACGCGGACGTTCGCCCATGTCTACTCGCCGGACACGGATCGCATCCCGTTCTACGCACGGTATGTGACTGCCGGTCAAGAGCTGGTCGTCATGACTTTTCGGGTAACCGTCGACGACCTGCTCGGCCTGACCGCCGACGGTTTCCCGTTCTTCCGTGCCGACTGGGGCCACAACGTCGCCGCCGCCGTTCTCGGTGACCACACCGACTGGACCGAGCTTTCCGAACTGATCACCGACAGCTACCGCGAGATGGCCCCGAAGTTTCTCGCCGCCCGGGTCGACCTCCCGCCACCGGCCAGTTGACCGGCGGCGGGCCTCGTCGTAGTCCCCGAATTATGCGGCACTGCGAAGCTTCGTCTCCGGCGAGGGCTCCATAAAATCTGATCATGCGTCGACTCTTCGTGTATTGCACAGTTCTGGTCGCGGTCATAGGCGCCGCCGCCGCGCCGGCGAGTGCCTCGACCGCCGTTCCCCATATCCGCGGAACCAGCACGGTGCCCGTGTACTCGTACGCCGACGCGATCCGCGAGAGCGTCTGGGTTCAGACCCCACTGGACAACGACCACGACGGGGTGCCCGACAAGGTGGCGGTGGATGTGGTGCGGCCCCGGGCCGGCAACGTCCGGGTGCCGGTCATCATGACGGCGTCGCCCTACAACGCCAGCGTGGGCCGCGGTCTTGAGAAAGAGCGCAAGGAATACGACGCGGCAGGCACGATCTCCAAGATGCCCCTCTTCTACGACAACTACTTCGTGCCGCGCGGGTACGCCGTCGTCTCCGTGGACATGGCCGGCACCGGCCGGTCCACCGGTTGCACGGACACCGACGGGCGCGAGGACACGCTGGCCACGAAGGCCGCCATCGACTGGCTCAACGGACGGGCGAAGGCCACGTACTCCGACGGGTCACCGGCCGTTGCGACCGGCTGGACCGACGGCAAGGTCGGCATGGTCGGCAAGTCGGCGGACGGGACGGTGGCCAACGAGGTGGCGGCTACCGGCGTCGACGGGCTGAAGACCGTCGTGGCGATCGCGGCCACCTCCAGCGGATACGACTACGCGCGCCACAACGGCGTGGTGGTCGCCCCGAAGGCCAACGAGTACCTGTTCAACCTGGTCACCAGCCGCCCGGCGGAAGCCTGTGCCCAGACACTGAAGGAACTCAACACCGGCAGCGACGACGCGACCGGCGACTACAACGACTACTGGGCGGAGCGCGACCTCCGGCCGGACGCGTCGAAGGTGCGGGCCTCGGTCTTCCTGGTGCACGGCCTCAACGACGGCAACGTGATGACGGACCATTTCGCCAAGTGGTGGGAGGGGCTGAAGGTACCTCGCAAGATGTGGCTCTCCCAGACGGGCCACCTCGACCCGTTCGACTTCCGACGCGCCGAGTGGGTCGACACGCTGCACCGCTGGTTCGACTTCTACCTGCAGGGCCTGCACAACGGCATCGACCGGGAAGCGCCGGTGACCATGGAGACCACGCCCGGGACGTGGATCGACCAGCCTGCCTGGCCGGCCCCTGGCGCGCGGCAGGTGCAGGTCCGTCTGGGTGACGGCAACGGCACCACCGGCACCCTGAGCAGCCGCCCCGGCACCGGTGAGAAGACCTGGGTGGACAACCCCGATCTGGTCGAGGACGCCGCCACGGCCAACCCGAAGGACGCTGTCGCCGGCCGGGTCGCCTTCCTCTCCGAGCCGCTGACCCGCGACGTACGGATCTCCGGAAATCCGGCCGTACAGCTGCGCGTCCAGGTGGACCGGCCGACCACCGAGCTCAGCGCCCGGCTCGTCGACTACGGCACCACCTCGCGGGTCAACACCGTCTACCCCAACGAGGGCATCCGCACGCTGGACACCAAATCGTGCTGGGGTGAGTCGACCGCAGCCGACGACGCGTGTTACCGCGACTCCGTCGAGGACGTGGTGACCAGCGACCGCGGCATCCTGACCCGGGGCTGGCAGGACGCCGCACACCGGATCTCGTTGCGCTTCCGGGTTCCGCTGCAGCCCGGGCGGTGGTACTCGATCACGGTGCCGATGCAGGCCACCGACCAGACCGTCCCGGCCGGACACGTGCTGGGGCTGATCCTGCAGCAGAGCGACTTCGAATACACGACCCCGGCCACGACCGGCGCCACCGTACGACTGGACCTGCGCGGCAGCTACCTGACCCTGCCTGTGGTGGGGGGTGCCAGGCTGCCGTAGCCGAGGACAACGGCGCCGCAGGTCGAGGCCGCCGCGACCGCCCCGGCCACAAAGGCCGTCGACGGCCACAACTCCTCGATTCCCTGAGGAGGTTGTCGCACCACCATCCGGACCGGCGCCCAGCGGCTGCTCGACACGGCGGCGGGCCACGGCTCGTCGCCGGCGCCTTGGTGTGGGTCCACCCCGCCAAGGCGCCGGCGATGCTTCACACATCTTGAACGTGCTTCAGGATCACCGACTGCGCATCGATGACGGAGCGATTCCCCACCTGCGAAGTCCCGGTCTAGCCTGCTTAGGTACTGCTCTAGGCATTGTCTGACCGCGCATCTCACACAGTTGGACACGGTGGCAGATCCCCGTTCCCCGTGCGCGATTCACGCCCTTACGGATACGGAGGCAGGCTATTTATGTCCACTCTCTGCGTACACCATCTGATCGAGGCGCAGGCGGCACGGACGCCGACCACGCCCGCGGTCATGTCCTGTGACGGAGTCCTGAGCTACGCCCAACTCGACGAACAGGCTGGGCATCTGGCCGGCCTGCTCGTCGCGCGGGGTGTGCGCCCCGAGGTCCGGGTCGGGCTGGCCGTCGAGCAGTCGGCGCGCTGGCTGGTGACGCTGCTCGCCGTCTGGAAGGCCGGTGGCGTCTACGTCCCGGTCGACTCCGCGCTCCCCGCCGAACTGGCCGCCTCGATGCTGGCCGACGCCGGGGGGGAACTGCTGCTGCACTCCGGATCCGGTCCGGTGCCGACCGGTTCCGGCTTCTCGGTCGTGGAGCTGGCCGACCTGACCGGCACGGACCCGGTCGACGGCGCGACGCCGGCGATGTCGCCGGACAACCTGGCCTACTGCATGTTCACCTCCGGCTCCACGGGCCGGCCGAAGCCTGTCGGGATCTCGCACGCCTCGCTGGCCGGCCACGCCGCCGCGATCCGGGCCGAGTTGGACCTGAAGCCGACCGACCGGTTCCTCCAGTTCACCTCGATGGCCATCGACGCCTCGCTGGAGGAGGTGCTGCCGGTCTGGCTCGCCGGCGGGACGGTCGTACTGCCGGACGCGCCGCGCCCGACGAGCGTCGAGCTGACCGAGCTGATCACCGCGCGCGGCGTGACCGTGGTGAGCCTGCCGAGCGCGTACTGGCACCAGTGGACGGACGACCTTCGGGCCGGGGTGGTGGCGCTTCCCGAGACGTTGCGCACGGTCTTCATCGGCGGCGACAAGATCCGCATGGACAAGTTCGCCGCCTGGACGGAGGTCGTCGGCTCGCGACCGGTGGACTTCGTCGCCGACTACGGGCCCACCGAGACCACGATCAGCTGCACCACGTACCGACCGGACCCGGCGAACCTGCCCGACATCGGACTCGTGCCGATCGGCCGGCCGCTGCCCGGGGTGACCGTACACCTGCTCGACGACGACCTGACGCCGGTGGCCGACGGTGAACCGGGGGACGTGTGGATCGCCGGCTTCGGGCTGGCCCGCGGCTATCTGGGCGCGCCCGCGGCCACCGCCGACCGGTTCTGCCCGGACCCGTTCGGGCCGCCCGGCACGCGGATGTACAAGGCCGGTGACCGGGCCGCGCGGCTGCCCGACGGGAACCTGCAGTTCCTCGGCCGCTCGGATCGCCAGGTGAAGATCCGTGGATTCCGGGTCGAGCCCGGCCAGGTGGAGAACGCCGTGCGGGCCTGCGCCGGCGTACGCGACGCCGTCGTGGTCGCGACCGACGACCCGGTCTCCGGAGCGCGCCTGGTCGCGTACGTCGAGGCGGACGCGGCACCGGATGCGGAGGCCGCTCTCCGGACCGAGCTGGCTGGCCGACTGCCCGCCGTCATGCTCCCGGGGACCATCGTGCGGCTGGACCGGATCCCGCGGTCCCCGCTGAGCGGCAAGGTCGTCCCGTCCGAGCTGCCGCCGCCACCGACCGTCGCCGACCGGCCCGGCCCGGTCGCGCCGTCCACCACGGAGCAGACCGTCGCGGGCCTCGTCGCGGACGTGCTGGGCCGGGTGCCGGGCGCCGACGAGGACTTCTTCGCGGCGGGCGGCGACTCCCTGCGCGGACTGCAGTTGCTCAGCCGCATAGCCCAGGTCACCGGGGCGGCGCTGACCTTCGAGCAGTTGCGCTCGGACCCGACCGTGGCCGGCATCACCGCACTGGTGGACCGGGCGCCACGGTACGAACCCGGCGTGGGAGCCGTCACGCCGACCGACGAGCGCGACGAGTGGCGGCCGGTGTCCCGTGGCCAGGCCGCCCTCTGGTACCTGGACAAGCTGCACGGCGGCGCGGCGACGTACGCCGTGCCCTTCGGGTACTGGATCTCCGGTCCGCTCGACGTCGACCGGATGGACGCCGCGCTCACCGAACTGCTGGCCCGGCACGAGGCACTGCGTACCACCCTCGCGGAACGCGAGGGCCGGGTATGGGCCCGCCTCCAGCCGCCGGCGCCGGTCCGCACCCGAGTGACGGCGGTGGCCGACCGCGCCGCCGCGACACGCCGGGCCGAGGCGGATGCGGCCCGGCCGTTCGACCTGTCCACCGGCCCGTTGCTGCGTTCCTCCTGCTACCGGGTCGACGACGAGAACCACCTCTGGCTGCTCGACGTGCACCACAGCGCCTTCGACGCCTGGTCGCTCGGGGTGTTCCGGCGCGAGTTCGCCGCGCTGTACCAGGGCCGCCCGCTGCCCGAGCCCGCCGTGCGGTACGCCGACTACGTCGCCTGGCAGGAGCGCTGGCTGGCCTCGGAGGAAGCGGCCGGGCAGCGGCGCTACTGGACGGACCGGCTGTCCGGCGACGCACCGGTGGTGGAGCCGGGCCGGCCGACCGGGGCGCCGGGGCAATCCGGGTTCTCGATACCGCTCAGGCTCGGCGGGCTCGGCCCGGCCCAGGTCGAGGACGTGGCCCGAGCCTGCGGGTCGACCCCGTTCGGCGTGCTGCTCGCCGGCTTCTTCGCCACGCTGCACCGGATGACCGAAGGCGCCGACGACATCGTGGTCGGTGTTCCGATGGCCGGCCGGGGACGGGCAGGCACCGAGGAGCTGATCGGATACCTGGTGAACACCGTGCCGCTCCGCATGCGGTTCACCCCCCGGATGAGTTTCCGGGAGCTGGTGGAGCGCACCGATACGGCACTGGCCGAGGCACTGTCCCGGCAGGACCTGCCGTTCTCGGAGATGGCCGGCGGCATCTCCCAGGGCGCGGACGCCACCGAGAACCCGCTCTTCCAGACCATGTTCGTCCTGCAGTCCACCCCGGTGGACGACGACGGTGCGATCGACGGCCTTGAGATCACCGAACAGCTGATCCACTCGGGCACCGCCAAGGCGGCACTGACCTGCACGCTGCGGCTGGACACCGGCGGGGTCACCGGCGAGGTGGAGTACGCCGGCCGCCGCTTCGACCGCCCGTCCGCCGATCGCTGGCAGGACGCCCTGGTGACGCTTCTCGAGTCGGCGCTGGCGGACCCGTCGGCTCGGCTGGCCGAGTTGCCGCTGCTGCCGCTCGCCGCGGCCACCGCCCAGCTGACCGCGATCAACGCCGACCACCGGGACCGCATCGCCGCCGACACGCTGTTGCACGACGGCTTCCGCACGGCGCTGGCCCGCGACCCGTCCGCGGTCGCCGTGCAGGCCAGGACGAACACCGTCAGCTACGCCGAGCTCGACGCCCGGGCCGAGGCGATCGCGGCCGCGCTGGCCGCCACCGGCATCGGTCCGGAGTCGCTGGTCGGGGTCTGCGTCGAACGCTCGGTCGCCTCGATCGCCGCGCTGCTCGGGGTGCTTCGCGCTGGTGCCGGATTCGTGCCGCTGGACGCCGGATATCCGGCCGAGCGGCTGCGCTGGATCGCTGCCGACTCCGCGATGGCCGCGGTGATCGCGTCCACGGTGCCGGCCGGGCTGGAGCACGTGCCGGTCATCGACCCGGCTGCGGACGCCCCGGAAGGCGGACCGGATGTCGGGATCCACCCCCGCAACACGGCGTTCGTCTACTACACGTCCGGGTCGACCGGCCGGCCCAAGGGCGTGATCATCGATCACGGCTGCGCGGCGTCGCGGGTGGAGTGGATCGCCCGGCGCTACGAGCTGTGCCCGGGCCGCCGAGTGGTGCACAAAACCCCGCTGATCTTCGACGTCGCGATCTGGGAGATCTTCGCGACGCTCGGGGCCGGCGCGACGGTACTGCTGGCCGAAGCCGGCACAGAGACGGACGTGCCGTACCTGGCCGAGTTGCTCGCCACACCGGACACCGTGCTCGCCCACTTCGTCCCGTCGATGCTGGACATGTATCTGGCCACGGTCGACGCCACCGAGTACCCGGGCCTCGATCGCGTGCAGACGTCCGGCGAGGCGGTCCCGGCCGCGTTGCTGCGGCGGTTCGCCACCCACTTCGATGTCGAGCTGGACAACGCGTACGGCCAGACGGAGACCTCGGAGGTCGCGCTGTGGAGCGGCCGTGACTGGCCGGACGGCGGCAGCGTCCCGATGGGCCGGGCGGTGAACGGCTACCGGCTGTTCGTGCTCGACGAGGCTCTGCAGCCGGTGGCCCCCGGCGTGGTGGGCGAGCTCTACGTCGCGGGCGTGGACGGCCTGGCCCGCGGCTACCTCGGCCGGCCGGACCTCACCGCGGAACGGTTCCTGCCGCACCCCTGGCCCGTGACGCCGGGAGAGCGGCTGTACCGCACCGGCGACCTGGCCGTCCGGGACGACGACGGCCTGCTGCACTACGCCGGGCGGTCCGACGGCCAGGCCAAGGTCCGGGGCGTACGGGTGGAGCCCGGCGAGATCGAGGAGGTGCTGCGCGGCCACCCGGCGGTCGAACAGGCAGCCGTGCGGATCCGGGAGAACGAGCCCGGCACCAAGGAGATCGTCGCCTATCTGGTGGGACCCGATGCTGCCGTCCCCGACGTGGCGGAGTACGCGACCGGCTACCTGTCCCGGTACCTGTTGCCGGCGGTGTACGTGAAGCTGGCCGCGCTGCCGCTCACCCCGTCCGGCAAGGTCGACCGGCAGGCACTGCCGGCGCCGACCGCGCAGGATCGCGGGGCACGCGCCGGGATCTCGGAGGCCGCCTCGCTGATCGAGTCGCAGCTCGCCGAAGTGTGGCGCGAACTGCTGAACATCGAGGAGATCGGCCGGCGGCAGAACTTCTTCGAGGCAGGCGGCAGCTCGCTGTCGGCCCTGCAAATGCTGCACCGGGTCAAGACCCGGTTCGGAGTGGCGGTCACCGTACGACAGTTCTTCAGCGCGCCGACGATCGCGGGTGTGGCCGAGTACCTGGAGAAGGCGCTGATCGCCGAGTTGGCCGCGCTGTCCGACGACGACGCCGCGCAACGCGACAGCCAGGAGGGATGATCTGATGACCGCACTGAACGTGGACAAGCAGCAGATGCTCATGAAGCTGCTGCGCGAGCGGAGCACCGCGACGCGGGGCCCGCACATCACGCCGGTACCGAAGGGCACCCCGGTGCCGCTCAACCCGCCGCAGGCGAGGATCTGGTTCTCCTGCCGCCAGTATCCGGACACCAGCGAGTACAGCCTGCCGGAGCTGCGGACCCTGGACCGGGCACTCGACCTCCCGACGTTGCGCGCGGTCACAGCGAAGCTGATGGCCCGCCATGACGTCCTGCGGGTACGGATGTTCGAGCTCGACGGTGTGCCGATGCAGCAGGACGACGGCCCGATCGAGCCGCCGGTGACCTGGCACGACCTGCGGCACCTGTCGGCCGACGAGGCGGAGGCGCGGGCGACCGAGAGCGGCAACGAGGCCGCTCAGCGCCCGTTCCCGCTCGACGGGCCGTGCTTCTTCCAGATCATCGGGTTCGCCCTGCCCGGCGACCGGACCATGCTGGCGATCAACTTCCACCACATCGTCATCGACGGGCTGTCCCGGGTGATGGTCGTCGCCGAGCTCGACGCTCTGCTGGCCGGTCGTCCACTCGATCCGGCCCCGCCGGTCGGCTTCCTCGACTACGTGGCCTGGGAGCAGGAGAACGCCGACGAGACGGCGGTCCAGCGCGACCTGTCCTACTGGACCGGAAAGCTGGCCGGCGACCTGCCGGTGCTGGACCTGCCGAAGGACCATCCGCGGCCGGCCAAGTCGAGGCGGTCCGGGGGCACCGTGCCGCTCACGATCCCCGGCCCGGTGCTGGCCCGCCTGCGGCAGCTGGCGGCGGACGAGGGGGTCACCCTGTTCGTCGTCGTCATGGCCGCGTACAAGCTGTTCCTGGCCCGGATGACCGGGCAGCGGGACATCATCGTCGGCGCCCCGCTGGCCGGCCGGGACCATGAGGTCGCCGAGACGATCATCGGCTGTTTCGTGAAGTCGGCGCCGCTGCGCACCGACTTGAGCGGCCACCCCACGTTCCGCGAGGTCGTCCGCCAGGTGCACGAGACCGTCCTGGAGGCCCATGACCACCAGGCGGTGCCCTTCGACCGAGTGGTGGCAGAACTGGCTCTGCCCCGACTCGACGGGGTGCAGGCGGTGTTCCAGACCATGGTCAACGTGCAGTCGACCGGAGCGGGCGGCACCGCCGACCTGGGCTCCGAGCTGGACACGAACGCCGCGATGTGGGACCTGGCCGTGAGCCTGTTCACCGACCAGGACGGGATGAGCGGCGTCCTGATCTACGACGCCGGCCTGTTCGAGAAGTCGACCGTCCTGCGCTTCGCCGACATCCTGGAGAGCCTGCTGGCCGAGGGTGCCGGGCAACCCGACACACGGGCGTTCGAGCTGCCGCTGCTCGCACCGGCCGAGCGGGAGCGCAGCCTGCGCGAGCTGACCGGATCCGAGCAACCGGACATCCGGTACCGGACGATGGCGCAGCCTTTCGAGGAGCAGGCCCGCCGTACCCCGGCCGCGGTGGCGGTCCACACCGGCGAAGGTGCGGTGAGCTACGCGGAGCTCAACACCCGGGCCAACCGGCTGGCGTGGGTCCTGCGCGACGCCGGAGTCCGGCCCGGCACGGTCCTGGCGCTGTGCCTCGCCCACGGCGCCGACCAGATCGTCGCCCGGTACGCCGCGGCCAAGCTCGGCGCCCCGTACACGGCGATCGCGCCGGAGCAACTGGCCGGCGCCGCTCCGGACGTGGTGATCACCGATCGGGCGACCGCGGCTCAGGTGCCGGCCGGATCGTGGCGGGTGGTCTCGTTCGTGGACGCCGAGCGGTGGGCCGAGGCGCTCACCGACGACCCGCCGGCCCCGGAAGCCGGGTACGACCTGCTCCGCCTGGTCCGCGTCCCCGGCCGGCCGGGGACCGTCGCCCGTCCCGTCGCCGGGGAGCTGGCCGAGGTGGCGGAACTGCAGCGCAGCCATCCCCTCGGCGCCGGCGAGGTGGTGCTCCCGGAGACTCCCGACGGCGCGTTCTGGCCGCTGTCGTACGGCGGCACGGTCACGCTCTGCCTGCCCGAGGTGCACCAGGACCCGCGGACCCTGCTGGAGCACGTCGACACGTACCGCGTCACCACCCTGTGGACGACGCCGTCGGTGCCGCTGGACGGCTCCGGCGGCAGGTCGCTGCGCCGGGTCTTCTGCGGCGGCGAACCGGTGACCGTCTCCGGCTTTCCGGGCGAGGTCATCACGTGGCAGGGATGGCCGGACACCGGCCGGGTCACCGAGAAGGGCCGGCGACTGGCCCACCGCGCCCTGTACGTGCTGGACGAGACGCTGGAGCCGGCGCCGGTCGGCGTCGTCGGCGAGCTGTACGTCGGCGGGGCCGGCTCGGCCCGCGGTTACCACGGGCTGTCGGCACCGACCGCGGAGCAGTTCGTGGCCGACCCCTTCGGCGTGCCCGGCGCACGCATGGTGCGCACCGGCGAACTCTGCCGACGCCGCGAGGACGGTGTGCTGGAACACCTGGGCCCGGTCGACCGGCAGATCACGGTCCACGGCATGCGCATCGATCGGGCCACCGTCGAGGCGGCCTTCACCGGCCAGGGCGGGGTGGCCCTGTGCGCGGTCACCGCGGCGCCGGAGGGCGGCCTCGCCGCCTTCGTGGTGCCGGCCGGTGGCCGGAGCCTGTTGGCGACAGAGCTCGCCGACGGCGCCGCCCGGCAGCTGCCCGACTACCTTGTGCCGGGCAGCGTCACGGTGGTGGACCGGATCGTCCGCAGCGACGACGGCCGGATCGACGTCGCCGCGCTGCTCGCACTGCGCAGCGACGACGCACTCGTCGAGGTTGAGGAGTTCGTCGCTCCGGAGACCGAGCTGGAGGCCCGACTGGCCGCGATCTACGCCCGGCTCCTGCGCCGGGACGCGGTCAGTGTCACCGACAGCTTCTTCGAGCTGGGCGGCCACTCGCTGCTGGTGTTCAGACTGATCGAGGAATGCGCGAGCCAGCTCGGCCTGCGGCCGTCCGTCCAGGACGTCTTCACCGGCCCGAAGGTGCGCGAACTGGCGGCCACGCTGGGTGCGGCGCAAGCCGCGCCGGCGCTCGAGGGCCACCTGATCAACCTGGTCGAGAACCCCGGCGCGCCACTGGTGGTGTTCGTGCACGCGGCGAGTGGTTCGGCGCTGCCCTTCTACGAGGTGGCCCAGCGACTCGGCGGGGAGTTCTCGGTGTACGCCCTGCAGTCGCTGCCGGACGACGCGCCGGCGACGATCGAGGAGATCGCCGCCCGGTACGTGGCCGCCGTCGACGCGGTGCGCGGCGTCGCCCCCGTCGTGCTCGCCGGCTGGTCGATGGGCGGCTGTGTGGCGGTCGAGATGGCCCGGCACTGGCTGCTGCGCGGCGAGCGGGTCGCCGCGACGCTGCTGCTCGACACCTGGGCGCCGCCCTCGTTCATGTCCTCGGCGGAGGAGGCCGCCGAGGTGCGGGACGCGTGCCTGGCGCTCGACGTGCTGCGCCTGGAGGGCGCCGAGCCCGGCGCCGCCATGGCGCTGGCCGAGCTGACCGGGATGGTCGAGCGCAACCGCGCCGCATTTCTCAACTACTGGCCGGAGTTCTACCCGGCCGAGGTGGAACTGCTGCGCGCCAGCGACCCGCTGCCCGCCGACGCGCCGAGGTTCCCCGCGGGTTACATGGACGACGACCGCGGGTGGGGCGCCTTCGTCGCCGAACTGGAGAGCACCGAGGTCAAGGGCAGCCACCTGAGCCTGTTCGATCCCGAGAACGTGGACCAGCTGGCCACGGCGATGAGGGGCGCCATCACCCGGCGGATGGGTTACGAGGAGATCTGAGAGCCGGCGACCGCCGCCTGCAGCTCGGGGTACATCGACCCGTCGTACGGCGCGGCGACCTGCTTCATCGGCTCGGCGGCGATGTCGCCCGGCTGGTAGGGCCACCAGTTCACCAGGACCGTCAGCCGTTCCCGATGCTCGGGAACGGCCGGCGGTTCCTGGTGCACGTCGCGCCGGCTGCCGACGGAGTGCCACAGATGGCCTGGGAACGTGACATACAGGTTCTCGGCCGGGAAGACGAACTCCCGGTCCTGCGCCTCCGGCGACGGCTCACCGCCGAAGACCATCAGCGGGCCGTCGTCAACGTCGTTCAGATACATGACGCTGGACAGCATCGGGGACTCCAGCGCACCGGTCTCCGGATCCTCGCCGATGTCACGGTGCAGACCGAATTCGAAGTTCGGGGCGTACGGCGGAGACAGCCGACCGAGCCACCACTCGACGCCGACGGCGGCGGCCCGTACCTCGGCGGGTATGTGGTGCACGAGATGGTCCCGGACGGCCGCCTCGACCACATTGCGCGGCGGCGTCCCCAGCGGATACCAGAAGGTGTAGTGATAGGGGCTGCGGCCGCCCAGGCGTTCGGGCCGAGTTGTCATCGCGACGGCCGAACGCAGCTGGTTCAGCGTCTCGGTGGAGAGCGCCTGGGCGGTGTGAGCGATGAGTGCCATGCCTCGAACGTTACGGCGCGCCCCACACCGTGGTCGACCGATCGTTCCGCTGTCCGGGGCCGGTCAGAACGGGCAGACCCCGGCGGCGCCGTCCGGCGTCCGACCAGGCAGTCCGGCCCCGGCCGGCTGCCCCATCCCGGCCTCGCGCATCAGTCGGGCGATCGGCCGACCGGTGCCGCTGTCATCGGCCTCGTAGCGCCGGATCACCGACTCCTGGACGTCCGCCGGCTTCTCCTGGCTGAACTTGAACAGCCCCTCGACCTCGTCGATCCGGAGCCGGAAGGCACCGACGCCGGGCAGGATCCGGCGGAAGTAGTCGACCGACGCGGTCTGGTCCCAGCCGGCGCCGAAGCGCTTCTCCAGGCGCTCGGCCGTCCACCGGACGACCTCGAGCGTCTCCTCCGGCTCGTGGATCAGCTGGATCCGCCCACAGACGTGCACGGCCGCGAAGTTCCACGTCGGGGCGGACGGGTCACCGGGGTAGACGGCCGGGGTGACGAATCCGCCCGGCCCGTCGAACATCAGCCGGGCGTACGTGCCGTCGGCCAGCGCCTTCCAGTGCGGGTTGGCGCGGTTGAGATGGCCGAAGAGCTCCGTGCCGGTGAGCGGGCCGGACCGGGGCTGGCCCGGAGCGACGAGGGCCGGCAGGCGTGACGCCCACGGCACGGTCGCACCGTTGGTGGTGAGCGTCGCCAGCGGGTGGCCGTCGATGATCCGGCGGTGCCAGTGCTCGTCCTGGATCTGGTAGTGGCTGGGCACGAACATGGCTACCGCCTCACATGATCGGAAATTTAACGGCACACCGCGTACGCCTGGCGGCCGCGCGGACCGGCTGCGGCCCGCAGGAAACCGGTGGCCGGGTCGACACCGGCGGAGCAGACCTTGCCGAGCGTGCCCTCCGGCACCACGTCGAGCCGGTGGCCCTTCTTCTCCAGCAGGGCCAGCACGGCGGGGTCGAACGAGCGCTCCATGACCACCACGCCCGGCCGCGAGGTGCGCGGTGCGAACGACTGCTGGAAGTGGTCGATGTGCCAGGCGGGCAGCTCGGCCGCCGCCTGCGGCTCGTATCCGAACTCGGCAACTGCGAGGAACGCGTGGAGCGTCCACTGGTCCTGCTGGTCACCGCCCGGCGTTCCGAAGGCCAGGAACGGCTCGCCGCCGCGCAGCACGATGCTGGGGCTCAGCGTGGTGCGGGGACGCCGTCCGGGCGCGAGCGAGTTGGGGTGTCCCTCGGTGAGCCACGCCGTCTGGCCTCGGGTGCCGAGCGCGAAACCGAGTTCCGGGATCACCGGCGAGCTCTTGAGCCAGCCACCGCTGGGCACGGCGACGACCAGGTTCCCCCACGCGTCGGCGACGGCCACCGTGCAGGTGTTCCCGGCACCGGCCCGCGGACCGATCGGGGTGACGGTGGGCAGGCCACTGCGCAGATGGGCCATCCACTCCGGCTCCTCCACGCCCGGCTCCTCCGGCTCCGCCTGCGGGATCCAGGACTCGGCGCCGCCCGGCCGTCCCGGCCGCGGATCGAGGTTCGCCTGCTCGCCGATGAGCGAGCGCCGCTCAGCGGAGTATTCGGCCGCCAGGAGCTCGGCCATCGGCACCGGCGTGTGTTCCGGGTCGCCGTACCACGCCTCCCGGTCGGCGAACGCGAGCTTGGCCGCCTCGGCGACGGTGTGGATGTACTCGCCGCTGCCCAGCCCCATGGCGCGCAGGTCGCACCCCTGCAGGAGGGCCAACTGCTGCAGGAACACCGGGCCCTGGGACCAGGGTCCCGGCTTGTGGACGGTGAACTCGCCGTACGGCAGCGAACAGGCGGCCTCGACGCCCGGCCGCCAGGTTGCCAGGTCGTCGCCGGTCAGCAGGCCACGATGGCGCCGGCCGGTCGAGTCGAACACGTCGCTGGTCCGCGCGAAGCGGTCGATCGCGTCGGCAACGAAGCCCTGGTAGAAGGCGGTGTGAGCCGCCTCGATCTGGGCTTCCCGGTCCGCCGACTTCGCCCGCGCCTCGCGGATCAGCCGTCGATAGGTGTCGGCCAGTGCCTCATTGCGCATCCGGGAACCGGCTGCTGGAACCGCGCCGCCCGGCAGGTAGGTGCGGGCCGAATCGGTCCACTCCGTCCGAAACAGGTCGGCCATGGCCCCGATCGTCGACGCGGCAGCGGGCAGCAGCGGGTAGCCGCGGGAGGCGTATCCGATCGCCGGTTCGAGGACGGACTCCAGCGGCATGGTGCCGAACTCACCGAGCAGTCGCATCCAGGCCCCGAAGGCTCCCGGCACGGTCGCCGGAAGCAGGCCGCCTGCGGGTATCTGCTTGATGCCGAGCGCACCGAACGCGTCGATGGTCGCCGCCTGTGGCATCGGGCCCTGGCCGCAGATGATGCGGACCGCGCCGGTCGAGCGCGAGTAGACGGCGATCACGACGTCACCCCCCGGCCCGTTCGAATGCGGCTCGACGATCTGCAGGGCGAACCCGGCGGCCGCCGCCGCATCGAAGGCGTTGCCGCCGCGCTCCAGGATGCCCATACCGACGGCGGACGCGAGCCAGTGCGTCGCGGCCACGCCGCCGAGGGTTCCGGTCAGCGCCGGTCGCAGGACGGTCATAGACTTACTCCTCGGCCAGGCTTCATACGGAAGGTGGGCAGCGGCTGGGACGGAAGGCCGCATGCGTGTTGCGCGACGCCCAGCAGGATGTCGACGAGGCTGTTCTCGCACTTGACCACTTCGGGCTTCTGCAGCTCGGCAGGCCGTTCGTCAGCGTCACCCGCCGCGTACAGCCCGTTCGCGGCGACGTCCTGGGCGATCGCCACGAGCCGGCGCAGCAACTGGGCCACGACCTCGTGCCGGGGGACCGGTGCCCGCAGCGTCGTGAAATAGGAGTCGTAGATCAGCCCTGCGGGCCGGTGACCAGGACCGCGGACGGCGGCCTCGCGCAGCAGCGACCGGCCGTTGGTGACCAGGCGCGCGGCGACCCCGTCGTGGACGAGGTGCAGCAGGGTGATGGCGTCCAGCAGCTCACTGACGTCGGTGTCAGAGCTCCCAGGCAGCCGACGGCGGCGGAAGAGATCCCGGATCGGCCAGTAGTCCGGCGCCCAGGCGCCGCTGAACGCGCGGTGCCGCAACCGCATGCTCGGCCGGATCAGGACGTTGTAGACATCGGGCGGGCACGAGCCGGTGTAGAGCAGCATCGCGGAGTAGCCGTCCACGTAGTGGCTGATCTGTGGCAGCACCTCGTCGGCCGACCGGCGGCCCTGGTCGAGGTCGTCCACGAGCTGAGCGATCAGCCGCCACACGACGAAGCACACCTGGTGCCCAGTGAGCCACCGGAACCAGAACAGCTCGTCCGGCGATTCGCATGGCTCGACCTCGGGCGTCAGCAGGCCGCGTTCGCCGAGATCGGCCAGGCGTCGGCAGCTCTCGGCGTAGTCCCAGGCCGGAACCGCGTCCGCCGGACCGTCGGGATCTCCCACCGCCGGCAGGATCAGCGGTTCGAGACCATACGGGAGCCCGCCGAAGTCCCATCGCCCAACGGCCGGCGCGTCGCACAGCGCACCACTAGCGGCTGGCTTCATGACAGCCCGTCCGGCACGAAGGTGAATTCGAACTCCAGCCCGTTGACGTCGTACGTGTAGAAGCTCTGCACGCCGTCTTCGTCGATCACGATGTCGGTCGGCTGCTCATCTGTCGCGAACGCGTAACGGCCGGACTCGTAGAGCTCGATCCAGCGCCGCCGAAGCCATATCAGGTCCTCGGCGGTGCTCACGCTGAAGCAGAAGTGCTGGAACTGCACGGCGCTCTCGGCCGGCTCGGACTTACGGCCGGGCCGGCCGAAGAGGTGAAAGCGGACGTCGCCGAGAACCATCTCAGTCAACTCGCGAATCCCAGGCAGGCGGCTACGGGTCAGTTCGGAGAACTGGTCAAGCGACCACGCCCGCTGGCACCCGAGAAAGTCCCCGTACCAGCGGACGCTGTTCTCAAGGTCAGTCGTCTGCACTCCGACATGATGAAACCGCAGCCTGGGAAATCCGACTTGGGTCGCCAGGGTGACATCCGATGGCGTCTCTCTCATGTCTCATCACTCCAGCGGGGAAACGTCGCGTCCGGACGCGGACACTACTGTCGCCATGTCATGATCGCCCCCCAATGCGGTTCGGGGAGTTCCCCGCTTTATGGGACACCGGCACTACAGCCAGTCGTTCACGTAACCGGCACCATGACCCAGCTCCTCAACCTCCTCGCGCCCCCGGAGACCCACACCAAGAAGTGGCCCAGCACCGCCCACCACGCCAGCGGACAGCTCCGGCGCTTCGCCCCCGCCCGAGGAACCCCCATGACCGTGCCCGCCGCCACGATTCGCCCGGTTCTGCTGACCGCCGAGGAGGCCGCGAAGATGCTGCGCATCGGGCGCTCGACGCTCTACCAGCTCCTGGCGGAGAAGGAATTGACGTCCATCAGGATCGGACGTTCCCGCCGCATCCGGCCCGCCGATGTCGAGGCCTACATCGAGCGCCAGACCGCCAACGTCGCCTGACCAGTACCACCGACCAGTCCTTCGAGGGCGCCGGGCAGCACCATGCCCGGCGCCCTCGCCACTTCAGGAGCACCACGTGAGCGAGCGCAAGACCCGCCCGCCCACCATGGAATCGACCATCTACCAGGGCGCGGACGGCCGTTGGCACGGCCGCGCGACCATGGGTGTCAAGGCGGACGGCAGCCCCGACCGGCGCCACCGCAGCGCCAAGACTGAGCCCGAAGTACGGTGCAAGGCAAAGACGTTGGAGGCCGACCGCGACGCGGGTCAGGTGGCAGCGGCTGGCCGGGCGCCGACCCTCGAACAGTGGATGACCACCTACCTGACCACCATCGCGAACCAGAGGCTGAAGCCGCGCGGCCTCGACGACTACTGGTCCAAGACCCGAAACCACATCATCCCCGGCATCGGCAAGCACCGGCTGGACCGGCTGCTGCCGGCGCACCTGGACGAGCTGTACGGGCAGCTCCGCGCCGAGGGCCGCGCCGGATCGCACATCCTCAAGGTGCACCGGATCATCTCCCGCGCGCTGAAGATCGCCCACCGCCGGGGGAAGGTCGCCCGCAACGTCGCCACGCTGGTCGACTCCCCCACGGTCGAGGAGACGGACGCGAACCCGTTCACCCAGGAAGAGGCCCGGCGCTTCCTGGTCGCCGCGATGAAGCGCCCGACCCGGGTCCGGTGGGTGATCGGCGTCGGTCAGGGCCTGCGCCAAGGTGAGGCGCTTGGCCTGCGCTGGAAGTACGTCGATGAGGATGCCGGGCAGATGGATACGCCCTGGCAGCTCCAGCGGCTGAAGTGGCGCCACGGGTGCGACGACCCTCACGCGTGCGGCGAACGGCTGCACCGAGACGCGTGCGAGCCCGGGTGTACTAAGCACCGCCGCTACACGCACGGGTGCCCGAAGCCCTGCCCGCCGAAGTGCGACCGGCACGCCAGCACCTGCCCGAAGCGGCACGGCGGCGGCCTTGCGTTCACCCGCCCGAAGACCAAGGGCAGCCGTCGCACGACTCCCCTGCTGCCGCCGCTGATCCCGCTCCTTCGCGAGCAGCGTCAGCAGCAGGAGGAGTGGAGGACGGCGGCCGGCGAGGAGTGGCAGGAATACGGCCTCGTCACCTGCCGTCCAGACGGTCAGCCGGTCGACCCCCACGCCGACTGGGAGGAGTTCAAGGAGCTGTTGGCCGAGGCCGGGATCGAGGACCGGCGCCAGCACGACGGCAGCCGCCACTCCGCCGGGACGATCCTCAACGAGTTGGGGGTGGACCCGTTCACCATCATGGAAATCCTCGGCCACTCGCAGATCAGCATGACCCGCCGCTACGTCAAGACGACCACCCCGACGACCCGCGAAGCGGCCCGGCGGATGGGCAACGCGCTCTGGCCCCAACCGGCCGAAAGTGAGACCACAACTGAGACCACGAACACGCGGGCGGCCCGCGCCCGCCGTCGCCGACGCATGATGCAGACGCCAAAAGGCCCGGTCAGAGTGCTGACCGGGCCTTTCCGTTTCTGAGCCGCCTGCGGGATTCGAACCCGCGACCTACGCATTACGAGTGCGTTGCTCTGGCCAACTGAGCTAAGGCGGCACCGTTGCCACGCGTGGTGGCAACGCGGGCCAGTCTACACGGGTTTCGCGGGTGATCCACACCTGGATGCGAGGGGGCGGGGTCAGGCGGAGGAGACGGCGAGTTTGGCGGCGAAGCCGGCGAAGAGGACGGCGACGCCGCTGGTGAGGGTGGCGGAGAGGCGCTTGCGGCGGCGGAAGGCGGAGGCGAGGGTGGTGCCCGCGAAGATCAGCAGGGAGAGGTAGAGCACGCTGAAGGTCTGGAGGATGCCGCCGAGCAGGCCGAAGGAGAGAGCCGGCTGACCGTAGCCGGGGTCGACGAACTGGGTGAAGAAGGAGAGCAGGAAGAGGATCGCCTTCGGGTTCAGCAGGCTGATCACCAGGGCTCGGCGGAATGGGCGCTCGACGGGCTCGGCGGCCGGTTCGGCGGTGGTGGCGGCAGCGGTGGCGGCCTGGCGTTCGCGCCAGAGCTGGCGGGCGGCGCGGAGCATGCCGTAGCCGATCCAGAGCAGGTAGGCGGCGCCGCCGAGCTTGACCACGGCGAAGACGGCCGGGTTGGCCTTCAGGAGGGAGGCGGCGCCCAGCGAGGTGAGGCTGATCAGGGTGAGGTCGCCGACGAAGACGCCGGCGGCGGCCCGGTAGCCGGTCCGTACGCCCTTGCGGGCGGCGACGGACAGCACGTACAGCGAGTTGGGGCCGGGCAGTAGGACGATGACGAGGGCGCCGAGGATGTAGGTCGCCAGGTCGTTGACTCCGAGCACGGTGCGCTCCGGGGAGGGGGACGAGAGCAGGGGGGCGCTCATCGTAACGTCGCACCGGCCGTCGGTTGAAGCGAAAACCATCCGGGCGACCGGGCGCTCCGCCGCCTACCAGTTGCAGCGCTCGCCGTGCTCCGGGGCCTCGCCCTCCAGCAGGAAGAGGTTGACCGCGTCGTCCACGCAGTCGCTGTGGCGCCCGTACGCGGTGTGGCCGTCCCCGTCGTAGGTGAGCAGGCGTCCGGACTCCAGTTGCCCGGCCAGCGCCTGGGCCCACGCGTACGGGGTGGCCGGGTCGCGGGTGGTGCCGACGACCACGATCGGGGCGGCGCCGGCGGCCCGGATGGTGTGCGCCGCGCCGGTGGCCCGGACCGGCCAGTAGGTGCAGGCCAGCGCCATCCAGGCCATGTCGCGGCCGAAGTGCGGCGAGGTCCGCTCGAACTCCGGCACCGCGCGCTGGACGTCCGCCGGCCCGGCGAACGCGGCGGGCAGGTCGAGGCAGTTCACCGCCGTGTTGGCGGACATCAGATTGGGGTACGAGCCGTCCGCCTCGCGCCCGAAGTAGGAGTCGGAGAGCTTCAGCAGGCCGGTGCCGTCGCCGGCCTTGGCGGCGGTGAGCGCGGAGCGCAGCTTGGGCCAGAGGGAGTCGGCGTACATGGCCTGGATGACGCCGGTCTTCGCCTGGGCCCCGGTGAGCCGGCGACCCTTGTCGGTGCTGGGCAGCGGGTGTGCCTGGACGGTGGCGAGCAGGGCGGTGAGCTGCTCGCCGACCTGCTGCTCGGTCCGGCCGAGCGGGCAGTCCTTGCGGGGGGCGCAGTCCTTGGCGAAGGCGGCCCAGGCGATCTCGAAGCCGCCGGCCTGGGTGCGGTTGCTGGTGGCGGCGTCGAGCGACGGGTCCAGCGCGCCGTCCAGCACCAGCCGCCCGACCCGGCTGGGGAAGAGCCCGGCGTAGGTGGCGCCGAGGAAGGTGCCGTAGGACTTGCCGACGAAGTTCAGCCGCTTGTCGCCGAGCAGGGCGCGCAGCACGTCCATGTCGCGGGCGGCCTCGACGGTGCTGAGGTGGCCGAGCGCCGCCCCGGTGTGCTGTCGGCAGCCCTCGGCGAACTCCTTGTCGGCGGCGACCAGTGCGTCGATCCCGCGCTGGTCGCCGGGGGTCAGATCGACGGCGGTGAAGGCGTCCATCCGGGGGCCGCTCAGGCAGCTGACCGGGCTGCTGCGGCCGACCCCGCGCGGGTCGAGGCCGACCAGGTCGTACCGGGCGCGCACGCCGCTGTCGTACGTATCGGCGGCGATCTGCAGGTACTCGATCGCCGAGCCGCCGGGCCCGCCCGGGTTGAGCAGCAGCGAGCCGATCCGGCTGCCCTGACCGGAGCCGTCCCCGCCCAGGTCCCCACTCCAGCCCCCCGCTCCGGTCCTGGCTCCGGTTCCGGTTCCGGTTTTGGTTTTGGTTTTGGGCGGCGGGAGGACGAGGGCGCGAGCGGCCGTCAGGGTGAGGTCGCCGTCGCCGGGGCGGTCGTAGTCCAGCGGCACCCGGAAGGTGGTGCACTCGAACCCGCCGTCGCACGACTTCCAGGCGAGCCGCTGCGCGTAGTACGGGGCGAGCGCGGCCGGTACGGCGGCGGGCAGCGGCTCCAGCGGCGTGACCCTGGGCGCGGCGGCGGCAGTCGGCGCCGCGGGCCCGGCCGAGTCCGACGGGGTCGCGCCCGCGGAACCGGAGGGCTCGACGCCGCCCGTCCCGGACGAACCCGCGCCGCACCCGCCCGCCAGCAGCCCGGCGGCGAGCGCCGCAGCCAGTACTCGCCCGGTGGCCCTCATCCGCTCCCTTTCGATCGTCACTCCGGGTCGCCGACCGGCGACCGGACTCGCATTGCACCACAGCGCGCCGCCCGGTGCCCGCCGTGGGCACCGGGCGGCGATGACGCACTGACGCCGGGTCAGGACGCCTTGGCCAGCGCCTCGGCCAGGTACTGCGCGGCCTGCCGAACGAGCCGCAGCCGCTCCCGGTCGGGGGTGTAGTCCTGCACGTTGTCCGAGATCCGCACCTCGGCCTTGGCCGCCGGGCCGGTACCGGCCTTGAGCGCGGCCTGGAGCTTGCGGGCCGCGTCCAGCCCGGCCGAGTCCGCCTTGGCGGCGGCCAGCAGCAGCTTCGCGGCGCTGCCGGCCGGGGCCTCGGCGCCGGTCTGGGCGAGCGCGGCGGCGTCGTACCGGCCGGAGACTGCGGCGGCCACCCCGTACAGGTCGGGGCGGGACAGTCCGGCGGCGGCCGCGCACGACGCGCCGCCCTCGACGCCGAGGGTGCCCCAGGAGGCCGGGCCGGGCGGCAGGGTGCGGAAGGAGGCGGCGATGGTGGTGCGCAGCGTCGCGTCGTCGGCGACGGCGGCCGGGGCGGCGGCGACCAGGTCGCACGGGTGCGCGGTGCCGTTCGGCGCCTCGGGGGTGACCAGGATGAACGGGCGGGCACGGCCGGTCTGCAGGGCCGAGTTGATGCCCTCGAAGACGTCCGGGACCTCGGCGTCGGCGGTCTTGTTCGGGGCGGCCGCGTGCATCACGACGACCGGGAAGCGCGCGTTCGACTCCTTGGCGTACTGCGGCGGCAGCCAGACCCGGACGTTGCGCGGCTGCCCGTCCGGGCCGAGCACGGCGGACTGCAGCAGTTCGCCGCCGCCCGGGTGGCCGACGCTGTCGAAGCGGCTGGCCACGGTGGGCGACGACGTGGCGGAGGCCGCGGCCGGCTCGGCGACGACGGGCGGCGCCGCCTGCTGCCTGGCCGCCGCGCCCTCGCCCGCGCCCGCACTCACCGCGTCGACCGCCGGCTCCGCGCGGTCCGGTTCCTGGTCGCCGTGGCCGAGGCCGCCGAACGCCCCGAGCGCCGTGAGCAGCGTCAGCGCGGTGACACAGACCCCGCAGACCATCGCTCCGGCCGCCCGCACCAGCATCGGCCAGCGGTCGCCGGCCAGTTCGTAGGTCTGGGCGGCGCGCAGGTCGCGCCAGCGCTGGAGCGCGCCGCGGGCCAGCCAGATCCCGCCCAGCGCGGCCGCCAGCAGGGGGATGACGAGGAGCGAACGAACCATGGGACGCACCACCTCGGGAGGAGGGCCGGCGCCGGACGGGACCCGGCGCCGTACGGGGGCGACGGCCCCGGCAACGGGGCGCAGTCGGCCCCCAGCGTGCACAACGGGCGGACCGTCACACGTGGGTGTGCTCGGCGCGTATCGAGCATTCACTCGAAGGTGGGACAGCAGGCCAGCTCCGGGAGGCCTACGCCGGGCACACCCCGCTTCGGAGGGCCCAGCGGCACGGCCCAGCGGCACGGCTCGGCAGCCCCGCCCGGCAACCCTGCCCCGGCACCCCCACCCGACAGGCGGCTCAGCCCGCGCGCAGCGCCACCGTCATCGCCTCGACGGCGAGCAGCGGGTCGACGTTGCGGTCCAGCGCCCGCCGGCAGGCGAGCACCGCCTCGATCCGGCGCAGCGTGCCCTCCGGCGGACCATCCTGCGCGACCCGGTTCAGCGCCTGCCGCTGGTCCTCGTTGGCGAGGGTGCCGGTGGAGCCGAGCTGGAGCGCGAGCACGTCCCGGTAGAAGCCCAGCAGGTCGAGCAGCGCGACCCCGAGGGTCTCCCGGCGGGTGCGGGTGGCGCGGCTCTTCTGCCGCTTCTCCAGCTCCTTGACCGCCCCGGCCATGCCGCGCGGCGCCTTGCTGCCCTCGGCGGCGCCGTAGGCGGCCTTCAGGTCGTCGGTCTCCTTGGCGTCCTGGGTCTCGGCGAGCGCCTCGGCGTCGGCCTTGGCGGTGTCGACCAGGCGCTGGGCGGCGGCCAGGCAGCCGCCGATGTCGGCGACCTCCAGCGGGATCCGCAGCACGTCGGTGCGGCGGGTGCGGGCCTGCTCGTCGACGGCGAGGCGACGCGCGCGCTCGACGTCACCCTGCCCGGCGAGCGCGGCCAGCCGGGCGGTCTCCGGCTCGACGCCGTCGCGGCGGACCAGCATGTCGGCGACGGCCTCGGCGGCGGGCGTGCGCAGGACGAGCAGGCGGCAGCGCGAGCGGATGGTCGGCAGCACGTCCTGGACGGAGGGGGCGCAGAGCAGCCAGACGGTGCGCGGGGAGGGCTCCTCCACACCCTTGAGCAGCGCGTTCGCGGCGGCCTCGGTGAGCCGGTGGGCGGCGTCGACCAGGATCACCGACCAGCGGCCGCCGGTCGGGTAGCTGGAGGCGCGCAGCACGAGGGCGCGCATGTCACCGACGCCGATGGACAGGCCGTCGGTCCGGACGTACTTGACGTCGGCGTGGCTGCCGGCCAGCACGGTGTGGCAGCCGTCGCAGAATCCGCAGCCCGGCGTGCCGCCGAGCGCGAGGTCGGGGCTGGTGCACTGGAGGGCCGCGGCGAACGCGCGCGCGGCGGTGACCTGCCCGGCCCCGGGCGGGCCGGTGAACAGCCAGGCGTGCGTCATCAGGGAGGCGTTCCCGCCCGGCTGCGGACCGGCCCCGCGACCGGCCTCGACCGTCGCCCCGGCCGCCCGGGCGGCGGCGGTCAGCTGCTCGACCACCCGCTCCTGGCCCACCAGGTCGTCCCAGACGGCCACTGCTGCTCCCAAGCTCCGTACGGCAGCGCTCCCGGCGCCTCTTCCCCGCCGTCGAGCATACGTGCCCGCTCGGACAGCCACGGCGCCGTCCGGGTGACCCGCCGCCGACGGACGTCCCCGCCGAGGGACGCCCACCGCATCGGACGACGGACACGCCGAACGACGAAGGCGGCGCCGCCGGGGCACTCCACCCCGACGACGCCGCCCGTCGTCCGTCCAGCCGTCCAGCCGTCCAGCCGTCCAGCCGTCCAGCCGTCCAGCCGTCCAGGGTCAGCCCCGGCGGCCCCAGCGACGGCCCTTGCCCTTGCCGCCGCCCTCGCCCTTGTCGCCGCCCCGGTCGCCGCCGGCGCGAGGGTCCTGGCCGCCACGCGGGTCCTGCGGGGCCTGGCCACCGCCGTGATCCCAGTTCGCCCACTCGTCGCGCGTGCCGAGCAGGGTGTCGGTGAGGCTCGGCAGGTCGTCCATCGGCGTCTCCTCGGCCCATTCCGGCCGGGGCCGCTCGGCGGTGGCCTGCGACTCGGCGGCGGGCTCGGGCTCGGCGCCGACCACCGGCAGCTCGCGGGTGCTGTCCACCGGCTCCTCGCGCCACAGCCCCGGCGGCACCCGGTCCTCCGCGCGACCCGGCACCACTCCGCCCGGCGCCACACTGCCCGGCACCCGATCCGACGGCGCACCACCCGGCGACGTACGACCCGACGGCGTACCGCCCGGCTCGACCCGCGGCAGCACCGCGGTCCGGTCCGCCTCGGCCGGGACCCTCGGCAGCACGGCCGTCTCGTCCGCGGCGGCCGGCGGGACCACCGGCAGCTGCGTGGTCGCGTCGACGGCCTCCGCCGCACGGGCGGCCGTCTGCCGGTCCCGCAGCGAGAGCTCCCTCGTCGCCTCGTCGCCCCCACCAGGGCCGACGGTGCCCGCAGGACCCGCGCCCGGAACGTCCCGGACGGCCCGCAGCTCGGTGGTCACGGCCTCCCCGGGAACCGGACCGGCGCCCAGCCTCCCGGCCGCCGCCCGGTCCGCCGTCGTCTCCGCCGCCGCAGCCGCGGCCGCGAGCGCGGCGGCCTGCGCCAGCCGGGCCTCCTCGGCCCGCTGCAGCGCCTCCTCCGCCCGGCGGCGCTGCTCCTCGCGCTGGAGTTCACGCTGGCGCTGGAGCTCCACCTGGGCGGCCGCCTCGTCGGCGAGACGCTTGCGCTCGGCGGCCTCCGCGGCCAGCCGGGCCTCCTCCTCGGCCTTGCGCTCGGCCTCCTCCTCGGCGCGGCGGCGGGCTTCCTCCTCCGCCCGGCGGCGGGCGTCCTCCTCCGCCTTGCGTCGGGCCTCGGCGGCGACCCGCTCGGCCTCCTCCTTGGCCAACCGCTCCTTCTCGGCCTGTTCGGCCCGCAGCTGCTCCAGCAGCTCCTGGCGCTTGCGCTCGGCCGCCTCGGCCTCGGCCTTCTTGCGGGCCTCCTCGGCGGCGCGGCGCTCGGCCTCCTCACGGGCGAGCCGCTCCTGCTCGGCGCGGGCGGCCTTCTCCTGCTCGGAGAGCGGCAGCTCGCGGTCGAGCCGGTGCCGGATGGCGGTGGTGACGAAGCCCGGGGCCTGGCTGCCGTCGACGACCAGGTAGCGCGCCGGGTCGGCGGCCGCGAGGGCGAGGAAGCCGGACCGGACCCGCTGGTGGAACTCGGTGGGCTCGGACTCCAACCGGTCGAGCGCCTCGGTGAAGCGCTCCCGGGCCCGGGTCGGGTCGACGTCCAGGACGACGGTCAGGTCGGGCAGCAGCCCGCCAGTCGCCCAGCGGGAGATCCGGGCGACCTCGGTGGCGGCCAGGTCGCGCCCGGCGCCCTGGTAGGCGATGGAGGAGTCCATGTACCGGTCGGTGATCACGACGGCGCCGCGGGCGAGGGCCGGCCGGATGACGTTCTCGACGTGCTCGGCCCGGTCGGCCGCGTAGATCAGCGCCTCGGCGCGGTGCGACAGGCCGGTGTTGCCGACGTCCAGGACGAGACCGCGCAGCCGCTGGCCGACCGGGCTGCCGCCGGGCTCGCGGGTGAGCACGACCTCGTGCCCCTTGCCGCGGATCCACTCGGCAAGCGCCTGGGCCTGGGTGGACTTGCCGGCGCCGTCGCCGCCCTCCAGGGCGATGAAGAAGCCGGTGCCGGCGCCCCGGTGCGGTGCCGGGGCGACGGCGCCGCGCACCGCGTCCACCAGGTCCCGGCCGAACGGCGCGGTACCGCGCCGGTCGTCGGTCCGCAGCAGGACGACGGCGGCGAGGACCAGCGTGAGCAGCCCCGAGGTGGCGACGGCCAGGGCCGCGCCGCCGTGGATGAAGGTGAAGGAGCCGGGCTCGACCCTGCCGTACTCGACGTCCCCGTAGACCGCGGCGATCAGCGGGACGACGACCAGCGCGGCACCGACCACGACCCGCAGCACCGCGTACAGGTGCTCGGTGACCTTCGGCAGCCGGGCCTCCTCCACCTCCTGGGCGAGCAGGGTGCGCCCGGCGGAGACGACGATCCCGGCGGTGAGGCCGGCCAGCAGGGTGAGTGCCAGGACCAGCACGAAGTCCAGCACCAGCCCGGCCAGGATCAGCGCCACGCCCTCGGTGAGCAGCGCCAGCGCGAGCAGGCGGCGGCGGGAGAGCGCGGGCAGCGTGGCCCGGGTGAGCCGGGAGCCGAGGGCGGGCGCCGCGGTGGCTGCGAGCACCAGCAGGCCGTAGCCGATCGGCCCGGCCCGGTGCTCGGCGGCGGTGAGCAGCGCGAGCGCGGCGACGCCGGCCATCGAGGCGTAGCCGGCGGCGACGGCGAAGGTGAAGTACGGGGCGCTGCCGGTGCGGCCCTTGCTCAGCGCGGGGCCCGGCGTGGCGTCGGTGGGCGCGCGCAGGCCCTGCAGCGGCGAGTGCGGGGCGACGGTCAGCGCGCCGACGGGCAGCTGCTGGAGGTAGCCGCGGGCGGCCGAGGCGGCGAACAGGCCGGCCGCGCCGAGCGCGGCGAAGGTGACCTGGTGGGCCCGGAGCCAGTCCGAGCCGAGCGCCGCGCCGATGTTGTTCAGCAGGGTGAGGACGACCAGGCCGACGGCCGCGAGCGGCGCGGTGGCCCAGCCGGTGAAGCGGTCGATGCTCCGGACGGTGTCCAGGTTGGCGGCGGCCGGCCGCTGCTCGGCGGCGGGCGCGTGCGGGTTGGCGGGCGGCAGCAGGCCGGGGACGGCGGCGTCCTCGGCGATCCCCCGGACCCGCTCGGCGGCACCGGTGACGAACACCGTGGCGAGCAGGACGTAGGTGGCGGCGCCGGAGGGCTTCGGGCCGGAGCCCAGCCAGACGGTCCACCAGGGCGCGAGGCCGATCAGCAGCGCGCGCAGCGTGTCGGCGCCGAACAGCGTCCAGCGCCGGTCCAGCCGGCCCGTGACCAGCCGGTGCACCGGCCCGAGCAACGCGACGCCGATCAGCCCGGTGGCCGCCAGCCGGACGGCGAGGACCGCGGCGACGGCGAAGGCGAGGCTGCGCGGCAGGTCGCCGAACTGGCCGCCGAGGGCCGCGGCGATCACGGTGAGCGCGAGCAGCACCAGTAGGCCGAGCCGGTCGGCGGTGCCGCCGATCAGCTGGGTGGTCCACAGGCGCCGGTAGGGGCGTGTCCGCAGCAGCGCCCGGGCCCGTTCCACCGGCGTCCCGGCCGGCGCGACCTCGGGCAGGTCGGGCGTGGCGGCGCTGGCGGCCGGGGCGGCGCTGGGGGTGGGCTGCTCCTCGCTCGTCATACGGTCAGCGTAGCGGGCGGGGGTTGGCCGGAATGAGACGAACGGGGTTCCGGATCCCGCTCATCACCGGGTTGTGACGTTCCGCGCACAGAGTCCGACCGGCCTCGGGCCCGCGTCCCCGAGGTGGGGACGCGGGCCCGTCGGCACTGGTGGAGGCCCTGTCCGAGCGCCCTCCGAGCGCCCTCCGAGCGCCGTCCGATCGCCGTCCGAGCCACTGGCGGGGCGCTGCCGGAGGATCAGCCCTCGTCGGTCGCCGCGGCCTTGCTCGCGGCGGTCTTCTTGGCCGCCGTCTTCTTCGCCGTGGCCGCCTTCGCCGTCGTGGTCTTCTTGGCGGCGGTCTTCTTCGCGGCCGCGGTCTTGGTGGCGGCGGTCTTGGTCGCCGTCGCCTTCTTCGCGGTCGCCTTCTTGGCCGGGGCCTTCTTCGCCACCTTCTTCACCGGCCCGCGCGCCCGCTTCTCGGCGAGCAGCTCGTAGCCGCGCTCGGGCGTGATCGTCTCGACCTCGTCGTCCTTGCGGAGCGTGGCGTTGGTCTCGCCGTCGGTCACGTACGGGCCGAAGCGGCCGTCCTTGACCACCACGGGGCGCTCGCTGACCGGGTCGGTGCCCAGCTCCTTGAGCGGCGGGGCGGCGGCGGCCCGGCCGCGCTGCTTGGGCTGGGCGTAGATGACCAGAGCCTCGTCGAGGGTGATCGTGAAGAGCTGGTCCTCGCTGGTGAGCGAGCGGGAGTCGGTGCCGCGCTTGAGGTACGGACCGTAGCGGCCGTTCTGCGCGGTGATCTCCACACCCTCGGCGTCGGCCCCGACCACGCGCGGCAGCGAGAGCAGCCGCAGCGCGTCCTCCAGGGTGACGGTGTCCAGCGACATCGTCTTGAACAGCGAGGCGGTGCGCGGCTTGACCGCGTTCTTGCCGGTCTTGGGCGTGCCCTCGGGCAGGATCTCGGTCACGTACGGGCCGTAGCGGCCGTCCTTGGCCACCAGCATGTTGCCGCTGACCGGGTCCGGGCCGAGCTCGAAGTCGCCGCTGGGCTTGGCCAGCAGTTCCTCGGCCAGCTCGACGGTGAGCTCGTCCGGCGGCAGCTCGTCCGGGATGTCGGCGCGCTGGCCGGGCTCGCCCTCGACGGCGGAGGCGCGCTCGACGTACGGACCGTAGCGGCCGACCCGCAGGGTGATGTCGTCGCTGATCCGGAACGAGCTGATCTCCCGGGCGTCGATCGCGCCGAGGTCGGTGACCAGTTCCTTCAGGCCGCCCAGGTGGTCGCCGTCGCCGTTGCCGGCCTCGGCGGCACCGCCGGTCGCGTGGCCGTCGCCCTCGCCGAAGTAGAAGCGCTTCAGCCACGGCACGGACTTGGCCTCGCCGGCCGCGATCCGGTCGAGGTCGTCCTCCATCTTGGCGGTGAAGTCGTAGTCGACCAGTCGGCCGAAGTGCTTCTCCAGGAGGTTGACCACGGCGAAGGAGAGGAAGGACGGGACGAGCGCCGTCCCCTTCTTGAACACGTACCGGCGCTGGATGATCGTGTCGATGATCGAGGCGTAGGTGGAGGGGCGACCGATCTCCCGGTCCTCCAACTCCTTGACCAGCGAGGCCTCGGTGTAGCGCGCCGGCGGCTTGGTGGCGTGACCCTCGGGGGTGAGCTGCTCGGCGGCCAGCGGGTCGCCCTCGACGACCTGCGGCAGCCGGCGCTCGCGGTCGTCCAGCTCGGCGTTCGGGTCGTCGGCGCCCTCGACGTAGGCCTTGAGGAAGCCGTGGAAGGTGATGATCTTGCCGGAGGCGGAGAACTCGACGTCGCGGCCGTCGGCGGAGGCGCCGCCGACCTTGACGGTCACCGACTGGCCGACCGCGTCCTTCATCTGGGAGGCGACGGTGCGCATCCAGATCAGCTCGTAGAGCCGGAAGTCGTCGCCGCTCAGGCCGGTCTCGGCGGGGGTGCGGAAGCGGTCGCCGGAGGGGCGGACGGCCTCGTGCGCCTCCTGCGCGTTCTTGACCTTGCTGGCGTAGGTGCGCGGGGCGTCCGGCAGGTAGTCGGCGCCGTACAGCTGGGTGACCTGCGCGCGGGCGGCGGAGACCGCGGTGTCCGACAGCGTCGTGGAGTCGGTACGCATATAGGTGATGAAGCCGTTCTCGTACAGCTTCTGGGCCACCTGCATGGTCCGCTTGGCGCCGAAGCCGAGCTTGCGGCTGGCCTCCTGCTGGAGCGTCGTGGTGCGGAACGGCGCGTACGGCGAGCGACGGTACGGCTTGGACTCGACGCTGCGGACGCTGAACGCGGTCTGCTCCAGGGCGGCGGCCAGCTGCCGGGCGGCCTGCTCGTCCAGGTGCAGGGTGTTGGCGCTGCCGGCCTTCAGCCGGCCGTCCGAACCGAAGTCACGGCCGCTGGCGATCCGCTTGCCGTCCACCGAGGAGAGCCGGGCCCCGAAGGTCTCCGGGTTCGCCGCGTCGGCCGCGGTGCGGCCGGTGCCGAAGGTGCCGACCAGGTCCCAGTACGAGGCGGTGCGGAAGGCGATCCGCTCGCGCTCGCGCTCGACCACCAGGCGGGTCGCGACGGACTGCACGCGGCCCGCCGAGAGCTTCGGCATGACCTTCTTCCACAGCACCGGCGAGACCTCGAAGCCGTAGAGGCGGTCGAGGATGCGGCGGGTCTCCTGGGCGTCGACCAGGCGCTGGTTGAGCTCGCGCGGGTTGGCCACCGCCTCCTGGATCGCCGACTTGGTGATCTCGTGGAACACCATCCGGTGCACCGGCACCTTGGGCTTGAGCACCTGCTGGAGGTGCCACGCGATGGCCTCACCCTCGCGGTCCTCATCGGTGGCGAGGAAGAGCTCGTCGGACTCCGCGAGCAGCGACTTCAACTTGCTGACCTGGGACTTCTTGTCCGCGTTGACCACGTAGATGGGTGCGAAGTCGTGGTCGACGTCCACCCCGAGGCGGCGCACCTCACCGGTGTACTTGTCCGGGACCTCCGCCGCGGTGCTGGGGAGGTCGCGGATGTGCCCGACGCTCGCCTCGACGATGTAGCCGGGGCCAAGGTAGCCCTTGATCGTCTTCGCCTTGGCCGGCGACTCGACAATGACGAGTCGCTGTCCGTGCGCGGTCTCGCTGCTCGGGGACACCTTCGCTCTTCTCTCCCGGTCCTTATGTGGGCTGGTCGGCGCCGGCAGCCCGGGCTGCGCTCCGCCCGACCCCTCCACCGTCCCGGGGGTGCCGCTGTACGACGACCCCACCAGCGGAGTGTGACCGTACCCCGGCCACCCTTGTCAAACGGACGCATCCCGCGTTTTCAGTTACCGAGCTCACCGACGCCACTCGAACGGTAACCCGATGACGGAGGTTCGCGCCCCGTGGAGGGGGCTCCGGCGGGTTCCGGAGGATGGAATGACGGATTTCGAAATCTGTCAACGGAGTATCGGCGGCACTGGGGGACGACTGCCCGGACGCCCGCCGGGGGCGGCGACCGCGGTTCCCGGCGAACGCCTCGCGGGGTCGGCGGTGCGCCCCGGAATCAGCCGTTGACCGCCGTGAGCAGCCCGGCGCCCGCCACCAGACAGCCCACGCCGAGCACGCTCCACAACAGGTCGGCGACGGCCGCCCGGCCGATCTCCCCGGCCGCCAGCACCACCCGGCTCGGGCGGCGCGGGTCGTAGCAGATCCGCACCGAGGCGCCGGGCGTGAAGCGGTCCGGACGGCGCAGCGGGGTGTGGCCGCGCGGACGGGTGAGCACCAGCTCGGCGATCCGGCCCGTGCCGGACCCGCCGGCCGGCGGCAGGACGGAGAAGGAGAGCAGCGGCGCGCTGTCGAGCTGGCCGTGCGCCTCGTCCTCGGCGACGACCGTGGCCACCGTCGACGCCCCCCGTCGGCGCACCCGGTGGCGAAGGCGCACTTCGGCGGCGCACCAGAGCAGCAGCACGCCACCGAAGAGGGCGAGCACCAGCCCGCCCACCGTCGCCGTCGTCGTGTCCACCCCTGGCCCCCGGCTCCCCAGCCCTGTCCACAGCCTGTGGACAGAGCTTCACAGCAGGGGGCCAACGCGCGGCGGCCGACCGGCGACGGCCGGACGAACCAGGGAGTACGGGACGGTGAACCGGTTCCGGCCACCTCGACGGACCAGTCCCGGCCACCTCGACGGACCAGTCCCGGCCACCTCGACGGACCGGCTCCGGCCACCCAGACGGACCGGCACCGGCCGCCTCGAACCGCGGCCCGGTCAGCCCGCCGGGCGGATGAACCCCTGCTCGGTCAGCAGCCGCAGCGACTCCGGCACCCGGTCCCGCAGGACCACCCGGTCCTCGCCGAGCAGTTGCGCGATGGCGTCCACGATCTCGCCCGCCGACAGCGTCCCGTCGCAGACCCCGACGAAACCGGCGCCCACGGTGTCCACCTTGGTGGCGCGCCGCATGCCCCGGTTGTGGCGCAGGATCACGTGCTCCGGATCCTCCGCACCCGGCGCGCCGACCTGCTCCTGGACCACCTCGTCGGCCAGCACGTAGCGGGCCGCGAGCAGGCCCGCGTCGTCGTGCGAGCGCAGGAAGTCCTGCCGGTCGAACCACTCCTCGATGTGCGGGCCCAGCGGCTGCTCCACCGGGTGCGGCCACTCCTCCACCCGGACGGTCGGGCGCTCGGCGCCGCTCGCCCGCAGGGTGATCCAGCCCATGCCGATGCCCTCGACCCGGCCCGCCTCGAAGGCGTCCAGCCACTCGCCGTACCGGGCCTGGTAGTCGCCGCCGGGGCCGCGGTGGTCGCCGCCGTCCCGCAGCCACAACTCGGCGTACTGGGCCACGTCCTGGACCTCGCGCTGGACGATCCAGGCGTCCAGCCCGGTGCCCGCCACCCAGCCGGCCAGCCGCTCGTGCCAGTCCTCGCCCTTGACGTGCTGCCAGTTGGCGAGCAACTGGCAGTAGCCGCCCGGCTCCAGGTGGTCGGCGGCGGAGCGGACCAGGCTGCGGCACAGGTCGTCGCCGGCCATGCCGCCGTCACGGTAGGTGAACCGACCGGCCGGCGAGATCACGAACGGCGGGTTGGAGACGATCAGGTCGAACCGCCGCTCCCCGACCGGCTCGAAGAGGCTGCCGGTGAGCGCCTCCGCCTGGCCGAAACCGGACAGCGCCAGGGTCAGTTCGGAGAAGCGCAGCGCGCGCGGGTTCAGGTCGGTGGCGGTCACCTGCCGCGCGTGCCGGGCCGCGTGCAGCGCCTGCACGCCGGAGCCCGAGCCGAGGTCCAGCGCGGCCCGGACCGGGCGGCGCACGGTGATGTTGGCCAGCGTGGTCGACGCGCCGCCGACCCCGAGCACCAGATCCTTGCGGGCCACCCCGTGCGCGGTCTCACCGGACCCGATACCGCCCGCGCCACCCACCGCGCAGCCCAGGTCGGAGACCACCCAGGCGTCCGAACTGGGCATCCCGGCCACCTCGTTGGCGTACGGCCGGACGTCCACGGTGGCACGCACCAGATCGCCGTCGGAGCGCAGCCAGCCGTCGGCCAGGCAGTCCTCGACCGGCAGCGCGGCCGCGGCCGCCCGGTACGGCACCGGCTGCTGGAGCAGGAACAGCCGGACCAGCGTCTCCAGCGGGCTGCCGCCCCGGGTCGCCCGCAGGGCCGGCACCGCCTCACTACGGGCCAACGCCGCATAGCCGGTGGGCCCGAGCAGGTCGAGGCAGCCGTCGGCGGTGAACGAGGCGTCGAGCAGCGCCTCGCGCAGCTTGGCGAGGCGGGTCAGGTCGAGAACGGGGCTACTGATCACCCCGTCATTGTCCCCCGGGGCAGGGTGCGCAGCCGCCGCACCGGGGCGGGGCGGCTGCGCAGTCACGCGACGACTCGGGCGGGCCGGGCCCCGGGGCCGGTCGAGTCCGGTCCGGGGCCCGGCCCGCCCGACGGGCCCGACGACCCTGGGCTCAGCTCGCGCTGGGCGCGGGGGTGGTCGGAGCCGTCGACGGGGTGGCCGGCGGGGCCGCCGGGGTGGTGTCGGTGCCCGTGGACGGGGTGGCCGCCGGGCTCGCGCCGTCCGTCGCGCCGGGCGCGGGCGTCCCACCGGCCGCCCCGGCGCTCGGGGTGGCGGACGCGCCGCCGCCCGACGTGGCGCCCGCCCCGGCGCTCGGGGCCGTGGAGCCGGCGGGCTTGCAGCCCTCCTGCTTGGCCATGGCCGCGCCGAGGTCGCCGCGCTGCAGCTTGCCCTGTGCCTGAGTGGACAGCGAGGCCAGCTGCTGGACCTGGTCGGCCACGCTGCGCAGCCCGTCCGCGAACTTCGCCTGGTCGTCGCTGGACAGGGCGTCCAGCTTCTTCTGGACGTCCTGGTAGCCGTCGGCCGCCTTGGTCAGCTCGGCAACGGTGTCCTTCTGCAGGTTCGCGCCGTCGGCCACCTTGGGCGCACCGGCGGCGTTGATGGCCGCCGCGATGTCCTGGTTGGTCTTGGCCAGCCGCCCGATGTCCGCCGACAGCCGCTTCTGCAGGTCGGCCGGGGCCTCGCCGGTCTTCACCTGGCCGGTGTCGGCGAGCGCGGTCTGCGCCTGGGCGATCGGGTCCTTGGCCGAGCCGCAGACGTTCGACGCCCAGGCCTCCAGCTGCTTGCCGTTGTCGTCGCCGCAGCCGACGGCGCCGAACGCGAGCAGCGCGCCGAGGGCGGGTACGGCCAGCAGTCGCTTGTTCACCGGGAGAAGCCTTTCGGTTTCGGTCGTCTTCGGTCGTCGAACCTACACGGCCGGTGTCGGCTCCCCGGTTCCCGGTTGCCGGTTGCCCGTCCTCGGACGCCCGGGGCCGCAGGCCTCCGCCCGTCAGGACGTGCGGGCCCGCTCAGGCGCGCTCGACGCGGATCGGATCACCGGGCCGGACGGTGCGCAGCACCCGGGCGTCCCCGTCCAGCGCGCCGAGGACGTTGCAAGGGCCGGCCAGCCGGCACTCGCCGTCGCGCGAGATCGGCGTCGGCCCGTACGGCAGCGCGAGGCTGTCGCCGTCGGTCCAGAACGCGACCGTGCCCGGCTCGACGACCTGCCGGGCGTCGGCCTCGCACGGCACGCTGACCGGCGTGCCGAAGTAGACCTCCTCGCCCCAGGTACTCGCCGAAGAGCTGATCGGCAGCTCGGCCCAGAGCGCCTCGGCGGTGGGTGTGGCCGCGAGCGTGGCGGTGGCCTGCCCGGCCGACCACAGAATGCGAATCCGCATGATCTTCCTTCTCCGCGACAGGTCCGATCACCGATCGGACCCGGTCGTGCCGGAAGCAGCGAACCGCCAGGTTCAACAATTTGTCAACGGACTCCCGAGGGCTGGACCGCCCTGGGGCTGAACTGCCCGGAGCTGGACCACCCTGGGGCTGAACTGCCCGGGGCTGGACCAGCCGGCGCCCGGAGGATGGGCCCTCAGACCGCCACGGACTCGACCGAGACCGGCCAGCTCATCCGGATCAGGCCCCCGTCCGCACCGTTGGTGACCTCCAGGTCCTCGACCAGGCCGGTGATCACGGCGAGGCCCAGGGTGTCCTCGTCCGGGTCCGCGCCCTCGGCGGCACCTTCGGCCGGGACGGCGGCAGGGCCGGCCTCGTCCTCGACCTCGATGAGGAAACGCTTCTCCTGATCGGTCAACGCGACCCGGACCGTGCCGCCGATGCCGCCGCGCTGGTGCAGGCCGACCGCGCGGGAGCACGCCTCACCGACCGCGAGCCGTACCTCGTCGAGCACCGACTCGTCGACCCCGGCCCGTCTGGCGACGGCCGCGGCGACCAGCCGAGCCGTTCGCACGTGCTCCGGAAGCGCGCTGAATCGAAGTTCGACGGTTGCCATCTCTCCCCCTCGGGGTGTTCCGACCGGGGCCGACGATGCGGCCCCTGCGGGCCGGTGGAACCGGCCCTGGAGCGGCCGGGAAGCACCGGGGCCCGCAGGCCCCGGCACCCGGACGCGTGGAGCGAACGGGCCGACCACTGCGGGCCGGCCCGGCCGCGTCAGTCGGTCGCGCTGACCGCGTCGTCCACCGAGGTGTGGATCGGGAAGACCTTGGTCAGGCCGGTGATGCGGAAAATCTTCAGGATGCGCTCCTGGTTGCAGACGAGGCGCAGCGAACCCTCGTGGGCACGCACTCGCTTCAGACCGCCCACCAGCACACCGAGCCCGGTCGAGTCCAGGAAGTCCACGCCTTCCATGTCGACGACCAAGTGGTACTTGCCGTCGTTGACGAGCTCGACCAGCTGCTCCCGCAGCTTCGGGGCGGTGTACACATCGATCTCGCCGCCAACCTCGACGACCGTACGATCGCCGACTGAACGGGTCGACAGGGACAGGTCCACGGAACCTCCAGCACCTTGCCTTGCTACGTCATGTGCGATCCTCGGCCGGCCGGCCGCCACCGCATGGTCGCGAGCCCGGGCGCGCCCAGCCACGCGTGGCAAGCCTCGGCGCTGCGACCCACGGCCATCCGGCCGTCACGGCCACATTCAACCACCTGTGACCATGCCCGCACGATGGCTTACGACGATTCTCCGTCACGCCGGTGACACACTGGGTCCTCATGCCGCCCCGACACAGCCCGCCCGAGGCACTGCTCACGACCCTGTCAGCCAGCCGGGGGCGGTCCGACCGGCTCACCCATACGGAGCACCTTCCCGCCCGACCTGCACGTTATGCGCCATGGCCCGAGTCGATCCGGCCCGAGATCGTGGCCTCCGCGCTCGACGTCGGGGTGGAGCGACCCTGGGCGCACCAGGCAGAAGCGATGAAACTGGCCAAAAGCGGTCAGACTGTGGTGATCGCCACAGGCACCGCCTCGGGCAAGTCGCTCGGCTATCTGGCCCCGGTGCTCAGCGATCTGCTGGACGGCACCGAGGCCCGCAACGGCCGCGGCGCCACCGCGCTCTACCTCGCCCCGACCAAGGCGCTCGCCGCCGACCAGCGCCGCCGGGCCGCCGAACTCGCGCCGCCCCGGGTCCGGGCCGCCCTCTACGACGGCGACACCCCGCCCGAGGAGCGCGAGTGGGTCCGCCAGTACGCCTCGTACGTGCTCACCAACCCGGACATGCTGCACCGCGGCATCCTGCCCGCCCACGCGCGCTGGGCCTCCTTCCTCAAGGTGTTGCGCTACGTGGTCGTCGACGAGTGCCACAGCTACCGGGGCGTGTTCGGCTCGCACGTCGCCCAGGTGCTGCGGCGGCTGCGCCGCATCTGCGCCCGTTACGGTTCGTCACCCACCTTCCTGCTCGCCTCCGCCACCACCGCCGACCCGGCCGCCACCGCCGAGCGCCTGACCGGCCTGCCCGCCCAGGCCGTCACCGAGGACGCCTCGCCGCGCGGGCCGATGGTCTTCGGCCTCTGGGAGCCGCCGCTGACCGAGAACGTCGGCGAGCACGGCGCGCCCGTCCGCCGCACGGCCACCGCCGAGGCCGCGCACCTGCTGACCGACCTGGTCGAGCGGCAGACCCGCACCGTCGTCTTCGTCCGTTCCCGCCGGGCCGCCGAACTCGTCGCCCTCCAGACCCAGGACCAGCTCGGCCGACCGCTCGCCGACCGGGTGGCCGCCTACCGCGGCGGCTACCTCGCCGACGAACGCCGGGAGCTGGAACGCGCCCTGCACTCCGGCCGACTGCTCGGGCTCGCCTCCACCTCCGCTCTCGAACTCGGCGTCGACGTCTCCGGCCTCGACGCCGTCCTGATGGCCGGCTACCCCGGCACCCGGGCCTCGCTCTGGCAGCAGGCCGGCCGGGCGGGCCGCGAGGCCCAGGGGGCGCTGGCCGTCCTGATCGCCCGGGACGACCCGCTGGACACCTACCTGGTGCACCACCCGGAGGCGCTGTTCGCGGCGCCCGTCGAGGCCACCGTGCTCGACCCGGACAACCCGTACGTCCTCGCCCCGCACCTGTGCGCGGCCGCCGCCGAACTACCGCTCACCGACGCCGACCTGGAGCTGTTCGGGCCCTCCACCGCACCGCTGCTGCCGGTCCTGGAACGGCGCGGCCTGCTGCGCCGCCGCAGCGACGGCTCCTGGTACTGGACCCGCCGCGAACGCGCGGCCGACGCCGTCGACCTGCGCGGCAGCGGTGGCAGCCCGGTGCAGATCGTCGAGGCCGACACCGGCCGTCTGCTCGGCACGGTGGACGCCGCGGCCGCCCACACCACCGTCCACACCGGAGCCGTCCACCTCCACCAGGGCCGTACCTTCCTGGTCCGGGAGCTCGACCTGGAGAACTCCGTCGCCCTGGTCGAGCCGGCCGACCCGCCGTACACCACGGCCGCCCGCGACATCACCTCCGTCTCCGTGCTCGACACCGACACCACGGTTCCCTGGGGCGAGGGCCGACTCAGCTTCGGTTCGGTGGAGGTGGTCAACCAGGTGGTCGGCTACCTCCGGAAGCGGATCTCCACCGGGGAGATCATGGGCGAGAGCAAGCTCGACCTGCCGCCCCGCACGCTGCGCACCCGCGCGGTCTGGTGGTCCGTCACCGAGGACCAGCTGCTGGACGCGAACCTCCCGCTCGACCAGTTGCCCGGCGCCGCCCACGCCGCCGAACACGCCTCGATCGGGCTGCTGCCGCTGTTCGCCACCTGCGACCGCTGGGACATCGGCGGCGTCTCCGTCCCGCTGCACCCCGACACCGAACTGCCCACCGTGTTCGTCTACGACGGCCACCCGGGCGGGGCCGGCTTCGCCGAGCGCGGCTTCCAACGAGCCGCCGAGTGGCTGGCGGCCACCCGCGCGGCGATCGCCTCCTGCGAGTGCGAGCGCGGCTGCCCGTCCTGCGTCCAGTCACCCAAGTGCGGCAACGGGAACGAGCCGCTGGACAAGGCCGCCGCCGTTCAGCTCCTGGACATCCTGCTGGCCGGCGCCCCCGCGGCGACCGGCTCCGAGGCGGCGGACGCCGGGGTGGCAGGCTCCGAGGCGGCGGACTCCGAAGAGGCAGGCTCCGAGGCTGCCGGCTCCCGGCCAAGGTCCGAGCCGGACGCGGACGATGGACCACCGGTCGGCTCATGAGCCCACCACCGCCTCACCTGGCGCCCCGCCGAGGCCGTCCTCGGCGGCGGTGACCGCGGCCCGCACCGGTCCGGCCCGGGCCCTCGCCCGCGCCGGACCGACCGGCAGACGCACCGGCAGCCCGCCGACCGCCACCTCGGCCACCACCTCGACGGCGTCCCCCGCCCGGTCCACCGCGCAGGAGACCAGAGCGGCACCCTGCGCGGCGGCGATCCCGGAAGCCCGCCCGCACCCGCCGTCCGGGTCCAGCAGCAGTCGGTCCGCGGCCGCGAGGGCGGCCAGGTCGGCGGCCGACTCGGCCCGGTGCCGGGCGGCGACCACCGCACCGACCGCGATCGTCGCGGCGAAGACCGCCGTGCCCAGCATCGCCAGGGCGAGCAGCCAGACCGTCGCCGAGCCGGTGTCCGGCCCGCGCCCGCCCACCGCGGCCGCCCGGACGGTACGAGCACCCGCCCATCGCCGCGCCGCCGACCTCACCCCGGTCAGGACGGCCATGAACCACCTCCCCCCGCGACCCCCACGAGGGTGTCCTCCCTCGCCGCCACCGCGACCGCGACCAGCCGTACCGCGAGCAGTTCGCCGAGCCTGCCCGGCGCCGCGCACGGCGCGTCCACCTCGACCCGCACCACCTCGGCCGCCACCTCCATCCGCACCTGGGCCCCCGGCGGCGCGGCCGCGCGGGCGAGTTCGGCGGCGTCCGCCTCCCCGCGCGCGGCCGCTCTGGCCCCGACCCGGGCCGCGTCCACGCAGCGGATCTGCGCGGCCGCCGCCAGCACACCCCAGATCAGCATCGCCGCGAGCACGACGAGCGCCGGCAGGGCCACTGCGGTCTCCGCCGTGGCGAAACCCGCATCGCCGCGACGGCCCGGCCGCAGCGACCACGCGCGCCCGCCGCGACATCCCACCGCCCGGCTAGGTCGCATGAAGCGCCCGTTCCAGTACGTCGGTCAGCGCCCCCATGACGGTCGCGCTGGTCACCACCTTGTACAGCCCGGCCGCGAGAGCGCAGGCGGCCAAGGTGCCGACGGCGTACTCCGCCGTGGTCATCCCGGCGTCCGACCGGCCCCGGCTCCGCGCCACCCCGCGCATCCCGCGGGCCGCCCAGCGGCCCCTGCGCCGCCATGCCCCGAGCAACTGCCGGAGCGGGCGCCCGCCGGCGGGCCTCGTTGCGATCACTGCGGTCATGAATCTCTCCTGTCTCCGATACCGATACCTGTGCCGGCGGCATGTGTGCCGCGCGATCTCCGATGCCGACGACGCCGACGCTTCCGACGACGCCGATGCTTCCGACGACGCCCCGCCGTCGATCCGCCTGGCGCCGCCCCGCGTTCACATGTCCTGGGCGAAGCGGGTGGTGAGGCCGATGACGACCGGCACCACGCCGATCAGGACGAAGGCCGGCAGGAAGCAGAGCCCGAGCGGCGCGGTGGCGAACACCCCCGCCCGGCGGACCCTGGTGTGGGCCGCCCGGGTGGCCGCAGCCCGGCAACCCTGCGCGAGCCCGATCAACGGCCCAGCCGCCGGAGCCCCACCGAGGCTCGTCCGGACCAGGCACCGTGCCAGCGGTGCCAGCGACGGGTGCTGCTCGCCCAGACGGCTCCAGCACAGCTCCGGCGGTGCGCCCAGGGCCAGTTCGGCACCGATCGCGACCAACCGGGGCCCCATCGGCGCCCCCACGCTCCGGCCGACCGCCGACACCGCCGCCGAGGGCGAGGTCGCCGAACCGAGGCAAGCCGCCAACAGCTCGGCACTCAAAGGAAGTTGCCTGGCCAGCAACTCCTCCTCCAGGGCCGCCCGCCGATCCGTCGGGGACCGCGCCCGGGCCGACCACCGGTGCACGCCCACGGCCAGCAGCGCACCACCGACCACCCCGACGGCGCCGCCGAGCAGCACCGCCGCGCCGGCCCCGGCGCCGACCGCCAGGGCCACCCGCCGCCACCGCCCGCCACCGCCTGAAGCCGACGGCCCCACCCGCCTCCTCGCCTCCTCACCCGCCGACGCCCGCAGCCGTACCCGTACCAGGCCGAACGCCCGCCGCTGCCGCGCCCGCCGGTCCACCAGCACCACGGCGGCCACCACCACCGGCAGTCCGACGACCGCCCACTCGACGCCCCGCATCACCTCGACAACGCCTCCGCCCGAGCCCGATCCCGCGCCCTCACGCGCACGCTCATCCGGGCAATCCCGCAGCTCCCGCCGCCGTCACCTCCCCGCTCCCCGACGGCCCGCCGGGGAGCCTCCACCCCGCCCTGGGCGGCCGCCCGGACGATGCGCGCCGTCCAGAGCACGCCCAGGCCCTCCAGCGCCGCCCCCACCGCGAGGCAGCCCAACCCGGCCGACGTGTGCAGCAGGACGTCCACCGGCCGGGCCCCGAGTGCCGCGCCCAGCAGCAGCCCGGCGGCCGGCAGGGCGGCCAGGACGGCGATCGTGGTCCGCGGACCCGCCAGTTCCCCGGCGATCTCCTCCGCCAGCGCCCGCTCGCCGCGCAGCGCCTCCGCCACCCGGTCCAGCGCGACGGCCAGCCCCGACCCGCCGTCGGAGGCGACCAGCCAGCAGGCCGCGATCGCCGACGCCCCACTCCCACCCGGCAGTTCGGCGAGCAGCTGAAGCGCGGCCGGCACGTCCCCGCCGTACCGGCCCGCCGCGAGCCGCGCCACCGGCTCCTCGCCGAGCCGGCGCAGCCCGTCCGGATCGGCCGCGAGGCGCGCCGTGACCAGGTGCAGCGCCTGTTCCGGCGTCGCCCCGCTGCGCAACTCCCCTGCCAATCCGGCACAGAGCTCCACCACGGCGGCCGCCCGCCGCCCGGCCTCCACCGCCAGCGACCGCCGCAGCCGCCACCTCCGCAGCGGCAGCACGGCCGGCACGGCGGCGAGTACCGGCACCGGCGAGGACGTGACCCACCCGGCGGACAACCCGACTGGCACCACCAGGAGTTCGGGTGCCAGCCAACCGGGCGGTCGCAACCTGCGGCTCCCGGCCCCCGGCGGGCCCGGTGCCGGAACGGGAGGAGGCCCGCTGCCGGCCAGCACCGATCTGCAACGCCGCCCGCCCGGCAGCTGCTCCTGCACCGCGCGCCACCCGACGACGGCCAGCAGGCACAACACCACGGTCCAGAGGAACGCGATCTGACTGCTCATCACCTCAAAACCTCCCTGTCATCGGCCTTCCTGCGCTGCTCCCCGAGCAGCACCAGGGCGCCCGTCGCGCACCCGCCCAGCAGCAGGACGAACGTGAGCTCCGCCGCACGCGCGGCCGCACCCGCCAACCCCGCCACCGCCACCGCCACCGCATCGGCCGGCCCCGCCGTCACGTCGGCCCCGCCGCGAGCGACACCCCGCGCACCGCCAGCAGCCCGACCAGCCGGTCCCAGCCCGCCCCGGGTACCAGACCGCCCGCCGCCGGGAACTCCACCGCCGGCGTGGTGACGGCCAGGCCGTCGCGGCCGGCGGCCAGCGTGTGGATCTCCGCCACCCGGCGCCGCCCGGAGCCCGGCTCCCGGACCAGGTGCACCACCAGGTCGAGCGCCGCCCGGAGTTGGCTGTGCAGCGCGGGCCGGTCGAGCCCGGCGAGCGAGCCCAGCGCCTCCAGCCGCACCGGCACGTCCGCCGCCGTGTTGGCGTGGACCGTGCCGCAGCCTCCTTCGTGCCCGGTGTTCAACGCGGCCAGCAGGTCCGACACCTCGGCCCCGCGGACCTCCCCGATCACCAGCCGGTCCGGGCGCATCCGCAGCGCCTGCCGGACGAGGTCCCGCAGCGTGAGCTCGCCCAGACCCTCCTGGTTGGCCGGTCTGCTCTGCAACCGGACCACGTGCGGATGGGCCGGCCGCAGTTCGGCGGAGTCCTCGGCGACGACGATCCGCTCCTCCGGCCCGACCAGGCCGAGCAGGGCCGCGAGCAGGGTGGTCTTGCCCGTGCCCGTCCCACCGGACACCAGCAGCGACAGCCTGGCCCGCAGGATGCCGGCCAGCAGGCCGGCGCCCTCCGGCGGAAGGGCCCCGCCCGCCACGAGTTCGTCGAGCGTGAACGGCCGGGGTCGGCAGACCCGCAGCGAGATGTGCGTGCAGCCGGCCGCGATCGGCGGCAGCACGGCGTGCAGGCGGGTGCCGTCCGGCAGCCGGGCGTCCACCCAGGGCCGTGCGTCGTCCAGCCGCCGCCCGGCCGCGGTGGCCAGCCGGTGGGCGAGGCGCCGCACCGCCTCGGCGTCGGCGAACCGGACTCCGGTGGCCCGGTGCAGGCCGCCGCCACGGTCGACCCACACCTCGTCCGGACCGTTCACCAGGACGTCCGTGACGTCGGGCGCCGCCAGCAGCCGCTCCAGCGGGCCCGCACCCACCAGTTCGGCGCGCAGCGAGCGCACGGTGTCCAGGACTTCGTCCCCGCCGAGCGGCGGCCGGGTGGCCCGGAGCACCGCCGCGACCGAACCCGCCGTCGGGGCGGCACCCGACTCGGCCAGCCGCAGCCGTACCGCGTCCACCAGCGCCGCTGTCCGCTCCTCCCGGGCCGTGCGCCCGTACGGGCAGGGCCGGTGCGGCGCCTCGGGCGGCCCGCCGGGCGGCGGCACGCTCCGGAGCGACCGGTGCTCCCGCGCACCGTCGTCCCGATCCGGAGGCCCGCCCGATGCCCGTGCAGTGGGGCCAGTTCTCCGCAGACGGACCATCAGTACACACCTCCTCCGACCGCCGGCACCGGCGGCAACACCTCGTCCAGGAAGGTCTCGCAGAAGCGCGCGAGCGGGCCGCTCTCCCGGATCCCGGGCGGGACACCCTTCTCGACGTCGTCCGCGAGCCCGGGCTCCGGCTCCAACTCCCCCGCGAGCTCCAGCCGCAGCCCGCGGGCGATCCGATGGGCCGGGAGCCCGAAGGTCCGCGGCGATCGCACCACCGCGCGGACGTCCCCGAGCCGCATCCGGGCGGCCGCCGCGACCCGGTCGGCGGCGGCCACCGCGCGCAGCTCGGCCGGCACCACCAGCAGCGCCAGGTCGGACTGCTCCAGCGCCTGCCCGGCGGCCGCGTCGAGGTGGCGCGGCACGTCGACGACCACCAGCCCGCCGCGCCGCCGGGAGGCGGCCAGCACGCTGCGCATGGCCTCCGGCGGCACGGTCAGGGTGTCGCCGCGGTCCCAGGACAGGCAGGACAGCGCGGACAGCCGTTTGAGCGCCGGTAGCGCCCTGGCGAGTTCGGCCCCGCTGACCCGCCCGCGCGAACCGGCCAGATCGGGCCAGCGCAGCCCGCGGACCGCCTCGCCGCCGAGCAGGATGTCGAGGCCGCCGCCCAGCGGATCGCCGTCGATGAGTATGGTCCGCCGGCCCGCCCGCGCGGCCGTGACCGCGAGGGCGCAGGCCAGCGTCGATGCCCCGGCCCCGCCCCGGCCGCCGAGCACGGCGACGGTGAGCGCCGGGGAGCCGACGCCCTCGGCCGCGTCGGCGATCCGGTCGAGCAGCCAGGCCTCGGCATCGGGGAGGAACAGCACGTGCTCGGCGCCGAGTTGGACGGCTCGGACCCACACCCCGGCATCGTCCAGGTCCAGCCCGAGCAGCAGCACCCCGGTGCGCCGGCCGAGCCCGGCGCACCGGGCGGCCTGGTCGTCCCCGACCAGCACCAGTGGGGCGCCCTCCCAGACCTCGCGCGGCGGCGGCGCGCCCCGGATCAGCCTCGGTTCGGTGCCGGCGGCCGCGCAGAGCCGCAGCAGGTGCTCGGCCAGGCCCTCGTCCTCGGTGACGACGAGCGGGCCGGTGGCCCCGGGCCCTTCGGTGGTGGCGTGGTCGGCGATCGGCGTCGACATGGCGGGCTCCCCTCTGTGCCGCCGGCCGCCAGGGGCGGTCCGGGGCGCGCGTCGGACGGTTCCGGCGAGCGGCCGCCCGGCAGACCTCTGGGAGAGGGAGGTGAGATCCGCCCGGCGACCGCCGCCGACCATCACGGTGGGGGGAGATCCGGATTCCGTCATCCACGTTCCGAATGCCTGTGGACAACTCGTGGGCTGTGGAGGAAAACGTTCACCCGGGCGGGGGGCTATTCGGCAAAGAATTGACGATCGGGGGTCACGGAGATGAATCGGAGGCCCGTCGCACCCCGGGCCGGCCGCCCGCCGAACCGTCTCCCGGCGCCGCGCGGGCACACCACCGCGGCCTCCCGGAGCGCCAACCGGAACCAGCCGAAGAGCCATGGTCGGCCATGAGCAAACAGCGACACAGAGTGACGAAAGGTGGTCGACGGACCAGAGTGTCGACACCCCGTGTAAACCGCCGACGAGTCGGCCGCAGCATCCGCCGCGAAGGGCCTTCAAGCCCTGAAAATGGCCCCGGACGTGCGACGACCCCCGCCGGGGGGGAGAGCGGGGGTCGTCTATCCACAGCCCGACTCGGGGGGGAGGAGCCGGACCGGGTTAGCACGGTCGCGAACGATCCGTGACTTCCATGGTGTACCCGAGCGGCCAGAAACACAAACCCGCACGCCCACGAGTACACCGAATGGCGGCCTGTTTTGCGGCTCCCTCTATCCTCGGTTCCCGTGGACACCACCGAGAACGCCGACGACCGCGCCGACGACTCCCCGGGCGAGGCCACCGGGCCCGAGCAGCTCCGCTCACCCGCGCACCCCCGGGCGGGCGGGCCGCGCACGGCGGCCTTCTTCGACCTGGACAAGACCATCATCGCCAAGTCGAGCGCGCTGGCCTTCAGCCGCCCCTTCTACCAGGGCGGCCTGATCAACCGTCGGGCCGTGCTGCGCAGCGCGTACGCACAGTTCGTCTTCCTGGTCGGCGGCGCGGACCACGACCAGATGGAGAAGATGCGCGAGTACCTCTCCTCGCTCACCCGGGGCTGGAACGTCCAGCAGGTCCGCGAGATCGTCGCGGAGACGCTGCACAACCTGATCGACCCGATCATCTACGACGAGGCCGCCTCACTGATCGAGCAGCACCACGCGGCCGGGCGGGACGTGGTGATCGTCAGCAGCTCGGGTTCCGAGGTGGTCGAGCCGATCGGCGCGCTGCTCGGCGCGGACCACGTGATCGCTACCCGGCTCAAGGTCGAGGACGGCTGCTACACCGGCGAGATCGAGTACTACGCCTACGCCGAGAACAAGGCCGCCGCGATCCGGGAGTTGGCCGAGTCCGAGGGCTACGACCTGGCCGAGTCCTACGCCTACAGCGACTCCTCCACCGACCTGCCGCTGCTGGCGGCCGTCGGCCACCCGTCGGCGGTCAACCCCGATCGCGCGCTGCGCAAGGAGGCGCAGGCCCGGGAGTGGCCGGTGCTCGTCTTCGACCGGCCGGTGGAACTGCGGCGGCGGCTCCCGGAGTTCTCCGCACCGAGCGGTTCGGTGCTGACGGCAGTGGCGATCGGGACGGCCGTCGTGACCACCGGGGTCATCTGGTACCTGGCCCACCGGCGCCGCCCAACGGCCTGAGCCGCACGCCCCCGGACGCCCCCCGGACGCTGCCGGGCGTCGCCGGACACCGATGAACGCCACCGGACTCTGCCAGCAAATCGGTCATTCCACACAGACTTCTCATTTCGGGTTCCCCTTTCGCCCGAAACGCGATACAAATGAAGCACGGCCCGCGAGACCCGGTCAGGACCGAAGAGGTCAAACCGACAACGCAGTTAAGGCCCCACGGACCGCGTGTACAGATGACCGAGCACCCACATGCAGCCGACCCGCTGTCGGGCCGCCGGACCAGACGAACGGGCAGGATCCCCGTCTGATCGGCACTTCCGGTGCATGCATGGTCACCCGGGATCTGCACCAGCGGCGGCACCAAGCAGGATCAGGTGCCGCCGCATCTTCCTGTCCGGATCCTCGCGCCCGGATCCCCACGTCCGCATCCGCGCATCCGGGTCCGCGCACCCGAGGGCGCCTGCCCGGGGGGCCGCTCAGACCATTCCGCGCTGCATCGCCTCGCACACCGCCGTGCTCTCCCGCACGCCGAGCCGCAGCGCCCTGCCGCAGTGCGCGATCCAGGCCGCCATCCCCTCGGGCGTGCCCGCCAGATAGCCGGCCAGGGCCCGCCGGTAGGCGTCGGTGCCGAGTTCCGCCAGCCCGACCTCGGCCGGGCAGATCGACTTCGGGTCGAGCCCCTCGGCGAGCAGCACGATCCGCTGGGCGGCCCGCGCGATCACGCCGTTGTACGCGCCGAACGGCCGCAATGCGAGCAGTTCACCGTGCACCACCGAGGCCACCACGAGGGCCGGCGTCCCCACGCCCTGGCCCTCCGCGCGCGCCACCAGCAGCCGGGAGAGCTGGTCGAGCCGGGCCGCGACCTCCTCCGCGCCCGGGGCGGGCGGCAGCGCGGGCGGCGGCCCGTCCGCCTGGACGACCTCGACGCTCTCCACCGGCTTGAGCTCCAGCGGGAACAGCTCCTCGGCGCCCTCGCCCGCGCGGCGGGGCCGCCCGGCGGACGGTTCGCCGTCTCCGACGGCGAGCAGGTGCAACCGGGCCAGCACCTGGAGCGGCGAGTGCCGCCAGATGCTGAGCAGCTGGCCGGCCTCGGCGGCGATCCGCAGGGCCGCGCCGACGGTCCGGGCCTCGGCGTCCGCGCTGAAGTCGCTGCGGCGCCGGACCTCCTCCAGCGGCCAGTCCGCCCCGGCCAGCGCCGCCGACGCGCGGGCGCCGCGCAGCGCGGACTCGGAGGTGACCTCGGCCGCGCGGCGGCGCATCACCCGGTGGCCGTAGAGCCGGTCGACGGCCTTGCGGACCTCGGCCACGGCGTCGGGCACCCCGGGGAGCTGGGCCAGCGGGGCGAGGGGATCTGTTCCAGTGCTCACCTACCCGAGGGTAATGAACAGCCGGCCCCTCCCGGAACAGCAACCCCGGATCACCCGTTAGAGGCAATCCTCACTTCCCTCCGCCGGGGAGGCCCAAACCCCGGCTAGCATGGCCACTATCGGAGACGATAACTATTTCCAATTAGGGGCGCCTCGGCATGCGCGACCCCTGAGCAGGCGGCCCCGAGCGCGGGCCCAGAGCGAGAGCCGGAGTCCCAGATGAAGATCGCCTTCGTCGGCAAGGGCGGCAGCGGCAAGACCACGCTGTCCGCACTGTTCATCCGCCATCTGGCCGCCGCGGGCCGGCCGGTCATCGCCGTCGACGCCGACATCAACCAGCACCTTGGCCCCGCCCTCGGACTGACGGATGCTCAGGCCGGCGAGCTGCCCTCGCTCGGCGCGCACCTGCCGGAGATCAAGGAGTACCTGCGCGGCAGCAACCCGCTGATCCGTTCGGCCGACGAGATGATCAAGACCACGCCGCCCGGCCGGGGTTCGCGCCTGCTGCGGATCGTCGAGGAGAACCCGGTCTACGCCGCCTGCGCCCGCCCGATCGCGCTGGACGAGGGCTCGGTCCGGCTGCTGGCGACCGGCGCCTTCACCGAGGAGGACCTCGGGGTGGCCTGCTACCACTCCAAGGTCGGCGCGGTGGAACTGCTGCTCAACCACCTGCTGGACGGCCCCGACGAGTACCTGGTCACCGACATGACGGCGGGCTCAGACTCCTTCGCCTCCGGCCTGTTCACCCGCTTCGACCTGACCTTCCTGGTGGCCGAGCCGACCCGCAAGGGCGTCTCCGTCTACCGCCAGTACATGGACTACGCCCGCGACTTCGACGTGCCGCTGCGGGTGATCGGCAACAAGGTGCAGGGCCCGGACGACCTGGCGTTCCTGCGCCGCGAGGTCGGCGACGACCTGCTCACCACCTTCGGGCACTCGGACTGGGTACGCCGCCTGGAGCAGGGCGCCGAGCCGCCGCTGAAGTCGCTGGAGCCGGCCAACCGGGCCGTCCTGGAGGAGCTGAGGGCCGAGGCCGAGGCCGCTTACGGGCAGCGGGACCCGCGCCGCTACACCGAGCAGGCCGTGCTGTTCCACCTGCGCAACGCGGAGAGTTGGGCCAACGCCAAGGTCGGCGTCGACCTCGCGACCCAGGTGGACGACGCGTTCGCGCTGGGCGGGCTCGCGGCCGACGGCGAGCGCTCCACTCCGGCGGGCGCGCACGCCTGACCCCGCTCCACTCCGGCGGGCGCGCACGCCTGACCCCGCTCCACCCCGAACGGGCCGTGGCCCTCCCCCTTCGCCCGGGGAGGGCCGCGGCCCGTTCCGCATGCCCGGGCAGCCGGCACCACCAGCAGATTCCCAGCGGTTCGAACACCACCCAATGGGGTGAATCCGGGGGGTTTCCCCTTCCCTCCCCGAATGACGCTGTGCAAAGCTTTCATTACCCTCGGTTTACCGAGTCTTGATGGTCCGTCCCGACGGCCCTCGGCGAGACGTCCCGCACCTCGCCCAGGTCCCTGGCGGGCCCTGATGGTCAAGGTTCGGCCGGTGCACCCGTACTCCCCGCCGCGCCCACGCCATCCCGCCACACCGTCGCGACCCACGACAGCCGATCCGCCCCGGAGCCCCACCCCGGACTCACCGCCGGACCTGACTGCGTTCGTTCCCCCGGACAGACGGGAAGACAATGACCCTCGACATCTCCAGCGCACCCATCGCCTCCGACACCACCGACCACGCGCCACCGGGCCCCGGCACCGGCGCCCGCTGGGCCCAGGACCTCTCCGCCTCCCTGGTGGTCTTCCTGATCGCCGTGCCGTTCTCCCTCGGCATCGCGCTCGCCACCGGCGCCCCGCTCACCGCCGGCCTCGCCGCCGCGGCCGTCGGCGGCATCGTCGTCGGGCTGTTCGGCGGCACCCCGCTCCAGGTCAGCGGCCCCTCGGCCGCGCTGACCGTGATCACCGCCGGATTGATCGTCCAGTACGGCTGGCGGGCCACCTGCGCCATCACCCTCGCCGCCGGGCTGCTCCAACTCCTGCTCGGCGCACGCCGGGTGGCCCGGACCGCGCTCGCCGTCTCGCCCGCCATCGTGCACGGCATGCTGGCGGGGGTCGGGCTCACCATCGCCATCGCGCAGCTGCACGTCGTCCTCGGCGGCTCCCCGCAGAGCTCGGCGATCGCCGACCTCCTCGCGCTGCCGGGCCAGTTGGCCGGCCCGCACCCGCCCGCGCTGCTGGTCGGCACGGTGACCGTGGCCGTCCTGCTGGGCTGGCCCCGGCTCGGCCGACTCCCCGGCCGCGCGGGCGAGTTCGGCGCCCGGCTGGCCAAGGTGCCGGGCCCGCTGGCCGCCGTCGCCACCGCGACCGCGCTCGCCCTGGCCCTGGACCTGCGGCTCGCCCACATCGGACTGCCCGCCTGGCAGCCGCACGCACTCGTGCCCGCGCTGCCGCACGGCCCGCTCGCCGGGGTGCTGGCCGCCGTCCTCACCGTCACCGCCGTCGCCAGCGTGGAGTCGCTGCTGTCCGCCGTCGCGGTCGACCGGATGTCCCGGCGCACCGGCGACCTCGACCGCGAACTGCGCGGCCAGGGCCTGGCCAACGTGGTCAGCGGGCTGGTCGGCGGGCTGCCCGTCGCCGGCGGCGCCGTCCGCAGCACCGCCAATGTGCGGGCCGGCGGCCGGACCAGGTGGGCCTCGGTGCTGCACGGCGTCTGGGTGCTCGCCGCCGCGCTGGCGCTGACCGGCGGGCTGCGCCGGATCCCGCTGGCCGCGCTGGCCGCGCTGGTGCTGGTGGTCGGGCTGCAGATGGTGAGCTTCGCGCACATCCGCAACGTGCACCGGCACCGCGAGTTCCCGGTCTACCTGACCACCATGCTCGGCGTGGTGGCCCTCGGTGTGCTGTGGGGCGTCGCGCTCGGCGCCGGCACCGCCGTCCTGCTCGCGCTCTACCGGCTGACCCGTGCCCACGTGGACGTGCTGGCCGGACCGGACGGCTCGGTCACCGTCCAGACGCACGGGCCGCTCACCTTCACCGCGGTCCCCCGGCTGAGCCGGGCGCTGGCCGGCATCCCCGCCCACGCCGAGGTCACGGTGGTCCACGACGGCTCCTTCCTGGACCACGCCGCGTACGAGACGCTGCACAGCTGGCGGACGGGGCGCCAGGGCGCGGGCGGCCGGGTCTCGACGGTGACGCGCCGCAGGGACGACGAGGTGCTCGACCCCGACGGCACCGTCCGGGCGGGCAGTTCACCCGGCCCGCACCGCTGCCGGGCCTGGACGCCCTGGGTCGGCCACCACTGCATCGACCAGCAGGAGGACCCGCACGGCCGCCTGCTGGACGGCGTCCGGGTGTTCCAGCAGCACACCGCCCCGCTGATCCGGCCCGAACTCGCCCGGCTGGCCCGGGAGGGGCAGACCCCCTCCCAGCTCTTCCTGACCTGCGCGGACTCGCGGATGGTCACCAGCATGATCACCAACAGCGGCCCGGGCGACCTCTTCACCGTCCGCAACGTCGGCAATCTGGTGCCGGCCCCGTACGAGCCCGGCGCGGCCGACGACTCGGTGGCGGCCGCGGTGCAGTACGCGGTCGAGGCCCTGGAGGTGCGCTCGATCACGGTCTGCGGCCACTCCGGCTGCGGCGCGATGAAGGCCCTGCTGGACGGCGTGCACGAGCGCCCCGGGCCACCCACCGCACTGGCCCGCTGGCTGCGCAACGGCCGCGGCTCGCTGGACCGGCTCCGCCGGGCGCCCGCCGGGTTCGCCGCCCGGCCGGTGGTGGACCTGGTGGAGCAGCTCTGCATCACCAACGTGGTCCAGCAGCTGGACCAGCTGATGGCCAACCCGGCCGTGGAGCGCCGGGTCGAGGAGGGCACCCTGCGGCTGGTCGGGATGTACTTCGACTTCGCGACCGCGCAGGCCTACGTGCTCGACCGGGCCGCCGGGACGTTCAGCCCGGTCGAGGCGCGCGTCGAAGCGGCCCCGGCCGGGCCCGCGACGGGCGACACGCCCGAACGGGTGAATGCGGACGCCATGGCCCCCGTCGACGGCGGCGAGGAGGGCCCCCAGCTGGCCGCCTGAGAGCCGGGCCCGTGTCCCCGCCGGGCGGGCCGGGGCACGGGCCCTCCGGCCGCCGTACGGCCTGCCGCCCCCGAGGCGGTGGTCCGTACGGCGCGTTGTTCGACCGTCGGTCAAAGGTCTACACCAATAACCCGAAGCCTCTTGTCAACTGCCCCATTCGCCTGGTGAGCTGTGCGCTGGGACACACGGGACAGTCCCCACGCACGGGATCGTCCCCGATCATGACTCGATAGGGAGTGCGCGTTGAGCAACGAGAGCCTGGCCAACCTACTCAAGGAGGAGCGGCGCTTCGCCCCGCCGGCAGAGCTCGCCGCAGCCGCGAACGTCACCGCGGCG
>NZ_JBIUYE010000009.1:0-389382 GCF_044744365.1 Kitasatospora sp. NPDC087314
GGACCGCCTTCCAGCGGGCCCTCCGGGCGCTTCGTTCTTTCGTGTTTCCAGCTTATCAGATGTTTTCCGCTCCGTTTTCCGGAGTTTCATTCATCCGATTTCCCGAACTGGTCGGGTTCACTTTCCGCAACGCCCTCCACATTAGCGCATTCCGACTGTTAATCGAAATTCACACTCACCACGGTTGACGGGGACGCCAACAGACCCAAGTGAATGGGCGTCGAGGTGAGAGTGGGTCTCGCAGAGTGGGGTGGCCGCTTCAGCGACTCGTTCAACACTAGGCCACCTGGACGACATCGTCAAACACCGAGGGCGGGATCCGGCTGGATCCCGCCCTCGGTGGTCGAAGCCGCAGCTCAGCGGCGTCGTGTTTCGGTCACGCCGTAGCCGGAACCAGCTCCGCCGCCGCCAGGTTGCGCTTGCCGCGACGCAGTACGAGCCAGCGGCCGTGCAGCAGGTCAGCCTCAGCCGGCACTGCCTCCTCGTCCGTCACCTTGACGTTGTTGAGGTACGCGCCGCCCTCCTTGATCGTCCGACGGGCGGCCGAGCGGCTCGGCGCCAGGCCGACGGCGACCAACAGGTCGACCACCGGCTGGAGTTCGGACACCTCGGCCTTCGGGACCTCGGCCAGGGCGGCGGCCAGGGTCGGGGCCTCCAGGTCGGCGAGGTCGCCCTGGCCGAACAGCGCCTTGGACGCGGCGACCGCGCGCTCGTACTGCTCGGCGCCGTGGACGAGGGTGGTGAGCTCCTCGGCGAGGGCGCGCTGGGCGAGGCGGGCGGCAGGGCGCTCGGTGGTCTCGCGCTCCAGCTCCTCGATCTCCTCCTTCGAGCGGAAGCTGAAGATCCGCAGGAAGTTGGGGACGTCCCGGTCGTCCGCGTTCAGCCAGAACTGGTAGAAGGCGTACGGGGTGGTCAGCTCGGGGTCGAGCCAGACCGTGCCGGACTCGGTCTTGCCGAACTTGGTGCCGTCGGCCTTGACGATCAGCGGTGTGGCCAGCGCGTGGACGGACTTGCCGTCGGCCTTGCGGATCAGGTCCGTGCCGGCGGTCAGGTTGCCCCACTGGTCGCTGCCGCCGGTCTGCAGGGTGCAGCCGTAGCGGCGGTTCAGCTCCAGGTAGTCCATGCCCTGCAGGATCTGGTAGCTGAACTCGGTGTAGCTGATGCCCGCGTCGGAGTTGAGCCGTCGGGCGACGGCCTCCTTCGCGATCATGTTGTTGACGCGGAAGTACTTGCCCACGTCGCGCAGCAGGCTGATGGCCGACATCCCGGAGGTCCAGTCCAGGTTGTTCACCATGCGCGCCGCGTAGGGACCCTCGAAGTCGAGGAAGCGCGAGATCTGGCCGCGCAGGCGCTCGACCCAGCCGGCCACCGTCTCCGGGTCGTTGAGGACACGCTCGGCGGTGGGCTTCGGGTCGCCGATCAGGCCGGTGGCGCCGCCGACCAGGCCGAGCGGGAGGTTCCCCGCCTGCTGGATGCGGCGCATGGTGAGGATCTGCACGAGGTTGCCGAGGTGCAGGCTGGGGGCCGTCGGGTCGAAGCCGCAATAGAACGTGACCGGGCCGTCCGCGAACGCCTTGCGCAGTGCGTCCTCGTCAGTGGACAGGGCGATCAGCCCACGCCACTGCAGCTCGTCGACGATGTCCGTCACGGTCACGCTTCTCCTTCGATCGGGCGCCCGGCCGGTGGCGGCCCGGTTCTGTCGGGCCCCGGGTCGGAACGACTCCAGCGTGGTAGAGCCTACGCGGTCGGGGCCAGCAGGTTTTCCCCGAGGCACCGTGCCGGGCTCCTCCCCCGGCCCCTCCGGGGGCCTCCCCGATACCGGAAATTCCGTTGTTCGTCGGCTACGGGCCCGTTCAGAGTGGTGTCACCGCCGTGCGGCGGCAGTGACGTGTGTGGAGACGGTCGTGCCGCCGTGGCACGCCCGCGGGAAGGGTGTGCCAAGTGCGCAACACGCTGGTGCTGAACGCGAGCTACGAGCCCCTGACGACGGTGTCGCTCCAGCGCGCCGTCGTCCTGGTGCTCCAGGACAAGGCGGTGGTGGAGCAGGCGCATCCGCTGCGCACGATCCGGGGGACGGGCGTCAGCGTCCCGGTGCCGCGGGTGATCAGACTGCAACGCTACGTACGGGTGCCGTTCCGACAACAGGCTCCGTGGTCGCGGCGGGGTGTCCTGGCCCGGGACCAGCACCTGTGCGCGTACTGCGGGCGGCGGGCCACCACGGTGGACCACCTGCACCCCAGGTCACGCGGTGGGGAGGACAGCTGGCTGAACACCGTGGCCGCGTGCGCGGAGGACAACCAGCGCAAGGCGGACCGGACGCCGGAGCAGGCCGGGATGAAGCTGCTGCGTCGGCCGTTCGTGCCGACGCCGCAGGCCACCCTGATGCTGGCGCTCGGTCTGCGCGGCTCGGAGGCCCGGGAGCTGGCCGACTGGCTGCCGCCCGTTCCGGGCCAGTCCGCTCCGGCGGCCCTCCCCGCAGCGTGAGCAGCCCTCCGGAGTCGTACGGCGAGCCCGGCGACGCGTGCGACGGGACCGGCAGGGGCGACGGGGCCGGGGCTAGCCCTTCGCCTGGTAGCCCGCCGCCGTGCCGTAGTTGGCCGAGTGCTCGGGTATCACGACCACCCGGCCGCCGCCGATCAGCACCCGTCCGGAGACCAGCAGCGAGCCGGTGCCCGACGGGAAGTTTCCGCCGGTCGCCTCCTGCCCGCCGGCCAGCGGGAACCGGCTGAGGCGGGCGGGCTGGTCGCGGCGTTCGTCGGCGGCGAGCACCAGCGCGCCGCCGTCGACGCCGACCGCCCGGACGGTGCCCTTGGCGGCGGTCGGCGCCTTCCAGCGCTGCTTGCCGGTGTCGAGGTCGTAACCGACCGCAGCGACCGGTCCGCCGCCGTTCGCCGGGACGAGCGTGGTGACCATCGTGCGGTCCTGGAAGAACACCTCGGGAGTGGCCGAGAACGTGCCGTGGCCGACGCCCAACCGGCCGCCGTCGCCGACCACCGGGATCTCGGCGGCCGGGTCGCCGCCCGCTCCCCAGGCGAACACCCGGTCGTCCGCGGGCTTCTCGCCCGTGGTGAGGACCACGGAGGGCTCGGCGGAGAGGACGGTCACCGTCTTCGGCCGGTTGTTCAGGCCGCGCCACCAGGCGACCTTGCCGTCCGCCGTGTTCAGTGCGACGGCCTGGTCGGCGGGGGTCGAGTCGGCACAGGAGGAGGCGACCAGCACGGTCTTGCCGGTGACGCCGCCGGACAGCGTGCAGAACTTGCCCTGCCCGGTGTACTGCCAGACGTCCTTGCCGTCCGCGGACTCCCAGGCGACGGCCCGGTCGTCGCCGACCGCGATCACCTTGTCCTCGGTGACGCCGATCCGCGCGCCGTAGGCGCCCTTGGCATCCGAGACGGTCTTCGTCCACGCGGTCTTGCCGGTCTTGGTGTCCACCGCGGCGACCAGGGTGCACGGGCTCTTCGGGTCGGCCTGGGCCCGGAACAGCACCGCGCCCAGCCCGGCCTGGTTCACACCCGCCGACAGCCCGCACGGGACGGCCCCGGCGGCCGGCGGCTCGACCGACCAGACGGGCTTGCCCGCCGCCAGGTCGTAGGCGCGCACGCCGGAGGCGTCGGCCCGGACCACCGCGCCGGCCAGCAGCCAGCCGCCGACCAGCGTGTCGTCGCCCGCCTGGCCGGCCGCGGCGGGCTGGGCGGACCAGACCCTGGTGTGCGCGACGGCGAAACCCGGCTCCCCGCCGCTGTCGGCGGCCGCCGTCCCGCCGCCCTCGGCACCGACCATCAGACCGGCCGCGATCAGCACGCCCAACGCGGCCACCCCGGCGCCGGTGCGCACCAGCAGGGTCCGCCGACTGGGCACGTGCTCGCCGGAGAGCACGGCTCCGGCGGCGGCCCGGGCCTTGGCCGAGAGCGAGGAGCCGGCCTGCGAGGGGCCGACCTTCGAGGAACCGGCCTTCGAGGAACCGGCCTTGGGGGAACCGGCCTTGGGGGCGCCGACCCGCCGGGCGGCGGCCCGCGACGACGCGACGGGTTCGGCCTCCGGCTCCGGCTCGGACTCCGTGGGCGGTTCCGCCGGAACGGGCTCCGCGTCCTCGATGTGCACGTACCCGTCGGCCGAGTACTCCGCCCCCGCCGGAACGTACAGCCCCTCCCCCGCGGGCTGCTGCGGGACGGCGTACGGCTCGTACGGCTGCTGCCCGTAGGCCGCGAACTGCTCCGCGGACTGGTCCGGGTACTGGTGGTACGCCTGGTACTGCTCCTCGGCGTAGCCGCCCTGGACGTGGCCGCCCTGCACGTACCCGGTCTGGCCGTACTCGCCCTGCCCGTACTGCAGGGTCTGCCCGTACCCGCCGTCCCCGTACGCGCTCTGGCCGTAGCCCGCCGTCGTCTGCCAGTACTCCTGCTGCGACGACTGCTGCGACTGCTGGGGCTCCTGCGACTGCGACTGCGAGTGTGACTGCGCCTCGTGGTACCCGCCGCCCGACCAGACCTGCTGGCCGTGCTGGCCCTGGGGGTACCACGGCTGCTGCTGGGCGTCTCCGAAGGGCTCCTGCGCCATCCGTTCCGTCCCTCCCGAGCCGCCTGCCGATGTGCGGCAGTCAGCATCTCACGCCCGTCGGAGCGCGCCACCCCGGCCTCGGTCGGCCCGCGGCTCAGCCCGCGGACTCTGCGCGCAGCGCCTCGTCGATCCGGGCGGCCAGGCTGAAGTCCAGGCCGGTGAGCCCGCCCGCGCTGTGGGTGGAGAGGACGAAGCGCACGGTGCGCCAGCGGATGTCGATGTCGGGGTGGTGGTCGAGCGCCTCGGCCTGCTCGGCGACGGCGACGACCACCCGGATCGCCGCCGGAAAGTCGGGGGCGGCGGCACTGCGGGCGATGCTGTCGCCCTCCCGGGTCCACTGCGGCAGCGCCGCCAGGGCCGCCGTGATCTCGTCCTCGCTCAGCCGTGCCCTGCTGCTCATCGAAGCGCTCCCGTTCGTCGTCCGGTCAGGCCTGTACTCCGAGGAACATACCGAGCCGAGGCCGCCCGCAGCGGGCGACACAGCCCCGCGCGGACAACCTCCCGGCGGATGCTCAGCTCATCAGCAGCTTGGTGACGGCGACGAGGCCGACCACCACGATGATCCCGCGCAGCGCGGTCGGCGGGAGGCGGCGGCCGACCTTGGCCCCTACCATGCCACCGACCAGCGAGCCGACCGCGATCAGCCCGGCGGCCGCCCAGTCGACGGTGGAGGTGAACAGGAAGAAGAGCGCGGCGACGCTGTTGACGATCATCGCCAGGGCGTTCTTCACGGCGTTGATCCGCTGCAGGTCCTCCTGGAGCAGCATGCCCATGAGCGCCATCAGCAGGACGCCCTGCGCCGCGCCGAAGTAGCCGCCGTAGATGCCGGTGAGGAAGACCCCGACGAGCAGCACCCAGCTGCCGTCCGGGTCCCCGTCGGGGCGGCGGCGGGCGGCGACCGCCTTGGCGACCCGGGGCTGGACCACCACCAGGACGAGGGCGAGCAGGATCAGCACCGGGACGATCGCGTCGAAGGCGCCGCTCGGCAGCCTGATCAGCAGCAGCGCCCCGACCAGTCCGCCCAGCAACGAGGCGGTGCCCAGGCGCAGCAGTCGACGCCCCTGCCCGGCCAGCTCGCGGCGGTAGCCGATCACGCCGCTGAGCGAACCGGGCACCAGGCCGAAGGAGTTGGAGACGTTGGCGGTGACCGGTGGAAGGCCGACGGCGAGCAGCACCGGGAACGTGATCAGCGTGCCGGAGCCGACGATCACGTTGATCATCCCGGCACCGACGCCCGCCACCAGGACGGCGATCGCTTCCCAGAGCGTCATGGGTCACCTCTCCTCTCGGTCCTGTCCGAGGGGATCATGCCGGACGGCCGACCGGCCGGACCAGAGCCGCCCACGATTCGGGACGTACGCCACAACACCAGGGGCCCGCCACCGTACGGCGGCAGGCCCCTGGGAGCGCCTTCACGGACCGGCCCCGGCCCGGAGGAGGCTCAGCCGGTCACTCCGGGTCGATCTTGCGGTACTCGCGGGCCGGGTCCACCCGGGGGCGGGCGGCACCCTTCTCGGTGTCCACCGGGCGCGGGCCGGCCGCCGGGTCGAGCGGCACCTGGGTGGCCGCGGGGGCCGCCGGCGGGATGCTCGGGGCGGCGACCGCACCGCCGTTGGCGTTGCCGGTCAGCCCGCCGAACGCGCCGCCGAGGCCCTTGAGGGCGTCGCCGACCTCGCTGGGGATGATCCAGAGCTTGTTGGAGTCGCCCTTGGCCAGCTCGGGCAGGGTCTGCAGGTACTGGTAGGCGAGCAGTTTCTGGTCGGCGTCGCCGTCGTGGATGGCCTCGAAGACCGTCCGGATCGCGGCCGCCTCACCGTCGGCGCGCAGCACCGCGGCCTGCGCCTCACCCTCGGCCCGCAGGACGTCGGCCTGCTTCTCACCCTCGGCCTTGAGGATCTGGGCCTGCCGCTGGCCCTCGGCGGTGAGGATCGCGGCGCGCTTGTCACGGTCGGCGCGCATCTGCTTCTCCATCGAGTCCTGGATGGAGGTCGGCGGCTCGATCGCCTTCAGCTCGACGCGGTTGACCCGGATGCCCCACTTGCCGGTGGCCTCGTCCAGGACGCCGCGCAGGCCGGCGTTGATGACCTCGCGCGAGGTCAGGGTGGATTCGAGGTCCATCGAGCCGATGATGTTGCGCAGCGTGGTGACGGTCAGCTGCTCGATGGCCTGGATGTAGCTCGCGACCTCGTAGGTGGCCGCGCGCGGGTCGGTGACCTGGTAGTAGATCACCGTGTCGATGTTGACGACCAGGTTGTCCTGGGTGATCACCGGCTGCGGCGGGAACGGCACGACCTGCTCGCGCAGGTCGATCCGGTTGCGGACCCGGTCGATGAACGGGACGACGATGTTCAGCCCTGCGTTGAGCGTCCGGGTGTAGCGGCCGAAGCGCTCCACGATCGCGGCGCTGGCCTGCGGGATGACCTGGATCGTCTTGATCAACGCGATGAAGGCCACCACGACCAGGACGACCAGGACGATAAGGACGGGTTCCACGGACTCTCCCCTAGATGACCAGGGCGGTCGCGCCCTGGATTTCGACGACGTCGACCTGCTGCCCCGGTTGGTACACGCTGTCCGGGTGGAGCGCGCGGGCCGACCAGATCTCGCCGTTCAGCTTGATCCGTCCGCCCTCCCCGTCGACTGTTTCCGCGACGACCGCGGTGGCACCCTGGAGCGCCTCGATGCCCATCTTGACGTGCGGGCCCTGCCGCAGCTGCCGGTAGGCGATCGGGCGGACGACGACCAGCAGCGAGACCGAGACCGCGATGAAGGTCAGGGTCTGCCAGACCGCTCCCGCACCCAGCCCGGCCACGCCGGCGGCCGCCAGCGCACCGACCGCGAACATGGCGAACTCCGGCATCGCGGTCAGCACCAGCGGTATGCCGAGCCCGACGGCGGCCAGGAGCCACCAGATCCAGCTGTCCACGTGTCCATCCTAGGGAGCGAAGGGCCTTCGAGGCGGACAGTTCCCGCAGGTCGAGGGGCGGAAACCGGTCGCACGTGCGACCGGTCTCCGGAGACCCCGCGGGCGTGGCGTACGGAGGGGCGGCGGGGGCTCAGCCCAGCGGCAGGCCCTGCGCCGACCAGCGGTCCCCGTGGCGCTCCAGGGTGAGCGGCAGGCCGAAGCACTTGGAGAGGTTACGGGCGGTCAGCTCGGTGTCGATCGGACCGGCGGTGAGCACCTTGCCCTGGCGGATCATCAGGACGTGGGTGAAGCCCGGCGCGATCTCCTCGACGTGGTGGGTGACCATCGCCATCGCCGGGGCGAACTCGTCCTGGGCGAGTGCGCCGAGCCGGCGGACCAGGTCCTCGCGGCCGCCGAGGTCCAGGCCGGCCGCCGGCTCGTCGAGCAGCAGCAGCTCGGGGTCGGTCATCAGGGCGCGGGCGATCAGGGTGCGCTTGCGCTCGCCCTCGGAGAGGGTGCCGAACTTGCGGCCGGTGAGGTTGGACATGCCGAGCCGGTCGAGCAGCGCGAGCGCGCGGGACTCGTCGGACTGCTCGTAGGTCTCCTGCCAGCTGACCGTCATGCCGTAGGCGGCGGTCAGCACGGTCTGCAGCACGGTCTGCTCGGCCGGCAGCTTGTCGAACATGGCGGCGCCGGCCAGCCCGATCCGGGAGCGCAGTTCGAAGACGTCGACCTCGCCCAGCTTCTCGCCCAGCACCGACACCTTGCCCGCGGTCGGGAACAGGTAGGTGGCGGCGATCTGCAGCAGCGTGGTCTTCCCGGCGCCGTTGGGGCCGAGGATGACCCAGCGCTCCCCCTCGGAGATGGACCACGAGACCTGGTCGACCAGCGCGCGCCCTTCCCGGACCACGGATACGTCCACCAGCTCCAGCACGTCGCTCATGCCTACGCCTTCCCCAATACAAGAATCTCGGCCGTCGGTGCGGGCGGCGAGCCTACTCCGGCAGCCGGTGGGCACGGGGTGGGTGCGCCGCACACGCATGGGCAAACCTACGCCACGCGGATGACCGCCGATTCCGTAGGCTGGCCGGATGCTCGCGACTCCTGCCGACAATCCGTACGAAGAACCCCGTTCGGGGCGGCTGACCGCGTGGGGCAACGCCCTGCTGGCCGGTCTGGTACCGCCCGACAACGCCGCCGCGGCCGTTCTGGGCGACGACGAGAGCCACCGGGTGACCGGTCTGCCCGGGGACGAGCCGGGCGAGCGGCACGGCCTCACCTGGGCGTTGGGACGGCTGCGGGTGCTGGGCGTGAAGGGCCTGCGGCTGGCGCTGCCGTCCGCCGGGCACCCGCTCGGGCTGACCGGCCCGGCGCGGTTCAACGAGCTCGCGATGGGCGCCGGCGAGGCGGTGCTGGCGGTGGGCGTCCCGCTCGGGCTCGTGCCGGAGGTGACGGTGTTCGGCCCGGTCGGGGACCGCTCGGCGACGGTGCTGTGGCGCTGCCTTGAGATCAACGACACACCGCCGGCCGACGTCCCGTCGCTGCACGAGGCCGAACGGGAGCTGACCGACGGGCTGCGCGAGGCGACCCTCCTGCTGACCCGGCTGGACGTGGCGGGCGCCGGGCCGGAGGCGCTGCGGGCGCTGGAGGCGTACCGCAGGCGCGGGCACGTCGAGCTGCTGGCGCCGGGGTACCCGCCGCGCGCCGTGCGGGTGCTGGAGTCGGCCCGGCAGGTGTCGGCGCTGCTGGACATCGCCGCGGGCGGGCACGGCGCGGCGGTCAGCGCCTCCGAGATGGCGGCGCGGCAGTCGGTGCTGGCGCCGCTGCGGCGCACCGCCCGGCGGGCACAGGTGGCGGCGTACAACGCGCTGGTCGACGAGCGCGAGGAACGCTAGCCGCGCCAGGACCGGTCAGCCGTCCCCCCGGGCCTCGCCGTTGCGGACGGCCCACAGCGCCGCCTGGGTGCGGTCCGCGAGGTCCAGCTTCATCAGGATGTTGGAGACGTGGGTCTTCACCGTCTTCTCCGACAGGTGCAGGCTGCGGGCGATCTCCCGGTTGGAGCGGCCGTCGGCGATGTGGCCGAGGACCTCGCGCTCGCGTTCGGTGAGAGTGCCGCCGCGGCCCTGCGGGGCGCGCGGGCCGTCGTCGGCGAGCAGCGCTTCGGCCAGTTCCGGCTGGAGCAGGACGTGGCCGGCGTGCACCGAGCGGATCGCGCCGGCCAGCGCCTCCGGGTCGACGTCCTTGTAGACGTACCCGGCGGCGCCGGCCCGCAGCGCGGGGACCATCGTGCGGTGCTCGGTGAAGCTGGTCACGATCAGGATCCGGGCCCGGCTGCCCTCCCCCTTGAGCGTGCGCAGCGCCTCGATGCCGTCGACGCCGGGCATCTTGAGGTCCATCAGCACGACGTCGGGGTCGAGCTCGCGGGCGCGGTCGACGCCCTCCGCCCCGTCGGCGGCCTCGCCAACCACCTCGATGTCGTCCTGGACCTCCAGGAACGTGCGCAGCCCGCGGCGGACCACCTGGTGGTCGTCGACCAGCAGGACACGGATCGACGGCGTGCTGTCAGGCACCGGGGACCTCCATCTCGACGAGCGTCCCCCGGCCGGGGGCGGACTCCAGGGTGAGCGTGCCGCCGACGGCGGCCGCGCGGTCGCGCATCGAGGCCAGACCGAGGTGGCGGCCCGCCCGGCGGACGGACTCGGGGTCGAAGCCGTGCCCGTCGTCGCGCACCCGCAGGACGGCGCCGCGCGCGGGCGTGCCGGCCAGGGTGACGGTGACGCGGCCGGCGCCGGAGTGGCGCAGCGCGTTGTGCAGCGCCTCCTGGGCGACCCGCAGCAGGGCGGCCTCCTGCGCGGGCGGCAGGGCGCGGACCTTGTCGGCGGCGAAGGCGAGGTCCGCGGTGTGGGCCCGGTCCAGGACCTGCACCTGGGAGGCGAGGGTGGCGCTCAGCCCGTCCTCCTCCAGCGCGGCGGGGCGCAACTCGACGACGACGGCGCGCAGTTCGTCGGCGGCCTCGGCCGCGAGCCGGGCGACCTCGGCGAGTTCGGCGCGGGCCCGGGCCGGGTCGCGGTCGACGAGCGTGGCGGCGGCCTTGGCGGTGAGCCGCAGCGAGAAGAGCTTCTGCGAGACGGCGTCGTGCAGGTCGTGGGCGATGCGGGCGCGTTCGCCGGCCAGGGTGAGTTCGCGGCTGCGCTCGTACAGGCGGGCGTTGGACAGGGCGAGGGCGGCGTGCGCGGCGAGTATCCGCAGCAGTTCCTCGTCGTGGTCGGTGAACAGGCCGCCGCCGCGCTTGTTGGCGAGGAAGATGACGCCGGTGACCTGCGGTTCGTCCTCGGCGGCGTCGGTGTCCAGGATCGGCATGCCGAGGAAGGCGTCCATCTCGGGGTGGGCGGCCGGCCAGCCGCCGAAGGCCGGGGCCTTGCGGACGTCGGCGAGCCGGGTGGGGCCGGTCTCGTGCAGCATCTTGGCGAGCACGCCGTGCTGGCGGGGCAGCGGGCCGATCGCCCGCCACTGCTCGTCGGTGACGCCGTCGACGACGAACTGGGCGAAGCCGCCGTGGTCGTCGGGCACTCCCAGGGCCGCGTACTCGGCGCCGAGGAGGTCGCGGGCGGAGGCGGTGATGCGGCGCAGCACCTCGCGGACCTCCAGGTGCCGGCTCATCGCGAGCAGCGCCTGGCTGACGGCCTCGATGCCGGCCAGGCAGGGGTCGCAGCCGGGCATCGGGCGGGCCGGGCTGACGTGGTCGAGGTACGGGCCGGCCGGGCTCGGGTGACCGTCGGGCGTGCTGGGCATACCGCCAAACTACCGCCGCCACGGGCGCCGCCGCGTCCGTCCCCGGCCGGGGCGGGCGCAGGTCCGAGGTCCTAGGACCGGACGCCGAAGGGGTGGCCCTCCCCCAGTGGGAGGGCCACCCCTTCGGCGGTCGGGAAAGGCTCAGCCCTTCTGCATGACCTCGGGCTCGTGGCGGCGCTGGAGCCTGGTCACGACGACGCCGATGACGATCGAGATCACGATCAGCGCGCCCGCGTCGATCGACCACTGGGCGACGCTGTTGGTCCACAGCGGGTCGTACTTGGGGTTCTGGAAGTCCTTGTTCCAGGGGCCCATGAGCTTCGACAGGTCGAGCGTGGTGGCCACGATGCCGGTGCCCCAGCGGGCCGGCATCAGCCAGGCGCCCTGCTCCAGGCCGGGCTTGCTGAAGATCTGGAACAGGCAGCCGGTGAAGACGACCTGGATGATCGCGAACATGACCAGCAGCGGCATGGTCTTCTCGGAGGTCTTCACCAGGGCCGAGATCATCAGGCCGAACATCATCGCGGTGAAGCTGAGCAGGATCATGCCGATGGTCATCTCGATGATCGGCAGGTTCTTGACGATCAGGCCGTGCTCGGGGAGCTTGCGCGGCAGGAAGCCGACGGCGGAGACGATGGCGCCCTGGATCACGCTGAAGAAGCCCAGCACGATGATCTTGGACATCATGTACGCCGAGCGGGAGAGCCCGGTGGCCCGTTCTCGCTCGTAGATCGCCCGCTCCTTGATCAACTCGCGGACCGAGTTGGCCGCCCCGGAGAAGCAGGCGCCGATCGCCAGGATCATGAGGATCGTCGCCGCGCCGCTGTTGAGGTGGAGCTGCGTCTTCGGGTTGGGCGCCAGGCCCGCCTCGTTGGGCACCAGCACGCTGACCGCGCCGATGACGGCGGGCAGCAGCACCGACAGGGCCAGGAAGCCGCGGTCCGAGGCGAGCACCGACAGGTAACGGCGGATCAGCGTCCACAGCTGCGAGCCCCAGCTCTGCGGCTTGGGCGGGCGGACCGCCTCCTGCGCGACCTGGGCGTGCTGCACCTCGCCCGCGTCCACGTCGGGGGCGGAGTACTGCTGGTAGTGCACCGAACCGCGGTAGCGGCCGGCCCAGTCGTGGTCCGGGTAGTTCTCGAAGGCCTGGAAGACGTCCGCCCAGGTCTCGTACCCGAAGAAGTGCAGCGCCTCGTCCGGCGGGCCGAAGTAGGCCACCGATCCACCCGGAGCCATCACCAGCAGCCGGTCGCAGAGCGCGAGTTCGGCCACCGAGTGGGTCACGACCAGGATGGTGCGGCCGTCGTCGGCGAGGCCGCGCAGCATCTGCATGACCTCGCGGTCCATGCCCGGGTCGAGGCCCGAGGTGGGCTCGTCCAGGAAGATCAGCGACGGCTTGGTGAGCAGCTCCAGGGCCACCGAGACGCGCTTCTGCTGGCCGCCGGAGAGCGCGGTGATGCGGTTGTCGGCGCGCTTGTCCAGGCGCAGCTCGTACAGCACCTCGTCGATCCGGGCCTCGCGCTCGCGCGCCTCGGTGTCACCGGGGAAGCGCAGCCGGGCCGCGTACTTGAGTCCGGTGCGGACGGTGAGTTCCTTGTGCAGGATCTCGGACTGCGGCACCAGGCCGATGCGCGAGCGGAGTTCGGCGAACTGCTTGTAGAGGTTGCGGCCGTCGTACAGCACCTCGCCGCGGTCGGCCGGGCGGTAGCCGGTGAGGGCGCGCAGCAGGGTCGACTTGCCGGAGCCGGACGGGCCGATGACGGCGACCAGGGACTTCTCCGGGACGCCGAAGCTGACGTCGTTGAGCAGGACCTTCTTGGCGCCCTTGTGCTCGACCTCGACGGTCAGGTGGCGGGCCGAGAAGGAGACCGCACCGGTGTCGACGAACTCCTGCAGCTGGTCGCCGACCAGGACGAAGCTGGAGTGCCCGACGGTCAGCCGGTCCTGCGGGCCCATCAGCTGGCGCTGCACCCGCTCGCCGTTGAGGAAGATCCCGTTGTGGCTGCCGAGGTCGACGATCTCGTAGCGGCCGTCCTGGAGTTGACGCAGTTCGGCGTGGTGGCGGGAGACCTGGAGGTCGGAGACCACGATGTCGTTGTCGAGCGCGCGGCCGATCCGGACGGTGCGCATCGCGGCCGTCAGGTTGCGGATGATCGTCGGCTGCGGGCCGCCGGCGTCCTGGGCGGCGGGCGGGAAGGCCTGCTGCTGCGGGAAGCCGCCCTGCTGGGCCGGGAAGGCCTGCTGCTGCGGGAACGGCTGCGGTTGTCCCGCCCAGGCCTGCTCGGGCTGCGGCGGGAAGGGGGCCGGTGGCGGCGCCCAGCCCTGCTGCGGGCCCGGCGGCTGGGGCGTCGGCACGGCGCCGCGGCTGGTGGCGGCCTCGTGCCAGGCCGGGGCCTGGGGGGCGGCGGCGTGCGGGGCGGCGACGTGGGCGGGCGCGGAGAAGCCGAGCCGGGGGCCGTTCTCGGGGTTGCCGAGGTTGACGACGGCGCCGGGGAACAGCTGGGCCTGCATCGTACGGGCGCCGGCCACGTAGGTGCCGTTGGTGCTGCCGTGGTCGTCCAGCTGCCAGCTGCTACCGGTGAAGCTGATGGTCCCGTGGTGCCAGGAGACCCTGGCGTCCTCGAACGGGAAGTCCGACTGCGGGTTGCGCCCGATGGTGTAGGACCGCCCGGGCTCAAGAGTCCGCTGCTGTCCGTTGATATCAATGACGAGTTGCGGCACTGCTCGCCTGCCCCGCTCTCTCGGTTCCCCCGAATTGTGGCCCCCGACCAGGGGTGCGATGTTTCTGAAACTGACGGGGGGAATCATTCCAGCCTGCCGACCGCCGATAAAAGTCACCCCGGGTGACTGTGACCAGCCTGCTACCCGGGCACCCGTCCGCGACGTGGGACGGGTGCCCTGGGCCCGCCGGTCGGCGGGTAGCGTGGGAGGCACCATGAACGCATCGCCCCTGGCCGCTGAGCCCCTCCCCGCCGCCCAGCCCCGGACCGCGGACGAGCGCACCCTGCTCGTCAAGGTGTTCGGCAAGGACCGCCCCGGCATCACCGCCGGCCTCTTCACCACCCTCGCCGGCTTCGCCGTCGACGTGATCGACATCGAGCAGGTCGTGACCCGTGGCCGCATCACGCTCTGCGCACTGGTCACCCCGCCCACCGCCCCCGGCGCCGAGGGCGGCCTGCGGGCCACCGTGCACCGCTGGGCGGAGGAGCAGAAGCTCCAGGCCGAGATCCTCTCCGGCATCGGCGACAACCGGCCGCGCCGCGAGGGCCGTTCGCACGTCACCGTGCTCGGCCACCCGCTGACCTCCGCCGCGGTCTCCGCGCTCACCTCCCGGATCACCGCGGCGGGCGGCAACATCGACCGCGTCTTCCGGCTCGCCAAGTACCCGGTGACGGCGGTCGAGCTGGCCGTGTCCGGTGTGGCCACCGACGAGCTGCGGGCCGAGCTGGCCCAGGAGGCGTCCACCCAGCGGGTGGACGTCGCGGTGGTCGCGGCCGGACTGGAGCGCCGGGCCAAGCGCCTGGTGGTGATGGACGTCGACTCCACGCTCATCCAGGACGAGGTGATCGAGCTGTTCGCGGCCCACGCGGGCTGCGAGGAGGAGGTCGCCGAGGTGACGGCGGCGGCGATGCGCGGCGAGCTGGACTTCGCCGAGTCGCTGCGGGCCCGGGTGGCACTGCTGGCCGGGCTGGACGCCTCGGTGACCGAGAAGGTGCGCGCGGAGGTCCGCTTCACGCCGGGCGCGCGCACCCTGATCCGCACCCTGCAGCGCCTGGGCTTCCAGGTCGCGGTGGTCTCGGGCGGGTTCACCCAGGTCACCGACCACCTGGTCGAGCAGCTGGGGCTGGACTTCGCGGCGGCCAACACCCTGGAGGTGGTGGACGGCCGGTTCACCGGCCGGGTGACCGGCGAGATCGTGGACCGGGCGGGCAAGGCGCGTTGGCTGGCCAGGTTCGCCGAGCAGGCGAAGGTGCCGCTGGAGCAGACGGTGGCGATCGGCGACGGCGCCAACGACCTGGACATGCTGAACGCGGCCGGGCTGGGCGTGGCGTTCAACGCCAAGCCGGTGGTGCGCGAGGCCGCCGACACCGCGGTCAACGTGCCGTTCCTGGACACCGTGCTGTACCTGCTGGGCATCACCCGCGAGGAGGTCGAGGCGGCCGACGCGCTCGACGGCAGCGTGACCGAGTAGGGGCCTGAGGACGTATGAGAGGGGCGCGCGGACCTGTCCGCGCGCCCATCCTCGTCAGGGATCCCCGGGGGATCAGTCCTGCGGCGTGTAGTACGACACCAGCTCGGCCATGCCCGGCTCGACGCCCTTCCAGGAGCCGCCGAAGCTGAGCACCGCGATCGCCGCCGTCGGGAAGCCCCCGAGCCGCAGCCGCTCCAGCGCGTCCCGGTCGCCCGCGTCCCCGGCCAGCACCTGGGTCAGGCCCAGCAAGCCGGGGTTGTGGCCGACCAGTACGACGTCCGAGTACTCCTCCGGGGTCTCCTGGAGGACGGCGATGATCTCACCGGGGCTGGCCTCGTAGATCCGGTCCTCGTACACCGTCTTGCGGGCCCGCTTGGGCAGCTCGTGCGCCGCCAGCTTCCAGGTCTCGCGGGTGCGCAGCGCGGTGGAGCAGAGCACGTAGTCGGGGTTGATGCCGGAGTCGACCAGCCAGCGGCCGGCCTCCGGGGCCTGGTGGCGGCCCCGGTCGGCCAGCGGCCGCTCGTGGTCGTCCACGCCGTTGGGCCAGTCGGCCTTGGCGTGGCGGAGAACGATGATCCTGCGGGGCGTGTCGGCGCTCATACCCAGCAAGCTTGGCAGAAAAGCCGCTCCGCGGCGCGACGCTCCCGGCTGCCGCCACCCGCAGGGGTGGCGAGTGCCATCACGCGCCGTTCGCCCGGGCGTCACCGGGTGTACGGCGCCGGCGGGTAACGGGCCGGAGTCAGCCTATGGCGGCGGCGACGGAGGCGATGATCGCCACCAGCACCACGATGCCGGCGATCGTCAGGGCGATCTGGCCGAGCTGCTTGCGGCCGTCGGTCGGGTTGGGATCGAGAACGGGCATGTCCGGGATTCTTCCACCCCGAACACGCCCGTCGGTCACCGACCCCTCGGCGTTGGCCAGCCCTTGGTCAGGCCTTGACCTGCGCCGCGGGGTGGACCGCCTCGTCCTCGATGTGCCGGGCCATCGCGGCCCGCAGGCCGAACAGCATCTGCGGCACCAGCAGCAGTGCCAGGAAGCCCAGCGGCCCGTACCACTCGCCGGTCATCTGGTAGATCCGGCCGATCAGGATCGGGCCGGGGATGGAGATCAGGTAGCCGACGCCCTGGGCGAAGGCGGAGAGCTGGGCGACCCCGCCCGCGGTCCGGGCGCGCAGCCCGATCATCGTCAGCACCAGCGGGAAGGCGCAGTTGGACAGTCCCACCAGGACCGCCCAGACCCAGGGCGCACCGGCCGGGGCCAGCGCCAGCCCGGCGTACCCGGCGATGCCGCAGGCGGCGAGCACGACGACGAACAGCCGCTGGTCGCCGCGGCGGGCGGCCAGGTTGGGCAGCACGAAGGAGACCGGCACGCCGATCACCATGGTCATCGCGAGCAGCACCCCGGAGGTGCCCTTGTCGACGCCGGCGTCCTGGAAGATCTTCGGCAGCCAGCCCATCACCACGTAGGCGCCGGTGGCCTGGAGGCCGAAGAAGCAGGCCATCGCCCAGGCCGTCCGGCTGCGGGTGATCGGCAGCTTGGCGGGGGCCGAGCCGTCGGCGCGGTCGCCCCGCTCGCGCTTGGTCAGCAGCACCGGCAGCCAGAGCAGCAGGGCCAGCGCGCCGAGGCCGGCCCAGACGCCCAGGCCGTAACGCCAGTCGCCGCCGAGCGCACTGGTCAGCGGCACGGTGACGGCGGCGGCCAGCGCGGTGCCGGCCGACAGCGACATCGAGTAGAGGCCGATCATCGGACCGACCCTGTCCGGGAAGTAGCGCTTGATCACCACCGGGATCAGCACGTTGGAGACCGCCACGCCGGCCAGCGCGAGCGCCGTCAGCAGCAGGAACACCGCGGTGCCACCGGCGAAGGAGCGGGCCAGCACGCCCGCGGTGATCGCGCCCATGCCGGCGGCGATCACCGCGATCGGGCCGATCCGCCGGGCCATCGAGGGCGCGGCGAAGCCGAACACACCGAAGCAGAGCGACGGGACGGCGGTGAGCAGCCCGGCGAGCGTCGGGTTCATCCCGAGGTCGGTGCGGACCTGGTCGAGCAGCGGCCCGAGGCTGGTGACCACGGGGCGCAGGTTGAAGGCGGCGGCGGCGATCGCGACGGCGAACAGCCAGCCGAGGTACTTGGCGGAGGGGGTGGTGGAGGGCCGCTCGGTCTGCGGCCGGGCCTCGGTTCGTCGGGAGGCGGTGGTGTCTGCTGCGGGAGGCATGGACGCCATCATAGAATGATGGGATGAATTGATGCACCTTGGAATTGGCATGATGTGCCGACCCGCTCCCCCACCGGGGCCTCCACCCACCGGCCCCGTCCACCCACCCGTAGTCGCAAGGAGTCCCCGTGGCGCTGTCCTCGCCGAGGCGCACCCCGCTGTCCGACCAGGTGATCGCGCAGCTGCGCGCCCAGATCACCTCCGGGGAGTGGCCCGTCGGCTCGCGCATCCCCACCGAGGCCGCACTCGTCGAACAGCTCGGCGTCGCCCGCAACACCGTCCGCGAGGCCGTCCGCGCCCTCGCGCACAACGGGCTGCTCGACATCCGCCAGGGCTCCGGCACCTACGTGCTGGCCACCAGCGAACTGGCCGGGGTGATGCACCGCCGCTTCGCCGACGCCGACCAGGCGCAGGTCGCCGAGCTGCGGGCCGCCCTGGAGACCTGTGCGGCCGGGCTCGCCGCCGTCCGCCGTACCGACCGCGACCTCGGCCTGCTGGACGCCGCGATCAGCCGCCGCGAGGCCGCCTGGCACTCCGGCGACGCCGAGGACTTCGTCCAGGCCGACGCCTCGTTCCACCAGGCCGTCGTCGCCGCCGCCCACAACGACGTGCTCGCCGCCGTCTACGCCGACCTCGGCGAGGTCACCCGCGCCCACCTGCGGCACGACGTCGGCCCCGAGCTGATCGCCGAGCGCTACATCGGCCACGACACCATCCTGGACGCCATCCGGGCCGGCGACGCCCAGCGCGCGTCCGTCGAGGCCGGCCGCGCCATCGGTGCCTGCGCCCCCGCCGACGCCTGAGACATCCTGGAACGCCGCTGCCCGGCACCCCCACGAGGGTGCCGGGCAGCGGTGTACGGCGAAGCGGTCAGGCGCCGATGGCGTGCAGGCCGCCGTCGACGTGGATGATCTCGCCGGTGGTCTTCGGGAACCAGTCCGACAGCAGCGCGACGATGCCGCGGCCGGCCGGCTCCGGGTCGCTCAGGTCCCACTTGAGCGGGGAGCGGTGGTTCCAGGTGTCGGCCAGGTCGCCGAAGCCCGGGATGGACTTGGCGGCCATCGAGCCGAGCGGGCCGGCCGAGATCAGGTTGCAGCGGATGTCCCGCTCGCCCAGGTAGCGGGCCATGTACCGGTTGGTGGCCTCCAGGGCGGCCTTGGCCGGGCCCATCCAGTCGTACTGCGGCCAGGCGAGCTGCGCGTCGAAGGTCAGACCGACCACCGAGCCGCCGTCCTGCATCAGCGGCATCAGCGCCATGGTGAGCGACTTCAGCGAGAACGCCGAGACGTGCATGGCGGTCGCCACGGACTCCCACGGGGTGTCCAGGAAGTTGCCGCCCAGGGCGTCCTGCGGGGCGAAGCCGATCGAGTGGACGATGCCGTCCAGGGTCGGCAGGTGCTCGCGGACCTGGTCGGCGATGCCCGCCAGGTCCTCCGCGCTGGAGACGTCCAGCGACAGCACGGTGACCGGCTTCGGCAGCTTCTTGGCGATCCGCTCGGTCAGGCTCGGGCGCGGGAACGCGGTGAGGATGATCTCCGCGCCCTGCTCCTGCGCGAGCTTGGCGGCGTGGAAGGCGATGGAGGACTCCATCAGCACACCGGTGATCAGGATCCGCTTGCCCTCAAGGATTCCACTCATGCTCAGTGACCCATGCCCAATCCGCCGTCAACGGGAATGACGGCTCCGGTGATGTACGCGGCCTCGTCCGAACCGAGGAACCGCACGGTGGAGGCGACCTCGGCGGGCGACGCGTAGCGGCCCAGCGGCACGCCCGAGACGATCTCCGCGCGGCGCTCGTCGCTGAGCACGGCGGTCATGTCGGTGTCCACGAAGCCGGGGGCGACCACGTTGACGGTGATGTTGCGCGGGCCCAGCTCGCGCGCCAGCGACCGGGCGAAGCCGACCAGGCCCGCCTTGGACGCGGCGTAGTTCGCCTGGCCCGGCGAACCGGAGAGGCCCACCACGGACGAGATCAGCACCACGCGGCCCTTGCGGGCGCGCATCATCAGCTTGGAGGCGCGCTTGACCACCCGGAAGGCACCGGTCAGGTTGGTGTCCAGGACGGAGGTGAAGTCCTCCTCGGACATGCGCAGCAGGAGGGTGTCGTTGGTGATGCCCGCGTTGGCGACCAGCACCTCGACCGCGCCGTGCTTCTCCTCGATCTCGGAGAAGGCGGCGTCGACCTGCGCGGCGTCCGTGATGTCACAGCGCACCGCGAGGACGTCGTACTTCTCCAGGGCCTCGGGCACCTCACCCGAACGGCTGGTGATGGCGACCTTGTCGCCCGCCTCGGCGAAGGCCTGGGCGATCGCGAGGCCGATGCCCCGGTTTCCTCCGGTGACGAGAACCGAGCGGCTCAACGATCCACCTCTCTCCGTGTGTGAGCACGTACGTCGGAACGCGTACGCAGTGTGACGCTATCGGGCGGTCGGCGGTGGCGGCGCATCGGGCTCCCACAGCGCCGCACCAAAGGAACTGTCGCAATCCGACAATCCGTACCCGCAGCGCCCCGTGCCTGCTCACCTGCCCTGATCGGACCGCGTCCGCAGCGGCGCCCGGGCCGGGCCGGGGTCGATTCCGGGCCGAGCCGAGGCCACCGTACGGGAACAACACGGCCCGGCACACCCGTTGCCCCCGTGGTGTGGGCCGACCCGGGACCGGCCGTACCGATCCCCCAAGGATCCCGGCGAGGAACGAAGGCAGGGCGCATGACCAAGGCACGGCCCCGGAGCACCCACCGACGCGGACGACTGCTGGCCCTGACCGCCCTGGCGGCCGGACTGGGAGCGGCCGCCTGGTCGCTGCGCGACCTGCCGGCGGCGTTCGGGCGACGGCCAGACGGCGAGCACGAGGAGCGGGTGCGCGACTCGCCGCAGTACCGCGACGGCGTCTTCCACAACGCCCCCTCCACCCTGGCCCGGGCCACCACCGCACCGGACATCGACCGCGGCACCATCCGCCGGATGCTGTTCGAGCGCGAGGGCCGCGTCCCCGCCCACCCCGTGCCGACCGTCCGCCCGGCCGCCGGGCCGGGCCCGGCCGCCGAGGGCGTCGCGATCACCTGGTACGGGCACGCCTCCGCGCTGGTGGAGATCGAGGGCTCGCGGGTGCTGCTCGACCCGATCTGGAGCGAGCGCTGCTCCCCCGCCGCGCACGTCGGCCCCAAGCGGCTGCACCCGGTGCCGGTGGAGCTGGAGGAGCTGCCGCAGGTCGACGCCGTGCTGATCTCGCACGACCACTACGACCACCTGGACATGGCCACGGTCAAGCGCCTGGTGCGCAGCCAGTCCGCGCCGTTCGCGGTGCCCCTGGGCATCGGCGGCCACCTGCGCCGCTGGGGCGTCCCGGAGCACCGCATCATCGAGCTGGACTGGGACGAGACCTGCACCCTCGGCGAGTTGGTGCTCACCCTCACCTCGGCGCACCACTTCTCCGGCCGCGGCCTGACCCGCAACACCACCCTGTGGGGCTCCTGGGTGATCGCCGGCCCGAACCGCAAGGTCTTCTACACCGGCGACTCCGGCTACTTCGAGGGCTACGCCCGGATCGGCGACCGGCACGGCCCCTTCGACGCCGCGCTGGTGCAGATCGGCGCCTACGACGCGGCCTGGGCGGACATCCACATGACCCCCGAGGACGCCGTGCTGGCCCACCGCGACCTCCGGGCCGGCCTGCTGGTGCCGGTGCACTGGTGCACCTTCAACCTGGGCCTGCACCCGTGGGCCGAGCCGGTCGAACGGCTGCTGGCCGAGGCCAAGATGCAGGCCGTCCCGCTGGCCGTGCCGCGCCCCGGTGAGCGGGTCGACGTGGACAACCCCCCGGAGCTCGACGGCTGGTGGGAAACCGTCGGCTGACGGCGGCGTGTCCGACCCTCCCCGCCGGGCGCGCTCGGTCGGACACACCCGGGCCGGAACGGCGGCGCACCGGCCGAAATGCGCTGGCCGAAACCCCGTGGACGGGCAATGATGCGGTGCGGGCGCCCCTGTGTGGCGCCGCACCGCCACCCTCCGCGACCAGGGAGCCCGCTTGCCTCCGATCCCTCCGGCCGACCGCACCGGCGCCCCGCACGGGCGCGCCGTCGACCCGCTGTTCCTCGCCTTCCCGCTGCGCACCCTCGCCGACGCCGCCCTCAGCCGGGCCCGCGAACTCGGCGCCTCCCACGCCGACTTCCGCCTGGAGCGGGTCCGCAGCGCCGCCTGGCGGCTGCGCGACGCCCGCCCGGCCGGCACCTCCGACAGCGTGCAGCTCGGCTTCGCCGTCCGGGTGCTGCTGGACGGCGCCTGGGGCTTCGCCGCCGGGGTGGACCTCACCACCGACGCCGCGGCGCGGGTCGCCGAGCAGGCCGTCGCGGTGGCACGGCTCTCCGGCGGGATCAGCCGGTCCGCCGGCTCCGCCGAGCGGGTCGAGCTGGCCGACGAGCCGGTGTACCGGGACGCCACCTGGGTCTCCTCGTACGAGGTGAACCCCTTCGAGGTACCGGACGCGGAGAAGACCGCGCTGCTCGCCGAGTGGAGTTCGCGGCTGCTGGCCGCCGAGGGCGTCTCGCACGTCCAGGCGAGCCTGCTGACCGTCCAGGAGAACAAGTTCTACGCGGACACCGCGGGCACCGTCACCACCCAGCAGCGGATCCGGGTGCACCCCGCCCTGGAGGCCACCTCGGTGGACGAGCGCACCGGGGCCTTCGACTCGATGTGCACGCTGGCCCCGCCGGTCGGGCGCGGTTACGAGTACCTGCGGGGAACGGGCTGGGACTGGGACGCCGAACTCGCCGAACTGCCCGCCCTGCTGGCCGAGAAGATGAAGGCGCCGAGCGTCCGGGCCGGCCGCTACGACCTGGTCATCGACCCGTCCAACCTCTGGCTGACCATCCACGAGTCGATCGGCCACGCCACCGAGCTGGACCGCGCGCTCGGCTACGAGGCCGCCTACGCCGGCACCTCCTTCGCCACCTTCGACCAGCTCGGCTCGCTCAGGTACGGCTCCGAGCTGATGCACGTGACCGGCGACCGCACCGCCGAGCACGGCCTGTCCACCATCGGCTACGACGACGAGGGCGTCGCCACCCAGTCCTGGGACCTGGTTCGGGACGGCACCCTGGTCGGATACCAACTCGACCGCAGCATGGCCAGGTTGAAGGGCTTCGAGCGCTCCAACGGCTGCGCCTTCGCGGACTCCCCCGCGCACGTGCCGGTGCAGCGGATGGCCAACGTCTCGCTCCGGCCCGCCGCCGACGGCCCGGACACCGAGGGCCTGTTCGCCGGGGTGGAGAACGGCCTGTACATCGTCGGCGACCGCTCCTGGTCGATCGACATGCAGCGCTACAATTTCCAGTTCACCGGCCAGCGCGCCTACGCCATCAAGAACGGCGAACTCGCGGGCCAGGTCAAGGACTTCGCCTACCAGGCGACCACCACCGACTTCTGGGGATCGATGGCGGCGGTCGGCGGCCCGCAGACCTACGTCCTCGGCGGCGCCTTCAACTGCGGCAAGGCGCAGCCCGGCCAGACCGCGGCGGTCAGCCACGGCTGCCCGTCGGCGCTGTTCCGCAACGTCAACGTGCTCAACACCCAGCAGGAGGCGGGTCACTGATGGCCGCGATGCAGCCCCACGAACTCGTCGAGCTGGCACTCGGCCTCTCCCGCGCCGACGGCTGCGTGGTGATCGCCGACGAGGAGTCCACCGCCAACCTGCGCTGGGCCGGCAACTCGCTCACCACCAACGGCGTCACCCGGGGCCGCCGGCTCACCGTGATCGCCACGGTCGACGGCGCCGAGGGCACCGCCTCCGGCGTGGTCTCCCGCGAGGCCGTCGTCCCGGAGGAGGTGGAGGATCTGGTCCGCGCCGCCGAGGAGGCCGCCCGCGCGGCCGGCCCCGCCGAGGACGCCCAGCCGCTGGTGACCGAGCGGCCGTCCTCGCCGGACTTCACCGAGGCGCCCGCCGAGACCTCGATCACCGTGTTCGACGCCTTCGGCCCGGCCCTCGGCGAGGCCTTCGCCCGGGCCGCCGCACAGGGCGAGCTGCTGTACGGCTTCGCCCGGCACGAGATCGTCTCCAGCTACCTGGGCACCTCCGCCGGCTTGCGGCTGCGCCACGACCAGCCGACCGGCATGGTCGAGATCAACGCCAAGACCGCCGACCTGTCCGGCTCGGCCTGGGTCGGCGCACCCACCCGGGACTTCTCCGACGTGGACGTCATCGCCCTGCACGCCGAGCTGACCAAGCGCCTCGGCTGGGGCGCCCGCACGGTGGACCTGCCGGCCGGCCGCTACGAGACGCTGCTGCCGCCCTCGGCCGTCGCCGACCTGATGGTCTACCTCAACTGGTCCGCCGGCGGCCGCGACGCCCACGAGGGCCGGACGGTCTTCTCCACGCCCGGCGGCGGCACCCGGGTCGGCGACAAGCTCGGCACCCTGCCGCTGACACTGCGCTCCGACCCGCGCGAACCCGGCCTGGAGGCCGCGCCGTTCGTCCTCGCGCACTCGACCTACGGGAATGTCTCGGTCTTCGACAACGGCCTGCCGATCACCGCCACCGAGTGGATCCGCGAGGGCGTGCTGGCCGACCTGGTCACCAGCCGCCACTCCGCCGACCTGACCGGCCTGCCGCTGCGCCCGGCCGTCGACAACCTGGTACTGGAGACGGCCGACCAGGACAGCGCGCCGACCCTGGACGAGATGATCGCCCGCACCGAGCGCGGCCTGCTACTCACCTGCCTCTGGTACATCCGCGAGGTGGACCCGGCGACGCTGCTGCTCACCGGCCTGACCCGGGACGGCGTCTACCTGATCGAGAACGGCGAAGTCGTCGGCGCGGTCAACAACTTCCGGTTCAACGAGTCCCCGGTGGACCTGCTCGGCCGGATCACCGAGGCGGGTCGCACCGAGCGCTGCCTGCCCCGCGAGTGGAGCGACGACTTCACCCGCGCCGCGATGCCACCCGTGCGTATCGCGGACTTCAACATGAGTTCGGTCAGCCAGGCCTCATAGCCGCTGACCAACGGGGGGATACGAGAGACATGATGGACGAGAAGCGGCTGGTCAAGACGAGCAAGATGCTGTCGCGCATCCTGCGGCACGAGCCGGAGCGGGTGGGCGTCACGCTGGACGAGGCCGGCTGGGTCCGGGTCGACGTACTCCTCGCCGCCCTCGCGGCGAAGGGGAACGGGCTGACCAGGGCCGATCTGGACCACGTGGTGGCGGCCAACAACAAGCGCCGCTTCGGCTACTCCGCGGACGGTCTCTCGATCCGTGCCAACCAGGGCCACACGGTGGTGGTCGACCTCGGTCTGGCCGCCACCGTGCCGCCGCCGGTGCTCTACCACGGCACCGCCGACCGCCACCTGGCCTCGATCTTCCGGGAGGGCCTGCGCCCGATGGCCCGGCAGGACGTCCACCTGTCCGCGGACACCGAGACCGCGGTCCGGGTCGGCGCCCGGCACGGCCGCCCGGTGGTACTCACCGTGAACGCGGCCGCGATGGCGGCGGCCGGGCACGAGTTCCGGATCAGCGACAACGGCGTCTGGCTCACCGACGCCGTCCCCCCGCAGTACCTCTCCCGGCGGTCCTGACGCCGCCACTGGCCTGCCCGGGATGCGCCGGACAGGCCAGTGGCACCCCCGACCGGGTGGGCCGGGCCCACCCGGTCTCGTCGCCGCCGCCGACCGGGCGTACCGTGAGGAGGCCGCGCGGCGAGGCGCGCGGGCGCGCGGACGAGGGCGGTAGGACATGGGCAAGAGCGCCGAGGGCGGGCAGGTCTTCCGGATCACGGGGGCGCGGAGCAGCCTCACCGACGACGTCCGCGGACGCCAGCGCCGCTACGTGGTCTCGATGCTGCTCCGGACGGTCTGCGTGCTGCTCGCGGTGGTGCTGTGGGACGTCCAGCGGTGGCTGGCGTTCGCGGCGCTGGCGGGCGGCGTGCTGCTGCCGTACTTCGCCGTCCTGATCGCCAACGCGGGACGGGAGCGGGCGCCGGGCCTGCCGAGCACCTTCGACATCCCGCTCGACACCCCGCTGATGCTGGGCCCCGGCGGGACGGGTGGGGCGGGTGCGGCCACTGGTGCAGGTGGGGCGAAGGCGGCTGCCACCGATCCTTCACAGGGCCCGAGCTGACCGTCCGTTTCACGGCGGTTCGAGTGAATTCGACTCGAAGAAAGCTCAAAAGAAGCTCAGATTAATCATGCAAGACCTCCCCGTCCGAGGCCCTTGGCGTGACATACTGCGTACGCGCTCCGCATCCCCCGTCGGAGCGACGGACCGACGCCGGGCGGCTCCCCCCGTGGCTGCCCGGCGTCGCCATGCCCGGATCCGGACGGGCCCGCTCCGGGCCGTGCGGGACGCGTGAAACACTGGCGGTGCAGACCACCCGCCTATCGCTGAGGACGGCCCGATGGACACCCCGCAGACGCCGATCTGCTCCGCCAAGGGCTGCCGGGCGGACGCCCGCTGGGTGCTGGTGTGGAACAACCCCAAGCTGCACACCCCGGACCGCCGCAAGACCTGGCTCGCCTGCGACGAGCACCGCGAGCACCTGTCCCAGTTCCTCGGCGTGCGCGGCTTCCTCAAGGAGGTCGTCGCCTTCGCCGACTGGACCCCCGAATCGGCCGAGACCGCCTGACCGGCGCCCGACCGTCCCGACGACCTCGACCGCCTTACCCGCCGATCGCCGACATCGGCCGCTCGGGCTGGTGGAACTCCGGGTCGTCGATCCCGGCCCCGGCCTTCTTGCCCCACATCGCCGCCCGCCACAGCGCGCCGAGCTCGACGTCGTCCGCACCCGAGCGCAGGGCGGTACGCAGGTCCGTCTCCCCGGTCGCGAACAGGCAGTTCCGCACCTGTCCGTCGGCGGTCAGCCGGGTCCGGTCGCAGGCCCGGCAGAACGGGCGGGTGACGGAGGCGATCACGCCCACCCCGGCCGGGCCGCCGTCCACCAGCCAGCGCTCGGCGGGCGCCGCGCCCCGGCGCGCGGACGGCTCCGGGGTGAGCGTGAAACGCGTGCCGAGCAGGCCCAGGATCTCCTCGGCGGTGACCATCGCGGAGCGGTCCCAGCCGTGCTGGGCGTCCAGCGGCATCTGCTCGATGAAGCGCAGCTCGTAGCCGTGCTCCAGGCACCAGGCCAGCAGGTCGGGCGCCTCGCGGTCGTTGACCCCGCGTATCAGCACCGCGTTCAGCTTGACCGGCGCCAGCCCGGCCGCCTCGGCGGCGGCCAGCCCGTCCAGCACGTCCTGGTGGCGGTGGCGGCGGGTGAGGGCGTGGAACACCTCGGGGTCGAGGGTGTCCAGCGAGACGTTGACGCGGTCGAGTCCGGCCTCGCGCAGCGCCGTCGCGGTCCGGGCCAGCCCGATGCCGTTGGTGGTGAGGGACAGCTCGGGGCGCGGGTCCAGGTCCGAGCAGGCCGCGACGATGGCGACCAGTCCGGGGCGCAGCAGCGGCTCGCCGCCGGTGAAGCGGACCTCCCGCACGCCCAGGTCACGCACCGCGACGGTGATCAGCCGGACGATCTCCTCGTCGGTCAGCAGGTCGGGCTTGGCCAGCCACTGCAGGCCCTCCTCGGGCATGCAGTAGGTGCAGCGCAGGTTGCACCGGTCGGTGAGGGAGACCCGCAGGTCGACGGCCTGTCGTCCGAAGGTGTCGAGCAGCACGTGCGTCCCTTCCCGAAATGCGGCCGGCCCGGCCACCGTCACGGCGGGCCGGGCCGGGCCAGCTTAGACCGACCGGCCCATGGTGGGCGGCGTCGCGTCGCCCAGACTCGGCCCGGACGCCGCTCCTTCATCCACCCACCATGTGCCGGTCGGTCTTAGTCATCGCAGCGTGATCAGTGGGCGCCCAGCCCGGTCAGTGCGCGGACCTCCAGTTCAGCGTACTTCGCCGGATCGGGTCGATCCTTGGACAGCAGAGTGGCGATCCACCCGGCCAGGAAGCCGATCGGGATCGAGACCAGGCCGGGGTTCTCCAGCGGGAACCAGTGGAAGTCGGTGTCCGGGAAGAGCGAGGTCTTCGCGCCGGAGACCACCGGGGAGAAGACCACCAGCACCACCGAGCTGATCAGACCGGCGTAGACCGAGCTGACCGCGCCGGAGGTGGTGAAGCGCTTCCAGAACAGCGAGTAGAGCAGGGTGGGCAGGTTCGCCGAGGCGGCCACCGCGAAGGCCAGCGCGACCAGGGCGGCGGTGTTGAGCTTGCCCGCGAAGAGGCTGAGCACGATGGCCACCGCGCCGATCGCCACGGCGGCCCACTTCGCCGAGCGCACCTCCTCCTTCTCGGTGGCCTTGCCGCGCCGGATCACGTTGGCGTACAGGTCGTGCGCGAAGGAGGCGGAGGAGGCCAGGGTGAGGCCGGCGACCACGGCCAGGATGGTCGCGAAGGCGACCGCGGAGATCACCGCGAGCAGGATCGCGCCGCCGGTGGTGCCGGCGCCGCCGCCGAGTACCTCGGCGAGCTGCGGGGCCGCCGTGTTGCCGGCGGCGTTGGCCGCCTTGATCGCCTTGGGGCCGACCAGGGCCGCCGCGCCGAAGCCGAGCGCCAGGGTCATCAGGTAGAAGACGCCGATGATGCCGATCGCCCAGAGCACCGACTTCCGGGCCGCCTTGGCGGTGGGCACGGTGTAGAAGCGGACCAGGATGTGCGGCAGACCGGCGGTGCCGAGCACCAGCGCGATCCCGAGGCTGATGAAGTCGAGTTTGCTGGTGTCGCTGGCCCCGTACTTCAGTCCCGGTTCGAGGAAGGCCGCGCCCTTGCCGCTCGCGCTGGCCGCGGCGCCGAGCAGCTCCGAGGGGTTGAAGTGATACTTGGCCAGCACCAGGACGGTCATCAGCGCGGTGCCGGCGATCAGCAGCACGGCCTTGACGATCTGCACCCAGGTGGTGCCCTTCATCCCCCCTATCACCACGTAGACGACCATCAGGGCGCCGACCGCGACGATGGTCCAGCGCTTGGCGGCGTCCCCGTTGACCCCCAGCAACAGCGCCACCAGCGTCCCGGCGCCGACCATCTGGGCCAGCAGGTAGAAGATCGACACCACGATGGTGGAGACGCCCGCCGCGGTGCGCACCGGGCGCTGGCGCATCCGGAACGCGAGCACGTCCGCCATCGTGAAGCGGCCGGAGTTGCGCAGCGGTTCGGCGATCAGCAGCAGCGCGACCAGCCAGGCGACCAGGAAGCCGATCGAGTAGAGGAAGCCGTCGTAGCCGGAGAGCGCGATGGCGCCGGCGATGCCGAGGAAGGACGCGGCGGACATGTAGTCGCCGGAGATGGCCAGGCCGTTCTGGAAGCCGGTGAAGCCGCGGCCGCCGGCGTAGAAGTCGGCGGCATCCTTGGTCTGCCGCCCGGCCCAGACGGTGATCCCGAGGGTGGCCAGCACGAAGAGCCCGAACAGGGTCATCGTGATGCCGCGGTGCTCCGTGGCGGAGCTGGCGAGCAGGGTCATTCGGCGGACTCCCGGGGAGCGTGGACGACGGCGCCGTGGGCCTCGCGGATCGCGGCGGCGGGCGGGTCGATCCGCCGGTCGGCGTAGCGGGCGTACCAGGCGGCGATGGCGAAGGTGGTCACGAACTGCAGCAGCCCCAGCACCAGGGCCACGTTGATGTGGCCGACGACCTTGGCACCCATCAGGCCGGGGGCGTAGCAGGAGAGCAACACGTAGAGCAGGTACCAGAGCACGAAGCCGATGGTGACCGGGAAGGCGAAGCTCCGGAACGAGCGCCGCAGGATACGGAACTCCTCGCTGTCGTCGATGAGTTGGACTTCCGTAGGAACAGTGGTGATCGGCGGCGAATCCACTCTGTCTCTCCTCACTCCTTCGGCGTAGCGGTCGCACAAGAGGAACGATCGGACGTGAGGGGCGTCACAATCCGTGTGCGCGCCGCGCAATGCTAGGAGCGTCGTGCCCACCCCGAAAGGGGTTGACCGCGATCAGCCAGTCGTTCACCCCCTCGCACTACCCAATTGGCCGAAAACCACCACTCGCGCCACTTCGGAACACCGCCGCCACATGCGGAAGGGGCGGCACCGCCCAACGGTGCCGCCCCTGCTGACGAACCGTCAGAAAGCGATCCGGACCTTCAACGCCGAGCGGTCGTCCATCGCCCGGTAGCCGTCCGGCACACCGTCCAGGCCCACCGTGCGGTCGAACACCAGCCCCGGCTCGATGGCCCCGGAGAGGACGTCGGGCAGCAGCTCGGGGATGTACGCGCGGGCCGGGGCGACGCCGCCGTTGAGCGAAACGTTTCGGCCGAACATCTGACCGATGTCGACGCCCGCGCTGCCGCCGTGCGGGACACCGACGTAGCCCACCGCGCCACCGTCCCGGGCGATCGAGACGGCCGTGCGCATCGACTCCTCGGTCCCGACCGCCTCCAGGACCGCGTGCGCGCCCTGGCCGCCGGTCAGCTCCTTCACCGCCTCGATCGCGGCCTCGCCACGCTCGGCCACCACGTCCGTCGCGCCGAAGCGGCGAGCCAGGTCGGTGCGGGCGGTGTGCCGGCCCAGCGCGATGATGCGGCCGGCGCCCAGCCGGTGCGCGGCCAGCACGCCGCACAGGCCCACCGCGCCGTCGCCGACCACCGCGACCGTCACGCCCGGGCGCACCCTCGCCGACACGGCCGCGTGGTGCCCGGTGGCCATCACGTCGGACAGCGCCAGCAGGCCCGGCAGCAGCTTCTCGTCGCCCGCGACCTCCTTCGGCAGCTTCACCAGCGTCCCGTCCGCGAACGGCACCCGGACCGCCTCGCCCTGGCCGCCGTCGGAGCCGACCTCGCCCCAGAACCCGCCGTGTCGGCAGGAGGTCTGCAAGCCCTCCCGGCAGAACTCGCAGCTGCCGTCCGACCAGACGAACGGCGCCACCACCAGGTCGCCCGGCGCGAAGTCGCGCACCTCGGCGCCCGCCTCCTCGACCACGCCCAGGAACTCGTGGCCGATCCGCTGCCCGGCCACCCGCTCCGCCACCCCGCGGTACGCCCAGAGGTCGCTGCCGCAGATGCAGGCGTTCAGCACCCGGACCACCACGTCCGTCGGGTGCTGGATCACCGGGTCGGGGACCTCTTCGATCCGGATGTCGTTGGGGCCGTGGATCACGGTGGCACGCATGGGATTTCGTCCTTACGAAGACGGCCGTCAGGGGGTGTCGACGGCCGGGGAAGGCATCGATCGCTTGTACGACGTCGATACGGACCACTCTATTCCGGCTGGTCCGCCGGAACATTTCGGCCGGGTACGACCCCCGCGGCGCTTATCCTGTTGGACCATGCAACCGATCCAGCCCGAGACGTACGGCGCGCCGCGGACCGCCCCGGTCCCCGCCCAGCGCTCCGCCGCCCCCGCCGAGGGCTTCGCGGTGGTCGACGTCGAGACCACCGGCCTCGGCCGCACGGACCGCGTCATCTCGGCGGGCGTCTACCAGCTGGACCCGGACGGCGAGGTCACCGACCACTGGTACACCCTGGTCAACCCCGAGCGGGACCCGGGCCCGGTCTGGATCCACGGCCTCACCGCGGAGCTGCTCTCCGGCGCCCCGACCTTCCCGCAGATCGCCGCCGAGTTCGCCGACCGGCTGAGCGGCCGGGTCCTGGTCGCCCACAACGCGCTCTTCGACTGGAACATGATCTCGCGCGAGTTCTCCCGGGCCGGCCTGCGCGCCCCGGTCGAACAGCGGATCTGCACCATGGTCCTCTCCCGTGACCTGCGGCTGCCGCTGCCCAACGGCAAGCTGTCCTCGCTCGCCGCCCACTTCGGCGTCCGGCAGCAGCACGCGCACAACGCCCTGGACGACGCCCGGGTGCTGGCCGAGGCCTTCCGCCCCAGCCTGCACCTGGCCCGCCTGGGCGGGGTCCCGCTGCCGCTGCAGAACTGCGTGGCCGTCACCGACCTCGGCGAGGACGAGCCCGCCGCCCCCGGCCGGTCCTCCTGGACCGGTGCCGCCTACCGCCAGGCCAAGAAGCGAACGCCCTGCCCGTACCCCAACCCGGGGCGCTGGGAGGACGGCAAGCCGCTGGTGCAGGGCATGCGGGTGGCCTTCACCGGCGACACCGCCACCGACCGCGAGCTGCTGGAGGACCGCGCCGCCGAGGCCGGCCTGCACATCGCCACCTCGGTGAGCCGGCTCACCAGCCTGCTGGTCACCAACGAGCCGAACAGCTGGAGCGGCAAGGCCCGCCGGGCCCGCGAGGTCGGCACCCCGGTGGTCGGCGAGGACGCCTTCCTCCAGCTGCTGCGCGAGGTCGCCCCGCACCCCGGTGCGTGAGCTGGGTGTGAGGTCGGCGTACCGTGCCCATGTGTACCGTTTTCTGCTGACCCGCCAGTGGCTGATCACCATGCTGATCGCGCTGCTGCTGATCCCCGCGACGATCAAGCTGGGCTTCTGGCAGCTGCACCGCCACGAGGCGCGGGTGGCCCGGAACGAGCTGATCGGCAAGGCCCTCACCGCCGGCCCGGTGCCGTTCGACACGCTGTCGGCGGCCCCCGGCTTCGCGGTGCCCAAGGACCTCACCTGGCGCACGGTGACGGCCGCCGGGCAGTACGACCCGGCGCACGAGTTCGTCGTCCGCAAGCGGACCGACTCCAGCGGGGACACGATCGGCTATTTCGTCATCACCCCGCTGAAGCTCGCCGACGGCAGGGGCAGCGTCCTGGTCAACCGCGGCTGGGTGGCCTCCGGCAACGGCGCCACCGAGTACCCGGCCGTCCCGGCCGCCCCGACCGGCGAGGTCTCCCTCACCGGCCGGATGCGCGCCGACGAGACCAGCGGCAGCGGCATCAAGGACCGGGCCGGCCTGCCCGACCGGCAGTTCAACCTGATCAACACCGAGCAGCAGGCCAAGGAGACCGGCGCCACCCTGCTCGGCGGCTACCTGGAGCTCACCGCCACCACCCCGGCCCCCGCCGACCAGCCCGAGCTGATCCCCGAGCCCAACCACTCCGACATCGGCCCGCACATGGCGTACGCGATCCAGTGGTGGCTGTTCACGGCGATGATCCCGGTCGGGGTCTGGGTGCTGGCCCGCCGCGAGGGCAAGGACCGGGCCAAGCAGGCCGCCGAGGCCGAGGTGGCGGTGGAGGCCGTGCCGGCGGCCTGAACCACCCGGGGCCCGTCCTAGATCACGTCCTCCAGCTCGCGCAGCAGCCGCGCCTTGGCCCGGGCGCCGACCACCGAGCGCACCGGCTCACCCCCGCGGAACACCATCAGCGTCGGCATCGACAGCACCCCGTACGCCGCCTGGGTGCGCGGATTGCGGTCCACGTCCAGGCTGACCACCCGCAGCCGGTGCGCCTCCTCGCGGGCGACGTCCGCCAGCACCGGCGCCATCATCCGGCAGGGCGGGCACCAGTCCGCCGTGAAGTCCACCAGCACCGGCCCGTCGGCCGCCAGCACCTCCGCGGCGAACGTGTCGTCCGTCACCGCCGGCACCCCTGGGATCTGCACCATCGTCTACTCCTTCGCCCGTTCGTTCGCCAGTTCACAGCGCGGCGCCTGCCCGGAGGGCTCGGCCGCCAGCCCGTCCCGGGCCCGTACCGCCCGGTCGAACTGCCCGGCCACCTGGGCCCGGACGTCCTGCAGCCGGGTGATGCACTCGTCCAGCTCGGCCAGCTTGCGCCGGTACACCTCCAGCGAGGCCGGGCACGAGTCCCCCTCGGGGTGGCCCGCCTGCAGGCACTCGACGAACGGACGGGTCTCCTCCAGGCCGAACCCGAAGTCCTGCAGCGTACGGATCTGCCGTAGCAGCCGCAGGTCCTCCTCGTCGTACGCCCGGTAGCCGTTGCCCGCCCGCCGGGCCGGCAGCAGGCCGAGCTGCTCGTAGTACCGCAGCGTCCGGGTGGTCGTCCCCGCCCGATCCGCCAGCTCCCCGATCCGCATCCGTGCCCCCGCTCTCCCGGCCCGCCTCCGCACGCCGCCGAGACCGACGGTAGACCTTGACGCCGACGTCAACGCCAGCCCCGCCGCCCCCTGCTACCCCGGGCGACCACCACCCGGCAGGATGGGCCCATGGATCTTGGACTGAAGGACAAGGTGTACGTGGTCACCGGCGCCACCCGGGGCCTCGGCTTCGCCGCCGCCCGGGAACTGGCCGCCGACGGCGCCCGGGTGCTGATCAGCGGGCGCGGCAAGGAGGCCGTGGACGCCGCCGTCGCCGAACTGGACGCCGCCGGCGCCGGGACCGCCCACGGCGTGGTCGCCGACAACGCCGACCCGGCGACCGCCGAGCGGCTGATCGCGGAGGCGACCGGGTACTTCGGCCGGCTCGACGGCGTGCTGATCAGCGTCGGCGGCCCGCCGGCCGGCCCGGTGGCCACCGCCTCCGACGAAGCCTGGCGAGGCGCGTTCGAGTCGGTCTTCCTCGGCGCGCTGCGGATCGCCCGCGCCGCCGCCGAGGCCCTCGGCGAGGGCGGCGTGATCGGCTTCGTGCTCTCCGCCTCGGTGCGCCAGCCGATCCCCGGCCTGGGCATCTCCAACGGCCTGCGCCCGGGCCTGGCGATGGCCGCCAAGTCGCTCGCCGACGAGCTCGGCCCGCGCGGCATCCGGGTGCTGGGTCTGCTGCCGGCCCGGATCGACACCGACCGGGTGCGCGAGCTGGACGCCCTGGGCGGCGACCCGGACGGCGCCCGTGCCCAGGCCGTGGCGACCATCCCGCTCGGCCGGTACGGCACCGCGGAGGAGTTCGGCAAGGTCGCGGCCTTCCTGCTCTCCCCCGCCGCCTCCTACCTGACCGGCGTGATGATCCCCGTCGACGGCGGCGCGCTGCGTACCCTCTGAGCGCCGACGAGCTCCGAACGGGGGCGGGCACCCGATTCCGGCCCGCCCCCGGTTCACTCCACCCGCGGGTGCCTGCGCCGGCGCCCCCGGTGCCGCCGGGACTCGGCCGGGGCCGCCTGCAGGACCCGGATCCGCAGGTCGGCGGGGAGTTCCGGCAGGCCCAGACTGGTCCGGGCATCCGCTCGCGGCCCGGTGTCGAAGTGCTCCACCAGGGCCGCCGGATCGCCGCCGGGGGTGAGCCGGACGGCGCCCCGCAGGCGCGGGTGTCCGGGTGCGCGCACCAGGCGCACGCCAGCGCGCTCGACCTCGGGGAGCGTGGCCGTCCCGGTCTCCAGTGCCTCTTCCAGTGCCCGGGTGCGGACGCGCAACCTGAGACCGCCGGCACCGGGCGTCGGCACCGCGATGCTGGCCGAGCCGCTGCGCCGCAGTTGCGCCACCAGCCACCAGGCCGTGCCCACGACCAGCACGGCCAGCCCGCCGATGACGGTGGGCCACCACCAGGTCGAGTCCACCCAGCGGGTGCGTGTGCGGGCGCTGACCACCGGCTGGTCCGGGGAGGTGAGCGGCCACCAGCTCGGCGGATCGGCGCCGAGCCGCCGGTACAGGTCGAGCCCGCCGGCCAGCACCAGCACACCGGCGGCCAGCAGTACCAGCCCGACCACCCCGAGCAGCACCCGGTTGACGGTCGTCCGTGTCATCCCGCCACCCCAGCCTCACGGTTCGCCCCGGGCGTCGCCCCGGGCACCGTCCGGACGTCGAGCCGCAACGGCCGGGCCAGCGTCACCCGCGCCAGCTCGTCGCGCAGTTGGCGCTGGAGCGCCACCGGGTCCGCCGTCCCGGTCAGGGTGACCCGGACGCTCCGGCGGCTGATCCGGATCCGCAGGTCGTCGATGCCCGGGAGCCCGGCGGCGCGGTCGGCCAGCAGGTGCCCGATGCCGGCCCGGTCGATGGCGGCGCCGGTGTCGCCGTACGGGCGCAGCGGCAGCCAGCGGCCGAGACCGGGGGCGACGGCCAGCCAGAGCAGCCACCCGCCGAGCAGGACGGCGGCGCCGGCGCCCACCAGCACCCACAGGTCGTCGAGGTGGCGGGTGGCCAGTTCGTCGGCGACCCGGGCGCGCCACCGGCGGGTCGGGTACCCGGCCCGGACGGCGATCACGTCGTACAGCAGCGCGCCCGCACCCACCAGCAGCACGGTGGCGACGAGCGCCGCGACGGTGGTCCGCGGCGCCCGCGGCCGCCGCACCTGCACCGACGAGGGCTCGGCCTCCGGCGCCGTCACCTCGCCCCCCGCCCCCACCTCGCGCCCGGGCGCCGCTTCGCCCCCGGTGCTCACGACACTCCCCCGGTCACCAACCGCTCGACGACGACGACCACCTCGGACACCCTGGTCCCGGTGAAGCCCGCGACCTGCGCGGCGACGCGTTCGCGGACGGCCCGGGCGAGCGCCGCGATGTCGGCGGGGAAGGGCAGTTCGACGGCGACCCGGACGGTCACGGTGCTGCCGGGCACCGCCACCGAAACGGCCGGCGGCGCGCCCTTGGCGGTGCGACCGGCCCAGGCGTCGGCGAGGGCCTCGCGGGCGGCCCGGGCGGCGATCCGGGCGTAGGCGCGGTCGGCGACCCGGAGTCGGCCCCGGGTGGCGGGTTCGCGGCGGGGGGTGGTGATGAGGGCCGCCATCAGCGGCGCCGGTCGCGACCGCGGAGCAGGTCACCGAGGTCGCCCAGCTCGATGTCGCCCTCCAGCAGGCGTCCGACCACGAAACCGACCAGCCCGAGCGCGGCCACCAGCAGGAACGCCGCGAAGCCGCCGAAGTACCCGGCGAAGCCGAGGGCCATGCCCACCACGAGGCCGACGATGGCCAGGTTCATCCGCTACTCCTCGTCTTCCGCTGCCGCCCGCCGCCGGGCGCTCGGTGGGCGCACTACTTGAGCTTGGGCCGCTGCCCCTGGACGATCGTCTCCTCTTCCTCCTCATCGACGTCCGGCTCGTCGGGAAGGTGGACGTCGTTGACCGCGATGTTGACCTCGACGACTTCCAGGCCGGTCATCCGCTCGACCGCGTCGATGATGTTCTCCCGTACCTGGCGGGCGAGTTCGGGGATGACCACGCCGTACTCGACGACCAGGGCGATGTCGATGGCGGTCTGCTTCTCGCCGACCTCGGCCTTGATGCCGCGCCCGATGCTGGACTTCCCGCCGGGCACCCGGTCGCGCATCGCACCGAAGGTCCGGGTCAGACCGGAGCCGAGCGCGTGGATGCCGTTGATCTCACGGGCGGCCATCCCGGCGATCTTCTCGACCACGCCGACGGCCAGCGCCGTACGGCCACGCTCGCTGACCGGCTTGCCGCTGTCGGTCGCGGCGGACGGGCCGTGGGAGGACGGGCCGTGGGTGGCGGACTGGCCGTGGGCGGCCGGGCCGGCGGCCGGGGCGTTGCCGAGGTGCTTGTGCAGGGTGGCGGGCGTCGGAGTGTCAGGCATGGGGGCACATCTCCCGTCGTACGGCTCCAGCTATATCGCAAATCACCCCAACTCTGGCATTTCGCCACGATTCGCGCCCGCCGGAAGCACCCCCGGGCGCCACCGGCCGGTCCCCCGGAACGCCGAGGGCCCGGCCCGGGGCACTCCCCCGGGCCGGGCCCTGCCACGCGAGGCGTGCGGTCAGTCGCCGATCCCGGCGAGGTCCCGCAGGCGGCGGGCCTGTGCCGCCCGTTCGGCGGAGCGCTGCTCGTCGAAGGTGCGCCCGGAAGCGCCCTGGAGCAGGGCCTTGGTCTCGATCACGGCGTTGCGCGGCGCGGCCAGCAGGGCGGCGGCGAGGTCACGGGCGGCGGCGTCCAGCTCCGCGCCGGGGACGGCCAGGTTGGCCAGCCCGATGGCGGCGGCCTCCTCGGCGCCGACCCAGCGGCCGGTGGCGCAGATCTCCAGCGCCCGGGCGTAGCCGACGAGTTCGGTGAGCGGCTTGGTGCCCGCCAGGTCGGGGACGAGGCCGAGCGAGGTCTCCTTCATGGCGAACTGGACGTCGTCGGCGACGACCCGCAGGTCGCAGCCGAGGGCGAGCTGGAAGCCGGCGCCGACGGCGTGGCCCTGGACGGCGGCGATGGAGACCAGGTCGGGGCGGCGCCACCAGGTGAAGGCCTGCTGGTAGGAGGCGATGGTGTCGTCGAGCTCCTGGTCGGCCGCGCCGGCGAGCTGGAGGAAGGTGGGCTCACCGGGGATGCCCTCGGCGGTGAACATGGCCCGGTCCAGGCCCGCCGAGAAGGAGACGCCCTCCGCGCGCAGCAGGACGACCCGGACGGCGCCGGGCAGGTCACGGCCGGCGGCAGCGAGGGCGCGCCACAGCGCGGGCGACTGGGCGTTGCGCCGCTTGGGCTGACACAGGGTGACGACGGCGAGCTCGCCGTCGATCTCCAGACGGACGCCGTCCTGCTCCCAGCTCGGGGCCTGCGGGTCGGTGACGGGCGCGGTCATGCGGGGACCTCCGGTGGCGAGGGGCTTGGCTACCGGAGAGTAACAAACCTGGGCGCGCGGCGGCAGACCACCGGACCGGAAAGATCGACGGGCCCCGAGTGCCGGGGGCGGGCAACACCCCGGACATGACGATCGGCGGCCGGTCCACTCGACCCGAGGGCGGACGATCGGTGGTCGTCCCCTCGGTCGGCGCCCTGCCGCCGCGTCATCCAGCCATGAGCTGATGGACCGTCAGGAACCGGCCCCGGCGGTTGCCTTGTTCTTGCCCCGCGTGGCACCACCGCGGCCCCGGAGAATGACTCCGGACTCGCTCAGCATCCGGTGCACGAAGCCGTACGAACGACCGGTCTCCTCCGCGAGAGCGCGAATGCTCGCCCCGGAGTCGTACTTCTTCTTGAGATCGGCCGCGAGCTTCTCACGCGCGGCACCGGTCACCCGGCTGCCCTTTTTCAGAGTCTCGGCCACCCGTGCCTCCTCGTAGCGTTGCTCGGTCAGATTCCCATGATCACCCATCCACCGCGTCCTGGCCACCCATTCGACAAGGTCGATGTCGGGAATGCGCGGTCCTGCGGTGGTGATCCGAGCGCATCAGGGCGCTCACGTAGAGTGCACGCCCCCGGGCGGATTACGCCGTCCGCCGCGAAAGAGCTGATCAGCAGCGTCGGCCCGACCACGATCGAGTGGCGGGCCGACGGGAAGTCTCTAAACGGAATCCGGGCTTTCTTCATTCCCGGACACGCCGTAAGTACTAGTTTTTCTGGTCCGAAAAACGGGGGTCGCGTCTACGTCCGGTTAGGCCAGCGAGACCAGATCGGCGTACGCCGGGCTCCAGAGGTCCTCGACCCCGTCCGGCAGCAGGATGATCCGCTCCGGCTGGAGCGCGTCCACGGCGCCCTCGTCGTGGGTGACCAGCACGACCGCGCCGGCGAACTCGCGCAGCGCGCCCAGGATCTCCTCACGGCTGGCCGGGTCGAGGTTGTTGGTGGGCTCGTCGAGCAGCAGCACGTTGGCGGAGGAGACCACCAGGGTGGCCAACGCGAGGCGGGTCTTCTCACCGCCGGAGAGCACCCCGGCCGGCTTCTCGACGTCGTCGCCGGAGAACAGGAAGGAGCCGAGGATCTTGCGGATCTGCACCAGGTCGGTGTCCGGCGCGGCCGAGCGCATGTTCTCCAGCACCGAGCGCTCCGGGTCCAGCGTCTCGTGCTCCTGGGCGTAGTAGCCGATCTTCAGCCCGTGGCCCGGGACGACCTCGCCGGTGTCCGGCTTCTCCACCCCGGCCAGCATCCGCAGCAGGGTGGTCTTGCCGGCGCCGTTGAAGCCCAGCACGACGACCCGGGAACCCCGGTCGATCGCCAGGTCGACGTCGGTGAAGATCTCCAGCGAGCCGTAGGACTTGGACAGGCCGCTGGCGGTCAGCGGGGTCTTGCCGCAGGGGGCCGGGTCGGGGAAGCGCAGCTTGGCGACCTTGTCGTTCATCCGGACCTGCTCCAGGCCGGAGAGCAGCTTGTCGGCGCGGCGGGCCATGTTCTGCGCGGCGACCGTCTTGGTGGCCTTGGCGCGCATCTTGTCGGCCTGCGCGTTCAGCGTCGCGGCCTTCTTCTCGGCGTTGGCCCGCTCGCGCTTGCGGCGCTTCTCGTCGTCCTCGCGCTGCTGCTGGTACTGCTTCCAGCCCATGTTGTAGACGTCGATGCAGGAGCGGTTGGCGTCCAGGTAGAAGACCTTGTTGACGACCGTCTCGACCAGCTCGACATCGTGCGAGATGACGATGAAGCCGCCCTTGTAGGTCTTCAGGAAGTCCCGCAGCCAGACGATCGAGTCGGCGTCCAGGTGGTTGGTGGGCTCGTCGAGCAGCAGCACGTCGGAGTCCGAGAAGAGGATCCGGGCGAGCTCGACGCGGCGGCGCTGACCACCGGAGAGGGTGTGCAGCGGCTGGCCGAGGATGCGGTCCGGCAGGCCCAGCGCGGCGGCGATGGTGGCGGCCTCGGCCTCGGCGGCGTACCCGCCCTTGGTGAGGAACTCGGTCTCCAGCCGGGCGTACTTCTTCATCGCGTTGTCCCGGGTGGCGCCCTTGCCGTTGGCCATCCGGTCCTCGTTCTCGCGCATCTTCTTGAGCACGGTGTCGAGGCCGCGGGCGGAGAGGATGCGGTCCTTGGCGAGGACGTCGAGGTCGCCGGTGCGCGGGTCCTGCGGGAGGTAGCCGACCTCGCCCGAGCGCGTCACCGTGCCGGCGGCGGGCAGGCCCTCGCCGGCCAGCACCTTGGTCAGCGTGGTCTTGCCGGCGCCGTTGCGTCCGACCAGGCCGATCCGGTCGCCGGCGGCGACCTTGAAGTTCGCGGACTCGATCAGGACCCGGGCACCGGCGCGCAGCTCAAGGGCGTTGGCGGAAATCATGGCGGGAACTACTCCTGGGACGTGGGCGGGCGGCCGGGCGGGGCCCGGGGCCGGACAGCGGGAAGGGGCGTCGTCGGTGGTCGGCACAGCGCACGGGGCGGTGCCGCGCGCCCGCTATTGCCCGGAGAAGTCAGCCATGACGGCAAGTCTACCGGGCCGCACGGGAACCCCCGGGGCTACCTCCCCGGGGTACCGGCGGCCGACGCTACTGCTGAGGCTGCTGCGCCTGGGGCTGCGCGGACAGGCCCTGATCGCCCGCCGGGGCGTCCGGCACCGGGTTGTCCGCGGCCGGGGCGTCCGCGGCCGGGTCGGTGCAGCCGCCCTGCGGACGGACCGCGGCGAACGGCACCGTCGGGCTACCGCAGGCCGCCTCGGGCGCGGCCGCCTTGGTGTCGAACACCCGGGCCGGGACGATCGGACCGTCCGTGATCAGCACCCGGCTGCCGTCCAGCGCCTTGATCGACGCGGCCGGGCCGGTGTTCAACTGCCAGCCGCTGCTGTCCAGCCGGTAGCCGCTGATGCCGCCGGAGACGGCCAGCCCGGCACTGTTGGTGCAGCTGCGCGGAACGAGCACGGCGTACTCGGTGCCGACCGTGCGCAGCGGGTCGTAGACGCAGTTGCCGGGCGGCTTGGAGTTGTAGCGCAGGTCGCCGTCGGCGTCGCGCAGGCCCATGGTCAGGTTCGGGGTGACCACGGCCACCCAGGCGGAGGCGCCCCGCGGGACGGTGTGCAGGGCCGCCGCGGCCCGCTCCTGGGCCAGCTCCTTGCGCTGCTCCTCGGTGCGCTTGTCGGCACCGGGCTCGCCGTCGCCGCGCAGCCAGTCCGCCAGGCCCGGCACCGCCCGGTGCCAGCGCACCTCGTGGTCGCCCGGACGCACCGAGGTGATCAGGCCGTCGTCCCAGACCACGATGGCGTTCTCCCCCGCCATCGACAGGTACAGCGCGGTGGCGCCCTCGCGGCGGTAGGACCAGGCCTGCTCGCCGCTCTGCCGGTGGAAGGCCTCCAGCCCCGGGCCGACCTTCAGGTCCAGGTCGGCCGCGCTCAGCGACTGCGAGTTGACCGGCGTGGCCTCCGCGTCGCCCGGCCCCGCCACCCGGTCGCCGAACGGCACCGGCTTGTTGGCGTGCGCCGCCGCACCGGCCGCAAGGACCAGCATCACCGCCAGGGCAGGCAGGATCGAGCGGGGGGTCAGTACACGCAGCGGCTTCGGGGACACGGCCGGAGCGTACCTTTCGGCGGGTACGGGAGTCAGCCCGGAATCGCCGCCGGGCCGGACCGCGGACCGCACGCCCGGACGCGTGTGCCCTCCCCGCGCACCCACCCGCCCACCTGCGCCGTCGGGGCCGCGGCCGGACCGCCGCCCGTTCCGGGGCCGACCGCCCGGGCCCGACCGGACCGTTACAGAGCTGATACACGGAGCGCTCTCCCGGCGGCCGTTACGGCAGACGGCGTTCGAATATCGCCCACTTTAGGGTGACATTCGGCTTTTCCGACGCGCGCCGGGCCTACTGTCGGCGAGCGGAGCGCCACGGTCCGTCCAGTGCGCCCCCGCCCTGATACGCCCGGAGGAGAGACCATGCGATACGGCCGCCTGACGCTGGCCGCCGCCGCCCTGCTGCTGACAGCCACGGCCAGCGTCCCGGCCGGGACGCCGCTCAGCCAGACCGAACGGCACGCCCTCTCCTCGGACGCCTTCGAGCCGCGCGGCGCCGCCCCCCGCCCGCCCGTCCAGCGGCCCGAGCACGAGCCGCCGTTCGGCGCCTTCGTCGGCTCCTGGGACAACTACATCCCGCAGATCGGCCGGTACGCGAGGTGGCTGGGCGACGCCAACCTCCAGGTCGGCCACACCTATCTGGCGGGCAACGGCTGGGCCGACGTCGAGGGCGAACCGGTGGTGCTCGGCATGTGGTCGCAGTGGCGGCTGGCCGACCCGTCCCGGCTGCTCGTCCTCGGCGTGCCGATGCTGGTGCCCAGCGAGGCGAACGTGCCGGACGACGAGGTCGCCAAGCTGCTCGCCCAGGGCGCGCGCGGGGACTTCGACCGGCACTTCCTGCGGCTCGCCCACCGGCTGGTCGCCCTCGGCGGCGCGGACACCGTGCTCACCCTCGGCTGGGAGATGAACGGCGTCACCTACACGCACCGCTGCAAGCCCGACCCGTCCGCGTGGAAGGCCTACTGGCGGCGGATCGTCGGCGTGATGCGCTCGGTGCCCGGGCAGCGGTTCCGCTTCGACTTCGCCCCGACCCGGGGCCTGGACGCCATCCCGTGGACCAAGTGCTACCCCGGCGACGACGTGGTCGACATCATCGGCATGGACAGCTACGACCAGCCCGCCGGGGCCACCTTCGACGACTACGTGCGCGAGCCGTACGGGCTGCAGGACCAGGTGGAGTTCGCCGCCAAGCGCGGCAAGCCGGTCTCGTACCCGGAGTGGGGGCTGTTCCGCAACGGCGACAATCCCGAGTTCGTGCAGCGGATGGTCGAGTGGATGCGCACCCACGACACCGCCTACCAGACCGTCACCGACTACTGCCCGCACGGCTTCTTCCAGTGCGACCGCAACCCGCGCTCGGCCGCCCGGTTCAAGCAGCTGATGTCCAGCTCGAAGGGGGCGCCGGCGGTCGTGCCGACGGCGCCCCAGGTGCCCACCGCGCCGATCGCCCCGCCGGTGGCGCCGAGCCCGCCCAAGCCGCCGAGCATGCCCGGGGCCGCGAGCGCGGCTTCGAGCCCGTCCGCGAGGCCGTCGCCGGGCCCGACCGCCGGTCCGGCCGCCAGTGCGACCGCGAGCCCGGCCGGGGCCGGGACGCCCGCCCGGCGCTGAGCCCGGGCGGGCTCCGGTCAGCTGCGGCGCCGGGCCAGCAGGGCCTCCTTGAGGCGCGGGAAGCGCGTGCGCAGCACGTGCACCGCCTGCTGCCGGGCGCGCACCGCGCCGGCCCGGACGGCGACCGCCGGCGCCGCTCCGGCCGGACCGAACAGCAGGCGCTGGTTGGGCAGTTGATCCGGCCGCCAGCGCTGCTTGTACGGCTCCTGGCCGCGCAGCAGGCCGAGCACCGGAACGCCCGCGCCGACCGTCTCGTCCAGGGCCGCGCCGAACAGCAGCCCGGCGATGTCCAACCGCTCGCGCAGCACCGGGTGTGCGCCGTACATGTACAGGCCCCCGAAGGACGGGCAGAGCAGCAGCAGGTTCACCGCGACCAGTTCGCCGTCCAGCCGGAACCGGTGGACGGCGGCCTTGCCGGTGGCGACCAGGCCGGTGGTGGACTCGGTCAGGTGGCGGGCGAAGCGCTCGGTGCGGTGCTCCGCGGTGACGCCGCGCTCCTGCCACTGCAGGAAGTGCAGCCGCAGCAGATTCTCCACCGCCTCCGGCACCTCGGCCACCGGTGTCGGGCTGACCTGCACCCCGGCCTCGGCGATCTTGCGCAGCTTCACCCGGCTGCGCTGGGCGGTCTTGCCGGGAACCCGCTTGAGCAGCCGGTCCATCGGGACGGCCGGCAGGTACTGGCAGAGCGAGTCCTGGTAGTGGCGGCGCCGACCGTGCCAGTGCTCGTACACCCGCTGCACCGCCGCTTCGGGGTGCACCTCGCGCAGTTCCAGCGAGTGCCACGGGCGGGTGAGCGGGAGGGCGGCCGCGAACTCGGCGGCGGCCCGGTCGGCGCAGTCGTCGTCGAGCAGGACGTCGGAATAGTCGACCAGCCCGGCGCCCAGGGCGGCCAGCCCGCCGAGCAGGCCGCCGCGGCGCATGAAGGCGCCCGCGCCGACCAGGAGGCCGTCCCGGCGGACGAGCACCACCAGCAGGCCGCCCGGGCTGCCGTAGTGGCGCCACCAGGAGCGCTGCCAGGCGGCGGCCTGGAAGAAGGTGGCGGTCCGGCAGCGGCCGGCCAGGGCGTCCCACTCCTCGGTGAGGGCGTCCAGGGCATCGTCCTCGCGGCGCAGCTCGGTGGTCCAGCCCGGCGCCTCCGACTGGGCCGGGAGGCCGGTGCGCCGGGTCTCGGTGCTCATCGTCCGCTCCCGGCGGCGGCCTTCTCCTTGGCCGGGGACTCCTCTGCGGCTCCGGGCTCCCCCGCCTGCGCCGTCTGCTCGGCCCGCTCGGCGGCGGGCGGCTCCTCGGTCCGCGGCCGCGGGGCGGTCGGCGTCGCCGCGACCGCCGGGGGCTCCGCGGCCTCCGGGGACTCCGGCGTCTCCGGGGCCGCTGTCGTGGCGGCGGCCCCGCCCCGGCGGCGGGTCATCATCACCAGGGCCCCCACCAGCAGCCCGGCCGCGCCGCCCACCGCGACGTCCAGCTTGGCGGACGGCGTGGTCGGCCGGTCCGGCTCGGCGGCCGGCGCCAGCGTCACCAGCCGGACGTCGGTGTCCTTGCTGCTGGCGTTGGCGAAGGAGACCAGCGAGCGGGCCACCGCGTCGGCGGTCCGGGCGGCCTCCTGGGGGCGCGTCCCGGTGCCGGTGATCTCGATCATCGGGGCGTCCGGGGAGGTGGTCCCGTGCACCAGGGACTCCAGCTGGGCCCGGGTGTGGCCGGTCTCGTCGGCCGCCACCGTGAGCACCTGCGGCTGGCCGGCCAGCCGCCCGTACGCCTGGGCGAAGTTGGTCGCGGTGGCGGCCTCCCCCGGGTTCTGCGGCACCACGAGGACGTAGGCGCTGGCCGCGTACGAGGGGTGCGAGACGACGGCGTACCCGGCGCCGGCCGCGGCGCCCAGCGGCACCGCGAGCGCCACCGGCCACCAGCGGCGGACCAGACGGCGGGCGCTTCGGCGCGGTGTGGTCATGGGTGTGACTCCTTGGGTATGGAAGGGCGGATCCGGCGGCGGCCGGTCAAGCGCGGGTCAGCCGGTCGTAGAGGGCGCCCAGGTCGGCGGCGACCCGGGCGATGTCGTAGTGGCCGACCGCCGGGGGGTGCGGCAGCGGGTCGGCGCTGTGGTTGTTCAGGTGCCGCAGGTCGCGCAGCGCGGCGACGTACGCGGCGGCCTCGGACGGGATCCGGCGGGCCTGCGGGGCGGCGCTGGGCGGCAGTTCGTCGAGCGCCGGGCAGCCGCTGTGCCGCACCGGCAGACCGGCTGCGAGGCCCTCCAGGACGCCGAGGCCGAAGGTCTCCTCGGTGGAGGGGGCGGCCAGCACGTCCAGGGCGGTCAGCAGGTCGGGCACGTCGTCGCGCTCGCCGGTGAGCACCAGCCTTTCCCGGACGCCGAGTTCGGCGGCCCGGTGCTCCAGCGCGGCGCGCTCCGGGCCCGCGCCGACCAGCACCAGCCGGGTGGCCGGGTCGAGTTCGGCGAGGGCCTCCAGCAGCACCTCGAAGCGCTTGCCGGGGACCAGCCGACCGACCCCGCCGACCACCCAACTCCCCTCCGGCAGCCCGAGTTCGGCCCGCAGCCGACGGCGGGCGGCCGCCCGGTCGGCGGCCGGGCGGCGGTAGCGCGCGGTGTCGATGCCGTTGGGGATCAGCTCGACCCGGCTCGGCGGGACGCCCCAGGAGTGCAGGGTCTGGGCGACCTGGCGGGAGACCGCGACGGTCGTGCTGCCGAGCCGCTCGGCCGCCAGGTAGAGGCCCTTGACGCCGCGGGTGACCGGGCGGCCCTCGATCACCCCGGCGTGCAGCGAGTGCTCGGTGGAGACCACCGCGCGCACCCCGGCGAGCCGGGCCGCCAGCCGGCCGTACAACTGTGCCCGGTACAGGTGGGTGTGCACCAGGTCGTAGCGGCCGGAGCGGACCAGCCGGACCAGCCGCGGCAGCGCGCCCAGGTCCCGGTTGCCGCGCATGCCGAGGTGGTGGACGGTCACCCCGTCGGCGCGCAGCGCGGAGGCGACCGTGCCGGGGTTGGTCAGCGCGACCACCTCGCACTGCTGGTGCGCCGGCAGGTGCCGTAGCAGCAGGTGGAGTTGGCGCTCGGCACCGCCCGAGGCGAGACCGGTGACGATGTGCAGGACCCTCATGGCCGGTTCCCCCGCCGGAACATCGGGCGGCTTCGGCGCAACCCTGTGACGGCGTCGCGGAGGCGGTGCCGGCCGCGCTTGGCGCGCAGCCGCCAGGCGCCGTCGCGGTCGCCGACGTAGCAGCGGGGCAGCGCGAAGAGACCGGTGAGCGGGGAGTGCCCGATCGCGCAGGCGTAGTCGTAGCCGGCGTCGCGGACGGCCCGGGTGGCGGGCAGGTCGACGGCGCCGTACGGGTAGCAGAAGCCGGTGACCGGGCCGCCGACCACGTCCTCCAGGAGGCGCCGGCTCTCCCGGGTCTGCACCGTCAGGACGTCGGCCGGCAGGCCCGGCAGCGCCTGGTGGCCGAGGCCGTGCGAGCCGATCTCCCAACCGGCGGCGGCGAGTTCGGTGACCTCCTGGACGGTGAGCAGCTGCTTGCGCGGCCCCTTGGCGTCCCAGTCGTTGTCCCGGCCGAGCAGGTCGGCGACCACGTACGCGGTGGCGGTGAAGCCGTACGCCTGCAGGATCGGTACGGCGTACCGGGCGAAGTCCGCGTAGCCGTCGTCGAAGGTCAGGCCGACCAGCTTGTCGTCCCGGCCGGCGGCGCGGGCCCGCATCAGCTCGCGGACGGAGACGCCGCGCCGACCTCGCCGGTGCAGCCAGGCGATCTGCTCGGCGAACCGCTCGGGGCTGACGGTCAGCCGGTACGGGTCCTCCTTCTCGACCGCCACCGAGTGATACATCAGGATCCACGGCGAGGAGGCGCCGGGGCCGGGCGGTTCGCCGACCGGGTGACGGCTCCTGGGCAATCGCGCCTTCGGCCCGACGGGGTCGGCGAGCGGGACGTCGCCGCGGGGTGCGGCGGCGACCCGCACGGCCTGGCGGCGGACCCCCGCCTGGGTCGAACGGACGGTTCCCCGTTCATTGTCCATGGGGAAGCTTCCCTTCATCGGCGACGGTTGGCGGGTTCAGGGCCCGGGCCGCGGCGAGGACCGGACCGCGCACCTCACGCGCACCGAGACCGGTGCCGAGGGCGGCGAAGGCCAGCGCGACGGTGAGGCCCCCGAGCAGGGTCGAGAGCAGGGGGTCGGCGGCCAGCCCGGCGGCGGCGGCGCCGAGGACGGTGGCCCCGGTGGCGGCCGCCGCCAGCCGGCCGTGTCCGCCGAGCACCCGGCGCAGCCGCAGCGGGATGCCGCGCAGCACCAGGCCGTGCAGCAGCAGCGCGGCGGCGGCGGTGATGCCGGCCGCGTTCCCGGCGGCGAGCCCGAGGGCGCCGAAGCGGGGGGTGGCGAGCAGGCCGACCGTGGCGGTGACGCCGAGTCCGAGCAGCATCGCGGCGACCGGGTACCAGTCCAGCAGTCGGCGGCCGCCGTCCTCGGTGCCCGGGTCGCCGGCCCGGCGGACCACCGGGCGCAGCGAGAAGTACGGACGGACTATCACGCCGATCAGGGCCTGGGCGGGCAGGCCGAAGCTGTAGACCCGGATGACGGCGGCGGTGGCGGCGGTGTCCTGTGGGCCGAAGGCGCCGCGCTGGAACAGCAGCGAGACCACCGAGGGGGCGCAGGCCATCAGGAAGGCGGTGCCGAACAGGACGACCGCCGCGGCCTGGCCGAGGTCCTTCTCGACCCGGTCCCGGGCGGCGGTGAGGTCCCCGGCCGCCAGCGCCCGGGCGACCAGCGGGAAGGTGACGGTGCAGATCAGGATGCCCGCCGTCATGGCCAGTTGGGAGACCTTGGCGGCGTAGTTGAGGTGCGAGATGGTGCCGGGCGGCAGCGTCGAGCCGAGGTAGCGCTCGACGAAGACCTGCGACTGGCGGGTCAGGGTGAACGCGGCCACCGGCAGCAGCGCGAGCGGCATCAGCACCAGGGCCTTGCGGGAGCGCCGGCTGCGCCGGCCCGCGGTCGCGCCCCGGCGCAGCCGGCGCAGGAACGGGCCGACCAGCAGACCGGCCATCAGCAGGCTGCCGAGCGCGACGCCGAGGGCGGCGGAGCGCACGCCCAGGAAGGACTGGCAGCCGAGCAGCACGGCGAGGATGCCGAGGTTGTAGGCGACGTAGATGCCGGCCGGCGCGGTGAAGCAGTGGTGGGCGCGCAGCGCGGCGGCGAGGTAGCCGGCCACGCCGAACGGCAGCACGGTGATCGCGGTGATCCGGGTGCAGGAGACGGCGAGGCCGGGGTCGGCCAGGCCGGGGGCGAGCAGGTCGACCAGCTGCGGGGCGCCCAGGGCGACGGCCAGCGCGAGCCCGCTGAGCGCGAGCAGCAGCCAGGGCAGGGTGGCGCGGACCAGCTGGCGGACCGGGTCGGGGGCGTCCGGGTGCTCCTCCCGCAGCACCAGGGCGAGGGCGAAGGCGGGCACCATGAGGAAGGACATGGCGTCCTCGATCAGCAGCGGCGCGGCCGTCTCCGGGACGGTCCAGGCGACCAGGAAGGCGTCGGTGCCCTGGTTGGCGCCGAAGTAGCGGGCCAGCAGCAGGTCGCGCAGCAGGCCCAGGCCGGAGCCGGCGGCGCTGAGGACGGCGGTGATGCCGAAGGCCTTGGCGAGGAAGCCGCGCCGGGGGGCCGGGCCGGGCCGGGGCCCGCCGTCGCCGGCGGGGGCGCTGCGCGGGGCGGGCACCGCGGAGGCGAGGGCCGGCTGGTCGGTGGTCATCGCGGGTCGGCCTCCGCGACGCAGGCCCGGGCGGCGAGGCCGAGGACGACGGAGGTCAGCACGGTGGTGGTGCCGCCGATGTCCGCGTACAGGAAGTCGATCAGCACCCAGGTGAGCAGGGCCAGCGCGGCCAGGGCCGAACCCCGGGAGTGGCGCAGGCAGCCGAGCAGCAGGCCGAGGAAGAGCGCGGCGTAGGCGACGATGCCGATCAGCCCCTGCTCGCTGAGCACCAGGAAGTACATGTTGTGCGGGGAGAGCAGCGGTTCGCGCTGGAAGCCGATGGTGGAGTCGGCGGCGTCGCTGCCGGAGGAGAGCCGCAACGGGGCGCGGCTGTCGCGCAGTTGCTGGAAGGCCTTGGGGCCGGCGCCGTGGACGGGGTGGTCCTGCCAGATCCGCCCGGCGGTGGCCCACAGGTCGTAGCGGTCGGAGACGGACTGGTCGGGGGCGGCGGAGACGGAGCCGATCGAGCTGAGCCGCTCGGCGACACCGGAGGCGCCGAGGCCGAGGCCGCCGACCAGGACGACCGCGGCGGCCAGGCCGAGGACGGCGCCGCGGACGGCGAGCCGGGCGTCGGCGCGCAGCAGCAGCACGGTGGCGGCGGCGCCGGTGGCGATCCAGCTGCCGCGGCTGAACGAGACGGCCAGCGGGAAGGCCAGGAAGGCGGCGGACGCGAACATCACGCGACGCAGCCGGGCGTCGCCGCCGGGGCGGCGCTCGGCGAGGGCCAGGGCCAGGGCGGCGAGCAGCCCGTAGCTGACGACCGTGGACATCGCCATGATGTCGAGGGCGCCGAAGGTGCCGACGGCCCGGATCGGCTGGCCGGTGTAGGAGGCGCCGGTCCGGGTGAGGTACTGGTTCGCACCGACCACGCCCTGGATCAGCGCGGCGAGCACGAAGGAGCCGAGGACCAGCCGCTGGTCGACGCGGTCGCGCAGCGAACAGAGCACCCCGGCCGGCACCAGGACGAAGACCTGGGTGAGCCGGACGAAGCCGGTCAGACTGGTGGCCGGGTCGATCGAGCCGACGGTGGCGACGGCGGCCGCGACCACGATCCCGCCGAACAGCACGCAGGTGGCGCGGCTGACGGCGGGCAGCCGCCCGCGCAGCAGGTCGAGCGCGGTGACGGCGACCAGGGCCAGCGAGGCCACGTCGGCGGCGGTGACGTGGACGGCGGCGGTGACGTCCTTCTCGCCGGTGGGCACGCAGACCAGCAGGACGGTCGCGGCGGCGAGCAGGCTGGGCCGGTCGGCCAGGACCGCACCCGCCTTCCGTAAGGCCGGCCGCGGGAAGGCGGGGAGGGTGAGGGCCACGCGGGTCAGCTCCCGTCCGGGTGGAGCATCAGGGCCGCGGTGCGGCACAGGATCTTGACGTCCTGCCAGAAGCTCCAGCTCTCGATGTAGCGGTTGTCGAACCGGGCCCGGTCCTCGATCGAGGTGTCCCCGCGCAGGCCGTTGACCTGGGCGAGGCCGGTGAGGCCCACCGGGACGCGGTGGCGGTCGGCGTACTCGGGGTAGGCCTGGCCGAACCGCATGACGAAGTAGGGGCGTTCGGGGCGCGGGCCGACCAGGCTCATGTCGCCGCGCAGGATGTTCCACAGCTGCGGCAGCTCGTCCAGCGAGCTGCGGCGCAGCAGTCGGCCGACGGCGCCCATCCGGTGGTCCTGGGAGATGTTCCAGCGGGTCGCCGACTCGTGCTCGTTGCTCGGGCGCAGGGTGCGGAACTTGAGGACGGTGAAGACCCGGCCGTCCAGCCCGGTGCGCTGCTGGCGGAAGAGCACGCCGGGGCCGGTGTCGAAGCGGACGGCCAGCGCGCAGAGCACCAGGACGGGGGCGAGCAGCAGCAGGCTGATCCCGGCGGCGGTGACGTCCAGGGCGCGCTTGGCGGCCCAGCCGGGGCGGCGCATCGCCGGGCGGCCGACCCGCAGGCAGGGGAAGCCCCACAGGTGGTCGCCGCCGGTCACCCGGCTGGTGGGCAGCGAGCCGTACTCGCGCAGCGCGGGCACCAGCCAGACCTGGCAGCCGAGCCGGACGGCGTCGCGCAGGGCCGCGGCGGTCTCGGCCTCGTCGGCGGCGCCGGCGGTGGCGACCACGTGGTGGATCCGGTGCCGGCGGACCTCGCGCTCCAGCACCTCTCGGCCGCCGAGGACGGGCAGGTCGGTGCCGCCGGCGAGCAGCGGCGGGTCGGCGTCGAGGAAGCCCACCGGGCGCATCCCGTACTCGCCGCGCTCGCTGAGGGCGGCGGCGACCCGGCGGCCGAGCCGGCCGGCGCCGAGCACCAGGACGGGGCTGGGGCGGCTGCGGCGGATCCGCCGGACCAGGTGGTAGAGCACGGCGCGGCCCAGGGCGGCGATCAGCAGCTGGCCGCCGAGCAGGATGGTGAGCCGGGCCGGGGTGGCCGGGCCGCAGTCGGGCCAGCGGCCCTCCAGGCAGCCGGCCAGGGTGACGGCGAAGGTGGTGGCGACCACGGCCCGGACGGCCAGCGCGGGCAGTTCGTCCAGGACGGACAGGGTGAGCCGGGTGCGGTAGAGGCCGCCGGTCAGGTTGAGGGCGAGCAGCACCGGCAGGACGGCGGCGACGCCGAGCAGCGGCGCGAGCGGGACGGTCGGGTCGACGGCCCGGTTGGCGAGGCCGGTGGCGGTGCAGAGCGCGACCGCGTCGACCTGGACCAGTGCGAGCGGCAGCGCGAGTCGGGAGCGGACCACCCGGCGGGGCCGGCGGGGCGGTGGCACCGCCCGGGCCTGGGCGGATCCGGCCGGTCGGTCGAGGAGCCCGGTGCCGGGCCGCCGCGGGCCGGACAGGGGTCGACCGGATCGCGGCGCGCTGTCGTGGTCAATGGTCATCAGCGCACGAACTCCCCTGCTGTGTGCCCGGGGTGACGGCGCCCCGGCACCGGTTGGCGCGGGGCGGCCGTCCCGGCCCGGTGGGCGCGGTCCTGACAGCACCTGCTGCCGCTGGCGGCTCTCGATTCTCTCGCGCGGGGCCCGGCCGCGAAGAACTCGGCCACGAAGGATCCGGTCGCGAAGGGCTCAGCCGCGAATTCCCGGTGTGAATTGAAAACGAAGCAGGCAAAATCCGACAGTACAGAACCGGGACGCGCAGGCTGGAAGGTGACTTGCCATTTCATTCCAGCCGCCCATTAATAGGTATTTCGGATTTGACGCCTCGTCGTTATCCGGTTGAGGGTGCGAATACGACAGCGCCGGATCGGCAGGCATTCACGGCATGTGAAACGATCAGATCCGCTCCGGGACACGGGCCCGGCGCCGTCCGGCCGCCGGCCCGGCGCCGAGCAGATGGCGGTACAGCTCGTCCACCTGTTCGACCACCGTGCGGACGTCGTGCCGGGCGACCACGTGATCACGCAGCCGTGCACCGCGCCGCTCGCACTCGATAGGATCGGACAGCGCTTCCGCCATTCGGGTGGCGAGCGCGGCCCCGTCCTCGGGCGGCACGACCGCCTGCCCCCGCTCGGCCTGGGGCAGGCACTCCCGGGCGCCCGGCACGTCGGTCAGCAGCACCGGGCGGGCCGCCGCCATCGCCTCCAGCGGGGCCAGGGCCATGCCCTCCCAGCGCGAGGGCAGCACCACCAGGTCGGCCGCCGCCAGCCACGGGCGCGGGTCCGGCACGTCCCCGACCAGCCGGACCCGGGACAGCTCGGCCGACTCCCGGACCAGGTCCGCCACCCGCTGCTCCTCCGGCCCGCCGCCGATCAGCGCCAGCCGGGCCTGCGGCACCGTCCGCAGCACCTCCGGCCAGGCCGCGAGCAGCACGTCCTGGCCCTTCTGCCGGCACAGCCGGCCCACGCAGACCGCGAGCGGGGCGTCCAGGTCCAGGCCCAGCGCGATCCGGGCGGCCCGGCGGTCGGCGGGCGCGTAGTGGCGGACGTCCACGCCGTTGGGCACCACCGCCCAGTCCGCGCTCACCCCGGCGGCGACGCCGTCGGCCCGCTCCTGGACGCTGACGCAGAGCAGGCGGTGCGCCCAGCGGCCGGCGAAGCGCTCCCAGTGCAGGGTGGCGGCGGCCAGCGGGCCCTCGACGGCGGCGAAGGACCAGGCGTGCGGCTGGAAGACGGTCGGCACCGCGCCGCGCACGGCCAGCCGGCCGGCCAGCCCGGCCTTGGCGCTGTGCAGGTGGACCACGTCGGGCGCGGCCGCCCGGACGATCCGGCGCAGCCGCCAGGCCTCGGCGACGGTGCCCGCGCCGGGCGAGCGCTCGGCCGGCCAGTCCTGGACCAGCGCGCCCACGGCGGCGGCCTCCTCGGCCAGCCGGCCACCGCGCGGACAGGCCACCAGCACCCGGTGGCCCGCCTCGCGCTGCCCCCGGACCAGATCGACGACGACGCGGGCGACTCCGCCGTCCACCGGCTGTGAAATGTGAAGGATCGTCATATGCACGGCGGCGAGCCTAGGGTGGCTCCCCCGCGCCGGGCGGCCCCCGTCACCCGGAGGTGGCGGGCCGTCCACCCGTACGGCTTTCCGCTCGTACGGGTGGACGGGCCGCTCGAATTCCCGGGCGAATTACCGGGGAAATACGGGGCCCGCCGGATCTCCACGGATCCCGGCGGGCCTCGACGGATCCCGGAGGAGGTCAGCGGACCTCGGCGGCCAGGTTCGCCAGCACCTGGTCGTGGATCCGGTTCAGGCCCTTCGGGGCGAAGGTGCGCTCGAAGAAGCCGCCGATGCCGCTCGCGCCCTGCCAGGTGGCCGAGACGGTGACCTTCGACCGGCCCTCACCGGCCGCCGAGACGGTCCAGGTGATCACCATGCTGGAGTTGGCGTCCTTCTCCACCAGCTGGTCGGGCTTGGGCGCCGATACGGTGAACAGGCAGTCCCGCACGCGCTTCTCGGTGGCCTGCAGCTTCCAGTGCACCTGGGTGCCGGCGCCGGTGCCGCCGACCCGGACCTCGTACTCGCTGTACTGCGCGGGCAACAGCTTCGGGCGGGTCACCTGGTAGTCGGCGAGCGCCTCGTAGACCCGCTCGGGGGCGGCGTCGTAGTCCCGCTCGGTGGTGGCCTGCACCTGTCCCATGACCTTGCTCTCCTCGTCTGGTGGTCTTCCGGTCTCACCGGCAAGCCAATCACAGCGCCGGAGCCGGGACCCTCCGGGGCTCGCAGCCGGCCGGACGGCCCGCCGGGGCGGAGGGAACAGAGGGATAGGGTGGCCGATGTGCTCGATCTGGTGACAGCAGTGCGCTACGTCGACCCGCTGCGCTCCGGTGGCTCCGTCCCCGGCGTGGTGGAGACCGACGACCTGGGAACGTACGTGGTCAAGTTCACCGGCGCCGCGCAGGGCCGCAAGGCGCTGGTCGCCGAGGTGATCGTCGGCGAGCTGGCCCGGCGGCTCGGCCTGCGCGTCCCGGAGCTGCGGCTGGTGGACTTCGACCCGGCGGTCGCCGCGGACGAACCGGACGCCGAGATCCAGGACATGCTGAAGGCCAGCGGCGGGCTCAACCTCGGGATGGACCTGCTGCCCGGCGCGCGGGACTTCCGGCCCGGGCTGATCCCGGTGGACTCCGCCGAGGCCGGCCGGGTGGTCTGGCTGGACGCGCTCACCGGCAACGTCGACCGCACCGTCCACAACCCCAACCTGGTGGTCTGGCACGGGCGGCTCTGGCTGATCGACAACGGCGCCGCGCTGATCTTCCACCACCGCTGGACCACCGCCGAGGCGGCGGTCGGCAAGCGGTACGACCTCAGCGCGCACGCCCTCGGCGGCTCGGCCCCGGACGTCCGGCTGGCCGACGAGGAGCTCGGCCCGCAGGTCACCGTCGGTCTGCTGGAGGAGGTGCTGGCGCTCGTCCCGGACGAGTGGCTGGCGGACGAGCCCGGCTTCGACTCGGTGGACGCCGTCCGGCACGCCTACGTCACCCACCTGGCCGCCCGCGTGGTGCTCTCCGGGCAGTGGCTCCCGGACGGCTTCGCCACCCCCGAGCAGCTGCGCGAGGCCGAACGGCGCCGGGAGGCCCGGATGCGGGCCGGCCGGCCCGCCTGGCTCCAGGAGGTCCCGGACCTGCACGGCAAGCCCTCGGTGGAGACGGTCTGGGACCGCCACGTCGAGTGAGCGCCGGGCCCGGCCCCGGAAAACGACCGGGGAGCGGACCCCAAGGCCCGCTCCCCGGCTAAGTGTTCAGGTGTCGCCGTGGTCAGCGCGTCAGCGCCACCACTGGACCGCCTTCTCGGCGTTGATGATGCCGGCGCCGTAGAAGCCGTTGTCGTCCGCGCCGCCCTCGCAGGTGGCCTTGTACTGCCCGGTGCCGCCCGGGTTGTACTCGCCGGTCGGGCACGGGTGCGACTCGGCCTGGTTGGTGAGCAGCTCGGTCAGCTCGTCCGGGCTGGCCCACGGGAAGGTGCTGGCGAGCAGGGCGACCACGCCGGTGACGTGCGGGGTGGCCATCGAGGTGCCCTGCATGTAGCCGTACTTGTTGCCCGGGATGGTGGACAGGATCCGGCCGTTCTTGTCCGGGGTGTCCGGGATCTGGTAGCGGGCGTCGCCACCCGGCGCGGCGACGGTCACGACGCCCTTGCCGTAGCTGGAGTAGTACGACTTCTCGCCCTTGACGCCGACCGCGGAGACGGCGACGACGCCGGGCAGCTCGGTCGGCAGCGACAGGCAGTCGTTGGTGACCGGGCGGGTACCGGGGGTGGTGTCGTCCGGGCTGGAGACGTCAGTGGTCTTGTGCGCCAGGTCGATGTTCTCGTTGCCCGCCGCGGCGACGTTGAGGACGCCCTTGCGCTGCGAGAACGACACCGCCTTGCGGACGGCGGCGGTGATCGCGGCCTGGTCCTTGTCGTTCGGGCAGTTGAACATCCACGGGTCGACGTAGTAGCTGTTGTTGGTCACCTTGAAGCCGTGCTCACCGGCCCACACGAAGCCGCAGATGGCGTACTCGGGGTAGATGAACCCGCCGTCGTCGACGACCTTGACCGCGGCCAGCTTCACGTTCGGGGCGATGCCGACGACGCCCTTGCCGTTCTTGGCGGCGCCGATCGTGCCAGCCACGTGGGTGCCGTGGTCGCTGGTGGTGGGCTGCCAGGACTTCCAGTCGGTGTTCGGCTTGCCGCCGTCGATGCAGGAGACCGACTGCGAGGCGTCCACGTTGGCCGCCAGGTCCTCGTGCGTCGCGTCGATGCCGGAGTCCAGCACACCGACGGTGACGTTGCGGCTGCCGAGCGAGAGCTTGTGCGCCTTGTCGACACCGATCTGGCGCATGTCCCACTGGTTGGCCTCGTACGGCTCCTGACCGTCCGCGGGGGCGGCGGCGGGCGCGGGCGCGACGTCGGCCTTCGTCTGGTCGGCGGCGGTGATGCCCTTGGTGCGGCTGGCACCGACGGAGTCGACGCCCTTGGTCTGGCGCAGCTTCGCGGCGAACGCGGTGTCGTTCGAGCGGGCGATGACGACGCCGATCTGCTCGTACGAGTACACCACCGAGCCGCCCAGGGCGGTGATCGCCTTCTCGACCTTCTGCACCTGACCGTGGTTGGCCTTGGTGTTGACGACGTAGCTGAGCAGCGGACCGGTCGTCGAGCCCGCCGAGGGGGCGGCCGCGACGGCGGTGCCGGCCGGCAGCGCGAGGGCGCCGGCGGTGGCGAGCACGAGGCCCACCGCCGCGAACCGGGTCCGGCTGATCCGAGGAACTCTCATAGGGGTTGGCCCTCCCGAGTCGTCATGCGGCAGCTGCGGTGTGGCAGGTGCGCTGGAATGATCGGGACGCTAATGAATATTCGCTGAGATGCGCAAGAGGTAGTCATCTAATCGTCACATCTTGGCCAACAGCGGAGGGCAGGAGTCCACAGTTCAACCGTGGAAACAGAGTTGAAGAGTGTTAAAAAGTGATGGTTCGCCGACGGAGCTGGTCGACGAACCATCGGATACAGTGCGGGCGGCCCGGAGCCAACGGCGGCGCACAACAGCTGCCGAACGGCGGCGGTTCGAGCGTCCCGCCCGCGGGCCGGGGTGCCGGTCAGTAGCGCCAGCGGGTGGCGGCGACCAGTTGCTCGGGGGTGGCGGCGGCGTACTGCTCGCCCTCGGCCCGGCGCACCGCCAGCACCGCCTCGTACAGCGGCCCGCCGAGCGCCTCGCGCAGCACCGCCGAGCGCTCGTACGCGGCCAGCGCCTGCGCCGGGCCGACCGGCAGCCGGGGCACCGTGCCGGGCTCGGCGGCGGCCGGGTCGCCGGTGAACTCCGGCGGTAGCGAACGGTGTCGGTCGAGACCGGCGAGGCCGGCGGCGAGCACCGCGCCGACCGCCAGGTACGGGTTGGCGCTGGCGTCGAAGCACTTGATCTCGGCGTTCGCGGCGGCCGCCCGCTCCCCCGCGGAGCCCGTCACCAGGCGCAGCGCGGCCTCGCGGTTCTCCAGGCCCCAGCACTGGTAGGCGCCGGCCCAGCGCGAGGGCACCAGCCGCAGGTACCCGGCCGGGCTGGAGCAGCCCAGCACCAGCAGTTCGGGCAGCGCGTCCAGCACGCCGGCGAGGAAGCCCTCGGCCTCGGCGGTCAGGCCGTGCGGGCCGGAGCCGCCGTCGCCGAGGTTGCGGCCGTCCCGCCAGAGGCTGAGGTGCAGGTGCCCGCCGTTGCCGACCGTGTCGGGCTCGACCACGGGGGCGAAGGAGACCCGCAGGCCGTGCCGGGCGGAGACGGCCCGGACGGTGTGCCGGACCAGGACGGAGGTGTCGGCGGCGCGGACCGGGCCCTCGGGGGCCACCGAGACCTCGAACTGGCCCGGGGAGTACTCGGGGTGGATCTGCAGGACGGTCAGCCCCTGCTCGCCGAGGGCGCGCAGGACCTCCCGCAGGTAGTCGGAGAGGTCGGTGAGCCGGTGCATCCCGTAGGCGGGGCCGTGCGTCGGGTACTGCGGTTCGTCCTGCGGCCCGCCGGCCAGGGCGACCACCCACTCGACCTCGATGCCGGCCTTCAGGGCCAGCCCGCGCTCGGCGGCCGCCGCCTCCATCCGGCGGGCGAACAGCCGCTGGCAGCCGGGGTGCGGGGAGCCGTCCTGGGTGTACCGGTCGCCCGGGGTCCAGGCCCAGCCGGGCTGGGCGGCCAGCGGGACGACCCGGGTGAGGTCGGGGTAGAGCCTGAGGTCCCCGATCGGGCCGCCGACGCCCGGGCCGGTGGTGAAGCCGTCGTCGGCGAGGATCGCGTCGAAGCAGGACGCGGCGCCGACGCCCCACTGCGCCGCGTGCACCAGGCCGCCCAGCGGGACGGCCTTGACCCGGGTGATGCCCGCGTTGTCCACCCAGGTGACGGCCACCGCCTCGACGGCGGCCGTGCGCAGCCGGTCGGCGGCCGCCTCGGCCTGTTCGACCCGCACGGCGCGTGGGGGCAGCGCGACGGCGGCCGACTGCCCGTCGAGGCCGGCGTCCTGCCCGGTGGGGCCGGAGGGGGACGCGGTGGGGCCGGCGGCGGTTCCGAGGGTCATGCGGTCCATGCTGCCCGGCCCGCCGGGGCCAGGTAATTCCCCGATCGGGTGGTCCGGCCGGACGCCCGTCCACCCGTTCACCCGTTCGGGTCGGCACGGGCAGGCCCGCCCTCGTCGAGGTTTCCGCCCGCACCCCCTTCCTACTCGTGAGTAGCTTCGCTACAGTGGCCGCACGCATCACCGCCGGGCTTCGGGAGCCGCACCGGCGGGGTCCTGCGGTCGCCGTGTCTGCGGCGGGCGCGCGGTGCGTCTTTCACCGGCCGGTGCCGCGAACCGCGGCGAGCCGGGTTCCCTTCCTCGTATCAGAGTCGCTTCCTCGTCACCCCTGAGCGCCTGAGCACCACGGCACACCCGCAGTTCGGCCGGAGCGGACCGGCCGCCGCACCGGTGTGCCGGAACCCGTCATCTCCCCACCCCCGCGCGCGGACCCTCCTCCGGCGACGGCCGCCCCCGCACGTACCCGCGGGCGCGGCGGCCCGCCCGCCGGGGCACGCGCGGGCCCCTCATGACTAGGAGTCAGGACAGATGAAGCGTCCCTTTTCCACGGTCGCCGTCGTCGGCCTCGGCACGATGGGTGCCGGTGTCGCGGTGGCCGTCGCCAGGAGCGGCCGCCGGGTGATCGGCATCGAGGCCACCGAGGACTCGGCCGCCCGGGCGCTGGCCCGGATCGAGGAGGCGACCGCGCACGCGGTCGACCGGGAGCGGATCACCGCCGGGGAGCGCACCGCGCTGCTGGCGCTGATCTCGGTCGGCCACGAGCTGTCGGCCGCCGCCGAGGCGGACCTGGTGATCGAGGAGGTGCCCGAGCAACTGGAGCTGAAGCGGGAGCTCTTCGCCGAGCTGGACCGGATCTGCCCGGAGGCGACGGTGCTGGCCACCGGCACCACCGCGCTCTCGGTGACCCGGATCGCCGCCGCGACGGCCCGCCCGGAGCGGGTGCTGGGCCTGCACTTCTTCAACCCGGTGCACACCATGAAGCTGGTCGAGGTGGTCCGCACGGTGCTGACCTCGCCGCAGACCGCCGAGGACGCCGCCGCGTTCGCCCGGGACCTCGGCAAGGAGCCGGTGGCGGCCGGCGACCGGGCCGGCTTCGTGGTGAACGGCCTGCTGTTCGCCTACCTGAACCAGGCCGCCGCGATGTACGAGTCCAAGTACGCCTCCCGGGAGGACATCGACGCCGCGATGCGGCTCGGCTGCGGCCTGCCGATGGGCCCGCTGGCGCTGCTCGACCTGATCGGCGTGGACACCGCGCGGACCGTCCTGGAGGCGATGTACGAGCAGTCCCGGGACCGCCTGCACGCGCCCGCCCCGATCCTCGGCCAGCTGGTCGCGGCCGGGCTGCTGGGCCGCAAGTCCGGCCGCGGCTTCTACACCTACGAGGCGCCCGGCTCGTCCCGGGCCGTGGACGCGGCGACCGGACCGGCGAGGCCCGGGGTGGCGGGTCGGGAGGTCCGTACGGTCGGCGTCTGCGGCTCGGGCACCATGGCGACCGGCATCGCCGAGGTGTTCGCCAAGGCCGGCCACCCGGTGCTGCTGGCCGCCCGCAGCCAGGACAAGGCCGACCGCGCCAAGGCACAGCTGGCGAAGTCGCTGGCCCGCTCGGTCGACCGGGGCCGGCTGAGCGCCGAGCAGCGGGACGCCGCGCTCGCGCTGGTCACGCCGGTCGGCCAGTACACCGAGCTGGCCGAGGCGGACCTGGTGATCGAGGCGGTGGCCGAGGACCTGGCGGTCAAGCGCGAGCTGTTCGCCACCCTGGACAAGATCGTCAGGCCGGGCGCGGTGCTCGCCACCACCACCTCCTCGCTGCCGGTGATCAGCTGCGCGACCGCGACCTCGCGGCCGCAGGACGTGATCGGCATGCACTTCTTCAACCCGGCGCCGGCCATGAAGCTGGTCGAGGTGGTCTCCACCGTGCTCACCGCGCCGGACGTCACCGCGACCGTGCTGGAGCTGACCGCCAAGGTCCGCAAGCACCCGGTGGAGTGCGGCGACCGAGCCGGCTTCATCGTCAACGCGCTGCTCTTCCCCTACCTGAACGACGCGGTGCGGATGCTCCAGGAGCACTACGCGACGGTGGACGACATCGACACCGCGATGAAGCTGGGCTGCGGCTACCCGATGGGCCCGTTCGAGCTGCTGGACGTGGTCGGGCTGGACGTCTCGCTGGCCATCGAGCAGGTGCTGCACCAGGAGTTCCGCGAGCCGGGCCTGGCCGCCGCGCCGCTGCTGGAACACCTGGTCGCGGCGGGCTGCCTGGGCCGCAAGACCGGCCGCGGCTTCCGCGACCACGCGCGCCGGTGACCACGCCACCGGCCGGGGGCGCCGCGCCCGGGACCGCTCCCGGCCGGGCCTGGCCGGGCTGGAGCCCTGGAGCGGTGTCCACACGCTGGCCCAGACCGGCCGTGACCGGCCCGGTCGCGCCGGCCCTGCGGGGAAGGGCCGCAGCCGTGCCGTCGGGGCCGTGTAGCGTTCCGGACATGGATCGGGTTCAGTCAGCCACCCCGCAGCACTCCGCCGGACCCCGCGGCGCCGACCGGACGGCCCCCTCGACCGGGGGCACCGGGCCGGAAGGCGGGCCGGGCAGCCGCCGGGCGGCGGCGCAGCGCCAGCAGATGCGTCAGGACCTGGCCACCGCCGCGATGGAGCTGTTCTCCTCGCAGGGCTACGAGGAGACCACGGTCGATCAGATCGCGGCCGCCGCCGGGGTGGCCCGGCGGACCTTCTTCCGGTACTTCCGGTCGAAGGAGGAGGCGATCTTCCCCGACCACGACGACACCCTCGTCCGGGTGGCCGACCTGCTGGCCAGCGCCGAGCCGGAGGAACACCCGCTGGACGTGGTCTGCCGCGGCATCAAGGAGGTGCTGCGGATGTACGCCTCGACGCCGGGGGTGTCGGTCGCGCGGTACCAGCTGATCCGTCAGGTGCCGGCGCTGCGCGAGCGGGAGATCGCCGTGGTGGCCCGGTACGAGCGGCTGTTCACCCGGTACCTGCTGGGCCGTTTCGACACCGGCGAGTCCATCCCCTCGGGCTGGCAGCGCGGCGGCGAGGACGACTCGATGCTGGCCGAGGTGTCGGCGGCGGCGGTCGTCGCGGCGCACAACCACGTGCTGCGGCGCTGGCTGCGGGCCGGCGGGCGCGGGGACGTGGAGGCGCAGCTGGACCACTCCTTCGAGGTGATCCGGCGGACCTTCTGGGCCTCCAGCGAGCCGGGTGCCAGGCGCCGGGGTTCGTTGGTGGCACCGGGTGCCAGTGGGGCACCCGGGGACGTCCTGGCCGAGAGCGCACTGAGTGCCAGCCCTGGAGGTGAGGTACTCATCACAGTCGCCCGGACGGACGCTCCGCTGGACGTGGTGGTGGACAGCATCCGGGCCGCACTGAGTGGCGCCCGGGAGTCCTAGGAGCAGCGTTTACACAGGTCAGAGCAGTATCGAGGGCCCGCGTCGAACAGTCGGCGCGGGCCCTTCGCATGCCCGCCCGAATGCCGCCGCAGGCCGTTCCAGCGCGCCGGAATTCGTGACACCCGGTGTCTTTACGAGTGGCACAGGGTGCCACTACCTTGTTGTCCACCAGTCGCGGCGCCGCGGCTCCCCACCTCGGCGCGCCGTCGTCCGGCGTTCCCACACCCCCGGGAGCAGCGTCCCGCCCGGTCCACCCGGGCGCCCAGCCTGACCGACCACCACCCACCTCAGCGAAGCCGGTGTCCGCTCCCGGCTACCCCAGACGCCCTGTGCCCTCACACAGGTACGCCTTCGGAGGCAGCCATGCAGGAAATCCTCGACGCGATCCTCAGCAACGACGCCACGTCGGAGGACTTCGCCGCCGTCAAGCTGCCCGAGTCCTACCGAGCGGTGACGCTCCACAAGGACGAGGAGCAGATGTTCGCGGGCCTCGACAGCCGCGACAAGGACCCCCGCAAGTCCCTTCACCTCGACGAGGTCGCTCTGCCGGAGCTCGGCCCCGGCGAGGCCCTGGTCGCCGTCATGGCCAGCGCGGTGAACTACAACACCGTCTGGAGCTCGATCTTCGAGCCGGTCTCCACCTTCTCCTTCCTGCAGCGCTACGGCCGGCTGTCGCCGCTCACCAAGCGCCACGACCTGCCGTACCACGTCGTCGGCTCCGACCTCGCGGGCGTGGTGCTGCGCACCGGCGCCGGCGTCAACGCCTGGAAGCCGGGCGACGAGGTGGTCGCGCACTGCCTCTCGGTGGAGCTGGAGTCCCCGGACGGCCACGACGACACGATGATGGACCCGGAGCAGCGCATCTGGGGCTTCGAGACCAACTTCGGCGGTCTGGCCCAGCTCGCCCTGGTGAAGACCAACCAGCTGCTGCCCAAGCCGAAGCACCTCACCTGGGAGGAGGCCGCCTCCCCCGGCCTGGTCAACTCCACCGCCTACCGCCAGCTGGTCTCGCGCAACGGCGCCGGCATGAAGCAGGGCGACAACGTGCTGATCTGGGGCGCCAGCGGCGGCCTCGGCTCGTACGCCACCCAGTACGCGCTGGCCGGCGGCGCCACCCCGATCTGTGTGGTCTCCAACGACCAGAAGGCCGAGATCTGCCGCGCCATGGGCGCCGAGGCGATCATCGACCGCTCCGCCGAGGGCTACCGGTTCTGGAAGGACGAGAACACCCAGGACCCGCGCGAGTGGAAGCGCCTGGGCGCGAAGATCCGCGAGTTCACCGGCGGCGAGGACGTCGACATCGTCTTCGAGCACCCGGGCCGGGAGACCTTCGGCGCCTCGGTGTACGTCACCCGCAAGGGCGGCACCATCGTCACCTGCGCCTCCACCTCCGGCTTCATGCACCAGTACGACAACCGCTACCTGTGGATGTCGCTCAAGCGCATCGTCGGCTCGCACTTCGCCAACTACCGCGAGGCCTTCGAGGCCAACCGCCTGATCGCCAAGGGCAAGATCCACCCGACCCTGTCCAAGGTCTACTCCCTGGAGGAGACCGGCCAGGCCGCCCTCGACGTGCACCACAACAAGCACCAGGGCAAGGTCGGCGTGCTCTGCCTGGCCCCCGAGGAGGGCCTGGGCGTGCGCGACGCGGAGTTCCGTGCCCGGCACCTCGACGCCATCAACCGCTTCCGCAACGTCTGAGGCCGATCCGATGACCGACCAACGTGTCCAGCGCGACCGCCCCTGGCTGATGCGCACCTACGCCGGGCACTCCACCGCGAGCGACTCCAACGCGCTCTACCGGCGGAACCTGGCGAAGGGCCAGACCGGCCTCTCCGTCGCCTTCGACCTGCCCACCCAGACCGGCTACGACTCCGACCACATCCTCGCCCGCGGCGAGGTGGGCCGGGTCGGCGTCCCGGTCGGCCACGTCGGCGACATGCGCACCCTGTTCGACGGCATCCCGCTCGAACAGACCAACACCTCCATGACGATCAACGCCACCGCGATGTGGCTGCTGGCGCTCTACCAGGTGGTCGCCGAGGAGCAGGGCGCCGACGTCGCCAAGCTCACCGGCACCACCCAGAACGACATCGTCAAGGAGTACCTGTCGCGCGGGACGCACGTCTTCCCGCCCGGCCCCTCGGTGCGCCTGATCACCGACATGATCGCCTACACCGTCGGCCACATCCCCAAGTGGAACCCGATCAACATCTGCAGCTACCACCTGCAGGAGGCCGGGGCCACGCCCGTCCAGGAGATCGCCTACGCGATGTGCACCGCCATCTCGGTGCTCGACGCCGTCCGCGACTCCGGCCAGGTGCCGGCCGAGCGGATGGGCGAGGTGGTCGCCCGGATCTCCTTCTTCGTGAACGCCGGCGTGCGCTTCGTCGAGGAGATGTGCAAGATGCGCGCCTTCGCCCAGCTGTGGGAGAAGGTCACGCTGGAGCGCTACGGCGTCCAGGACCCGAAGCAGCGCCGCTTCCGCTACGGCGTCCAGGTCAACTCCCTCGGCCTGACCGAGGCCCAGCCGGAGAACAACGTCCAGCGGATCGTCCTGGAGATGCTGGCCGTCACCCTCTCCAAGGACGCCCGCGCCCGCGCCGTCCAACTGCCCGCCTGGAACGAGGCGCTGGGCCTGCCCCGGCCCTGGGACCAGCAGTGGTCGCTGCGGATCCAGCAGGTGCTGGCCTACGAGTCGGACCTGCTGGAGTACGGCGACCTCTTCAACGGCTCCGAGGTGGTCGAGGCCAAGACCGCCGACCTGCTGGCCGGCGCCGAGGCGGAGATCGCCAAGGTGCTGGAGATGGGCGGGGTGATCCCCGCCGTCGAGTCCGGCTACCTGAAGTCCAACCTGGTCGCCTCGCACGCCGCCCGCCGGGCCCGGATCGAGTCCGGCGAGGACCGGATCATCGGCGTCAACTGCTTCGACACCACCGAGGAGAGCCCGCTCACGGCCGACCTCGACACCGCGATCATGGTCGTCGACCCGGCCTCCGAGCAGTCCGTGCTCGCCGCCCTGGAGGCCTGGCGCGGACAGCGCGACGAGGCCGCCGCCCAGACCTCGCTGGCCGAACTCAAGGCCGTCGCGGCCACCGAGGCCAACCTGATGCCGGCCACGCTCGCCTGCGCCCGGGCCGGCGTCACCACCGGCGAGTGGTCCTTCGCCCTGCGCGAGGTCTTCGGCGAGTACCGCGCGCCCACCGGCGTCGGCGGCGCACCCGTCGCGGTGACCGCCGAGCCCGGCGGGGAGCTGGCCGCGGTGCGTGCCGCCGTCGCCGCCACCGCCGAGGAGCTGGGCACCGGCAAGCTGCGCCTGCTGGTCGGCAAGCCCGGCCTGGACGGGCACTCCAACGGCGCCGAGCAGATCGCCGTCCGGGCCCGCGACGCCGGGTTCGAAGTGGTCTACCAGGGCATCCGGCTGACGCCGGAGCAGATCGTCTCCGCCGCCGTCGCGGAGGACGTGCACTGCGTGGGCCTGTCGATCCTCTCCGGCGCCCACTCCGAACTGGTACCCGACGTTCTGCTGCGGCTGCGCCGGGCCGGGGTGCAGGATGTCCCGGTGATCGTGGGTGGCATCATCCCGGCAGCGGACGGCGAGGCCCTCAAGGCCGCCGGCGTCGCCGCCGTGTTCACCCCGAAGGACTTCGGCATCACGACCATCATCGGCCGGATCGTGGACGAGATCCGGCTCGCCAACAAGCTCCAGCCCTGGACGCCCGCACCCGCGCCCACCAGCTGACCACTGGGAAGGAACCGAAAGACCCTCATGAGCAACCTGAACCGCCTGCGCCCGCGCCGCTCCTGCCTCGCCGTGCCCGGCAGCAACCCGCGCTTCCTGGAGAAGGCCCAGGACCTCCCCGCCGACCAGGTCTTCCTCGACCTGGAGGACGCCTGCGCCCCCCTGGTCAAGGAGAGCGCCCGCCACCTCGTCGTCGACGCGCTCAACAACGGCGACTGGGGCGGCAAGACCCGCGCCGTCCGGGTCAACGACTGGACCACGCACTGGACCTACCGCGACGTGATCACCGTCGTCGAGGGCGCCGGCCCCAACCTCGACTGCATCATGCTGCCCAAGGTCCAGGACGCCGAGCAGGTCAAGGCGCTCGACCTGCTGCTCACCCAGATCGAGAAGACCATGGGCTTCGAGGTCGGCAAGATCGGCATCGAGGCGCAGATCGAGAACGCCAAGGGCCTGGTCAACGTCGACGCCATCGCCGAGGCCTCGCCCCGGCTGGAGACCATCATCTTCGGCCCCGCCGACTTCATGGCCTCGATCAACATGAAGTCCCTGGTGGTCGGCGAGCAGCCGCCCGGGTACCCGGCCGACGCCTACCACTACATCCTGATGCGGATCCTGATGGCCGCCCGTGCCAACGACCTGCAGGCGATCGACGGCCCGTACCTGCAGATCCGCAACCAGGAGGGCTACCGCGAGGTCGCCGGCCGCTCGGCCGCCCTCGGCTTCGACGGCAAGTGGGTGCTCCACCCCGACCAGGTCGCCGCCGCGAACGAGATCTTCTCGCCCTCGCAGGAGGACTACGACCACGCCGAGCTGATCCTCGACGCCTACGACTGGTGCACCTCCGAGGCGGGCGGCGCCAAGGGCTCCGCGATGCTCGGCGACGAGATGATCGACGAGGCCAGCCGCAAGATGGCCCTGGTCGTCGCCGGCAAGGGCCGGGCCGCGGGCATGGAGCGCACCACCAAGTTCGAGATCCCGGAAAGCTGAGGGCCGGAGCCATGCAGTTCGGACGCACCTACGAGGAGTTCGAGGTCGGCGCGGTCTACAAGCACTGGCCCGGCAAGACCGTCACCGAGTACGACGACCACCTCTTCTGCCTGCTCACCATGAACCACCACCCGCTCCACATGGACACCAACTACGCGGAGCGGACGACGGACTTCGGCAGGAACGTCGTGGTGGGCAACTACATCTACTCGCTGCTGCTGGGCATGTCCGTCCCGGACGTCTCCGGCAAGGCCATCGCCAACCTGGAGATCGAGTCGCTGCGGCACATCGCGCCGACCTTCCACGGCGACACGCTCTACGGCGAGACCACCGTCCTCGACAAGTGGCCGTCCAAGTCCAAGGACGACCGCGGCATCGTCCACGTCGAGACCAAGGGGTACAAGCAGGACGGCACGGTCGTCTGCGTCTTCCGCCGCAAGGTGATGGTGCCGACCGAGACGTACATCAAGGAGCGCGGCGGCGAGCAGCCCGGCCGCCCCACCCCGCTCTCCTGATCCGCTCCACCCCTCTATGACCCCGGAGGGGGCGGGCCGCCGTCATCGGCCGACCCCCACCCGGAACGGGGGCCCTGCTGCCGCAGCCACGCCGGCAGGGCCCCCGGCAATCCCCCCCCCCGACCCTCAGACTTTTTCGGAGCCGCACGATGGGACGCCTGGCACAGACCGACGGCCTCACCGAGATCCAGCGGGACATCCTCGCCACCGTGCGGGATTTCGTCGACAAGGAGATCATTCCGGTCGCGACCGAGCTGGAGCACAAGGACGAGTACCCCACCGCCATCGTCGAGGGCATGAAGCAGCTCGGCCTCTTCGGGCTCACCATCCCCGAGGAGTACGGCGGCCTCGGCGAATCGCTGCTCACCTACGCCCTGGTGGTCGAGGAGATCGCCCGCGGCTGGATGAGCGTGTCCGGCATCGTGAACACCCACTTCATCGTGGCGCACATGATCAACGCCCACGGCACCCAGGAACAGAAGGACCACTTCCTGCCGAGGATGGCCGCCGGCGAAATCCGCGGCGCCTTCTCGATGTCCGAGCCCGGCCTCGGCTCCGACGTCGCGGCCATCTCCACCAAGGGCGTCAAGGACGGCGATTCCTACGTCCTCAACGGCCAGAAGATGTGGCTCACCAACGGCGGCACCTCCACCCTCGTCGCGGTCCTGTGCAAGACCGACGAGGGCGGCGACAGCCCGTACCGGAACATGACCACCTTCCTGATCGAGAAGACGGCCGGCTTCGGCCCGAACCCGACCGTGCCCGGCCTCACCGTGCCCGGGAAGATCGAGAAGATGGGCTACAAGGGCGTCGACACCACCGAGCTGGTGCTGCAGGACGTCCGGATCCCGGCCGACCGCGTCCTCGGCGGCGTCCCGGGCCGCGGCTTCTACCAGATGATGGACGGCGTCGAGGTCGGCCGCGTCAACGTCGCCGCCCGCGGCTGCGGCGTCGCCCGCCGCGCCTTCGAGCTCGGCATCTCCTACGCCCAGCAGCGCTCCACCTTCGGCAAGAAGATCGCCGAGCACCAGGCCATCCAGTTCAAGCTCGCCGAGATGGCCACCAAGGTCGAGGCCGCCCACCAGATGATGGTCATGGCCGCCCGCAAGAAGGACGGCGGGGAGCGCAACGACCTGGAGGCGGGCATGGCCAAGTACCTCGCCTCCGAGTACTGCAAGGAGGTCGTCGAGGACGCCTTCCGCATCCACGGCGGCTACGGCTTCTCCAAGGAGTACGAGATCGAGCGGCTCTACCGCGAGGCCCCGATGCTGCTCATCGGTGAAGGAACTGCGGAGATCCAGAAGATGATCGTCGGACGCCGGCTCCTGGAGGAGTACCGGATCGCGGACTGAGCACCAGGTCACCCCGGCTCGACGAGCGGCCACCGGACCGCTCCGGGCCGGCCGGACGACCTCTCCGAACCGCCGGTGACGGGCGTGCGGGCCCGTCACCGGCAGCCTGCCGTGCCGACCCGACCCCGGCCTGGTCCGCCTGGGGTCCGGCACGGCCCTCCGGAAGCGGCCGCAGGGCGTACAGCTGCGACAACACGCCCTGCGGCCGCTTCCGCACACCCTCGGCAGGCCGTGTCCGCCGCCCTCCGCAGCGCGCGAACGGCCCCGCCCCCGCACCGGGTTCCGTCGACAGACCTGTTGAGACAAGTGTCACCAGCCCCGTCGGGTCCCTTGGGAACCGGACCGGGTCGAGCTACGGTCGTATCGGTGGACGCGCATACGCGCTGCCACCGGACACCTGAACGAGCAGGCGGGTTGCCCACCCACCGTGTGCTCCCGATAGCATCCACCGGGACAGCAAGCCGTCCCTCTATTACCCGATCCCGCGGTGGCCCCCGTCCAGCGGCCATGATCCCCCGCGACAAAGGTCTTCGATGCCCATCAGCCCGTCCCCTCACACCTCCGTCACGGACCGCGATGCCCTCGCAGCCACGACGGCCGGTCGGCGACCCCGCGTGACCATCGCGCGCGGAGCCACCCCCTGGTTCGTCCCCACCCTCGCCACGGCCGCCGTGACCACCGCCCTCACCCGGCGCAGCGGCAAGTGGGCCCTGGCAGCGGTACCCGCCTGCGCGCTCGGCGCGGGCATGCTGTGGTTCTTCCGCGACCCCGAGCGTGAGATCGGCACGGGCAGAGTGATCTCCCCCGCCGACGGCGTGGTGCAGAGCATCGACGCCTGGCCGGACGGCCGCACCCGGGTCGCGATCTTCATGAGCCCGCTCAACGTCCACGTCAACCGCGCGCCACTGCCCGGCACGGTGACGTCGGTCGAGCACGTCGCGGGCGGTTTCGTCCCCGCGTTCAACAAGGACAGCGACCAGAACGAGCGGGTCGTCTGGCACTTCGACACCGAGCTCGGCGACATCGAGATGGTGCAGATCGCGGGGGCCGTCGCCCGCCGCATCGTGCCGTACGTCGACGCCGGTACCAAGGTCGAGCAGGGCGACCGGATCGGCCTGATCCGGTTCGGCTCCCGGGTCGACACCTACCTGCCGGCCGGCGTCGAGGTCGGCGTCGAGGTCGGCCAGAAGACCACAGCCGGGGTGACGCGCCTTGACCGTGACTGATCCTGAGACAATCGTCGGCCTGGACGACGAGGAGACGGCCCTGCGCCGCCGCCGCTGGGCGCGCGACCGCGAGCTGCGCGCCCCGCGCTCTCCCCAGCACCTGTCCACCGCCGACTTCCTGACCCTGGGGAACGCCGTCTGCGGCTTCCTGGCGATCTACTCGATCACCACCGGGGTGCTCGTCCCGCACATCACCAACCCGGACGTCGCTCCGGACCGGCACAGCGCCGCGACCGCGGTCACGCTGCTGCTCATCGGCTCGATGTGCGACCTCTTCGACGGACTGGTGGCGCGCAAGCTCCGCTCCTCCGCCCTCGGAGCGGAACTCGACAACCTGGCCGACCTGATCAGCTTCGGCATCGCGCCGGCCTACTTCGTCGCGGTCTGGGGCATGGTCTCCCAGGGCTCCAACACCAAGCTCTCGGCGGTCATCGCGCTGACCGTGCTGCTCGCGGTCGTCCTGCGGCTGGCCCGCTTCTCGGCCGTCAAGATGAGGCCCGGGGTGTTCCAGGGCATGCCCTGCCCGATGGGCGCGATGACGGTCATCGCCATCGTGCTGCTCGACCCGCCGTTCCTGCCCGGTCTGGTCGCCATCTTCGGCGCCGCGTACCTCATGGTCAGCCGGATCGAGTACCCCAAGCCGCAGGGGCTGCTGGCCACCGCGACGCTCTGCTGGATCGTCGTCTCGATCGGCTGCCTGGCCGCCTGGGCCACCGGTCTGCCCGGCGGCGACGCCCTGATGCACGTCGGCGCCTTCGCCCAGATCACGCTCGCCGCGATGGCCCCGCTGCTGGTCATCCGGCGCAAGGTCGGGCAGAAGGTCGGCGACGTCCGCGCCCGGCGGGCGGAGTCCCGCCTCGGCTGAGCCGTTGCGAGCCGCCTGGAATCGCACATCGCATGAGGAAGGGCCCGGATCCGGTCGGATCCGGGCCCTTCCCGCGTTCCCGGGGCCTACGCGCCGCCGGTGTGGACGCTGAACGCCGAACGGCGGGCCGCCCGCGCCACGCCCGGATCCGGGTGCACGCCCGAGACCGCCGTCAGCACCGAGGCCGCCCGCGGGTGCCCCGACTGCCGGGCCCGGGCGAACAGCCGCACCGGATCACCGGCCGAGGCGCCCTCGACGTGGCCCACCAGCAGCTCGGTCTCCCCGTGGTCCAGCACCGCGGCCGCGGTGTCCACCCACAGCCAGGCCGCGTCCTCCGCGCCCAGCACGTCCGCCGGGGAGACGCCCTCGTCCGAGCGCTCCGCCAGCCACAGCAGCGCGTACGGGCGCAGCACCGGCTCGTCCACCGCCGCCCGCACCGCCTGCTCCGCCGGGCCGCCGGCCACCCGCAGCGCCTCGAAGGCCAGTCCGCGCACCAGCGCGTCGTCCCCCTGGGCCGCGTCCAGCAGCTCGGCGACCGCCCGGTCCGCCGGGCGGGCCGCCACCCAGGCGCGGAACTCGGCCCGGGCCGGGCCCGGCGAGTAGTCCGCGCAGGCGTTCAGCAGCTCGAAGGCGCTCTGCTCGATGTGGCCGGCCGCGGTCTGCGCGACCGTGCAGATCTCCTCGAGCTTCGCGCGGACCGCCCAGTGGCCCAGCGGCGACAGCTCGGCGGCGTCGTTCCTGCGCACCACCGCGCCGACGGCCGCCAGGCCGTCCAGCATCCAGTCCAGGACGGCGGCCACGTCCGAGGGCGAGGGCGGGGTGTCGATCTGCGGCTCGCGGCAGGTCCCGCGGACCGCCGACACCGCCGAGGCGGCGTGCGGCACGGGCGACAGGCCCGAACCGTCGGCGCCGCCCACCCGGCGCTCGTCCAGGCCTCGGCGCAGCAGCTCCAGCAGTTCGTTGTCCGAGACCGGGCCGTCCACCAGGTGCAGGAAGGACAGCAGCTGGGGCGCCTGGTCCACCGCCTGCCCGGCCAGCACCGCGAACACGCCGCGCAGGGCGGCGGGCGGCACCGGGGCCAGCAGCGTCCAGGCGTCGAACAGCGCCGACCAGCCGCGGATCACGGCCTCGTCGTCGTGCTCCCAGGCGTGCAGGCGCCAACCCGGGCCGGCACCCCCGTCCCGGGCCTCGACCAGGCCGACCAGCAGGGCCTGCCCCCACGCCTTGGCGGCGGCGGCGACCGTCATGGCCAGCGCCCGGCCCGCCGCACGGGCGTCCTCCGGCAGCAGCTCGCCCCGCTTGTCTACCTCCTCCAGCTCCCCGGCCCAGCGGGCGATCCGGACGGCGTCCACCAGCATCCGGCGCGCCAGCGGTGCCAGCTCGGCAGGCGCCGGGAAGCCGTCCGGCAGGGGAACCCGCCCTCGACCGGGCGCCGGAGCGGGCCCTCGTCGGCGGGGTACCCCGGCCCCGCCCGGCCTGCCTGCGGCGGGTCGATGGGCTGTACCTGGGAGACGGGTCACCGTCGCACCGGTACCGATCGTCGGCGGGAGCGGGGCATCACGGTCGCGCGGATTCCGAGACGTCACGTCGAGCAGTCTTCCCCTTGTACCGGCCTTCTGTCACATCCGGTTGGCCGTACGGACGGGCTGCCGTCGACGGCACCTCCCCAAGATCGGGCAACAGAGGCAAACCGCCTGGCCGGAAACAGGTGGCGGGGTCATGCCAGGCCGGCCCGACGCCCGGAACGCCGGTCGCGGTGCCCGTTCGAGCGGTCACACTGCGTGCGCATCGGGTGGCTGGAGAGGCCGTATCCGGCATCCCGAAACGGGCGCCGACTCGCGGGGGGGCGGAATCAGAGCAAGGGGGTGAGCCAGCGGCGGAGGAGTTCGGTGTAGTGGGTGGGGGCGGAGTTCCACAGGGTGGCGTGGCCGGCGCCGGGGAAGGGCTGGAGGCTGACCACACCGGGGCGGGCGGCGGCGAGGCGCTCCGCGGCGCCGTAGGGGGCGAGCTCGTCGTCCGGGCTGTGCAGGAGGAGGGTGGGCACGCGCAGGTCGGCGCCTTCGGCGATGCGGGAGAAGTCGGCGAGGTCGACGCCGGTGCGGCCCTCGGCGGCGAGGGCGCCGAGTTCGGCGGCGGCACCGGTGTAGCCGGCCCGGGCGGCGCCGCGGCGGGCGGTGGCGGGCAGGTCGAGGACCGGCGAGTCCAGCACCAGGCCGCTGATGGCGTGGGCCCAGGCGGAGCGGGCGGCGGTCTGGAGGGCCATGGTCGCGCCGAGGGACCAGCCGTACAGGATGACCCGGCCGGCGCCGCTGTCGAGCGCGAGCCGGACCGCCGACTCGACGTCGCGCCACTCGGACCCGCCGAAGTGGCCCAGCCCGTCCGGGGAGGCGGGGGCGCCCTGGTCGCCGCGGTAGGTGACGGCGAGGACGGGAAGCCCGAGACGGTCCAGGACGGGGAGGACCGGGAGGGTCTGCTGGCGGTCGGCACCGGGGCCGTGGATCAGGATCACCCAGACACCGCGCTTGCCGTCCAGGCGCCAGGCGGGGAGGGCGCCGAGTTCGCCGTCGGCGGCGGTGTCGGTGAACGGGAGGCCGAGCGCCTCGGTGGGGTCGCCGAGGTGGACGCGGGGGGTGAAGCGGACCTCGGTGCCGGGGGCGAGGGCGCCCCGGTCGGCGCGGACCAGGCGGCGGGTGACACCGTGCTCGTCGCCGTGCAGGACGTCCTCGACGACGGCGTGGCCGTGGTCGTCCCATTCGACGGCCCAGCGGCCGGGGCGCAGGCTCTCGGGGCTGCGGGTGAAGGTGACCCGGCCGGCGGCGAGGCTCTGCACGCGGACCGGGCCGGACTCCTGGACGGCGCTCGCCGGGTGGACCATCCGTTCGGAGGCCCGGCGGCCTATCACCAGGACGGCGGCCCCGGCGCCGACGGCGGCGGCCGCCACGGCGGCCGCGGTTCCCCAACGCATATCGCTCCCCGCTCTGCTGGTCTCGGACCGGACGGTGTTCGTACACCAGTTCATCGGGGGGCCTCGCGGGTGGCCACCGGACTGGGCCGTCCGGGTTACGGCGGTGCGGGCGGGAACGGGAGGGGCAAGCGGGTGCGGTCGGACGGGGCCGGCAGGTGCGTCAGACCGGAACGTCCGGTTCGAGTCGCCCGAGGAGCTCCCAGAAGCGTTCCGCCAGCGGGCGGTCGCGGGCGGGTTCGGGCCGGGCGGCGGGGTCCGGGGAGCCGCCCCAGCTCCCGGAACCCCAGTGGCAGGAGACCTGGTTCTCCTGCTGGAGCACCGTCAGGACGGCGGCGAGGTCGTTCCGGTGGACCGGGACGATCCGGGCGATCGCCCGGACGTGGGCCTGCCAGCGGCCGTCGAACGCACGAAGCGGCCCCGGAGGCCCCTTCGGGCCGCTGGACGATCGCACAGGGTGTCATTCCCCTGCGGGCCGCCTGATCGGAGGTAGCGACGGGGCCCGCGTGTGACCAACCCCTCCGTGACCTCGGTTGACGCCCGGTTCGGCCGCGTGATGGGATCCTGGGGCCAAACGGAGGCATGCAGAGGAAGCCGGTGCGAGTCCGGCGCGGTCCCGCCACTGTCACCGGGGAGCACGCTCGGATTGTTGTTGCCACGGCGGGCCGTCAGAAGCCGCTGGAAGGCCCGGGGGTGCGTTCGACCCGGAAGCCAGGAGACTCTCGCCCCCGCTACGTCGATCCAGGGCGCGGACCCTGAGTGAGGACACGCACGCGATGCAGGCTGCCCCGCCCCGCCGGACCCCACGCGGCCTTCCGCCGAACCTGTCGCGCCCGCCGATACGTTCGCTCCCGTCGTGCGCCCGCTGACCCGCGCCGCCGCGTTCGCGCTGGGCGCCGTCGCGGGCTATGCCGCCGACACCCGCTTCGGCGATCCCCGGCGCGGCCACCCGGTGGCCGCGTTCGGCGCTGCGGCGACCCGGCTGGAGCGCCGGGTGTGGCGGGACGACCGGGTGGCCGGCGCCGGGTACACGGCGCTGTGCGTGGGCGCGGTCACGGCCGGCGCGGTGGCCCTGGACCGTACGGTGGGCCGGCGTCCGCTGGGCCGGGCCGCGCTGGCGGCCGCTGCGACCTGGACGGTGCTCGGCGGCACCTCGCTGACCAGGGAGGCGCGCACCGTCGGCCGTTCGCTCGCCGCGGGCGATCTGGCGGCCGCGCGGGAGCGGCTGCCGCACCTGTGCGGGCGGGATCCGAGCGCGCTGGACGGGCCGCAGATCGCCCGGGCGGTGGTCGAGTCGGTGGCGGAGAACACGGCGGACGCCGTGGTGAACGCACTGGCCTGGGGCACGCTGGCGGGCACGCCGGGGCTGCTGGCGTTCCGCGCGGTGAACACCCTGGACGCGATGGTGGGCCACCGCTCGCCCCGGTACGCCCGGTTCGGCTGGGCGTCGGCCCGGCTGGACGACCTGGCGGGCTGGCCGGGCGCCCGGCTGACGGCGCTGCTGACGGTGGCCGCCGCGCCGGAGCCGCGGACGGCCTGGCGGGTCTGGCGGCGGGACGGCTCGGCGCATCCGAGCCCGAACGCGGGCCAGGCGGAGGCGGCCTTCGCGGGAGCGGTGGGCGTCCGGCTGGGCGGGACCCTGCAGTACGGCGAGCGGGTGGAGCACCGGCCGGTGCTGGGCGCGGAGCTGCGGCCGGTGACGGTGGACGACATCGAGCGGGCCTGCGCGCTCTCCCGGCGGGTGGGCGTGCTGGCCCTGGGTACGACGGTCGCGGGGCATCTGGCGATCCGGTCGTTGGCGGCTTCGAGGCCACGGACGGCTTCGAGAAGGAGGGGCACGGCATGAGCAACGCGCTGCTGGTCGCCGGGACGACCTCGGACGCGGGCAAGAGCGTGGTGACCGCGGGCATCTGCCGCTGGTTGGCCCGTCAGGGGGTCTCGGTCGCGCCGTTCAAGGCGCAGAACATGTCGCTGAACTCCTTCGTCACCGCCGACGGCGCCGAGATCGGCCGGGCGCAGGCGATGCAGGCGCAGGCGGCCCGGGTGGAGCCGGAGGCGGCGATGAACCCGGTGCTGCTGAAGCCGGGCGCGGACGGCCGCAGCCAGGTGGTGCTGCTGGGTCGGCCGGTCGCCGAGGTGGGCGCGCTGGACTACCGCGAGCGCAAGCCCGTCCTGCTGGAGCGGGCGCTGGAGTGCCTGGCGGATCTGCGCAGCCGCTACGACGTGGTGGTGTGCGAGGGCGCCGGCTCGCCCGCCGAGATCAACCTGCGGGACCGGGACATCGCCAACATGGGCCTGGCCACGGCCGCCGGGCTGCCGGTGGTGGTGGTCGGGGACATCGACCGCGGCGGCGTCTTCGCCGCGATGTACGGGACGCTGGCGCTGCTGTCGGCGGAGGACCAGCGGCATGTGGCGGGCTGGTTCGTCAACAAGTTCCGCGGCGACGCCCGGCTGCTGGCGCCCGGCCTGGAGATGCTGCACGGGCTGACCGGCCGCCCGGTGCTGGGCACGCTGCCGATGCTGCCGGGACTGTGGCTGGACGCCGAGGACTCGCTCGATCTGACGACCGTGGTGGACCGCACCGAAGGGCGCGGGCCGCTGGGCGCGGACGTGCTGCGGGTGGCCGTGGTGCGCTTCCCCCGGCTGTCGAACTTCACCGACCTGGACGCGCTGGCGCAGGAACCGGGCGTGCTGGTGCGCTGGGCGACCCGGCCGGAGGAGTTGGCCGACGCCGACCTGGTGGTGTTGCCCGGCACCCGGGCCACCGTGGCCGACCTGGCCTGGCTGCGCGAGCGCGGCCTGGAGCCGGCGCTGAGGGCGCGGGCGGCGGCCGGGCTGCCGGTCCTCGGGGTGTGCGGCGGCTACCAGATGCTGGCCCGCTCGATCGAGGACGAGGTGGAGTCCAAGGCCGGCTCGGTCGAGGGCCTGGGACTGCTGCCGACGAACGTGCGGTTCGGCGCCGAGAAGGTGCTGGCCCGGCCGGTCGGCGAGGCGTACGGGCAGCGGGTCGTGGGGTACGAGATCCACCACGGCGTGGTGGCGGTCGAGGGGGGCCAACCCTTCCTGGACGGCTGCCGGGTGGGCTCGGTGTGGGGCACGACCTGGCACGGCGCGCTGGAGAACGACGGGTTCCGCCGTGAACTCCTGCGCGAGGTCGCCGAGTTGGCGGGCCGGGCGTTCGTGCCAGCGCCGGACACCTCGTTCGCCGAGGCGCGCGAGGCCCGGCTGGACCGGCTGGGCGACCTGATCGAGGAGCACGCGGACACCGACGCGCTGTGGAAGCTGATCGAGGGCGGGGTGCCGGCGGCCGGATCGCTGCCGTTCCTGGCGCCCGGGGCACCTGGGGAGTATGCATGAGTGACGTCCGCTATCCGTTCACCGCGATCGTCGGCATGACCGACCTACGACTCGGGCTGCTGCTCAACGCGGTCTCCCCGGCCGTGGGCGGCGTGCTGGTGCGCGGGGAGAAGGGCACCGCGAAGTCGACCATGGTGCGCGCGCTGGCCGGCCTGCTGCCGTCCCTCGCGGCCGTCGACGGCTGCCGCTTCGCCTGCGACCCGTCGGCTCCGGACCCGCAGTGCCCGGACGGCCCGCACCTCGACGCCGGCTCGCACCGACGACCGTCCGAACTGGTCGAGTTGCCGGTCGGCGTGGCCGAGGACCGGATCGTCGGCTCGCTCGACCTGGAGCGGGCGCTGGCCGAGGGCGTCAAGGCGTACGAGCCGGGGCTGCTCGCCAAGGCGCACCGCGGCGTGCTCTACATCGACGAGGTGAACCTGCTCCAGGACCACGTGGTGGACCTGCTGCTGGACGCCGCCGCGATGGGCCGCTCCTACGTCGAGCGCGAGGGTGTGTCGGTGCGGCACGCGGCCCGCTTCCTGCTGGTCGGCACCATGAACCCGGAGGAGGGCGAGCTGCGGCCGCAGCTGCTCGACCGGTTCGGCCTGACCGTCGAGATCGCCGCCACCCGGGACCCGGTCGAGCGCGCCGAGGTGGTCCGCCGCCGGCTCGCCTACGACGCCGACCCGGCCGGCTTCGCCGCGCGGTTCGCCGAGGACGAGCGGGCGCTCGCCGAACGCATCACCGCCGCCCGGGAGTTGCTGCCCAAGGTGGAGCTGAGTGAGGTGGCGCTGCGTCAGATCACTGCGGTGTGCGCCGCGTTCGAGGTGGACGGACTGCGCGCCGACATCGTGATGGCCCGCACCGCCGTCGCGCTCGCCGCCTGGGACGGGCGGACCGAGGTGCTGGAGGAGGACGTCCGCAAGGCCGCCCGGCTGGCGCTGCCGCACCGGCGGCGCCGCAACCCCTTCGACGCGCCGGGGCTGGACGAGGAGCGGCTGGACCGGACGCTGGAGGAGCACACGCAGCCGGAGGACCACGAGCCCGAGGGCGGGGGCAACGGCGAGGGGCAGGGCGACGGCGACGGGCCCGAGGACGACGGCCCCGGGCCGGACGGCGGCCCCGGCGACGGCCCGGACGGCGGCGGGGCCCCCGAGCCCTCGGACGCCGGGTTCTCCGACGCCGGACCGCCGGACGCCGGGTCGGAGGCGTCCGCCGCCGGCACCGAGCAGCCGGCCCAGCAGCCGGTACCGGCCCAACACCCCGCCCCCGCCCGGGAGTCGGCGCCGGTCGCGGCCGGCGATCCGTACCGGACCAGGCTGTTCACCGTGCAGGGCACCGGCCACGGCGCGCAGGGCCGCCGCTCCCCCGCCGAGACTGCCGGCGGGCACACCGTGCGCGCCCGGCGCCCGCAGGGCACGCTCAGCCGGCTGCACCTGACCGCCACCCTGCAGGCCGCCGCGCCGCACCAGGCGGCGCGCGGGCGGACCGGCCGGGCGCTGGTGCTGCACAAGGACGACTTCCGCGAACAGGTCCGCCAGGGCCGGGAGTCCAACCTGGTGCTGTTCGTCGTCGACGCCTCCGGCTCGATGGCCGCCCGGCAGCGGATGACCGCCGTCAAGGGCGCCGTGCTGTCGCTGCTGATGGACGCCTACCAGCGGCGCGACAAGATCGGCATGATCACCTTCCGGGGCGCGGACGCCGAACTGGCGCTGCCGCCGACCTCGTCCGTGGAGGTCGGCGCGGCCCGGCTGGAGTCGCTGCCCACGGGTGGGCGGACCCCGCTGGCCGCCGGGCTGCTGCGCGCGCACGAGGTGCTGCGGGTGGAGCGGCTGCGCGACCCGAGCCGCCGCCCGCTGCTGGTCGTGGTGACCGACGGCCGCGCCACCGGCGGGCGTGACGCGCTCGCCCGGTCCCAGCGCGCGGCCGGGCTGTTCGCCGCACAGGGCACGGCGAGCGTGGTGCTGGACTGCGAGTCCGGCCCGGTCCGCCTCGGCCTGGCCCGTACCCTGGCCGGGCTGCTCGGCGGCACCGCCGTCAGCCTGGACGAGCTGCGCCCCGAGGGCGTCGCCTCGCTCGTCCGCGAGAACCGACCCACGACGATGCGAAAGGCGGCCTGAGCGCCATGCCCAAGGGAGTGCCCGAGAACGTCCCCGCCGACGGCCTGACGACCCGCCAGCGCCGTACGCTGCCGATCACCGCCGTGCACACCGGCCCCGGCAAGGGCAAGTCGACCGCCGCGTTCGGCATGGCGCTGCGGGCCTGGAACCAGGGCTGGCCGATCGGGGTGTTCCAGTTCGTGAAGTCCGCCAAGTGGAAGGTCGGCGAGGAGAACGCGCTGCGCGTGCTCGGCGCCTCCGGCGAGGGCGGGACGGTCACCTGGCACAAGATGGGCGAGGGCTGGTCCTGGGTGCAGCGCGACATCGAGAGCAGCGAGGAGGCGGCCAAGGAGGGCTGGGAGCAGGTCAAGCGCGACCTGGCCGCCGAGTCCTACCGCTTCTACGTGCTCGACGAGTTCACCTACCCGATGCACTGGGGCTGGATCGACGTCGAGGAGGTGCTGGCGGTGCTCAAGGACCGTCCGGGCAGCCAGCACGTCGTCATCACCGGCCGGTACGCCCCCGAGCCGCTGACCGAGTTCGCCGACCTGGTCACCGAGATGACCAAGGTCAGGCACCCCATGGACGCCGGCCGCAAGGGCCAGCGCGGTATCGAGTGGTAGGCCGTTGAGTACCGTTCCCCGCCTGAGCACCGTTCCCCGTCCGAGCGCCGTCCCCCGCCTCGTCGTCGCCGCGCCCTCCTCCGGCGCCGGCAAGACCACCGTCGCCACCGGCCTGATCGCGGCGCTCGCCGCGCGCGGGCTGGCGGTGTCGCCGCACAAGGTCGGCCCCGACTACATCGACCCGGGCTACCACGCGCTCGCCGCCGGGCGCCCGGGCCGCAACCTGGACGCCTTCCTGTGCGGGCCGGAGCGGATCGCCCCGCTGTTCCTGCACGGCGCGGCGGGGGCGGACGTCGCGGTGGTCGAGGGCGTCATGGGCCTGTTCGACGGGGCGTCCGGGCGCGGCGAGCTGGCCTCCACGGCGCACGTCGCCAAGCTGCTGAAGGCGCCCGTGGTGCTGGTCGTGGACGGCTCCTCGCAGTCCCGGTCGGTGGCCGCGCTGGTGCACGGCTTCGCCTCCTGGGACCCTGAGGTGCGGCTGGCCGGGGTGATCCTCAACCGGGTCGCCTCCGACCGGCACGAGCACCTCCTGCGCGAGGCCCTGGAGGAGGGCTCGGGCGTGCCCGTCCTGGGGGCGCTGCGCCGTTCGACGGCGGTCGCCACGCCGTCCCGCCACCTCGGGCTGATCCCGGCCGTGGAGCGCTCGGCGGAGGCCCTCAAGGCCGTCGCCGACATGGGCGAACTCGTCGCCGCCTCGGTCGACCTGGACGCCCTGCTCGAACTCGCCCGGACGGCACCGGAGCTGGACGCCGAGCCGTGGGACGCCTCGGCCGAGGTCGACCCGGTGGCCGGCACCCCGCGGATCGCGGTCGCGGGCGGCGCCGCCTTCTCCTTCTCGTACGCCGAGAACGCCGAACTGCTCACCGCCGCGGGCGCGGAGGTGGTCCCGTTCGACCCGCTGCACGCCTCGGCCCTGCCGGAGGGCACGGCCGGCCTGGTGATCGGCGGCGGCTTCCCCGAGCTGTACGTCCGGGAGTTGAGCGGCAACGCGGCCCTGCGCGGGGCCATCGCGGCGTTCGCCGCCGACGGCGGCCCGATCGCCGCCGAGTGCGCCGGACTGCTCTACCTGGGGCGGGAGTTGGACGGTCTGCCGATGTGCGGCGTGCTGGACACCGGCGCCCGGATGACCGAGCGCCTGACCCTCGGCTACCGGGAGGCCGTCGCCCTGCACGACTCCCCGCTCGCCCGGGCCGGCACCCGGCTGCGCGGCCACGAGTTCCACCGGACGGTCTGCGAACCGGGCGCGGGCGAGTCCCCCGCCTGGGGCTGGCGGCTGCCCGCCGGGCCGCGCACCGAGGGCTTCGCGGACGGCTCCGTCCACGCCTCGTACCTGCACCTGCACTGGGCCGGAACGCCGTCGCTGGCCACCTCCTTCGCCTCCGCGGCGGCCGCTCACCGGGCGGCTGCGGCGACCTGATCGGCCTCGACGGCGACTCGGGCTTGTCTGACACCTCGCGCGCGCGGCGGGAAGTGTCAGACAGGCCCTGGGACGCGGGACTCGGCCCCGGGCATCGCCCGCCACCCGCGGTCACCCGGCAGCGGTCACTCCCGGTCGAGCAGCGCGGCGACGTAGCGGGCCACCTCGCCGCGCAGCGCGTCCAGGGTGAGCTCCTGGCGGTGGCCACTGCCGGCCGTCGCGTTGAACAGCACCCCGTCGCACCAGCGGATCAACCGGCGGGCGTCACCGGCCGGGTCGGAGGATCCGGAGCGGGCCAGCAGCACGGCCGCGTGGTCGTGGAAGCGCGCGCCGAACCGGTCGTAGACGGCGCGCAGTTCGGGCCGCCGGGCGGCCTCCAGGGCGAGTTCGAGGCGGGCCAGGGTGAGCGTGCGCCCCACGGTGAGCGCCTGGTGCAGCGCGTCGGCGCCGGTCCGGACGAGCAACTCCCGGGACGGCGCGCCGGCGAGGGGCTCATCGGCCAGGGGCTCGCCGGCGCCGGGCCCACCGCCGGCGCCCAGGTAATCGCCGGTCTCCACCTCGACGATCCGGGTGAGCGCGAGTTCGAGCAGGGCCGCCCTGGTCCGGGCGAGGTTGGAGGTCGAGCCGGCGGGCAGGCCGGCCGCCTCGTCGACCGCACGGTGGGTCAGCCCGCGCAGGCCGCGTTCGGCGATCAGGGCGATGGCGGCGTCGGCGATCAAGGTCGGGCGCGGGGCTGTCATGCGTCCGATCATGACCGTTCTCCCCGGCCGACCCCAACTCACTACATGTGTAGTACGGTGGAGGCTATGGCAACTACAGACGTAGTGCGATGAGAGGAGTCCCATGGGCAAGCGCCAGGCGATCGTCATCGGCGGCGGCATCGGCGGACTCACCGCCGCGCTCGCCCTCCACCGGCAGGGCGTCCCGGTGACCGTCCACGAACGCGCCGCCTCCCTCGAACCCGTCGGCGCCGGCCTCGCCCTCGCCCCCAACGCCCTTCGCGCCCTCGACCGGCTCGGCGTCGGCGACCGCCTGCGCGCCCTCGCGACCCCGTACCCCGCCCTCGGCCTGCGCCGCCCCTCCGGCCGCTGGCTCGCCCGCACCAGCAGTTCCGCCGTCGAGGCCTACTTCGGCGACACCGTCGCCGCCGTCGCCCGCGCCGACGTCATCGCGGCCCTCGTCGACGCCCTCCCGGCCGGCACCGTCCGCACCGGCTCCCCCGCCGAACTCGTTCGGCCCGGGGACACCGGCTCCCCCGCCGTCGTCCGCACCGCCGACGGGGAACAGCCCGCCGCGCTCGTCGTCGGCGCCGACGGCATCCGCTCCGCGACCCGCGGCGCCCTCTTTCCCCGGCACCCCGGCCCCCGCTACAGCGGATTCACCACCTGGCGCACCATGGTCACCCCCGCCCGGCCCCCGGCAGCCGTCGGCGAGGTCTGGGGGCGCGGGCGGCTCGCCGGAGTCGTCCCGCTCGCCGACGGCCGCGTCTACGTGTACGGCGCCGCGCTCGCCCCGGCCGGCGAGCGGGCCGCCAGCGAGCACGCCGAACTCCTGCGCCGGTACGGCGACTGGTGCGCGCCCGTGCCCCAGTTACTCGCCCTCGCCGACCCCGAGCGCATCCTGCGCCACGACGTCTGGGACCTCGCCGACCCCCTGCCCGCCTACCACCACGGCCGGGTCGCCCTCCTCGGCGACGCCGCCCACGCCATGTCACCCTTCCAGGGCCAGGGCGCCTGCCAGGCCATCGAGGACGCCGTCGTCCTCGCCTCCCCCCTGTCCCCCGGCGACGACCCCGCCACCACCCTCCCCGGCTACACCGCCGCCCGCCTCCCCCGCACCACCGCCATCGTCACCGGCTCCCGCCGCATCGGCGCCCTCGTCGCCGTCCGCTCCCCCGCCGCCGCCCTCCTCCGCGACACCGTCCTCGCCCTCGGCGGTCTCCTCCCCACCCGAGCCCTCCTCAGCCGCTCCGCCGCCACCTACGACTGGCAGCCCCCGGCCCCGCGCGGCGCCGCCTGAGGACCGCCGGTCCGATGTCAGTGGGGGTTGCGACAATGCCCGCCATGAGCGACCCCACCCGCGCCATCGCCGACTACTGGGACGCGGCCGCCCCGTCCTTCGACGACGAACCCGACCACGGACTGCGGAGTGCACCGACCCGCGCCGCCTGGGCCCGGCGGCTTCGCGCCTGGCTGCCGCCCGCCCCCGCCGACGTCCTCGACGTCGGCTGCGGCACCGGCTCGCTGTCCCTGCTGCTCGCGGCGGACGGACACCGGCCGACGGGCGTGGACCTGGCGCCGCGCATGGTCGAACGGGCGAGGGCCAAACTGGCGGCGGCCGGCCTGTCGGGCCGGTTCCTGGAGGGCGACGCTTCGGCGCCCCCGCTCGGCGCCGACACCTTCGACGTCCTGCTGTCGCGCCACCTGCTCTGGACGCTCCCCGACCCCGAAGCCGCACTGCGCACCTGGGTGAAGCTGCTCCGCCCCGGCGGCCGACTCGTCCTGGTCGAAGGCCGGTGGCGCGAAGCCGGACAGGCCTCGACACCGTACGTGGCCGGGGCGGACCACCTGCCGTGGAACGGCGGCGTCGGCGCCGGCGAACTCGCCGCCGCGCTACGGCCCCTGGTGGCCGGGCTGCGCGTCGAACCGCTCGACGGGGACACCGACCTGTGGGGCGGCCCGGTGGACGACGAACGCTACGCGCTGATCGCCCGGCTCTGACCCGGCACGGCGTGCCGTTGCCGAAGGTGCCGGCCAGCGGGTCCCTGCGGTGGCAGGTGGCGCAGCGGAGGCGGGTGTGGATCGAGTTTTTCGGGGTGGTTGGGAGCCACTTGATGTGCTGGTGTGTGAGATGCCGCTTTCGGAGTCATCGGGTGGTGTGGGCCGTTCGACCGTCACGCTGCGCTTGTTGATCACGGTCCGGGGCAGGGAGACTGCCGGTGAACAGGTCGCGTGAGGTGCTGTCCGAGAGGATCCGCCGAGCCCATCGCGGGCAGGGACTGTCGGGACGGGAACCGGCGGCATTGAGCGGGCACGACGAGAGGGGCGGCCGTGGGCGGGAACAGCGAGGACCAGGGGCGGCTGAGCGGGCGGATCTGCGTCATCGCCGGCCCCATGGATCGCGAGGACCACGGCCTGTTGGAGACGACCCACGAGGTCTGGGAACGGGTCTTCCAGGCCGTCCTCACCCCTGCGGTGCTCAGCTGCCGCTACGGGGTGCCGGTGATGAACCCCGGCGGCTCGGTCGTGCTGACCGGCTCCTTCCTCGCGGGCATGGGCGCCGCGACCGCCCAGATGGCCTTCTCCGCGGCCAAGGCCGCGGTGACCCAGCTCGGGCGCGACCTGGGCACGCATCTCGCACGGCGTGGCATCCGCGTGAACACCCTGGCTCTGGGCCCGGTCGAAGCCCCGGAGACCCGTGCCATGTTCGATCGGATGGGGGAAGAGGAGACCCGACGGCGCTTCGCCCACATCCCGATGGGCCGCTTCGCCACCCTCGACGAGATCGCGGCCGCGGCCGCCTACCTCGCCGGCCCGGATTCGGGCTACCTGACCGCCTCCGAACTCCCCGTCTACGGCGGCATCCGCGCCGCTTACACCCTCCCGGACCACTGAGTCCCCGGCGCCCGCGAGTGTGCCCCACCGCCGGGGCGATCGCGGGCACCGGACGGCCAGGCCCTGGGGGCGTTGACGCGCAGTTCGAGGCCGGGACGGGAGGCATCGCACCCCACGCGCGGAACGCGAAGGCGTCGCCGATGCGGAGGTGGTCGTCCGGGGCCACGACGTCCGCGAGGCCGGATTCGTCCACCCGGTGCAGGGCCAGCCGCAATGCCGTTGACCTGCGTTGCCGACGGTGGCTCACCGGACGCAAGGGGTGGTGTCCGTGGCCGCTCGGTCGGTCACGCCAGTGACACACGAAGATCAACATAACGTCCTCGCAGGTCGGGGCCGTCACGCAACCCGTGTACGTGCCTACGCCACGCGCCACCCCACCGGACGAGGACTAGCCGAACAGGGACTCGGTGTCTCCGTGAGCGATGAGGAGCTTCCGGAGCAGGGCGTCCAGTTGGGCGCGCTCGTCGCCGTCGAGGACGGCGAGCAGGCGTTCCTCGTTCCGGACGTGGCCGGCGAGGGCGGCGTCGATCAGGTCCTTGCCGGCCGGAGTGAGGCGGACCAGAACGGCGCGGCGGTCGTTCGGGCAGGGGTTGCGTTCGACGAGGCCCTTGGCGGACAGGCGGTCGACGCGGTTGGTGATGGCGCCCGAGGTGACCATGGCGGCCTTGAGGAGGGCGCGGGCATTGAGCTCGTAGGGCTCGCCGGCGCGGCGGAGGGTCGCCAGGACGTCGAACTCGGAGGAGTCCAGGCCGCAGGAGACGAAGTACTCGCGCAGGGCGTTGTCGACTCGGACGTTGAGGCGTCGCATCCGGCCGATCAGGCCGATGACCTCCAGATTCAGGTCAGGGCGGGTCCTGGTCCACTGCTCGACGATGTCGTCGACGGTGTCGCGCTGCTGCATGGTCCTCCACCTTTCACCGCCCTGGACTGACGGCAACTATCTTAACATTCACATACTTGACGTTCGCTCATCTCGGGGCGTAGAACTTATCTCAACGTTCAGATAATCAACGTTGAGGGGGATGTCATGGAGGGGAAGCGCGCAGGGATCGCCGTCACGGCGGCGCTGGCTCCGGCGGCCTGGGGCACCACCTACCTGGTCACCACGCAGCTGCTGCCCGAAGGCCGTCCACTCCTGCTCGCCGCACTGCGGGCGCTCCCGGCGGGGCTGCTCCTGCTGCTGATCGGCCGCAAGCTGCCCAGAGGCCGCTGGTGGGGGCGCGCGGCGGTGCTCGGGATGCTCAACATCGGGCTGTTCTTCCCACTGACCTTCGTCGGCGCCTACCGCCTGCCCGGCGGCGTCGCAGCCACCATCGGGGCGATCCAGCCCCTGCTCGTCGCCGGGCTCTCGATCGGCGTGCTCGGCGCCCGGCCCGGGCGGCGGGCACTGCTCGCGGGTCTGGTCGGGGTCGGCGGGGTCGCCCTCCTGGTCCTCAAGAGCGGCGCCCGGCTGGACGGCGTGGGGATCGCCGCGATGGTCACCGCGATCGCGCTGATGGCCGTGGGCACCGTCCTCACCCGACGCTGGGGGCGGCCCGAGGGTGCCACCCTGCTCGACCTGACGGCCTGGCAGCTCCTCGCCGGCTCCGTTCTCCTGGTCCCGCTCGCCGGCTTCGTCGAGGGCGCACCGCCGGCCCTGAGCGCCACCAACCTGGCCGGCTTCGCCTATCTCGGACTGTTCAGCACCGCGCTCGGGTACGTCCTCTGGTTCCGCGGCATCGAACGCCTCGGCGCCGGCCCCGCCTCGTTCCTCGGACTGATCAACCCGGTCGTAGCGACCGCGGGCGGCCTCGTCGTCCTCGGCCAGACCCTCACCGGATGGCAACTTCTCGGCCTGCTGCTGGCCCTGGGCGCCATGTTCGCGGGCCAGGCCCCCGCCCGGCAGCCCAAACCCGCCGCACCCCCGCTCACCCCTGTCGCCCCCGCCACCCCCGTCACCCCCGTCACCCGCTGACCGGCACAAGGAGTCACACCATGCACTACATCGTCATCACCCGCACCGACAGCACCCCCGACGCCGACCTGGGCCACTACCTCGCCAACGTCGGCGCCACCATGGAGCCCCACCAGGGCCGCCTGCTCGCCTTCGACGCCCCGGCCCGCCTGGAGGGCGACACCACCTACACCAAGACCGCCATCCTCGAATTCCCCACCGAGGCCGACGCCCGCGGCTGGTACGACTCCCCCGCCTACCAGGCCCTCGCCGCATGGCGTACCGCCACCATGGGTCACCCCGTCACCATCGCCGCCGTCCCCGGCCTGCCGGCCTGACCCGCCGCAAACCACCAAGGCCCCGCCAGGCACCACCGGCGGGGCCGAGGCACGTCGGCGGCCGGCCGGTCCGCCGGAGGTCCCCGACTCCCGTGCGCCCGGCGATTCCCGGCCAACTGCGCTCCCGGCCACACCTGTTCGACTCCCGGGGCGTGGCGCGTGAGGCCCCCAGGCGGGTGGCCGACCGCCAGCCTGCCCGAGCGATCGGGGCGTGTCCCGAGCTGCCGGTGGCGCGGTCAGCCGGTGGCGCGGATGTAGATGTCGGCGGCGCCCGGGGGGCCGCCGGGGATGGTGGCGACGTAGATGCGGCGGGCGGTGGGGGCGTGGGTGGGGGGCGCGGTCGGGGTCGGGGTCGTCCTCGGACCGGGGGTCAGGGTCTCGGTCGGGAGCGGGGCGGCGGCGAGGCCGGGGACGACGGTGGGCGTGGGCTCGGGGGTGTCGTCGGCGGGGTCGGGGTCCTGGTCGGCGGCGTCCGGGTCGGGGGCTGGGTCGGCGGCCTGGAGACCGGGGGGTGCCGGGTCGACGGTGGGGATGAGGGTGGGTGACGGCGTCGGGGTCCAGGTGGGAGGAGGAGCGGGCGTGGGCTCGGGGTCTTCGGGGAGTTCGGGGGCCTCGGCCGGTTCGTCGCCGCCGAGGGCGGCGGTGAGGTCGGGCGGGAGGGGGGCGGTGGCGCCGGGGGCGGGGAGGTCGTAGGTGCGCAGGAAGTCGCCGAGGCCGACGTCCTTGCCCGCGATGCGGTAGTGCAGGTAGGCGATGGGGGTGCCGTCGGCGGCGCGGGTGTAGATGGCGCCGACGGGGACGTAGTAGCGGCCGGCGCCGGGGTGCTGGGAGGGGTGGAGGCCGGCGAGGCGTTCGGCGCGGTCGCGGTCGGTCTCGCGGCCGGTGCCACCGACGGTGAGCGAGTTGACCCCACGCACCACCAGGGCGGCCGCGACCGACACGCAGAGCACCAGCCCGACGGCGACGGTGCGCCGCAGGACGGGTCGGCCGTGCAGGGCGGGCCAGGAGTCGGTGACCGTACGCTCGGGTGGAATGCCGTCCACGGTTCTCGTTCCCCCGTTCGATCAGGACGTCACTGTGCTCGACGAGGGACCGTAGCCCAGAGTTCCTCAGCCCAGGTAGGCGGGGGCCACCGCAGCCTGGGTGACCCGCCGGGGAGCGCCGCCGCCGTCGGCCGGGACGGTCCACAGGTCGGCGCCGTAGTCGCCGGGCATGGCGTAGAGGAGCGTGCCGGTGTCCGACCAGACGGCCTGGTCGTCGATGTTGCGCTGCTCGGCGGTGGCGGTCTCGGTCATGGTGGCGAGGTCGAGGACGTACAGCCGCCAGGGCGCGTCCGGCGACGCGCCGGGGACGCGCTTCTTGTACGCGATGCGGGTGCCGTCCGGGGAGAGCGAGGGGCACTCGACGTTCTCGTGCAGGGTGGTGAGGCTGTGGGCGGCGAGGTCGCCGTGGACGAGGTAGGTGTGGCCGCCGGTGGCGAGGGTGGCGTAGAAGGCGTTGTCGTCGGCGAAGGTGACGCCCCAGATGTTGATGTCGTGGGCCTGGTACGGGTGGCCGTCCTTGATCACGTCGAAGGTCTCCAGGTTGTCCCGGAGGTTCCAGTCGCGGACGTCGACGATCGAGGTGCGGGTGGAGAAGTCGGTGCCCGCGTAGGAGTCGCCGCTGACGAAGACCGTCCAGGCGGCGAGGTGCCCGGACGGGGAGACCCGGGAGCGGGTGGGGATGCCGGCGGCCGGGAAGGAGCGCCGCTCGCGCAGGTGGTCGTCGAGGACCACGGCGCGGTAGGTGTCCTCCAGGGCGCCGTGCTGGGACTGGAGGCAGATACCGGTGCCGGCGGCGGCGTAGAAGCGCAGGCACTGGACGCCGGAGGCGGTGCGCGGGCCGTCGGGCCGGTCGGCGGGGACGGCGGTGAGCTCGTCGCGGTGCGGGCCCCAGGCCATGTTGCGGAACACCAACTCCCGCCCACCGGAGGGTCCTTGCAGGGTGACGGCGCCTTCGCCGACGGCGGGGCCGCCGGGCTGGGCCTGGTCGCGCTGGGCGGTGCGGTCGGCCGCGTAGAGGACGGCCCCGGTGCCGACGGCGCCGAGCAGCAGCACGGCGACCAGCAGCACGATCACCCTGGTCCGGTTCTGGAGTCGGTTCACGAGGGCTCCTCGGAGGCGGTGGCGGCGGGTTCGCGCGGGGCGGCGGGTTCACGCAGGACGGCGGCCGCGCCGAGCACGCACAGCGCGAGCGCCCCCGCCGACCAGCCCAGCGCGCCGGTGCCGCCGACCGCGCTCCACAGCGCACCGAACAGCAGCGAGCAGGCGAACCGGGCGAGCGCCTGCCCGGTGCCGACCAGGGCGAGCCCGGCGCCGCGCTGCTCGGCCGGGACGGCGTCGGCCGCGGCCGCGGCGAGCACGCCGTCGGTGGCCGCGTAGAACGCGCCGTGCAGCAGCAGGACGCAGACGACCGCGGGCACGCCGTTGACCGGCGAGAGCAGCAGCCCGTACGCGAGCAGCAGGACCGCGTGCCCGGCGAGGAAGAGCCGGCGGCGGCCGATCCGGTCGGCGAGTGCGCCGAGCGGGACGGCGAGCAGCAGGAAGGCGGCGGCGGTGCCGAGCGGCAGCAGCGGGAAGAGGCTGGTGCCGAGGCCGAGCCGGCGCTGGATGAGCAGGTAGAGGAAGGAGTCGCTGACGGTGGTGAGTCCGAGCAGGACGGCGCAGAGCGCGAGCCGCCGCAGCCCGGGAAGCCGCAGCAGGGTGAGGCTGTCCCGCAGCGAGGGGGCCGCCGCTGACGGATCGTCAGCTGTCTGTCGATTCGGCACGAACAGCAGCAGGATCAGCACGCCGAGCGCGGCGACGCACGCGCTGACCGTGAACACCGCGTCGTAGCCGTGCCGTTCGCCGCCGTCCGCGAGCAGCGGCCCGCCGGCGAGGCGCAGGACCAGGAAGGCGGTCAGCGGGCCGAGCAGGGCGCCGGCCGTGTCCATCGCCCGGTGCACGCCGAACGCCCGTCCGCGGTGGGCGGGTTCGGTGGAGAGCGAGATCATCGCGTCCCGGGGCGCGGTGCGCAGGCCCTTGCCGGTGCGGTCGACGGCGATGACGGCGCCGATCAGCGGCACGGTGTGGACGAGCAGCAGCAGCGGCTTGCAGAGCGCGGACAGGCCGTAGCCGACGGCCGCGACGGCCTTGTGGCGGGCGGCGCCGTCCCGGCCGCGGCGGTCGGCGAGGTGGCCGCCGGCGAGGCGGACGAGCGCGCTGAAGCCGTTCTGGATGCCGTCCAGCAGGCCGAAGCCGAGCGGGGAGAGGCCCAGCCCGGTGAGCAGGTAGAGCGGCAGCACGGCGCTGACCATCTCGGAGGAGACGTCGGTGACCAGGCTGACGGTACCGAGGGCTAGCACCGTCCCGGGTACGGCGCGCAGGGCCCCCCGCCGCCCCGGCCCGCCGGATGCGGGGGCCGGGGCGGCGGGGGCCTTGGAACTGCGGGAATCCGCGACGTACACGGGCGTCAGTTCCAGATGCCGGCGATGTCGGCGGCGTTGGCGGCGTTGCCCGCGTGGGTGCTCAGCCCGGCGAGGTCCTCCAGGGTGCGCAGCACGTTGTAGTGGTTGTAGCGGGTGCCGGTGCTGCTGCCGGGGGTGACGTGGGCGCCGTAGACGAGGGTCGGGATGCGGTTGCCGGCGAGGCGGTTGTCCTCGTCGAAGGTGACCACGAGCAGGCTGTTGTGGCTCTTGGCCCAGTCCGCGTAGGCGGCGAGGTTGGTCTGGAGCCAGGTGTCGCCGGTGCCGACGGAACAGTCGTGCATGTCGTTGCAGAGGTCCGGCACGACGAAGGAGACCTTGGGCAGGGTCGTGTAGTCGGTCGGGAAGGCGTCCATGCCGTAGGCGCTGGAGGCGGGCACGTTGCCGAAGCCGAACCACGGGTTGTGCTTCTGCGCGTAGTTGTCGACACGGCAGTCGGTGGCGCCCTGGGAGGGCAGGCCCTCGTTGTAGCTGGCCCAGGTCTGGCCGGCGGCGAGCAGCTCGGAGCCCAGGTTGGGCTGCTGGAGGGCGCCGACGTCGACGCAGCTGTCGTCGGTGACGCCCTGCGCGCTGCCCGAGAACAGCATGTAGTAGTTGGGCTGGCTGGGGTGGGTGAGCGCGAAGGACTGGGTCAGCGTCGCACCGCCGGCGACCAGCGTGTTGTTGGTGTACGGCGCGCTGGAGCTGTCGATGACCTGCGAGTAGGCGTGGTTCTCCATGACCACGACGATCACGTGGTCGGGCGAGGGCAGCCCGGCGGCGGTGTCGGCGGCCGCGCTGCCGCCGGCGGCCCACAGGCCGAGCGAGCCGCCGACGAGACCGAGTCCGGCGGCGAGGGCGGTGAGGGGGCGGCGGAGCGGGCGGCGGGGGCTGGTGGTTCCGAGGGTGCGGAGTCGTGCGAAGGCCATCGGGTCCTCCGTGCGTCGGGGCTGCCTGGATGGAGCGCCCAGAACAGTAGGATCGCGCCGGTGTCGTGTACCGCACAAGAAGAATGAAGAACAGACGAACAGCTGCCGCCCACCGGCGATGCGCGTCACAACCGCCCCGATTGACCCGTTCCGGCCGGGCGTGGTGGGATCACGGGGGCTTGTGACCACGGGTGCTCGTGGGTGCTCGTGGGGGCTCGTGGCGAAGGAGCGGGACGTGATCGGACTGGTCGCCCTCAACGGGGCGGGCCGCCTGCTGGCCGAGGAGATCCACACCGCCTGGCCCGACACCACCCACGTCTACAAGGCCTCCGTCTCCTCCTGCTTCGGCCCGACCGAGGCCCTGGACCACGCCCTCGACCGACACGACCTGGTGGTCTGCCTCGCGTCCGTCGCGACCACCGTGCGGCTGTTCTCCGACGCTTCGCACCAGGGCTCGCGCCGGCCCGGGCTGGTCAGCCTGGACCTGGGCCTTCGCTACGCCGTGCCGCTGACCGACCGCGGCAGCGGCGCCGAGGAGCTGGCCGAGGAACTGGCCGCCCTGCTCGGCGTCCGGGCGGTCCTGACCGGCGGCCCGCCGCCCGCCGAGGCCCCGGGCCGGGCTCTGGCGCCGACCCTGACGCCGACCCTGGCCGGGCACCTCGACGGGCTTGCCTCCACCGCCACCCGCGGCCCGCGCGGGGCGGCGGCCTCGCAAGCGGTCGCCGAGGGCCGGCCGGTCCGGCTGGAGAACGACCTGGCGTACCCGCTGCCCGCCCTGCCGCCCTCGGTCCGTCCCGACGCGCCCGCCGACGCCCCCGTGGTGCGGGTCACCGACCGCAGCTACCCCGACGAGGACGTGCTCCTGGTCCACCCCCGCACCCTGGTCGTCGGGGTCGGCGCGGGCGGCGGCGCCGAGCAGAGCGAGCTGATGCGGCTGCTCGTGGACACGCTGGAGGAGGGCGGCCTGGCCCGGTCGTCGGTGGCCCGGTTGGCCACCGTGGCCGGCAAGGCGGACCACCCGGCGGTGCGCTGGGCCGCCTTCTGCCTCGGCGGGGTGCCGGTGGACGAGCACCCGGCGGCGGCCCTGGCCGCGGTGCCGGTGCCGACCCCGTCGGAGCTGGTCGGCGCGGCCGTGGGCACGCCGAGCGTCGCCGAGGCGGCCGCCCTGGCGAGCGCGCCCGGCGGCGAACTCGTCGTCACCAAGCGGAAGTCGGCCGCGGCCACGGTCGCGATCGCCCGCACCGCGCCGCGCGGGCGGCTCGCCGTCCTAGGGCTCGGGCCCGGCGAGCAGGATCTGCTGGTGCCCCGCGCGCTGGCGGAACTGCGGCGCGCCTCGGCGGTCGTGGGCACGCCGGGCGCGGTCGAGGCGGTCGCCGGACTGCTCCGGCCCGGGACCCGGCGGATCGCGACGGACGACTGCACCGAGGCGGCCCTCACCCTGGCCGCGCACGGGCACGCCGTCGCGCTGGTCGCCCTCGGCGACGGCGCCGCACCGACCGTGCCGCCCGGCCCGTACGACGTCCACCGCGTCCCCGGCCTGCCCGCCCACCCGCAAGGAGACCCCGCGTGACCGCCCCCGAACCCGACCTTCGCCACCACGGCGACGCCGAGGTGCGCGCCGACGGGTCCGGCCTGGTCGACCTCGCCGTCAACGTCCGCACCGGCACTCCCCCGGCCTGGCTGCGCGAACGGCTCGCGGCCACCCTCGGCGACCTCGCCGCCTACCCCGACCAGGGCGCCGCCCGCGCCGCCGTGGCCGCCCGGCACCGGCGGCCCGCCGCCGAGGTGCTGCTCACCTCGGGGGCGGCGGAGGCCTTCGTCCTGCTCGCGCGCGTCGTGACGGCTCGTCACATCGTCGTGGTGCACCCGCAGTTCACCGAGCCCGAGGCGGCGCTGCGGGACGCCGGGCACCAGGTGCACCGGGTGCTGCTCTCCCCCGACGACGGGTTCCGGCTGGGGTCCGTCCCGGAGGAGGCCGACCTGGTCGTCCTCGGGAACCCGACCAACCCGACCTCCGTCCTGCACCCCGCCGACGCCGTCGCCGCACTCGCCCGCCCCGGGCGCACCCTGGTGGTCGACGAGGCGTTCATGGACACCGTGCCCGGCGAACGCGAGTCCCTCGCCCCGATCCGGGACCTGCCCGGCCAGGTCGTCGTCCTGCGCAGCCTCACCAAGACCTGGGGCCTGGCCGGACTGCGGATCGGCTACGTGCTCGGGCCGGCGCCGCTGATCGCCGCGCTCGGCGCCGCGCAGCCGCTGTGGCCGGTCTCCACCCCCGCGTTGGCCGCCGCCGAGGCGTGCAGCGCACCGGCCGCGCTCGCCGAGGCCGAGCAGGCGGCCGCCGAACTGGCGCTCTGGCGTGAGCACCTGCTGAAGGGGCTGGCCGGATTCCCGTCGGTGCGGGTGTACGGCGAGCCGGCCGCCTCCTTCGTCCTGGTACGGCTGCCGGGCGCGGCGGTCGTCCGGGAGCGGCTGCGCGGGCGAGGCTTCGCCGTGCGGCGCGGGGACACCTTCCCCGGGCTGGGCGAGGAGTGGCTGCGGATCGCCGTCCGGGACGAGGCGACCACGGACCGCTTCCTGGACGCCCTCGCGGCGGTCCTCGGCTCGGCCTGACCGCCCGTTGCCCGCTGGCCCCCCGGTGGCTGCTCAGCCGAGCCTGACCTCGTCCCCCACCGCGATCCGGCCGGGCGCCAGCACCTGCGCGTACACGCCCGCGCAGGGCAGCGCGGGCATGCCCTCCAGCGGGACCAGCCGGTTGTGCTCGGCCGGTCCGCGCAGGGCGGACGTGCTCCGGGGCAGCGGACCGTGCCGCAGGGTGGGCACGGCGCAGCGCGGGGTGGGCACCACGACGCGCAGCCGCAGTGCCGGCCCGATGGCCAACTCCCGCCCCACCCAGGCGTTCTCGACGTACCCGTCGCCCTCGGTGCGGATCACCAGGTTGGGGCGGTAGCGCTCCGCCTCGGCGCCGGTCGCGGCCAGCGTGGAGGTGGTGATCAGGTGCAGCGGGGCGAAGTCGAAGAACCCGCCGGCCGGCGCCTCCCGCCCCAACTCGTTGACGGTGACCTCGACTTCGGCCTCGATACCGTGCGCCAGCACCTCTTCCGGGACGGCCCGCTCGATCGTCGCCCCGGGCGGGCGCTCCGCGACCAGGACGACCTTGCGGCCGAGCGCCTCGGACAGTTCCGCCTCGTCCACCTGCCGTCCGTCCGGCCCGGTGATCGCCACGCCGTCGCCCGTCGTCGCGGTGCCGGTGACCGTCGCCGCCACCGCCGTGTAGCCCAGCAGGCCGGCCCACCGGCGCGGGTTCTTGGCACTGGCGATCCTGCCGGTGCCGAGGTCGAGCAGGGCGCGGGCGCGGTCCCGGTCCACGCCGCGCACGTCCACCTCGGCCGCCGCCAGCTCCTCCCCCAGCAGCGACTTCACCGGGTAGCGCCGCAGCCGTTCGACCGTCCCGAGCCTCATGCCGCGGCCGCCCACTCGCGCAGGGTCGCGAAGTCGCCCTCGCGCAGGCCGAGTCGGGGGTTGATGTGCAGGGCGAGCGCCGGGCCGGGGTGGTGGGCGGCGATCCACTCGTCGTCCTGCGGGCCGAGTTCGTCGTCCACCCAGACGAACGGGCGGCCGTCCGCCCAGGCCACCACGTCCCGGGTCTTCCAGTGCAGGCCGTCCGGGTCCGCCCCGAAGAGGGCCGTCCAGCGGATGTACGGGAGCTCGGGCAGGCCGATGTGCGGGCCGATGTGGGTGTTCGCGTCGGCCATCCAGGTGGTCGCCCACACCAGTTCGTAGGGCAGCGCGAGCAGTTCCGGCCCGTGTGCCGGGTTCAGCCACACCCGCAGCGGCTTCGCCCGCGTGTCCGAGCGGTGCGCCTGCCGGTCCGCCCACCAGGTCGGGAGCATGCGGTACGTGTCGTAGCCGTCCGGCCGGCGCGTCTTCGGCGCGGCGTAGGGGTTGAGCGGTCCGTCCACGTCGAGGAGGAGCAGGGGCAGCGTCATACCCCGAATTCTCCGGCCGCCCCGGCGGATTGACCACCGAATTGACCACGGGATCAATGACCGGACCGACGACGGGATCTCGGCGAGCGTCTGGCCGAGGTGCCGGCCGCGGAACGACGGAACGGCCGCCGGGCCTCCCCTCGCGTGGAGGGGAGGCCCGGCGGGGTGCTCAGGGGAGGGCGGCTCAGACGAGGCCGGCCTTCTCCAGGGCGGAGCAGCAGGTGTTGACCAGGAGGCGGGTCACCACGTAGGGGTCGACGTTGGCGTTCGGGCGGCGGTCCTCGATGTAGCCCTTCTGGTCCACCTCGACCTGCCACGGGATGCGCACCGAGGCGCCGCGGTTGGAGACGCCGTAGCTGTAGACGTTCCACGGGGCGGTCTCGTGCTTGCCGGTCAGGCGGGACTCGATGTCGGCGCCGTACTGGGTGACGTGCTCCAGGACCTTCTCCTGCGAGGCGCCGAGCGACTCGCAGGCGGTGATGATCGCGTCGTAGTTCTCGCGCATCGCCTTGGTGGAGAAGTTGGTGTGCGCGCCGGCACCGTTCCAGTCGCCGCGGGCGGGCTTGGCGTCGAGGGTGGCGTCGATGCCGAACTCCTCGGCGGTGCGGTAGAGCAGGTAGCGGGCGACCCACATGTGGTCGGAGACGGTCAGGGCGTCGACCGGGCCGATCTGGAACTCCCACTGGCCGGGCATGACCTCGGCGTTGATGCCGCAGATCGCCAGGCCGGCGTCGATGCAGCGGTCCAGGTGCAGCTCGACGATCTCGCGGCCGAAGACCTCCTCGGCGCCGACGCCGCAGTAGTAGCCGCCCTGCGGGGCCGGGAAGCCGCCCTCGGGGAAGCCGAGCGGGCGGGAGCCCTTGAAGAAGGTGTACTCCTGCTCGATGCCGAAGATCGACTCCTGAGCGGCGAACTGCTCGGCGATCGGGCGCAGCAGCGCACGGGTGTTGGACTCGTGCGGGGTGCCGTCGATCTCGTTGACCTCGCACAGGACGAGGATGTTGTCACCGCCGCGGATCGGGTCCGGGAAGGTGGCGACCGGCGCGAGTACGCGGTCCGAGGCGTGGCCCTCGGCCTGGTTGGTGGAGGAACCGTCGAAGCCCCAGGTGGGGATCTTGTCCGCGTTGGCCAGGACACGAGTCTTGGAACGGAGCTTCGCGGTCGGCTTGGTGCCGTCGATCCAGATGTACTCGGCCTTGATTGCCACGGCGGTGTACCTCGCATAGCTGGGTGGTGGGTGCCCGCGTAGCGTCGCAAGCCGCCGTTTCCCGGTTGTTCCTCTCGTGTAACGCGCATGTGAACCAACCGTCCGCGTTGGCACGGTCACGGTGCGGGAGTGCCGGAGGCGGCACTCCCGCACCGCGGGGTGCCGAGGCTCAGTGCCGGCGGGCGTGCGCGGCCCGGCGGCGCCGGGTGGCCCACAGCGCGCCGGCCCCGCCCGCGACGAGGGCGGCGGCCCCGGCGGCCAGCGGGCCGGTGGCGCTGCTGCCGCCGGTGGCGGCGAGGCCGGCGGCCGGGGCCGGCCTCTCGGCCTTCCCGGTGCTCCCGGGCTTCCCGGTGGCGGCCGGCGGGGCGGCGGCGTCGGTGGTGGTGTCGGCCACCGGCTGGGCGGCGGAGGCGGTGGTGGGCGCGTCCGTGGCGGGGACGGTGGCCGGGGTGGTGGGCGGCGCGGTGGGCTTCTCGCAGCTCACCGAGGCGACGGTGATCGTACCGGTGACCTTGGCGACGTTCAGGTTCAGCGGGTTCACCTCCACCTGCACCTCCAGCGCGGAGGCGGCGGCGGTGGTCGAGGTGGTGGTCTTCTTGGAGAGCTCCACGGAGACGCTGCCGATCAGCGGCACGTCCACCTTGGTCGGCCCGTACAGGCCGATGGTGACGGGCTTGCCGAGCACGGTCAGCCTGGCGGGCGCGACGACGTTGGCGGTCGGCTGCCCGTCGACCGGGCAGGTCGCCTCGGCGCTCATCGCCTCGAGGCCGAGCAGCGTGGTGGCGGGCAGGCCGGGGGCGTGCACGTCGGCGTTGACCAGCTGGACGGAGGCGGCGGTGCCCTTGGCGTCGGCGTGGGTCACGGACTTGCCGATGTCGGCCTTGACCAGGGTGACCGGGCCCTGCTGGTCGACGCCGTCCACCTTCGCGGTGAGGACCGAACCGTCGCGCTGCGCGGGCGTCTCCACCTTGTTGAGCGCGATGTTCACCGGGACGTCCACCGCCTTGTTCAACAGGCTGACGTCCAGGGTGAGTTCGGCGGTGACGGCGCGCGCCTTGCCGGGCGACGCGGCGGGCGTCCCGGCGGGCGCCCCGGATCCGGCGGGCGCCGGGGCGGCCCCCGGAGCCGCCGGGGCGGCGTAGGCCGGTGGAACGGTGAGCAGGGTGCAGGCCGCGACGACGGCGGCGGCGGAAACGATTCGGCGAGAAGGCCGGGAAGACATGGCGGTACCCCCACAGGTGCTGTTGCTCCGGAGCACGCCCAGGACGTCACCCGCGACAGGCGGGGAGGGGCCGGCGCTCCGAACGGTGAGCCGCCAGTCTTCTCGAACAATCCGTCACATGAGTCACACAGAACGTCATTTCACTCGTTGGAGTGAGATTGACGCCTGCCACCGACTCCGGTCTGCTAGGGCCTGCCCGGCGTTCAGCTCAGCGGCACGATCTCCGGGGCGCCGAGCCGTACCGCGTCCGCCGTCAGGTCGTCCGGCTGGTGCTGCGCCTCACGCTCGGCCTCGACCCGCTTGAGGTAGTGGTCGACCTCGCGCTCGATCTGCTCCGGGCCCCAGCCGAGCGGGCCGGCCATCAGCTCGGCGACCATGCGCGCGGAGTCCACGCCGCGGTCCCAGGTCTCGATCGAGATCCGGGTGCGCCGGGCCAGCACGTCGTCCAGGTGCCGGGCACCCTCGTGGGTGACCGCGTAGACGGCCTCCACCCGCAGGTAGTCGTCGGCGCTCGGCAGCGGCTCGCCGAGCGAGCGGTCCTCGGCGACCATCGCGAGCAGCTCGTACAGGAGCGAGCCGTACCGGTGCAGCAGGTGCTCGACCCGGGCGACGTGCAGGCCGGACTGCTCGGCGAGGGTGTGCCGGGCGTTCCAGATCGCGTGGTAGCCATCGGCGCCGATCAGCGGGACGTCCTGCGTGGTGCTCGGCGGGACCTTCTCGTCCAGGTTGCGCACCGCCTCGTCCACCGCGTCCTTGGCCATCACCCGGTACGTCGTGTACTTGCCGCCCGCGACCACGACCAGACCGGGGACTGGGTGCGCGACCAGGTGCTCGCGGGAGAGCTTGCTGGTCTCGGCGGCCTCACCGGCCAGCAGCGGCCGCAGCCCCGCGTAGACGCCCTCGACGTCCTCCGGCGTGAGCGGGGTCACCAGCACCTTGTTGACGTGTTCCAGCAGGTAGCCGATGTCGCTGGAGCTGACTGCCGGGTGGGCCTTGTCCAGATCCCACGCGGTGTCGGTGGTGCCGACGATCCAGTGCCGGCCCCACGGGATGACGAAGAGCACGCTCTTCTCGGTGCGCAGGATCAGCCCGGTGCGGGAGTTGATCCGGTCGCGCGGCACCAGCAGGTGGACGCCCTTGGAGGCCCGGACGTGGAACTGGCCGCGGGTGCCGGCCATGCTCTGCGTGTCGTCGGTCCACACGCCGGTGGAGTTGATCACCTGCTTCGCCCGGACCTCGAACTCCTGCCCGCTCTCCAGGTCCCGGACCACCGCGCCGACGACCCGCTCGCCCTGCCGCAGGAATCTGGTGACCCGACTGCGGTTGGCCACCAGCGCGCCGTAACAGGCCGCCGTGCGCACGATGGTGACGGTGTGCCGGGCGTCGTCCACCTGCGCGTCCCAGTACTGGACGGCGCCGACCAGAGCGTCCGAGCGCAGCGCCGGCGCCTCGCGCAGCGCCTGCCGCTTGAGCAGGTGCCGGTGGTGCGGCAGGCCGCGCGCGGTGCCGGAGGTGATCCCCATCGTGTCGTACAGCAGCACGCCGGCGCCGACGTACGGTCGCTCCCAGATCCGGTGGGTCAGCGGGTAGAGGAACGGCACCGGGCGGACCAGGTGCGGGGCGAGTCGCTGGATCAGCAGGCCGCGCTCCTTGAGAGCCTCGGCGACCAGGCGGAAGTCGAGCATCTCCAGGTAGCGCAGGCCGCCGTGGATCAGCTTGCTGGAGCGGCTGGAGGTGCCGGACGCCCAGTCGCGGGCCTCCACGAGTCCGACGCTCAGGCCCCGGGTGACCGCGTCGAGGGCCGAGCCCGCGCCGACCACGCCACCCCCGACCACCAGCACGTCGAGCTCGCGCTCAGCCATCCGGGTGAGCGCCTCGGCCCGGGCCTGCGGGGAAAGCGGCACTGGCTTCGCCATGGTCTAGCCCTTCTCTCTCTCGTTGAGGTGCTACTTGGCGTACTACTTGACGTCGACCCAGTCGAGGGTGCGCTGCACGGCCTTCTGCCACCCCGCGTACCCCTCGGCCCGCCGCTCCTCGGTCCACGAGGGCTCCCAGCGTTTCGACTCCTGCCAGTGCAAGCGCAGTTCGTCCTCGTCCCGCCAGAAGCCGGTGGCCAGGCCGGCCGCGTACGCGGCGCCGAGCGCGGTGGTCTCGGCGACCACCGGACGGCTGACCGGGACGCCGAGCACGTCGGCCTGGGCCTGCATGCACAGGTCATTGGCCGTCACCCCGCCGTCCACCTTGAGCACGTCGAGGTGGACGCCGGAGTCCTGCTCCATCGCCTCGACCACGTCCCTGCTCTGGTAGCAGATCGCCTCCAGCGTGGCCCGGGCCAGGTGCCCGTTCGTGTGGTACCGGGCCAGGCCGACGATCGCGCCGCGGGCGTCGGAGCGCCAGTAGGGCGCGAAGAGCCCGGAGAAGGCGGGCACGAAGTAGACGCCCTCGCTGTCGTCGACCGTGCGGGCGAGCCGCTCGACCTCCGGGGCGCTGTCGATGATCTTCAGCTGGTCCCGCAGCCACTGGACGGCCGAGCCGGTGACCGCGATCGAGCCCTCCAGCGCGTACACCGCCGGGCTGTCGCCGAACTGGTAGGCCACCGTGCTGAGCAGGCCGTGCCGTGAACGGACCAGCGTGGTACCGGTGTTGAGTACCAAGAAGTTGCCGGTACCGTAGGTGTTCTTCGCCTCGCCGGGCGCGAAGCAGACCTGCCCGACGGTCGCCGCATGCTGGTCGCCGAGCACCCCCGTGATCGGTACGGCTGTGCGCAGCGGCCGCGAGGTGCGGGTGGTGCCGTACGCCCCGGCGTGCGAGGACGGGTGGATCACCGGCAGCATCGCGCGCGGAATGCCGAACAGCGCCAGCAGTTCGTCGTCCCAGTCCAGCGTCTCCAGGTTCATCAGCATGGTGCGGCTGGCGTTGGTCACGTCGGTCGCGTGGGTCCCGCCCGCCGGGCCGCCGGTGAGGTTCCACAGCACCCAGCAGTCGGTGGTACCGAAGATCGCGTGGCCCTGCTCCGCGTCCGCCCGGACGCCCTCGACGTTGTCCAGGATCCACTTGATCTTGCCGCCGGAGAAGTACGTGGCCGGCGGCAGCCCGGCCTTGCGGCGGATCACCTCGCCGTGCCCGTCGCGCTCCAGCGCGGCCGCGATCGAGTCGGTGCGGGTGTCCTGCCAGACGATCGCGTTGTAGTACGGTCGGCCGGTGCGCCGGTCCCAGACGACCGTCGTCTCACGCTGGTTGGTGATCCCGATCGCCACCAGGTCGGCCGCCGACAGGTTGCCCTGCAGGACGGCGTTCTGCATCACCGAGTTGGTCCGCTCCCAGATCTCCACCGGATCGTGCTCCACCCAACCGGGGCGGGGCAGGATCTGGGTGTGCTCCAACTGGTGCATCGCCACCTCGTTGCCGGCGTGGTCGAAGATCATGAATCGCGAACTCGTGGTCCCCTGGTCCACCGCTCCGATGAACTCTGGCATGGCTGCCGCCTCTGCTTCCGTGCTGCCGCTTCCGCCTTCGCGTCCGCCGGGTGGGGCTGGTACTGCCGGCCGGTACGGACGACTCAGCTGATCGACTTGACCGGCTCGATCGGGGCCTGGCCGGGCTCCTCGGGCCCCTCGGCCCCGAGATGGGGAGTGACCAGGTAGCGGTACCCGACACCGCCGACCAGACAGCCGATCAGCGGGCCGACGATCGGTACCCAGAAGTACAGATGGCCGTACTGGTCCCGCCAGGCATGCGAGTATCCGGTGAGGTAACTGGCCAGGCGCGGTCCGAAGTCGCGGGCCGGGTTGATCGCGTAGCCCGCGTTGGTGCCCCAGGCCATGCCGATTCCCACCACGATGAGGCCGACGACGAGCGGGCCCAGGTTGGCTTCGGGCGGCGTGGTGAGCACGTCGGACACCGCGAGCACCAGGAAGACCAGGATGGCGGTGCCGATGACCTGGTCGCGCAGCGCACCCCAGTCGCTCACCGGAGCCGTGCCGTTGCCCGGGAGGGTGGAGAAGACGCCCTGGGTCTTGAGGGTGTGGCCGGGATCGACCTTGTTCAGCACCTCGGTGTAGTTCCAGCGCACCAGCAGCGCCGCGACGAACGCCCCGGTGGTCTGTGCCAGCACGTACGGCAGCACCTTGCGCCACTCGAATCCCCTGAAGACGGCGAGCGCGACGGTGACCGCCGGATTGAGGTGGGCTCCGCTGATCCGAGCGGCCGTGTAGATGCCGAACGTGACACCGAGGCCCCAGGCCCAGGCGATGCTGTCGTGGTCGCCGATGCCGCCGGCGACCACCTGGGCCACCACGCCGACGCCGAAGAGGATCAGGATCATCGTGCCGGCGAACTCCGCGCTGAGTTCACCGAGCAGTCTTCGGGTGGAACTGTGCGTGGCCCTGCTCGCGCTCGGCGTCTTTCCCGTGTTCTCCGTCATGGAATCCGATTCCCGTCGACCGGGGTCGCCCGTGAAGGCTGTACGCGACCCAGCCTCTGCGAGAACCGGCACGGTGGCCCGCGGAGACGGCCATTCGAGCCACGCCGATCGGGCTCGCAGGGGTTGCTCGGCGTCGGTCGGACGGCGGCCGCATCCGGCTCGGCGTGCTCGTGGATCGGTGTGCCGGCGGTGCGCCCCGCCCGGTGCGACGGGGTCCGACTCAACCGGCCTGAGGCAGCCGCCAATCCACGGGCTGCGCGCCCTGCTTGATCAGCAGCTCGTTCGCCCGGCTGAACGGCCGCGAGCCGAAGAAGCCGCCGCTCGCCGAGTACGGGCTCGGGTGCGCCGACTCGATCGCCGGGATCTCCCCGAGCAACGGCCGCAGGTTACGGGCGTCGCGCCCCCACAGGATCGCCACCAGCGGACCGCCGCGCGCCGCCAGCGCCCGGATCGCCTGCTCGGTGACCTCCTCCCAGCCCTTGCCCCGGTGCGCGGCGGGCTTGCGCGGCGCGGTGGTCAGCGCGCGGTTGAGCAGCAGCACGCCCTGCTGCGTCCACGGCGTGAGGTCGCCGTTGGACGGCTGCGGCAGGCCGAGGTCGGTGCCGTACTCCTGGAAGATGTTGACCAGGCTGGCCGGGATCGGCCGCACCTCCGGCCCCACCGAGAAGCTGAGCCCGACGGCGTGGCCCGGGGTCGGGTAAGGGTCCTGCCCGACGATCAGCACCCGCACGTCGGCGAACGGCTGCTGGAAGGCCCGCAGCACGTTCGGGCCGGACGGCAGGTAGGTACGGCCGGCGGCCAGTTCGGCGCGCAGGAAGTCGCCCATGGCGGCGACCCGCCCGGCGACGGGTTCCAGGGCGGCGGCCCAGCCGGGCTCGACGATCTCGTTCAGTGGACGCGGTGCCATGGTGGCCACCCTATCGGCCTACGCCGACAGCGCGTTCAGCGGATGATCATGTGAACGAAGGCCCCCGAGGCAGGCGTGAGAAGGCCCGCGCGACAGGTGGACGCCGGCCCGCGCGACAGGTGGACGAAGGCTCGCGGCAGGTGACCGACGCCCCGCGCGATCACCCGACCGGGCGGCCGCGCAGCACCACCAGCCGGGGATCGGCGAGCACCCGGACGTCCGCCCGCGGATCCTCCCCGTAGACCACGAAGTCGGCCGACGCGCCCTCCTCCAGCCCCGGCCGCCCCAGCCACTCGCGTGCGCCCCAGGTGGCCGCCGACAGCGCCTCCGCCGGGCTCAGCCCCGCCTTCACCAGCTCCGCCACCTCGTCCGCCACCAACCCGTGCGCGAGCGAGCCGCCCGCGTCCGTCCCGACGAACACCGGGATGCCCGCGTCGTGCGCGGCGCCCACGGTGGCGTAGCGGCGCTCGTGCAGCCGGCGCATGTGGGCCGCCCAGGCCGGGAACCTGGCCTCGCCGCCCGCCGCCAGGCCCGGGAAGGTGGCGATGTTGACCAGCGTCGGGACGATCGCCACGCCGCGCTCGGCGAAGGCCGGGATCAGCTCCTCGGTCAGCCCGGTGGCGTGCTCGACGCAGTCGATGCCGGCCGCCAGCAGGTCCGGCAGCGACTCGGCGGCGAAGCAGTGCGCGGTGACCCGCGCGCCTTCCTCGTGCGCCGCCGCGATCGCCTCGGCCAGCGCGTCGCCGGGCCAGCAGGCGGCGAGGTCGCCGCGCTCGCGGTCGATCCAGTCGCCGACCAGCTTCACCCAGCCGTCGCCACTCCGGGCCTCCGCGCGGACGTACGCGGCGAGGTCGCCGGGCTCGATCTCGTGCGCGTAGTTGCGGATGTAGCGGCGGGTGCGGGCGATGTGCCGCCCGGCGCGGATGATCCGGGGCAGGTCCTCGCGCTCGTCGATCCACCGGGTGTCGGCGGCCGATCCGGCGTCGCGGATCAGCAGGGTGCCGGCGTCACGGTCGGTGACCGCCTGCTTCTCGCTGGTCTCCGCGTCGACGGCGCCGTGCGCGTCCAGGCCGACGTGGCAGTGCGCGTCCACCAGACCGGGCAGCACCCAGCCGGTCACCGTCCGGACGTCCTCGGCGCCGGGCGGGCGGGTGAAGCTCACCCGGCCGTCCACCACCCAGAGTTCGTCCCGGACGTCCTCCGGACCGACCAGCACCCGACCCCGAACGTGCAGCACCGCGCCATCGCTCATGGCCGCACTCTACCGAGGGGCGGGTTCCGGGTGAGCGGCGAGAATGCGGCAGACTCGTTCTCGTCCCCACCACGCCGTGTGCGAAAGGTCCCCACCGTGAGCCCCTTCCTCGACCTCCCCCCGCTCAGCGCCGCCGAGTTCGCGGCGATCGAGGACCAGGTGGCCGCGCTGCTGCACACCAGCGCCGATGTCATCGTCACCCAGGGTGAGGCGCTCCTGCCGCTGGAGGCCGCGATCCGCGGCGCCGCGCACCCCGGTTCCACCGCGCTCAACATCGTCACCGGCCCGTACGGGCAGACCTTCGGCAACTGGCTGCGCTCCTGCGGGGTCGAGGTCGTGGACCTGGCCGTCCCCTTCGACAGCGCGGTCAGCGCGCAGCAGGTCGCCGATGCGCTCGCCGCCCACCCGGCCGTCGACTTCGTCTCCCTGGTCCACGCCGAGGCCGCCACCGGCAACACCAACCCCGTCGCCGGGATCGCCGCCGTCGTCCGCGAGCACGGCGCCCTGCTGATGCTCGACGCGGTCGCCTCCGTCGCCGCCGAGCCGCTGCTCACCGACGAGTGGGGCGTCGACCTGTGCGTCATCGGCGGCCAGAAGGCCATGGGCGGCCCCGCCGGGGTCTCCGCCGTCTCCGTCTCCGGGCGCGCCTGGGAGCGGATCGCCGCCAACCCGGCCGCCCCGCGCCGCTCCTACCTCTCCCTGCTGGACTGGAAGGAGCGCTGGACGGACGCCGGACGCACCGTACTCCCGCACGCCCCGGCCCAGTTGGAGATGCTCGCCCTCGGCGCCTGCCTCGACCGCATCACCGCCGACGGCCTGCCCGCCGTCATCGCCCGCCACCGTGCCGCCTCCGCCGCCACCCGCGCCGGTGTCCGCGCCCTCGGCACCCTCACGCCGTTCGTCCCCGAGGACGCCCACGCCGCGCCCGTCGCCACCACCCTGCGCACCCCGGACGGCCTGCCCGCCACCGACCTCGCCGCCGCCGTGCTCCGCCTCGACCCGGCCCTCCCCGTCCAGCCCGGCGGCGGCACCCTCGCCGCCTCGATGCTCCGCATCAACCACTACGGCCCCGCCGCCTCCCTGGCCACCGTCCACGCCTGCCTCACGGCCCTCGCCACGGCCACGAACGCAGGGGCCGCCCCCGCCCTGGCCGCCGCCGACGCCGCCTGGACGGCGACCGTCCGGGCCTGAGCACGCCGGAGCGGCCCCCGTTCGCACGGGGGCCGCTCCGTTCACGCGGGCGGAACCGGCCGCCGATGCCGACCAGTACCCTTCCGCAGCAGCGCCAGAGGCGTGTCCTCCTGCGGCTCGATGAGCTCCCCGTCCCGCCGCACAAGCAGCGGATACGCCTCCGCAAAGTCGTCCGCGACCGCAAGCGGCCGCCAGGCCCGGCCGTCCCACTCGACCACCAGCCGCGGGAGGTCCTCGAAGGGGTGCAGCTCCCGGCGGTTCTCAGGAACGATCGCCAGCGCGTCACGGGTCCCCGGCGGCCGGTGGCGGTCGGCGCGGGCGGCGTACCAGTCCGAGAGCGATTCGTCGTCGGGAAAGACCACGTTCTGATCCTCCTGCTCAGCGTCGGTCCGAGGGTAGCCCGTTCCGCCCCCACCTCCATCGGCGGCTTGCCCTACTTCGGCTCCTGGTTGAGCACCGACAGCCGCTGTGCCGATCGGAGTCGCAGCGCAGCCGGTTCCGCAAGCTGTTCGGTCGCCCACCTCGCCAGCACCGCCCGCAGGTCCGCCGAGAGGCCGAGGAAGTCCCGGCCGCCGAGGTCCGGCGGCAGAGCGGAGCGAAGCGGGGCCGGGCCTCCGCGCACGGCGGCTTTCGGCCATGGGTTGCCGACACAGTTCCCCCGGCGTTCATCTGCCCGGCACGCCGATCTCACCGGCGCCCGGCAGGCTCCGGCCAGGGCGAAGTTGGCTATACAACTCTGCCCGGGAAGCCGCCGAGGAGGAGACCACCATGACCGAGCTGCCGCCGTACTGGCTGCGCGACAACTGCCCGTGCGCCGAGTGCCGGGACCCCCGGAACGGGCAGAAGCTGTTCCAGATCAACGATCTGGAGGAGGGGCTGACGATCTCCGCGAGCACGGAGATCGACGGCCACCTGGAGACCCTCTGGTCGGACGGGCACCGGTCGCGGCACCCGCTGGCGTGGCTCGACGCGGAGAAGGACGGCGACGGGCGGACGGAGGCCGACAAGCGACTCTGGGCGGCGGCGGACTTCGCCCGCGGCCTCCCCGAGGCGCAGTGGGCGGCCTACCTGGCGGACCCCGCCGAGCAGGCCGCCGTCCTCACCGCCGTGCGCCGCAGCGGCTTCGCGGTGCTGCGCGGGGTGCCGGCGGTGGAGCGGCAGGTCCTCCAGGTGGCCGAGACCTTCGGGTACGTCCGGGTCACCAACTACGGGGAGCTGTTCGACGTCCGGGTCGAGCCGGACCCGAACAACCTGGCCTTCACCAGCGTCGCGATCGCGCCGCACACCGACAACCCGTACCGGGACCCGGTGCCGACCCTCCAGCTCCTGCACTGCCTGGAGAACTCGGCGACCGGCGGCGACTCCGGCCTGGTGGACGGCTTCCAGGCCGCTGCGATCCTCCGGGCGGAGGCGCCCGCGGACTTCGCGGCGCTGACCGGCACGCCCGTCCCGTTCGTCTTCCGCGACCGCCGCACCGAGCTGCGCGCCGACCGCCCGCTGATCGAGCTGGACGCGCTCGGACGGATCCGCGAGGTGCGGTTCAACAACCGCTCGATCGGCACCCTGCGCGGCACCCCCGAGGAACTGAACGCCTTCTACGCCGCCTACCGCCGCTTCGCCGCGATCACCCTGCGCCCGGAGCTGCAGCTCACCTTCCGCCTCGACCGCGGCGACTGCCTGATCTTCGACAACACCCGCCTGCTGCACGCCCGTACGGCCTTCCAGCAGGACGGCCACCGCCACCTCCAGGGCTGCTACGCCGACCTCGACTCCCTGGCGAGCACCCTCGCCGTGCTGCACCGCCGCACCGCCGCCCTGGACGCGATCGCCGAACTGTTCGCGGGCGAGGGCGCCGGGGAGTACCTGGGCGAGGAGGTCACCATGGCCGAGCACATGCTGCAGGCCGCCGCTGCCGCCGAGGCGGCCGGGGCGCAGCCGCACCTCGTCGCCGCCGCGCTGCTGCACGACGTCGGGCACTTCCAGGGCGCCCTGCACGGACGGGACCTGATGGGAGGCCAGGACAACCGCCACAGCGACACCGGCGCCGACTGGCTGGCGCGCTGGTTCGGCCCCGAGGTGACCGAACCGGTCCGCCTGCACGTGGCCGCCAAGCGCTACCTGTGCGCGGTGGAGCCGGGCTACCGGCAGCAGCTGTCCGAGGCCTCGGAGTACACGCTGCAGGTGCAGGGCGGCCCGATGGACCAGCGGCAGGCCGCCGCCTTCGCCGAACTCCCGGGCGCCGCCGACGCGCTGGCCGTGCGCCGCTGGGACGAGCAGGCGAAGGTGGCCGGCGCACCGACGCCGGGCTTCGAGCACTACCGCCCGCTGCTGGCCGCGCTGATGGGCTAGCGCTTGCCCGGCAAGCGCCAGGGCCCCGAGTCGGGAGGCCCCGCCCGGGCGGGGCCTCCGCTCAGTCCTGTTCCCGCGCGTGCCGCGAAAGCGCCGACGTGGCGAGCGAGTTGTGGATGCTGAACGCCACCGTCCCGGGCAGGTAGCGGTCCTGGGACCACTCCACCGGGGTGCCGGTCGGGTCCGTCGTACGCCGCCGCTCGCGCAGCAGCGGGCCGCCGCGGCGGCAACCGAGCAGGCGGGCGTCCTCCGCGTTGGCGGCCACGATGTCGATGGTGTGGTCGGCGTCGGTGAACAGGATGCCGTGCTCGCGCAGGACCTCGGTGTGCGAGACGACGTCGGGCGGCAGCTCGGCGACGATCTCGCCGACCCGCGGCGGGTAGATGGTGCGCTCGACCATCACGGGCGCGCCGGAGAGGGTCCGCAGCCGGACGGTCACGTACACCTCGGCGCCGGGCTCCAGCCGCAGCTGCTCGCGTTCGGCGGCGTCGGCCGGGCGGCGGACCAGCGAGTCCAGGATGCCGCCGGGCTCCTCGCCCATCGAGTACGCCCAGTGCGTGAAGCTGAGCAGTTCGGAGAAGCTCTGCACCCGGGCGCCCCCGAGCACGACGCGCCGGGTGCCGCGGCGGGAGGTGACCAGGCCGTCGGAGCGCAGGACGGCGAGCGCCTGGCGGACGGTGCCGCGGGAGACGCCGTACTGCTCGGCGAGCGCGCCCTCGGCGGGCAGCCGGCCGGCCTCGCCGTACGCGCCGGTGGTGATCGCCTCGCGCAGGTCGGCGGCCACCTTGCGGTAGAGCGCACCGGGGGCGCCTGCCACGGCCGGCGCCGGGCGCTGCTCGGCGGCCGGACGCTGCTGGGCTGCCGGGCGCCGCTCGGCCGCCGGGCGCTCGGGCTCAAGTGCCACGTCAGTCAATGTCCCTCCTGGGGCGGTGTCCTGCGCAGCCGTACCGGCACGGACAGCCCGACCTTATCCCGCTGCGCCTTCGAAGCATCGCACCGAACGGATCACGCTCCGATGGCCTGATTCCACCGTTCCCGCAGCCGACCCCGGTTCTGGGCCGTCCGTTCACCTTCCCGTCACCGGACTCCGGCGTACTTACCTCCGTCAGCGAAGTTGGCTAGTCAACTCGGACGGTCTCGAACGGACCCGGGTGACTCCGAACGGCACCGGGCACACCAGAACGGCTCCGAACGGCCACTCGCACGATCCCCCGATCAGACAACCCCCGCAGCTCACCCCCTTGCAGTACACCCGATCAGGAGACTGACCCGTGTCCGTGCACCGCGCCCGTTCCGCCGCCTTCGCAGCGGTCTTGACCGCCGCCGCGCTGTCCCTCACCGCCTGCGGCTCCGCCGGCTCCTCCTCCGCGAAGTCCGGCGACGCCGCGGGCGGCAAGAACGCCAAGACCGCCACCTCGGTCGCCGACTTCGGCGGGATGGACGGCCTGATCGCCGCCGCCAAGAAGGAGGGCAAGCTGCACGTCATCACGCTGCCGCGCGACTGGGCGAACTACGGCAAGCTGATGGACGACTTCAAGGCGAAGTACGGCATCGAGATCGAGGACGAGAACCCGGACGGAGCCAGCCAGGACGAGATCAACGCGGTCACCTCCCGCAAGGGCCAGGACCGCGCCCCCGACGTCCTCGACCTCGGCTCCGCCTTCGCCATCAGCGCCGCCAAGCAGGGCCTGCTGGCCCCGTACAAGGTCGTCGACTTCGACAAGATCCCGGACACCATGAAGGACCCGGCCGGCCTGCGCTACAACGACTACGGCGGCTACATGTCGATCGCCTGCGACGCCAAGAAGGTGTCCGCCTGCCCGAAGACCTTCGCCGACCTGCTGAAGCCCGAGTACAAGGGCATGGTCGCCCTGAACGGCAACCCGACCAAGGCCGGCGCCGCGTTCGGCGCCGTCTACGCGGCCGCGCTCGCCAACGGCGGTTCGCTGGACAACATCCAGCCCGGCATCGACTTCTTCGCCAAGGTCAAGCAGGCCGGCAACTTCAACCCGGTCGAGGTCACCCCGGCGACCATCGAGAAGGGCGAGACCCCGATCAGCATCGACTGGTCGTACCTGAACGCCGGCTACGCCGACAAGTTCAAGGACAAGGGCATCGACTGGCAGGTGGCCATCCCCTCGGACGGCTCCTACGCGCAGTACTACAACCAGGCGATCAACAAGGACGCGCCGCACCCGGCCGCCGCCCGCCTGTGGGAGGAGTACCTGTACAGCGCCGAGGGCCAGAACGGCTTCCTGGGCGGCTACGCCACCCCGGCCCTGTTCGACGCCATGAAGACGGCCGGCACCCTGGACAGCACGCTGGCCGCCAAGCTCCCGCCGGTCGAGAAGCCCTTCACCACCTTCCCGACCCAGGAGCAGACGGACGCGGCGAAGAAGACCGTGACCGAGAACTGGGCCAAGGCGATCGCGGGCTGACCTGACGATGACCACGGCTCCCACCCCGGTGCCGGCCCACGCCTCCGCCGCCCAGAGCGGCGGGGGCGCCCCCGGCCCCGCAACCCCCGCCGGCACGGCCGACGCCGCGAAGGCCACCACGGCCACCGCCGCGAACGCCACCGCCCCCACGACCACCACCTCCGGTGCCAAGGCCGCCAAGGCGCCCCGCCCCGGCAAGGCCCGGACCAGCCGCGGCCGCGCCTGGCTGGCCGCCCTCCCCCTGCTGCTGTTCTTCCTGGTCGGCTTCGGCCTGCCCGCCGTCGCGATCGCCATCGGCGCCTTCACCACCTCGTCCGACGCCCCCGACGGCGGCGGCACCTTCACCACCGACAACCTCACCAACTCGCTGCAGGGCGCCTACTGGACCGCCCTGTGGGGCAGCGTCAGGCTCTCGCTGCTGACCGCGCTGATCGCCACCGTGGTCGGCCTGCCGCTGGCCCAGGCCGTGGCGACGTCCCGGTTCCGGATGTTCCGCGAGGCGGTGATGTCCGCCTCCGGCGTGCTCGCCAACTTCGGCGGTGTGCCGCTCGCCTTCATGTTCGTCGCCACCCTCGGCAACGCCGGTGAGGTCACCAAGCGGTTCGGCCTGACCTCCCACGGCTGGAGCCTCTACACCTTCTCCGGCCTCTCGGTGGTCTACCTGTACTTCCTGGTCCCGCTGATGGTCATCACCGTCACCCCGGCCCTGGAGGGCCTGCGCACCCAGTGGCGCGAGGCCGCGTACAACAACGGCGCCACCGTCGTGCAGTACTGGCGGCACGTGGCGCTGCCGGTGCTGGTGCCCTCGCTGCTCGGCGGCTTCGTGCTGCTGTTCGGCGCCTCCTTCGCCGCGTACGCCACCGCCGAGGCCATGGTGGGCAGTTCGGTGCCGCTGATCTCGATGCAGATCGGCGACGCGCTGTCCGGCAACGTCCTGGTCGGCCAGGGCAACCTCGCCCTCGCCCTCGGCCTCGACATGATCGTGGTCGCCTGCCTGGTGATGGCCGTGTACCTGCCCCTTCAGCGCCGGAGTGCCAAGTGGCTCGCCTGATCAACCGCATCCGCCTCGGCCGCGGCCTCGTCCTGCTGCTCTGCGGCGTCTACTTCGCGGTGCCGCTGGCCTCGTCGGTGTACTTCAGCATCGACGACAACAAGGGCGGCACCACCTTCCGCGCCTACACCGACCTGCTGAACGCGCCCGGCTTCACGGACAGCCTGGTGCTGAGCCTGGAGCTGGCCGGCGTCACCGTGGCGGTGCTGCTGCTCCTGCTGGTCCCGGCGATGCTCGCCGCCCGGCTCGGTGCGCCCAGGCTGCGCCCGGTGATCGAGGTGATGTGTTCGATGCCGCTGGTCGTCCCGGTGGTCGCGCTCACCACCGGCATCATCGGCGTGCTGCGCTGGGGCCCGGACTACCTGCAGGACACCCCGCTGTTCCAGACCATCGTGGCCGTCCAGGATCCGAAGTTCCCGATCGTCCTGGTCATCGCCTACGTGCTGATGGCGCTGCCGTTCGCCTACCGCGCGCTGGACGCGGGGCTGCGCGGCGTGGACGTCGCCACCCTGGTCGAGGCCGCCCGCAACTGCGGCGCCGGCTGGCTGCGCGCGGTGTTCACCGTCGTCCTGCCGAACCTGCGCAGCGCGCTGCTGAACGCGGCGGTGCTCACCGTCGCCCTGGTGCTCGGCGAGTTCACCACCGCCTCCATCCTCGGCTTCGCCCCCTTCTCGGTGTGGATCAACTCCAACGGCAAGAGCGACGGCCAGATGTCCGTCGCCGTCTCGATGCTCAGCCTGCTGATCGTCTGGGTCGTCCTGCTGCTGATGTCCGCCGTCGGCCGGGGCCGCAAGGCCGCACGGTCCTGAACCACCCCACGCTTTCCAGGAGTTACCAGCCATGACCACGGTTACCGCCCCCGTCACCGGTGTCGCGCTCGCCCCCGGCAGCGCCACTGTCGAGTTCCGGTCCCTCCGCCGCTCGTTCGGCGCCACCACGGCCCTGGACGGCCTGGACCTGACCGTCCACCCCGGCGAACTCGTCGCCCTGCTCGGCCCGTCCGGCTGCGGCAAGACCACCGCGCTGCGGATCCTGGCCGGCTTCGAGCAGCACGACTCCGGCGAGGTCCTGGTCGACGGCCAGGACATCACCGCGATCCCCGCGCACAAGCGCGACGCGGGCATGGTGTTCCAGTCGTACAGCCTCTTCCCGCACCTGACCGCGCTGGACAACGTCGCCTTCGGGCTGCGGATGCGCGGCGCCGGCAAGGCCGAGCGCCGCAAGCGCGCCCAGGAACTGCTGGAACTGGTCGGCCTGCCGCACCGCGCCGAGCACTACCCGCACCAGATGTCCGGCGGCCAGCAGCAGCGCATCGCGCTCGCCCGCGCGCTCGCCCTGCAGCCGCGCGTGCTGCTGCTCGACGAGCCGCTGTCCGCGCTGGACGCCAAGGTCCGGCTCCAGCTGCGCGAGGAGATCCGCCGGCTCCAGCAGGAGCTGGGGATCACCACCCTGTTCGTCACCCACGACCAGGAGGAGGCGCTGTCGATGGCCGACCGGGTCGCGGTGCTGCGCGCGGGCCGGCTGGAGCAGTGCGCCGCGCCGTCCGAGCTGTACGGCCGGCCGGCCACCGCCTTCGTCGCCGAGTTCGTCGGCACCATGAGCCGCATCCCGTGCACCCGCACGTCGGAGGGCGTCGAGGTGCTCGGCCGCCGGCACGCGGTGGACGGCGAGCTGCCGGCCGACGGCGAGCTGCAGGTGCTGGTCCGCCCGGAGAACGTCACCCTGACGCCGGCCGAGAACGGCCCGGCACTGGTGGTCGCCGCGTCCTTCCTGGGCGCCGTCACCCGGCTCACCGTCCGCCTCGACGACGGCACCGAGGTCAAGGCCGACCTGCCCACCGAGGCCACCGCCGCCCTGCCGGCCGGCGCGCGCGCCGAACTCGTGCTGCCGGAGCGCCCGGTGCTGGTGGACCGCCGCGCCTGACCGCCCTGTCCCGGCTCGGCGTCTGACCGCCCTGCCTGACCGTCCTGTCCAGGCGGCGGCGCCCGATCGGCTCGCCGTCTGAAACCCTCGTGTCTCCACCTGATGAACCACCGAAGGTACCGCCATGCCTGAGACCGCCCTGCCCGCCGCCGTCCTGTTCGACATGGACGGCACCCTGGTCGACACCGAGCAGCTGTGGTGGCAGACCGCCGCCGAGCTCGCCGACGAGCTCCACCACCCGCTCACCGACCGGGACGCCCCCGAGGTGCTCGGCCAGGCCGTCGAGCACACCGCCGCCCACCTGCACAGGGTCAGCGGCACCACCCTCTCCGAGGCCGAACTCGCCGACCGGCTCGGCGAGTCCTTCGCCGGCAAGGTCGCCGCCGAGACGGTGCCGCGCCCCGGCGCCCTCGCCCTGCTGGCCTCGCTGCGGGACGCCCGGGTGCCCACCGCGCTGGTCTCCGCCTCGCCGCGCCGGGTGGTCGACCTGGTCCTCTCCGCCATCGGCCGGGACTGGTTCGCCGTCACCCTCGCCGCCGAGGACACCGCGCGCACCAAGCCCGCGCCGGACCCGTACCTCGCCGCCGCCGAGCGCCTCGGGCTGGACCCGGTCACCTGCGTCGCCGTCGAGGACACCCCGACCGGGGTCGCCTCCGCCACCGCGGCCGGCTGCGCGGTGCTGGCCGTGCCGTCCACCGCGACGCCGATGCCGGACGGCTCCCGGATCACCCTGCTCGCCAGCCTGGAACAGGCCGACCTCGCCCTGCTGGGGAAGCTCGGCGCCGCTCCGGCCGTTTGACGCTGACATGCCTTATCTCCTGCTCTCCCTCGCCATCCTGAGCGAGGTCTGCGCCACCAGTTGCCTCAAGCTCACCGAGGGGTTCACCCGCCTCTGGCCGAGCGTGGGGGTGGCCGTCGGCTACGTGCTGTCCTTCGTCCTGCTGGGGCGCGCGCTCAAGCACATACCGGTCTCGGTCGCCTACGCCGTCTGGTCGGGGGCCGGGACGGCCGCGGTGGCCGGGATCGGCGTGATCGCCTTCGGCGAGTCGCTGGGCCGCCTCCAGTGGCTGGGGATCGCCCTGGTGATCGTCGGGGTGGTCGTCCTGAACCTCAGGAGCGGTCACTGACGTCCTGACGGGCCATCCATCCCGAAGGTGCTGGTCAACTCCCCTTTCGGAGCGGGAAGTCGGGTGGGCCGACTGCCCGCTCCGGCCGGTTCGCTACCGTGACCCCATGACGGATCCCCGCCCCCACCACTACCGCTTCGTCCACCGCGAACTCCCCCGCCAGGTCCTCGAATTCGGCCCGCGGCTGACCGTCCCGGACGGCGGTGGCAGCCTCCTGCCCGTCCTCACCGGCATCTGGGACGACCTCGGCCAGACCCTGCCGCCCGAGGACCGCCTGCCCAGCCACGGCCTCGACTGCCGCCACCTGGAGGCCGACGGCCACCCGCTGCTGCTGGTCGTCCTCCCCACCCCGGTCGGCGCCACCGAGGCCCACTTCGTCGCCGCCGTCCACCCCAAGGGCACCAAGGGCGTCCGCTACCTGACCCTGGAGCACGCGTTCAGCCCGCTCGACGGCAGCCCCGGCACCGTCCTCGGCGAGTGGTCCGCCGAGGGCCACGTCAACCACGGCCAGGGGCCCTCCCCCGTCGCCGAGCTCTTCGTCGCCGCCGTGGCGAAGCTCGTCACCCCGAAGAAGCGCGGCTTCTGGCGCCGCTGACCCCGGGGGCAGCCGCCCGTCCGGCGGCCGCCGCCCGCCCCGTACCGAACCCGTCAGCGTGGCGGAAAGCCGCCGTCAGAACGGATCGCCTGCGTACCGACTGCGGCTATGCTCGGCCGGTCACGCCATCGACACACCGGGGGAGAAGTGGCCGACTTCACGGTCAGCACCGAGTTCCTCGCCAAGCTGGCCAAGGACCTCAAAGGCTGCGGCGACGAGCTCGACCAAGGACTCAAGGCGCTCAAGGAGGCGAGCCGCAGCGGACTGGGCTACGACTTCCTCGACGAGGCCTGCGGGCACTTCCAGAGCAAGTGGGAGTACGGGCTCAAGAAGGTCCGCGAGTGCGTCAAGGTCCTCGACGAGGGGCTGGAGAAGGTCCAGCAGACCTACGACGGCACCGAACAGAGCATCACCAAGGCCCTCACCCCGGCGGGGCAGTCGTGACCGACCCCGCGCCCGACTGGTCCGGCCTCGGCTTCAACCCGGCCCCCGGCGACGCCGCCGCCGTCACCGGCCTCAGCGGGAGCCTGCGCCGGGTCGGCCAGCACCTGACCGACGTCCACACCACGCTCTCGCAGCTCTCCGCCAACCAGGGCCAGTGGACCGGCGAGGCCGCCAAGTCCTTCGCCGGCCAGTTCGGCAAGCTCCCCACCTACCTCCAGGACGCCGCCGACTCGATCACCGCCGCCTACCAGGCCCTCGACGTCTGGTACCAGGCGCTGACCGAACACCAGCCCAAGGCCGCCGAGTTGGCCCGCGCCGCGGTCGCCGCCAAGCGGCAGAAGGAGCAGGCCGACCAGGCGCACACCGCCGCAGCCGCCGCCCCCGACCTCAAACTCGCCGGCCAGACCTTCCCCGACGACGCCGGCCTCGCCGCCGCCGAACAGCGCTACGCCAAGGCGAGGAACCACCTGGACGCGGCCGCCGACCTCGTCCGCAGCGCCGCCGCCGACCTCACCGGCCTCCGGAGCCAGGCCCACGAACTCGCCGAAGGCCACAAGGCGGACGCCCGCAAGACGGCCGACGCCATCCGCAAGGCCGCCGACAGCAAGGCCCCACCGGAGCCCGGCTGGCTCAGCAAGGTCGGCACCTGGCTCAAGAACCACGGCGCGGACCTGCTGACGGTCGCGGCCGGCATCTGCGGCGTCGCGGCGATCTTCTTCCCCGCCTTCGCGTTGCCGGCCATCCTGCTGAGCGCCGCCGCGGCGGGTACGCACGCGACCAAGTACGCCCTTGAGGGCAAGCTGTTGCCGCCGCAGAAGAACATCAGCAACTGGCTGACCCTGGGCGGCGACGTGCTCGGCGCGATCCCCGGGGTGGGCGTCGCCAAGTCCGGCTTCACCGCCGCCCGGGAGGCGAGCGCCGCCGGCGCGGGCGTCCGTGGAGCCGTGAGCGCCGGAACGACCGAGGTCCGGACCGCCGCCCGCGCCGTCGACCCGGCCAACCCGATCTTCACCACCGCGATCGAGAAGCCCGCCATCAAGCTCGGGGTCTCCAAGGCCACCGCGATGAACGTCTCCGACGGCGTCCAGGCCGTCACCACCGTCGGGCTCAACGCCCCGACGGCGTACGCCCTCACTCAGGACAACCCGAGCGACGGCCTCACCAGCGCCGTCAACTACACCACCGGCGGCAACAGCCTCATCGGGTCGGTCGGCGTCGGCACCGGCGGCGGCAAGGCCAACGCCGTCATCGGCACCGTGTCCACCGTCGGCAACCTGCTCGGCATGGGCGGATGGGCGGCCGGCTATGGCCGTTGAGACCACCGAGATTCCGCCACTCTGGCTCACCCTGCCCGCAGGCTTCACCACCCTCGACCTGGACGAGGACCTCGGCGACCGGATGGCCCGCACGGCGGAGAGCCTGGACGCGGCCTTCCCCGGCGCCCGGCCCGAGCAGAAACTCAGCACCGTGATCGCCGCCGAGACCGCCTTGCAGGCCCAACTGCGCGAGGGTGCCGTCCACGTCTCCAGCTGCCTGGTCCGGGCCGAGGACGGCGAGCCCATCCACGGCATGCTCACCGTCTTCGTCCGCCCGCAGGACCTCGGCGCGCCCGGCAGCTACCCCGCCCGGGTCGCCGAACAGCTGGCCGAGGCCTGGCCGGACGCCGACGTCGGCGTGGTGGAACTGCCGACCGGCCGCGCCGCCCTCGCCGCCCGCGACCTGACCGTCCCGGTGCCCGGCGCGGTGTTCGGCGTGCCCGAATCCACCGTCAACACGGTGCGCCAGCTCGAACTGCTGATCCCGCACCCGTGGAGCCCGCACGTGGTCGCCGCCGTCTTCACCACCGAGGACATCGACTACTGGGACGAATGGCTGCCGCTCCTGGCCACCGCGTTCCGCGGCATCGCCTTCCACCCACCCCGGAACGAGAGCGCCGACGCGCTGCCGCCCGACCAGTGGGACAACATCCGAAAGGCCTTCGGATGACGGCCGCCACCGGCCCGGCTCCGCCGAAGGCCGAACCCCGCCGGGGCTCGATCCCGCTGACGATCGCCCTGGCGATCGCCGCGCCGCTGTCGATCGTCGGTCTCACCGCCGCCTACGGCGCCTACGGCTGGCCCGCCGGCCTCGCCGTCCTGGTGCTTGCCACCGCCGTCCTGTCGACAGGCCTCGGCCGACTGGCCGGCGGGACCCGCGGCTGCCTCGCGGCCCTGATCGTCCCGATCGTGCTCCTCGTCGCGGCGTCCGCGACGAGCAACATCCGCGACGACCTGGTCCTGAGCTCCGGGCCCACCGTGACCGCCCGCGTCGTCGACAAGGAGCGCACCGCCGGGACGCGCGACCCTTCCTGGGACTACAGCCTGGCGACCGTCGACGGCGCCCCCGTGCCCGGCGGCCGCCTCAACCAGCGCGACCAGTCCCTGCGGGTCGGCGACCAGGTCACCGTCCGCTTCGACCCCGACGGCACCGCCAGTCCCAAGCGCCCCGAGCAGATCGACCTCGGCACCGACCTCTTCTGGGCCGTGGCCGTCCTGCTCGCCGCCGCCCTCGCCGTGGCCTGCCTCGGCCTCTCCAGCCGCCCGGCCAGCCCGCTGCGGGACCGTCTCGCCGCCCGCTCCCGCACCGGCCGCGAACGGGCCGGCCGCCTCGGCGCCGCCCGTACCGCACTCGCCTGGAGCGCGGTCACCGCGCCCTGGCTGCTGGTCTACCTGCTCGCCCGCCAGTACGTCGGCAGTCCGCTGACCACCGGACTGTTCGCGCTGTACGTGCTCGCCGTCACGGCCTGCTCCTGCTGGCTCGTCACCGACAAGAACTCCGTCAAACCCGGCGTCACCGTCCTCGCCACCGGCTCCGCCTGGTTCGTCCTCACCCTCTTCCTCTGATGAGTGACCCAGATCACGCCAGCTCGCTGAAACGTCGCCGTCCCATCCCATCGTCCTACCCTTCGCACTTTCTGACGCACTGACGGTCACACACGGGGGATGACACCATGGCAGATGACGGAGCGAAAGCCGGCGGCCCGGAATTCAAGATCCGGCCCGGGGACCTGAAGGCGGCCGCGCCGACCTTCGAGGCTCAGAGCAAGGCGCTCAAGGACGCGCTCGACACGCTCAAGCACAGCCTCGCCGACGCCGGCAGCCCGTGGGGCGACGACAAGCAGGGCAAGGAGTTCGCCCAGGCCTACAACGGCCCGCACGACCACGTGCTCTCCGCACTCGACACCCTGGTCAAGGGGCTCACCAGCATCCACGACGGGCTGAACGCCCACGCCGACAACCACACCGACGCCGACAACCACGTCCGGAAGAACCTGACGCCGTGATCGGCCGCCCTTCACGGAGGGAGTCGGCGCATGGGTGAGTCCACGGCGGAGAAGATCGTCCGCAAGGTCACCGGCATGTGGTGGCCCGACGCCGACCCCGGCAAGCTCCGCAAGGTCGCCGACGCCTGGGACGCGATGGCCACCGCCATCGACAACGTGACCGCGCCCACCAACCAGGCCGCCGCCGCCATCGTCGCCAACAACCACGGCCCCGCCATCGACGCCTTCGGCACGTTCTGGGGCAACTACTACGGCGGCAAGGACGGCGCGGGCCAGGGCAAGGGCTGGCTGCCCGACGCCGCCGCCGTCTGCCGGGCCCTCGCCAAAGCCCTGCGTGCCTTCGCCGACGAGGTCGACAAGGCGCTCAAGAAGCTGAAGGAGGAGGCCGCGATCGTCGGCGCCACCCTGGTCGCCGGCACCGCCCTCGCCTTCTTCACCGCCGGCATCTCCGAAGCTGCCGCCGGCACCGCCGCCGCGGGCATCATCGCCACCGCCGCCGGCCTCGGCGTCGCCGTCTCCGAAACCATCGCCACCATCGCCGCCACCGTGCTGGTCGGCGCCGCCTTCGGCGCCGTCGAGGCCATCACCGTGGACATCGCCGTCGCCCAGCCGGTCCGGATGTCCTTCGGCGACGGCGGGTTCAGCCTCACCGAGGCCGTCGACTCCGCCGAGACCGGCGGCATCATGGGCGGCGCCGGCTCCGCCCTCGGTGCCGGCGGCCGGGTCGTCTCCACCGCCGCCGAGGTCTCCGACAGCACCTCCGTCGCCCTCGCCGCCGCCGGCAAACTCGCCGGCGCCGCCGACACCCTCCCCGGCCGCATGGTCACCGGCGCGGGCCTCACCTACGGCTACGACGCCGCCTTCCAGACCGGCCCGGTCATGCCCCTCGACCTCGTCCTCGGCGCCGTCGGCGGCGCAACCGGCCCGAGCGGCAAGGGCGTCGACACCGCCAAGCGGATCGCCGACCTCGGCGGCGAGGGCCACGCCCCGGGCCGCCACGTCAAACCCGACGACACCGCCCTGCAGACCCGCCTGGGAACCACGATGACCAACCCGGACGGCTCGCCGAAGATCTACACCCAAGCCTCGAACAACGCCGGCCACGTCAAGTCGAAGGACCACATCGACCCGCTAACCGGCACGACGGTGGACGGCGAAAATGGCGGCGTACACAAGTGCGGGCCGTACGCGACACGGTACGACGATCCCGCAGACCTGGTCACGGTCGACAAATACATGCGCAAATACATCAGGGAGAACGGGCGCCCGCTCAACAGTCCGGTCCCCATCGAAGATATCCTCGGCCCCGAGGGGCACAAGCGCTTCACCGGCTTCTACAAGGATCCACAAGATCCGATCCGCTACTTGCCGGTCGACTTCGAAGGCGGCAATATCGCCACCTTCTACGAACCTGATGCACATGGAAAGTGGCATCTCGTCACTTCCTATGCGAATCCCGCACAGGGAAAGCACCCGTAAGGACATCATGGAACCAGAACTCGCCGGATTCATGCAGCAGTATCTGAACGTCGAGATGGCTCACTCCTACCTGGAGCGCATCAAGAGGACCATCAACATGTCGAACCCCGTATGGGGCGAGGACCTGCAGAAATGGTTCAAGCAACTCTTCGAGGAGCGGGACCTCACCCGGGGCGAGTACTGCGAACTCACTTGGGTCGAGTTCGAGACAGACGAGGAAATGTATGCGTATCTGGAGAAGGTTCACGCGTACCTCCTCCTCGGCTCCGAGGAAGTTCCGATCCCACCCGATTGAGGCTTCAGCCCTTTGTGGGCGGATCCGGCCACGCCCGAACCGCCCACGCTCCGAACTAGCCGAACTCCCCGCCATCCGGCGTCGCAGCCGATGACCGGGACCCCGCCCGGAGGCCGTCAGGATCCGGGCGTAGCCTTCCACCCCGTCGTAGGGAGATCGGGGGAGGCCATGGCCGGGGAGAGAAGCCGCCGCGGAACCATCGCGCTGACGGGCGCGCTGGTGGCGGCGGTGCCGGTGGGGACGTTCGGGCTGGTGCTGCTGAGCACGTACGTCAGCGGGGGCCTGGCGTGGCTGCTCGGGCTGGTTGTCGGGGTCGCCTGGATCGTGGGCGCCGTCCGGCTGGTCGGGGTGGTGGGCTGTTGGGTGGCGATCCTGTCCGTCGCGCTGTGGGGCGGCGCGCTGGGAGAGGTGATCGCGGCCCGGGACGCGGTGGTCCTGAACGCCACCGGGGTCACCACCTCCGCCCGGATCACGGCGGCACACGACCACCCCGAGAGCAAGCACCCGGACTCGACGTACGACCTCGCCGACGAGTGGGGCATGCCGATCCCGAACGGCACGGTGTACGGGGGCCTCCGCTCGCACGCGGTCGGCGACCGGCTCACCGTCCGCTACGACCCCAGGGGCGTCGCGGCCGCGCGCACCCCTGACGACATCGACCTCTCGAAGGACCTGGCCATCGCCGGCGGCCTGGACGCCGTCCTGATGGCGGCCGTCGGCGGTCTGGGCGTGGCCGTGGTCCGCAACGGTCGCCCACGTCGGGTCCCGTTCCGCCGGGCGGGCGGAGTCCGGGACACCCCCCGCGACTCCGCCCGCCCGTAGCGCGCTGGACCAACCGCCTCTAACCGAGCAGCGACGGCAGTTCCGCCACCGAACCGAGCACGTGGGTCGCCCCGTCGGCACGCAGGCGGGCCTCGTCGTGGGCGCCGGTGAGGACGCCGGCGACGACCGACGCGCCCGCCCGCACACCGGTCAGCATGTCGTAGCCGGTGTCCCCGGCGACCGCGATCTGCCGCACCGAGTCAACCCGGGTGCGCAGCAGCGCGGTGAGCGCGAGGTCCGGGTACGGGCGGCCGCGGCCGGCCTCGGCGGGGCAGAGGGTGAGGTCGGCGATGGACTGCCAGCCGAGCGCGGTGAGGATGCGGTCCTGGGTGGCCCGGGAGAAGCCGGTGGTGAGGACGACCTTCCGGCCCTGGCCGCGGAGTTCGGCGATGGCCTCGGCGGCGCCGGGCAGGGCGGCGCAGTGGCCGGCGTCGACGAGGTCGTGGTAGGCGGCCTCGAAGGCGGTGTTGGCCCGCTGGGCCTTCTCCTCCTCGCCGAACAGGTGCCGGAAGACGGAGATCTTGGACTCGCCCATGGTGGCGCGCACGTGCGCCACCATGGGCTCGTAGGCGGGGCTGCCGGCCTCGACGCCGAGCGTGGCGGCGGCGGCGCCGAAGGCCTGCTCGACGAGACCGTCGTCGGCCACGGTGGTGCCGGCCATGTCGAGGACGACCAGGCGGATATCAAGAGACATGTCAATTACCCTTACAGATTTGCGAGTTCGGCGGTGGTCTCGGCGATGGCCGGGGAGCAGGTCATCCCGCGGCCGCCGGGGCCGGTGACCAGCCAGACGCCGTCGCGGACGCGTTCGCGGTGGACGACCCGGGTGGTGTCGACGCACTGGGCGTACACCCCGGCCCAGCGGCGGCGCACGCGCGGCAGCGGGCGGCCGAGCAGTTCCTCGGCGACGCCGACCAGGTGGTCGTACGGGTCCTCGACGACGTCGAAGCCGAACGGCTGGTCGTACTCGTGGGTGTCGCCGATGGTGAGGCCGCCGTCCCGGCGCTGGACCATGAGCAGTTGCATCTTGTGCTCGGCGGCGACGTCCGGCTGCGGCTGGGTCTCGCGCAGGCGGTCCAGGGCGCTGCCCGCGAAGGCGGGGTAGTAGCGGAAGCTGTCGCCGTCGGCGACGGAGGTGGTGAGGGTCTCACCGAGCGGGTCGGTCTGCATCATCTGCAGCCGGACCCGGCGGACGGGCAGGGCGGGGGCGAGTTCGCGGACGAGGCCGCCGAGCCAGGCGCCGGTGCAGAGGACGACCAGGTCGCCGGTGTGGACGTCGCCGTGGTCGTCGCGGACGGCGTTCTCGCCGATCACGTCGCGGACCTCGCGGCCGGGCAGGAAGGTGTAGCGGCCGGTGGCCTGCAGGGCGGCGCGCAGCGCGGGCTGGGCGGTGCGGGGTTCGACGGCGGCGTCGCGGTCGCACGACAGGGCGCCGAGCAGCTTGCCGCGCAGGGCCGGGTTGGCGGCCCTGGCCTGGTCGGCGTCGAGCAGCCGGTAGCCGCGGGCGGCGGCGTCCGGCAGCGTGAGCGCCTGTTCGGCGACGGCGAGTTCGGCCTCGGTGCGGATCGCGGTGAGCGACCCGTTGGCGCGGAAGCCGAGGTCGGGGACGCGTGCGCCGATGCCCTCCCACAGGTCGCGGGCGCGCAGCGCGGTGTCCAGTTCCTCGCCCTGTGCGCGGCCGCTGACCCAGACCAGGCCGAAGTTGCGCACCGAGGCGCCGCGCGCCTCGGTCTCGCGCTCCAGGTGGACGACCTCGTGGCCGCGTTCGACGGCCTGCCAGGCGTGCATGGTGCCGAGCACGCCTGCTCCTACGACGATGACTCTCATGCGGCCAGGCTGATGCGGCCAGGTGTCCGAGGGGCGTCCGGGTGACGTCCCCCAGGTGAATCACCCGAAAAGTTGTACAGACAACATGGCCGGACAACCCGGCCAGACAATCCAGCCAGCCAGCCCGGCGGGGCAACCCGATCAGAGACCCCACCACCGGGCCGTCACCGCAGCACCCGCGCCCGCAGGTAGTTGCGCCGCCCGAAGTTCGGCTCGTCCACCGCCGTCAGCTCCTCCACCTGGAACCGGTACAGCGCCGCCGCCCCGCCCCCGGTGAGGAACTGCCGCCGGACCTCCTCGTCCTGCGCGAAGGACGGGTACCGCCCCTGGTAGGCAGCGAGCGCCGCCTCGGCCTGCCGCCCCCAGGCCTCGCTCGCGCCGCCGGTCAGCTGCAGGCCGCGCAGCTGCTCGCCGAAGACCGGCGGCGGCAGGAAGACGGCGGCGGCGGCCCGGGCCTCCTCGGCGAGGTGGTGGCTGTGCCGGGTGGAGCGCTCGCTGACGAAGTAGAGGACGAGGTCGTCGTCGTACGCGAAGAAGGCCAGGTTGGCGTGCGGGCCGTGCTCGTGGCCGGCGGTGGCGAGGGTGAGCACCATGGCCTCCGAGAGCAGGCCCTCGACGCCCTTGTGCGGCGACTCGCCCGGCCAGTCCCCCTGCGTGATGTCGAGTCGGTACGGCATTGGCACTCCCTCCGCTGGCACGCCCGGCGCTCCCGCGCCCCGGCACGACTGAGCCGGGCGGGTTCCCCGCGAAGGGGCCCCACGCCCGGCTCACATGCTCTACCCGCCACCCCGGCCAGACAAGGGTCGGACGGGCTACGGGCAGGCTACGGAATCAGTGCCGTCGGGTCTCGTACGAGGCGTGGCCGCGGGCGACGACCGGCAGCGTCCCCGGGCCGAGCAGCGGGCGCAGCGCGCCCGCCCGCATCCGGTCCACCAGCGGTCCGCAGCGCCCGACGAGCGGCGCCAGCACCAGCGCGACCAGGAGGCCGACCAGCGCGCCGACGGCCACGTCGTGCGGGTAGTGCACGCCGACCCAGACCCGGGAGGCGCCCATCAGCACCGCGAAGATCCCGGCGATCCAGCCGAGCCGCCGGTCGGCGAACCAGAGCGCGGTGGCGGCGGCGAAGGCGATCACGGTGTGGTTGCTGGGGAAGGACCAGTCGCCGGCACCCGGGCAGGTCTCCAGCGAGACGCTGCCGGGGATCTGGGCGCACGGCCGGACCTCCTCGACCATGCCCTTGAGGACCGAGTTGACGCCGTACGCGACGACCACGATCACCGGAGAGGCGAGCACCCGGGCCATCACCACCGAGTCGGCGCCGCGCGCCCGCCACCAGGCGTAGAGCATGAAGACCGCGAACAGGCCGAGGCCGATCGCCGACCAGACCTTGATCAGCTCGTCCAGCCAGTGCGGGGCGTCTTGAGCCCACCCGTTCACCCGGGTGTAGAGACTGCCGTCGATGCCGCTGCCGTCGTACACGGCCAGAGCCCGAGAGGACATCACGCGTCACCTCCGTGACGGCGCGCCTTACGGGCGCGGAACAGTTCGAGAACAATGGGGAGCACGGAGATAACTACTACCAGACCGATGATCGGGAGCAGATATTTGTCGATGCTCGGGATCGACGATCCGAGCCCGTACCCGGCGAGCACCACGCCGACGGTCCAGATCGCACCGCCGGTCACCTGCCAGAAGGTGAACGAGCGGGCCGGCACTTCGAGCACGCCGCAGAGCGGGTTCAGCACCGTTCGGACCACCGGGATGAACCGGGCGAGCACGATCGCCTTGCCGTGGCCGTACTTGCCGAGCAGCTCCTCGGCCCGCTCGACGCCCTCCAGCAGGCTCTTGCGCTTGGTGCGGCGCAGCAGCGCGCGGCCGCCGCGCTTGCCGATCAGGTAGCCGACCTGGGCACCGGCCAGCGCGCCGACCAGGGCGGCGGGCAGCACCTGGTAGAGCTCCAGCTGCGGGCCCTTGGTGACGCCGGGCACGCAGAGCAGGCCGGCGGTGAACAGCAGCGAGTCGCCGGGCAGGAAGAAGCCCACCAGCAGGCCGGTCTCGGCGAAGAGCACGACGGCGATGCCGAGCGCGCCGAAGGCGGCGAGCAACGAGGACGCGTCCAGCGGGTTCACCGCGAGGTGAGCGGCCGGATCGGCGAGGAACTGAAGCAAGGCTGGCGGACCTCCCGTACGTTGGAGGGCGGATCGCAGCGAAACCCACCCTGACCGTCTACAGTGACGTAGACGGTCTACATGACTGTAGACGAAACCTGGAGGAAGCGCCGCCATGTCCGACGTACCGTCCGCCCGCCGGCCCGCCGGGGAGCTGGAGGCCGAGGTGCTGGCCGCGCTCTGGTCGGCCCGGCAGCCGATGACCCCGCAGGACGTCCAGACGGCGCTCGGCGGGGACCTCGCCCGCACCACCATCGCCACGATCCTCGCCCGGCTGCACGACAAGGGCACCGTGGAACGCACCCGGGCCGGCCGCGCCTACGCCTACACTCCGACCGTCCAGGACACCGCGGGCCTCGCCGCCCGCCGGATGCACACCGAGCTCGGCCGCGAGGCCGACCGCTCCACCGTGCTCGCCCGCTTCGTCTCCGACCTCTCCGCCGAGGACGAGCAGCTGCTGCGCGACCTGCTCGGCGACGGCACCCCGGGGCTCGGCGACGGCGCCGGTGCCCCCGGCCTCGGCGACGGCATTCCCGGCTTCGGCCACGGCGCCCCCGGCCTCGGCGGCGGAACCCCCGGGGCGGCCGGATCGTGATGCTCGCCGTCTGGGCCCCGCTGCTGCTGCCGTTCCTGGCCGCCCCGCTGGCCCGCCGCCTCGCCGACGCCCTGCCGCCCCGGGCCGCCGCCTGGATGCTCGCCGGGACGGCCGCCGTCCTGGCCGTCGGCACCCTCTGCTCGCTCGGCCTGCTCGCCACCGCCGGGCTGCTCCAGCTGCCACCGGTCGCCGCCATCGGCCACCTGTCGCTGCCCTGGCTCACCGCCGCCGCACCCAGCGCGCCGCCGGCGGCCGCCGCGGCCGGCCTGGTGCTCGCCGCGCTGACCGCCCAGGCCGTCCGCACCGCCCGCCGCCACCGGCTGGAGCTGAGAGCGGCCCGGGCCGCTCTCCCGGCCTGCCCGGCGGCGGCCGACGACCGGCATCCGGACACGCGCCCCCGGCACGCCACCATGCGCCGGGCGCGCACCCCGCAGGCCGTCCTGGCCTGCGCCCACGCCCTGCTCCAGCCGGGCGAGCACCCGCTCGCCGTCCTCGACGACGAGCGCGCCGACGCCTTCGCCCTGCCCGGGCGGCTGCGCCGACCCGGCCGACCCGGCGAACCCGGCCGGATCGTGGTCACCTCCGGCATGCTGCGCGCCCTCACCGGGCCCGAGCGGGCCGCCCTGATCGCCCACGAACGCGCCCACCTGACCGCCCGCCACCACGTCTTCCTCGCCCTCGCCGAGCACGCCGCCGACCTCCACCCGGCGCTGCGTCCGCTGCGCGCGCCCCTCGGGTACCACCTGGAGCGCTGGGCCGACGAGGTGGCGGCCGCCCGGGTCGGCGACCGCGCGGTGACCGCCCGCGCGGTCGGCCGGGCCGCCCTGGCCGCCAGCCGCTCCCCCTGGCCGGCCCGGCCCCGGCTGGTCCCCGCCGCCCACTCCGGGCCGGTCCCGCGCCGGGTCGCCGCCCTGCTCCAGCCCCGCCCGGCCACCACCGGCGCCCGGCTGCGCCCGGCCGCGATCGCGCTGGCCGCCTGCCTGGCCCTGAGCACCGCCGCCACCCTGGAGGCCACCGCCGACCTGCACCACACCGTCGAGGCGGCCCAGCGCGGCACCGGCGCGGAACGCTGACCCCGGCACCCACGACTCCGGCGACGCCAGGGCCCGTCCGACCGATCCCGCCGGTCGGTCCTAGCCGTCACACCTCGACATGTCCACGGTCATACCGTCCGGTATGCCGAGTTGGCAGACCCCATCCCCAGATACCCACCGCCCCCGTACTCTTTCGTCAGCGCGTCGACCCCGGCGCGTCCTCGAACGGCGGCGAGGAGCAACGCGAGTGCGGCAGACCGGACGGCAGTCCCGACGACCAGAACGCCGTACCCCGCCGACCGCGGCCGAGCTGGCCAGAGTCCACGAGCGCACCCTCGCCGAAGCCGCCGCCCGCGAACTCGCCCAGCCCCCGTTCCCCGACCCCGCCGCCCCCGGCCGGCTCGAACCCCGCCCCGAGATCGGCGACTCCTGGGCCCGGCTGCGCCGCCTCGGGCTCGACCCCGACGCCGGCGCCGCCGCCGTCCACCTCGGCCCCGCCGAGATCGAGCAGCGCCGCCGCGCCAGCGGCCTGGACGCGGTCATGCCGGTGCTGCGCGACACCCTGCTGGAGCCGGTCGGCCAGACCCCGCTGATCCTCGCCATCGCCGACGCCGAGGGCCACGTGCTGTGGCAGGAGGGCGAGCGCGGCCTGCGCCGCAGCGCCGACCGGATCGGCTTCCTCACCGGCGCCCGCTGGATCGAGGAGAGCGTCGGCACCAACGGCATCGCCGTCGCGCTGCGCGCCCAGCGCCCGATGCACGTCCACTCCGCCGAGCACTACCTGCGCAGCCACCACTCCTGGACCTGCGTGGCCGCTCCCGTGCACGACCCGGGCACCGGACGGCTGGTCGGCGCGATCAACCTCAGCGGCCCCGCCCGCAGCATCCGCCCGTACCTGCTCCAGCTGACCGCCACCGCCGCCCGGCTCGCCGAGACCGAGCTGCGCGCGCACCGGCTGGAGGCGTTGAACCAGCTGCGCACCCTGGCCGCCCCGATGCTCGCCCGGGTGGCCGGCCCGGCCCTGGTGGTGGACGCCGCCGGGTGGACCGCCGCCGCGGCCGGCCTGCCGCCGCTCGGCCGGCTGCGGGTGCCGGTCGACGGTTGGGGCGCCGCCGCCGTGCACTGGGTGCCCGGCCTCGGCGAGTGCGCCCTGGAACCGCTCGCGGACGGCTGGCTGGTCCGGCCGGTCCGGCCGCCCGAGACGGACGGCTCCGGCACGGTGACCGCCGAGCAGGCCGAGGGCGCCCGGCTCCGGCTCGACCTGCGCCGCCACGACCGGCCGGAACTGACCGTGCAGGGCGCGGCCGGCAGCTGGTCGCACCCGCTCAGCCCGCGCCACGCCGAACTGCTGCTCCTGCTCGCCACCGGCCGCGAGGGCAGCACCGCCGCGCAGCTCGCGGAGGCGCTGTTCGGCGACCCGGGCCGGACGGTGACGGTGCGCGCCGAGCTGTCCCGGCTGCGCCGCTACCTGGGCGGCCTACTGGCCCACCGGCCGTACCGCTTCGCCGAGTCGGTGCTGGTCACGGTGGACGGACCGGAGGACCCGTACGACCTGCTGCCCGCCTCCTCGGCCCCGGCCGTCCGGCGGCTGCGGGCCGGGCTGGCCGCGGGGACGGTCCGGCTGCCCGGCACGGCGTCCGTCCCGCAGCCGCGCGCGCCCGGGGACGCCCCGACCGCGCCTCAGCCGCCCGCGAGCAGCGCGGCCAGCTGGTCGTCGGTCGGGCCGCAGGCACGCTCCGCCTCGCCGGAGACCAGCGCGTAGGTACGGTCCAGCCAGGCCTGCACCCGGGGCTTGGAGGCCTCCAGCAGGGCGCTGCCGTGCGGCGATTCGAGCGCCAGGTGCAACGTCGAGCCGTGGCACGGGCAGTACGCCGGCCACAGTTTGACGTCGCCCTGACCGCTCAGCGTGTGCAGGCCGTCGCGCAGCAGCTCGCGCGAGAACACCCAGTCGGCCTCGTCCGGGCGTCCCAGGTGGAAGGTCAGCAGCACCTCGTACGGGCGGGCGGCGTCGAACCGGAACCGGGTACGCACCTCGCCGACCACCTCCTCACCCAGCGAGATCCGCAGGGTCAGCACCTCCTCCACCGCCGCCGGAGCGGCGGTGGAGCCGTCCCCATCGCCGCCCGTGGGGGTGGCGGCGAGGGGTGGACTGGAGGCTGCGGACAGCGGGTCGGGCGGCATGACGGTCTCTCCGGGACGGCGTGGGATGACCTCAGCCTGGTCCACCGCGGGCCGGGCGGGCAAGGGTTGCAAGGAGGTTGCAATATCCTCCGTTCGGGCGAAGAGACCCTTACCGGCCTTGTCAGACTGACCGTCAACTTCCGCATGTCGAACGGGTGTCCACGTAATGGATGGAAACCGTCCGGGATGCGATCACCCGCTGGTACGCTCTCCCCCTCCCGGCGTGGGCCCCACCCGGACCCCGGCCGACCGACCCCGGGCGGCCGATGCCGACCCGGCCTCGGCGCGTGGGAGAATACCGCGACGGCGACTTCGGGGAGGGAGGGGTCCGGTGGCTGTGCGCGAGGACGCCGCACGGGACGTGCAGCACGAGCCCGTACGACACGGCCGGCACGGGCGGCCGCGCCCGTTCGGCGGCCGGCTCCGGCTGCCCACCCTGCGCTTCTCCGGTGCCGCGATGGCGATGTCCACCGTCGTCGGCATCAGCATCGCCACCACGCTCCTGCTCAACGAGCAGCAGGGCGTGGGCCGGCGGGCCGGGGTCGCCCGGGTCGGCACCACTCCGCCGCCCACGCCCACCCCGGGCGAGCAGGCCCAGGCGGCCGCCGACCAGGTCCCGGCCGGGCAGAACCCCACCGATCCCCCGGCCACCGGCCGGCCCTCGGCGCCCCGGCCCGCCGAGTCCCGGGCCCCGTCGCAACACTCGGGAGCGGCGTCGAGCACAGCCTCCGGATCGGCCTCGCCCAGCGCGTCCGGCACCCGGTCGGAGGTCCCGGTGGAGACCGGCGGACAGGCCGCCGCCGATCGCGGCTCCGGCCGCGGGCCCGGCTCCTGGCCGGCCGACACCGGCACGCCCGCCACGCAGGCCGACGCCGCCGCCGGGCCCTCGCCGTCGGCCCAGCCCGGCGTGCCCGCCACCGACCAACCCACCGCGACGCCTTCGACCTCCCCCTCGCCGACCGTGCCGCACGCGCCCGGGCCCCGCCCGGTCGGCGGCCCGACGCCCGCCCCGGGTGAGTCCACCGCCCCGTCCGGCCCCTCCGACGGCACCGGCACCGGCACCCCCGCCCCGGGCGCCGACCCGGACGTCGACCAGGCCCTGGCCGGCGTCGCGACCGTCACGCCGCTCGGCCGCGACGGCCTCCGGCACCAGCTCGACCTCGCCGCCGCCGAGCCGCTGACCGCGCTTCAGGCCGAATTCCGGCTATCCCCGGGCGAGTTGGCCCCCGGCAGCGGCACCGCCTGGACCGATCTGCCCGGCGCGGTCGTCACCGCCCAGCAGGACCGCGGCACCCTGGTCTACCGCTTCACCACCCCGGCCGGCACCGACGTCCCGCCTGGCCGGTACACCTTCGTCGTGCGTGGCACCCGCCCGACCGCCGGTCCGTCCGGCCCGTCCGGCCTGGTCCGCAAGCCCGCCGCGGTGGAGAGCTGGAGCGCCGCCGCCTTCGGCATCGACCACCCCCGGGCGGTCGCCGCCCTCGGCTCCTTCGGCCCGGTCGCGCCCCAGCCGGCCGAACCGCAGGCGCCCGGGCTCCCGCCGGCCACCGCACCGCGCACCACCGCATCGCAGAACACCGCGCCGCAGAACACCGCGCCGCCGGCCATCGCACCCCGCTGAGGCCCAGCCGTACCGTCCGACGATCCGACAGGTCACCGCCCCGGACGGGCTCATCCCGGCACCCCCGTTCGTTACTGTGGGCAGCACCCGGCCCGGTGGCCCCGACGGCCCCGGCCGGCCGCCGTTCCGCACCCGAGGAGGAGTCCGTGTCCACCGTCCTGACCCAAGGCGGCAACGCCCCGCTGACCGCCGCGCGGGTGACTGTCGAGGTCACCGCACCCAAGGCGCTGGACGTCTCCGGTCTGCTGCTGACCGACGCCGGAAAGGTGCGCTCGGACGACGACTTCGTCTTCTTCAACGCCCCGCACGGCCCCGGCGTCAGCCACCGCCCGGCCACCGCCGGAACGCCGGACGCGATCACCGTCGACACCCTGGCCGTCCCGGCCGACATCACCAAGATCGTGGTGGCCGCCAGCCCCGCCGACGACTCCGCCACCTTCGCCGGAATGGAGCCGACCGCCACCGTCCGCGACGCCGACACCGGACAGGTCCTGGTCACCTTCACCCCGCCGCAGCTGGGCCGGGAGACCGCGCTCATCGTGGTCGAGGTCTACCTGCGCGGCGGCGCCTGGAAGGTGCGCGCGGTCGGCCAGGGCTACGCCAACGGCCTGGCGGGCATCGCCACCGACTTCGGCGTCACCGTCGACGACGCCCCGGCCCCGGCCGCCCCGGCCCCGGCCGCCCCGGCCCGGACCGCGCCCGTCCCTCCCGCGCCGCCCGCACCGCCCGCCGCACCCGTCACTCCCCCTGCGGCCCCACCGGCCCCCGCCCCGGTCCCGGCCCCCGTCGACCCGCGGATCGCCCTCGCCTCCACCGCACCCGTACCGCCGGCGCCCCCGGCCGCACCCCCGGCCCCGCCGGCCCCCGCCAAGGTCACCCTGGACAAGGGCCGGGTCAGCCTGGTCAAGGGCAGCTCGGTCTCCCTGGTGAAGAACGGCCGCCCCTTCCTCTCCTCAGTCCGGATGGCACTCGGCTGGGAGCCCGCCGGCCGTGGCCGCAGCGTCGACCTGGACGCCTCCTGCCTCGCCTTCGACGCCCGGCGCAAGAAGCTGGAGACGGCCTGGTTCATGAAGCTGACCGTCTTCAACGGCGCGATCGCCCACTCCGGCGACAACCTCACCGGCGGCGGCGCCGGCGACGACGAGTCGATCACCGTGCACCTGGACGGCCTGCCGGCCGAGGTCACCGGCCTGGTCTTCGTCGTCAACTCCTTCTCCGGCCAGCGGTTCACCGAGGTGAAGAACGCCTACTGCCGCCTGCTGGACGCCCGGACGGAGGAGGAACTGGTCCGCTTCGACCTCACCCACTCCGAGCCGAGCACCGGCGTGGTGATGTGCAAGCTGGTCCGCCAGACGTCCGGCGAGTGGGTGATGACCGCGCTCGGCGAGTACGTCGACGCCAAGACCGCCCGGGCGATGGTCGATCCGTCCGCCGCCCTGCTCTGACCCACTCCGGGGGACGGCCCAACGTCACGGTCACGCCGACGAATTCACCCCCCTGAGGTATCAAGTCGTCCACACCGCGACTCGATTTACCTCTAGGGGGGTGAATCGCGCTCTCCCGCGCACTCGTTGAGGGAGAGACCGTGCCACGCTTCCTGTCCCGCCTGGTCGTCGCCGGCAGCGCCGTCGTACTCACCGCCGGCCTGATCACCCCGTCCGCCGCCGAGGCCGCCGCCAGGCCGTCCGGCCGTGCCGGGGCCCTCACCTGGGCCGCGCTCGGCGACTCCTACACCGCCGGCGTCATCGAGGCCACCGGCGACGAGACCGAGCCCCACGACGGCTGCGCCCGCACCACCCTCTCCTACCCCGAGGTGATCCGCCGCGACCTCGGCCCGCTGCTCGACCTGCGCAACGCCAGCTGCGGCGGCGCCACCGCCAAGGACGTCTACCAGACCAAGCTGACCCCGCTCGGCCGCCCGCTCCCGCCCTTCGGCACCGACCCCGACGCCCCCTTCCCGCCGGTCCCGCCGCAGATCGACACCGTCTCCCCCGACACCGACCTGATCACCGTCGGGGTCGGCGGCAACACCCTCGGCTTCGCCGAGATCCTCAAGGCCTGCATCGAACTCGGCGCGGGCAACCTCGGCAAGGGCACGCCCTGCAAGGACGAGTACGACGCGAGCCTGCCCGGGCGACTCGACCAACTGCGCGGCGACTACGACCAGATGCTCGGCGCGCTGCACGCCAAGGCCCCGTTCGCGCGGCTGCTGACCGTCGGCTACCCGCACCTCGTCCCCGAGGACGCCACCCGCTGCCGGTACGGCGACCTGCACCAGTTCGCCACCTTCACCACCGGCGACCTCGCCTGGGCCCGCACCGCCATCCTGGAGCCGCTCAACGCGGTCATCACCCAGGAGACCGCCGCCCACGGCGACACCTTCGTCGACCTCTACCCCTCCACCGCCGGCCACAGCGTCTGCGACGACGACCACTGGCTGGACGGCGTGCTGACCAGCATCATCCCGCTGCGCTACGCCCTGGTGCACCCCAACGCCAAGGGCCAGGCCCACGCGGCCGCCCTGGTCGAGGACGCCATCCTCGGCTGACCACGCCGGACGATCCACACCCGGACGATCCGCACCCGGCGGGCGGAGTCCCGAAAACCCGTTGCCCCGCCCGCCGGGTACGGATCATGCTGAGCGGATGCTCATCCGCGAAGCCACCGCCGAGGACTGGCCGGCCATCTGGCCCTTCTTCCACGCCATCGTCGCCGCCGGCGAGACCTTCACGTTCCCGCTCGACCTGGACTTCGAGCAGGGCCGGGGCTGGTGGCTGCTCACGGCCCCGAACCGCACGGTGGTCGCCGTCGACGAGACCACCGGCGCGGTGCTCGGCACCGCCAAGATGAACCGCAACCACCAGGGCAACGGCTCGCACATCGCCAGCGCCAGCTACATGGTCGACCCGGCCCACTCCGGCCGGGGCATCGGCCGGGCCCTCGCCGAGTACACCATCGCGTGGGCCCGTGAAGCCGGTTACCGGGCGATGCAGTTCAACGCCGTGGTCGCCTCCAACGAGCACGCGGTGAAGCTCTACGAGTCGCTCGGCTTCACCGTCATCGGCACCTTCCCGGAGGGCTTCCACCACCCCACCGAGGGCTACGTCGGCCTGCACGTCATGCACCGGCCCCTGTAGGGAACTTCGCTACTCCTCGATCGCCCCGCCGACCCGCCGCAGGTGCTGCCGGAAGCTGTACGACGGGTCGGCGGCCCGGCGCTCCAGGTACGCGTCGAAGGCGGTCTGCCGGCGCAGCGTGTCGCCGGAGGCGATCCGCTCGGCCTGCGCCCGCTCGGTGCGGGCGATCGCGGCGGCCGTCTCCAGGACCTCCCCGGCCCGGTCGGCCGGCACGAACAGCACCCCGTCCGCGTCGCCGAACACCACGTCACCGGCGCCCACCAGGTGCGGCCCGACCCGCGCGGCCACGAGGGCCTCCGGCTCCCGCTCGTCCAGCCGCATCGGCCCGAGCGGCAGCGCACCGTAGCTGAACACCGGCAGCCCGATCTCCACCAGTTCGGGGGTGTCCCGGTGCAGCCCCCACACCACGATCCCGGCGACCCCGGCGGCCCGCGCCTCCAGCACCGCGAGGTCCCCGATGCAGGCCTCGTCGGTCCGCCCGCCGTTGTCGATCACCAGCACGTCCCCGTCCCGGGCCGCACCGTACGCCTCCAGGAACACGTCCACGCTCCCGTAGTGCCGCACCGGCAGCACCCGCCCGGCGACCCGGCCCCCGGCCGTCACCGCCGCCACCCCCGCCGGCGCCGCCCGCAGCCCCACCCCCAACCGCACACACGCATCCGCCACCACCGGCGTCGACAGCCCCGCGAACTCCTTCAGCATCCCCAACTCCTCCCGCCAAACGCCCAGTTCACCAAGCTCCGATCCTAGTCCGAAACTCAAACCCACACATCGAGTGAAATCAAACCGTGCACGGCATAACCCGGTTCGGCACTCGCTAGCGTGACGTCCATCTGAAGGAGGGGCATCATGAGTGCTGTGGCGCATGAGCAACCGATCACGGACTCCCCGTCGCAGGCCGACATCCTGCTGGAGAGCTTCCTGAGCCTGCACTCCCCCGAAGGCTTCCGAGCCGAGCTCATCGAGGGAGAGATCATCGTGGCACCACCGCCGGACGGCGATCACGAGGACCACATCAGTCACCTGATCAAGCAGGTGATCCGGCATTCCACGACCGACATGAGCGTTTCCGGCGGCAAGGGCCTTCGACTCGCGAGTGGCGGTCTCTGCCCGAAGAACCACGTCATCCCCGATGCCACCTTCGCCCCCGAGGATCTCCGCCTCTTCCGGGGCGCCCCGTCCTGGATGGAGCCGGACGGTGTCGCCATGGTGGCGGAGGTGACGTCCGGCAAGCCCGACCAGGACCGCATCGCCAAACGCCACTGCTACGCCCGCGCCGCGATCCCGCTCTACCTCCTCATCGACCGCGAGAGGTCGCAGATCAGCCTGTTCGGCAAGCCCCACCGCGACGAGTACACCGAGGTCCAGCTGGCCGCCTTCGGCGAGCCTCTCGCACTGCCCGAACCCTTCGGCTTCGAGCTGGACACCAAACCGTTCCTCTGACGCGAAAACGGCCCGCCCCCCTTCCACCGGGGGTGCGGGCCGTTCGACGTGGCGTCAGGGTCAGCCGCGGGTGGCCATGGCGCGCAGGAAGAAGGTGAGGTTCGCCGGGCGCTCGGCGAGGCGGCGCATGAAGTAGCCGTACCACTCCTGGCCGTACGGGAGGTACACGCGCATGGTGTTGCCCTCGCCGGCGAGGCGCAGCTGCTCCTCGGGGCGGATGCCGAACAGCATCTGGTACTCGAAGGAGTCCCGCTTGCGGCCGTTCCACTGGGCGAGCTGGCCGGCGATCTTGATCATGTTGGGGTCGTGCGAGGCGATCATCGGGTAGCCCTCGCCGGCCATCAGGATCTTCAGCGCGCGGACGTACGCGAGGTCGACCTCGTGCTTGCCCTGGTACGCGACCGACTCGGGCTCCTTGTAGGCGCCCTTGCACAGGCGCACGCGCGAACCGGGGCCGGAGAACTCGCGGCAGTCGGCCTCGGTGCGGCGCAGGTAGGCCTGGAGCACGACGCCCAGCCAGGGGAAGTCGGCCCGCAGCTCGCGCGCGATGGCGAGGGTGGAGTCGGTGGTGGTGTGGTCCTCCATGTCGAGGGTCACCGTGGTGCCCGCGTCGGCGGCGGCCTCGCAGATGCGGCGGGCGTTCTCCAGCGCGATCTTCTCGCCGTCCACCGGGAGGAACTGGCCGACGGCCGACAGCTTGACCGACACCTCGGCACCGGCCGCGAGGCCGGTCTCCTTGAGCGCCTTGAGCAGGTGCTCGTAGGCCTCGGCGGTGCCGGCGGCCTGGGCCGCGTCCTGGGTGTCCTCGCCGAGGTGGTCCAGGGTGACCTTGCGGCCGGTGGCAACCAGGTCGTCGCAGGCGGTGACGGCGTCGTCGAGGGCCTCACCGGCGACGAAGCGCTCGACTATCGCGTGGGTCGGCGGGAACTTCTCGACCACGGTGCGGACCTGCGGCGACCGGGAGGCCGCGAGAAGGGCGGAACGGAGCATCGTGACTCCTGGAGCTGGTGCTTCTAAGGGTGGCAGAAAGGGGCCGGGGCGGCGGTACGGGGGTGGGGCCCGCCGCCCCGGCGGGCGACGCCCGGCTGCGGGGCCGGGCGTCAGGTGACCGATGTGGTCGGGAGGGGCACTCAGCCCATGTGCGGGTAGCGGTAGTCCGTCGGCGGGACGAAGGTCTCCTTGACCGAGCGGGTCGAGGTCCAGCGCGCCAGGTTCTGCTTGGCGCCGGCCTTGTCGTTGGTCCCCGAGGCCCGGCCGCCACCGAAGGGCTGCTGGCCGACGACGGCGCCGGTCGGCTTGTCGTTGATGTAGAAGTTGCCGGCCGCGAAGCGCAGCTTGTGCATGGCGTCCTGGGCGGCCGCGCGGTCCTGGGAGATGATCGAGCCGGTCAGGCCGTACGGGGACACCGACTCCATCTGGGCCAGCATCTCCTCGTACTTCTCGTCCTGGTAGACGTGCACGGCGAGGATCGGGCCGAAGTACTCGTCACGGAAGTACTCGGACGCCGGGTCCTCGCAGACCAGGACGGTCGGGCGGACGAAGTAGCCGACCGAGTCGTCGTACGTCCCGCCGGCCAGGACCTCGACCTCGGGGTCGGCCTGGGCGCGGTCGATGGCGGCCTTGTTCTTGGCGAAGGCGCGGTCGTCGATGACGGCGGACATGAAGTTCGCCAGGTCGGTGACGTCGCCCATGGTCAGGCCCTCGACCTCGGCCGCGAACTCGTTCTTGAGGCCGGCCCAGATCGAGGCCGGGACGTAGGCGCGGGAGAGCGCCGAGCACTTCTGGCCCTGGAACTCGAAGGCGCCGCGGGTCATCGCGGTCTTCAGCACGGCCGGGTCGGCGGACGGGTGGGCGACCAGGAAGTCCTTGCCGCCGGTCTCGCCGACGATCCGCGGGTAGGTGCGGTACGAGGCGATGTTGGTGCCGACCTCGCGCCACAGGTGCTGGAAGGTGGCGGTGGAGCCGGTGAAGTGGATGCCGGCCAGCGCCGGGTGCTTGAGCGCCACGGCGGAGACGTCCAGGCCGTCGCCGGTCACCATGTTGATGACGCCCTTGGGCAGGCCGGCCTCCTGCAGCAGCTGCATCAGCAGGTGCGCGGAGTACTGCTGGGTCGGGGACGGCTTCCACAGCACCACGTTGCCCATCAGCGCGGGCGCGGTCGGCAGGTTGCCGGCGATCGCGGTGAAGTTGAACGGGGTGATGGCGTAGACGAAGCCCTCCAGCGGGCGGTGGTCGCTGCGGTTCCACACACCGTCCGAGGAGATCGGCTGCTCGGCCATGATCTGGCGGGCGAAGTGGACGTTGAACCGCAGGAAGTCGACCAGCTCGCAGGGGGTGTCGATCTCGGCCTGCTGGGCGGTCTTGGACTGGCCGAGCATGGTGGCGGCGGCCAGGGTCTCGCGCCAGGGGCCGGCCAGCAGGTCGGCGGCCTTGAGGAAGATCGCGGCACGGGAGTCGAAGGAGAGCGCCTGCCAGGCCGGGGCCGCGGCCAGGGCAGTGTCGATGGCCTCCTGCGCGTCCGCCTGGGTGGCGTTGCGCAGGGTGCCGAGCCTCGCCGCGTGGTTGTGCGGCTGGACGACGTGGATCTCGGTGCCGCCGCCCATCCGGCGCTCACCGTTGATCGTCATGGTCAGCTGGACCGGCTCCTGGCCGCCCAGCTCCTTCAGCTTGGCCTCCAGGCGGGCCCGTTCCGGGCTGCCCGGGGCGTAGCTGTGGACCGGCTCGTTCACCGGCGCGGGGACCTGGGTCACAGCGTCCATAGAGCGCACGCTCTCCTTCGTTGTTGCGGGGGGATGCCGGCGCGGGTCGCACGCCGGCCACAGCACGAACGCTATTCCTGCCCCCGGGGCCACTTGATTGGCCGGAAGGCTAAATTCCCCCGTACGGCGTTGTCCGGCCCGACGAAGGGATCACGGCGCGGTCACGGCCCGCCCCTGACGGCCCGTCGCGGCGCCCGTCGCCGCGGAGGCCACCGGGCGGTCCCAGTCGATCCGGTGGCCGTGCACCGGGCGGAGCATCTTCTCCGGGCTCATGAAGGTCCGCATCGCGATCGGCGCGAGCAGCCGGAACAGCGCCCGGCCGACCGGACCGGAGGCCTTCTGGTTGTTGGTGCGCGCCGCGTCGGCGGCGATCTTCTCGACCCGGGGCCGGCGCAGCGCCTCGTACGCGGCGAAGGCGGCGGTGTGGTCGGGCAGGTCCCGCAGGCAGCGGGCGAGTTCGACGGCGCTCTCGACGGCCAGCGAGACGCCCTGGCCGGAGCTGTTGGAGGGCGCGTGCACGGAGTCGCCGACCAGCACCATCCGGCCGCGGCACCAGTGCGGGACGGACGGCATGATCTCCAGCCGCGGGAAGACCTCGACGGTGTCGGCGTCGGCCTCGCGCAGCACGTCCCGGGCGGGCAGGTCGTCGGCGTGCAGGTCGCGGACCCGGCGCAACCACTCCTCCCGGCCGACGGCGCGGACCTGCTCGGCGCTCTGCTGCTCGGGCTGCGGGATGTTGCTGAACCAGGCCGTCCCGGCGCCGTCCGGCAGCCCCCAGTAGCCGAAGAAGGCGCGGGCGCCGTTGGCGAAGTGCATGGTCTCGCCGCGTCCGGCCCGGCCGGGCAGCCGGTGGGGGCTGTAGCCGCCGACGCCGAGCAGGCCGGTGTACCGCGCGCCGGGCGCGGCCGGGTCGATCAGCGTGCGGACGGTGGAGCGGGTGCCGTCGGTGCCGATCAGCAGGTCGCCGGTGGCGGTGCTGCCGTCGGCGAAGCGGGCGGTGACGCCGTCGGCGCCCTCCTCCGCGCCGACCAGCCGTTTGCCGTACCGGACCTCGATGCCGGTCTCCCGCAGCCGCCGCTGGAGCACCTCGTACAGTTCGGCGCGGCGCATGACCCGGCCGGGCGGCAGGTCGGCGAGGCCGGCGAACTCGGCCAGCACGCCGCCCTTGCCGTCCTCGATCAGCATCGGACCGATCGGCTGCCCGATCGCCCCGACCTCCGCCGCCAGGCCGACGACCGCCAGGGCGTCGAGCCCGTTGGGCGCGATCATGAAGGTGCCGCCGATGCCCTCGGCCGAGGCGTCGTAGGCCTCGAGGACGACCGCTTCGATGCCGGCCTTGCACAGGGCCAGCGCCATCACCGGTCCGGCGATCCCGCCGCCGATGACCAGCGCCTTCTTCGCGGTGCGGATTGCGTTCACTGCAGACTCCCGAAGATCTCGTGCCAGGTCCGGATGAACTCCGGCTCCTTGAGCTGTCGGACGAGGTGCTCGACGAAGCGGCTCTCGGCCTCCAGCCCGCCGGCCCGGTACTCCTCCTCGATCAGGAACATCCAGGCCACGCCGTCGTCCAGGGCCGTCCGCAGGCTCGCCCGGATGCCCGTCACCTCGGCGGCCAGCGCGGCCAGGCGCTGCTCCAGCAGCTCCACGGCCTCGGCCGGCGGGAGCACCATGAGCAGCGACAGCGAGACCCCGAACGCGGGGTACTCGTGCCGCGGTTCGGCGACGAGTTCGCGCATCCAGTCGCGGAGCTCCGTCCGGCCCTCGGGGGTGACGGCGTAGACGGTGCGCTCCGGTCGCTGGGTGTCGCGGACGGTCTCCTGCTCGGCGACGAACCCGGCCTTCCGCAGCTGCTCCACGACCATGTAGAGCGAGCTGCGGTTGTACTTGATGTTGCGGTCCTTGCCGTGCTCCTTGAGCCGGCGCCCCATCTCGTACGGGTGCATCGGCTCGGCCACGAGCTCGGCCAGGACCGCGAGGGCCAGCGGGTTCGACACCTTGCGTCGCTTCGCCACGAGACGTCCTCATCTCTTGGTCAGTACCGACTATCCACTCCTGAATAGTCAGAGTCAACTATTTACGAAAGCCGGACCGCAAAGCTGTCCGCCCGGCTAAAATCAACCACACGGCCTTGTCCGAGCGGATGAAGGAGGCCCGATGACGACCCCCGGCCTCCCGCTCCGGCAGCTCCTGATGTCCCTCGGCGAACCCCTGGTCGAACTGCAGGCCGCCCCGCACGGCCTGGACGTCCCGGTCCGCGACGTGGCGATCCTCGACCCGGAGGACCCGCCGACCGCCGCCCCCGGCGAACTCGTCCTCGCGATCGGCGCCCGCGGCCGCGCCGCCCTCCCCGCCCTGCGCGCCGCCGGACGGGCCGGCGCCGCGGCGGTGGCCGTCAAGCTGGACGGCCCCGGCCAGGCGGACGCGCTGCGCGAGGCCGCCACCGACGCGGGCGTCGCCCTGCTCTCGGTCCGCCGCGAGACCCGGTGGGAACACCTCGACTCGCTCGCCCGCGCGATCATCGCCGGCCCGGACGCCCCGGACACCCCCGGCGCCCCCGAGCCCAACGCGGGTGACCTCTTCTCCCTCGCCCAGACCGTCGCCGTGCTCACCAACGGCATCGTCTCGATCGAGGACACCTCCAGCCGGGTGCTGGCGTACTCCCGATCCTCCGACTCGGACGAGGTCGACGACCTGCGCCGGCTCTCCATCCTCGGCTGGCAGGGCCCCGAGCCGTACCTGTCCAAGCTCCGCGAGTGGGGCATCTTCCAGCACCTGCGCAGCTCGGACGCCCCGATCGCGGTCGAGCCGCACCCCGAACTCGGCCTGCGCCGCCGCCTGGCGATCGGCATCCGGGCCGGGGCACAGCCGCTCGGCACCATCTGGGTGCAGGAGGGGGCGCAGCCGCTGGCGCCGCTCGCCGAGCAGGCCCTGGTCGGCGCCGCCCGGGTGGCCGCCGCCCAGCTGGTGCGCCGCCGACGGGAGTTGTCCGCCGACATGCGGCTCACCCGGACCCTGCTCACCGGCCTGCTGGAGGGCTCCACCGGCCCGCAGTCGCTCGCCACCCACCTGGGCCTGGACCTGCGCCGCCCGGCCACCGTGCTCGCGTACAGCGCGCACACCACCGAGGCGCTGCACCGCTCCGACGTCACCGGCCTGATCTCGGTGCACACCGCCGCCCGGCACCGCACCGCGCTGCTCGCCCCGATCGAGTCCCGGGTGTACGTGCTGCTGCCCGAACTCCCGCCCGGCCTGCCGATGGCCACCGTGCGCGGCTGGGCGGACGAGGTGGTGACGGCCGCCCGGGAGCACCTCGGGGTCCCGCTGCGCGCCGCGATCGGCTCGACCGTGGACGGCCTGGCCCAGGTGCCGCACTCCCGCGTGCAGGCGGACCGCATCCTGGACGCGATGGGCCGCGGCGGGGTGGACCTCGACGTGGCGGCGCTGATCGACGTCCAGGCCGAGGTGCTGGTCAGCGAGATGCTCGCCCTGCTGCAGGAGCGCACCGGCCTGCGCGACCCCCGGCTGACCGCGCTCGCCGCGTACGACCGCCGGCACGGCACCCGGCTCGCCGCGTCGGTGCTGGCCTGGCTGGACGCGCTCGGCGAGGTCCGGGTCGCCGCCGACGCCCTGCACATCCACCCCAACACCCTGCGCTACCGGGTGCGCCGGGCCGAGCAGTTGACCGGCATCGACCTCGCCCAGCCGCAGCAGCGCCTGCTGGCGATGCTGCAACTGCGGCTGCCCGCGGACGAGTGACCGCGGGCAGCCGATTCACCTCACACTACGAACCCCGGGTCACTCGCCGTAGCCCTGTCCGCGCTTGTGCTCGTTCAGCCGGTGCCACGGGCCGGTGATGGCCAGCTGGATGCCCGGGGTCTGGATGTTGGCGAAGAGGGTCTTGCCGTCGTCCGAGAAGGTCACCCCGGTGAACTCGCTGAACTCCGGCTTCTCGGCGGTGCCGATGTTCAGCTCGTTGCGGGCGATGGAGTAGGTCAGCCCGTCCTCGGTGGCGCCGAACAGGTGCGACACGCCCTCGCCGTCCTCGGCGATCACGATGCCGCCGTACGGCGAGACGGTGATGTTGTCCGGGCCGTCGAAGTTGTCGTGGTCGCCCCAGACGTCGGTGTTGACGCCGAGCAGCACCTTCAGGGTGATGGTGCGGCGGGTCGGGTTGTAGAACCAGACCTGGCCGTCGTGCTGCACCGGGCTCTCCGAGCGGGCGAAGCTGGAGACGAAGTAGAAGCCGCCGTCACCCCACCACATGCCCTCCAGCTTGCGGGCACGGGTGACCTCGCCGTCCTTGAACTGCTTGCGGACCGAGACGGTCCTGGCGTCGCGGTCCTGGACCTTGACCCAGTCCGCGCCGTAGGTGGTGCCGACCTTGGTGGCGCGGGAGAGGTCGTCGACGAACTTGCCCTGGGCGTCGAAGACCTTGAAGGCCTCCAGCACGCCGGCGTCGGCGGCCAGCTTGCGCAGCTGGTAGCGGCCGTGCTTGAAGCCGGCCGGCGGGGTCCAGCGGAACAGCAGGCCGTTCGGGTTCGAGGCGTCCTCGGTCAGGTAGACGTGGCCGCGCTTCGGGTCCACCACGACGGCCTCGTGCGCGTACCGACCGAAGGCCTTCACCGGCTGCGGGTCGCGGTTGTAGTCGTCGTCGAACGGGTCGACCTCGAAGATGTACCCGTGGTCCTTGGTGAAGCCGTTCTTGCCGGCCTTGTCCTCGGTTTCCTCGCCGGACAGCCAGGTGCCCCACGGGGTCACACCGCCCGCGCAGTTGGTGGAGGTGCCGGCGATGCCGACCCACTGCTCGACCGAGCCGTTCCGCTTGGCGTGCACGATGGTGCAGCCACCGGCCGCGCCCGGGTCGTAGACGTGGCCCTCGGTCAGCGGCACCGGGTGCGGCCAGTTGGCGCGGGCACCGGACAGCTCGTGGTTGACGACCAGCAGGTTGCCGCCGCGCTCGTCCTCGAAGGCGGAGGTGCCGTCGTGGTTGCTCGGGGTGAACTCGCCGGTGCGCAGCTTGGTGACGCCGGCGCGGTTCACCACCTTGTACGAGAAACCCTTCGGCAGCGACAGCAGCCCGGCCGGGTCCTGCACCAGCGGGCCGTAGCCGACGGCGGCGCGTGCGCCGTCGGCGACAGCGGCGGCGGCCGCGTCCGGCAGCTCGCCACCGGCCGGGGCGGCGATCGCGCCCGGGGCGCTGGCCAGCGCCTCCGCGCTGCCGGCGATCAGCACGCCGGCCCCGACGAGGGTGGAACGGTTGACGAAGTCCCGGCGGGACAGCGGCATGGCAGCAACTCCTGAGGAATCGGCCGCCGGACCGGGGCGGGCCCGGTGGCCGGCGAGCGGGGCGTCGAGGCAGGTCGTCGACGCCCAGCAGACTCCGCCGCAGGGATGAACCGGGTATGACGCCCACCTCACGCCGAGGCGGCCATTTGCCAACCGATGACCGACGCATGACCTCCGCTTTGCCTTGGTCCGCCCTCGAACCCGCACCGGTGCGCCCGGCCGGAGGTCATCCTGCCCGCCCGGCCGGAGGTCATCCGCGTGCCCGGCCGGAGGTCATCCTGCCCGCCCGGCCGGAGGTCATCCGCGTGCCCGGCCGGAGGTCATCCTGCCCGCGTCGCCCGCCACTGCTCCCAGGCCGACAGCCACAGCTGCTCGGCGAGCCGCTGCTCCTCCCAGACCCCCGGCCCGCCGCCGCCCGGCCGCTCCCGCCACAGCTGCTCCCAGGCCCGCTGCGCCGGCAGGCTCGCCACCTCGCTGGCGAACACCGTGTACCGGACGACCTCCTCGACGGCCGCCGTGCCCTCCGGCGTCCCGATCAGCCAATGCGTCTGCCGGGACAGCCGGTTGAGGTGGTTGACCATCCCGGTCACCGCCACCGTGGCCTCCTCCCGGGTCTCGGTGGCCAGCCGCATCTGCTGACGCACCGCCACCTCCCAGCGCACCGCGTAGCCGTCCCCGCGCAGCCCGCGCGGACGCCGCGGGGTCCGCCCGGCCCGGACCTGCGCCTCGATCGCGGCGGACTCGGCGATGCTCTGCACGATCAGCTCCCGGTGCGCCTCCAGCCCGACGGCGGGCGGCAGTTCGCGCTCCTCGACCGGGACCTGCCGGGCCCGCCGGGCGGCCAGGTCGTCCAGCACCTCGGTGCGGCCGCGCAGGTACGGCTCGAAGTCCGCGATCCCGCCGAGTTCCACGCCGCCGGGCGACACCCCGCGCCCGCACACCGTCACGGTCAGCCCGCCGATCCGCAGCCGCCCGGCCCAGACCGGGCCCGCCCCGCCGCCGGCCGGCGCACCCGGCCAGAGCACCGGCCGGTCCTCGTGCACCTCCACCGGGCACGGCTCGCCGTCCACGGTGATCCACTCGCGCAACGCCCGTACCCGGCCGGGCCCGTCGCCCTCGTCGACCCCCAAGTGGTCGTAGACGCGGTCGCGTTCATCCTCGACCACGTCCTCCAACTCGGGCAGGTCCTCGCCGAGCTCGGCGCTCGGCCGGTAGGTGCGCACGGTCACGTACGGGCCGGCCGCCGAACCCCGGTCGCCGGACTGCACTTCGACCCAGGAGAGTTCGCCGCCGGAGGTCTCGAAGGCGGCCAGCGCGTCGCCCCCGCGGTCCAGCCCGGCGACCACGCCGTACACCGGGAAGTCGGCCGCCGCCAGGGTCCGGCGGGAGAACTCCTCCACGGCGGCGAAACGATCCTCCTGGCTCCTCGGGTCGGGCACGCGCGCACGACCCGTCCGCTCGACGTTCCGCTCGGCGTTTCGCTCCGGGGGCCTGCCGCCGCTCTCCCGCATCATCCTGTGCCGCACCCCCGAGTCCTCGCGCCCGCATCGCCGACGCCACCTTACGTGCCGGGGACCTGCCGGGTCATCAGCTCGGGTGCGGGGCAGGGACGCAGACCGTGTCAGGACGCGCGGTTGTCAGCAGTGCTCCCTACCCTGGCGGCATGACAGCAGAGAGCAGCCTCCCGGCCCGGATCAGCATCGTCACCCTCGGGGTCGCCGACCTCGACCGCAGCACCCGCTTCTACGAGGACCTGGGCTGGCGGCGGTCCTCCGCCTCCAGCCCGGAGATCGTCTGGTTCCGCACCGCCGACTCGGTGCTCGGCCTCTTCCCCACCGAGGAACTGGCCGCCGACGCGGGCGTGCCCGCCACCGGCGAGCCCGCCTTCCGCGGCGTCACCCTCGCGGTGAACCTGGAGTCCCCCGCGCTGGTGGACGCCGCGCTGAAGACGGCGGTCGAGGCCGGCGCCGTGGTGGTCAAACCGCCGGCCCCGACCAGCTGGGGCGGCTACTCGGGCTACTTCGAGGACCCGGACGGCCACCTCTGGGAGCTGGCCCACAACCCGTTCTTCCCCTTCACCGAGGACGGCTCCCTGGACCTTCCCTAGGGCGCCGCGGGAAGCCGCGGAAAGCCGCAGGAAGGCACGGGAAGCCGCCCCCGCGCAGCCCGTCAGTTCTTGGACCGCGCCTTGAAGGCCGCCTTGCGGGCCTCCTTGGCCACCGCCCGGTCCAGGTGCAGCTCCCCGACGGCCTCCAGGACGTCCGCCGTGTACGGGTGGTCGACCCGCCAGAGCTCGCCGAAGTAGGACGCCGGGTTGCCGGTCACCGGAAGGTCCGCGATCAGCTCGCGCAGCAGCCCGGCGTCGCCGCCGCTGTCCAGCAGCTGGGCGGCGAAGGTGTCGACCACCGTCCACAGCGCCATCGCCCGCTCCGGCACCGGGACGTCCGTGGCACCCAGCGAGGTCAGCCAGGCCCGGGCGGCACCGCCCAGCTCGGGGTCGTCCAGCACGTCCCGCACGGCCGGCTCGGCGGGCGTGCCCAGCAGGTCCAGCGCCGAGACGGTGAGCATCCGCCGCATCGGGGCGTACGCGTCCTCGCCGCGCGCCGCCGCCAGCAGCTCGCGCGCCGCCGCCACCGGCTCCCGGTCGGTGATCCAGACCCGCAGCTCCTCCTCCGGCAGCACGTTGGCGGACTCGCACACCGCGCGCAGCAGCTCGGCCGCGTCCCCCTGGGCCAGCTCGCCGACCAGCGGCGCGTCGTAGCCGTCCTCCAGCAGCCACTGCCGGATGCCGTACTGGCCGAGCGGGGTGAGCCGGACCAGCCCGAAGCGCGCCGACTCCTCCTCGTCCAGCGGCGCCTCGCCGACGAGGGCGGGCTCCTCGCCCTCGGCGCCCTCCTCCTCGTCGAACAGCTCCGGGTCGATCGGCCGGTACTCCAGCAGGCCCAGCTCGGCCAGGTCGCCCAGCATCGGGTCCAGTGCGACCATCACATCGGTGATGTCGCCCAGCAGCTCCTCGCTCGGCTCCTCGCCCTCCGGCACCACCAGCAGCGCGGCCAGCACGCCCAGTGGCACCGTCTCGTTACCGGGCTCGGCGAAGGCGGTGGTCTCGTACAGCACCTGCAGCGCCTCGTCCAGCAGCTCGGCGGCGGCGTCCCGGGCCTCCTCGACCTCGTTGAGGCCGTCCTCGTCCTCCTCCGCGCCCGCTGCGGTCGCCGTGGCCGTCGTGGCCTCGGCACCGGCCTCGGCCTCCTCCTCCGGCAGCGAGTCCGCCTCCACGGCCAGCTCCCGGACGATCCCGGCGGCGGTGAGCCACAGCTCCAGGACGGTGTCCGGGTCCCCCTGCTCGGCGGGCTCCAGGTCCGGGCCCGGCACGGCGACGTGTTCGCCGGCCGCGGTCGTCCCGATCTCCACCAGGTCCAGGTCGCAGGCCAGCGACCAGGCCCGCATCGCCTCGATCTCCGCGTCCTCCGGCACCTCCCCCTCCACCGGGGCCAGGCCCAGCAGCCGCGCCGCGGGGGTCCGGTCCTCGTCCACGAGGTCGCCGAACTCGTCCACCGCCCGGTGCGGGGCGGCCCAGCGGGCCAGCGCCAGCGCGTACCCGAACATCGGTACGGCCTTCGCCTGGGCGGCCAGTTCCTCCTCGGTGGGCAGCTTCACCGGCGGCACCAGGACCGCCGCGTCGTCGAGGTCCTCGTCGTCCAGCCCGTGCGCGGCGAACGCCCCGTAGAGGTCCTGAAGCTCCAGGTCGGCGGGCAGGACCGCCTCGGCCGCACTCTCTTCCGCCGAAGCCCCGGCGTTCTTCCGACGTCGTCCGGCCATCGTTGTGCGTTCTCCCTCAGCCAGCGGTCCGCCCATCAGCTCAGCGTCCCGATCCACAACCTCAGCGTATAGGCCGGGCACCCCCGATGCCCGGCCTCAAGGGGCGCGCGCCGCAACCGTGCGCCCACCCCTTATCCTTCGACTCGGTACCGTGCACACCCCGTACGGGCCATCGGGCAACGAAGCCCTTCGCCCTCCCCGCCCGACCCCGGGCAGGAGGGGCCCACTTCAGCTCACCCGCTCCACCAGGGAGCCCCGCACCGCGGCCACCACCACAGCGCCTCAGGACGGGCGCGCCGGCACACCCAGCCGACCCCGGTGGTGCCCGGCTACAGGAGACCCCTGCCATGGCGGACCTCTCCCCCGCCGGCTCCGGCCTGCGCACCGCGCAGCTCGACGGACGCCGACTGTCGGAGGCCCTGCTTCCCCTGGAGCTCGCGCCGCGTGCCCAGCTCCAGCTCGCCGCGATCAGCCGCTGGAACGCCCTGCGGGGCGTCCGCGTCGGCCTGGTCGCCGCCGCCCTGCTGTTCATGCTCATCGGTGCCAACCTGGCGACGCCGATCTACCCGCTCCTCCAGCAGCGCCTCGGCCTCGGCCCGCTCGACACCACGATCCTCTTCACGATCTACGTGTTCGCGCTGGTCCCCGTGCTCGCCGTGGTCGGCCACTGGTCCGACCACCTCGGCCGCCGCGCCCTGATCCTGCCCGCCGTCGCCCTGGCCGCCGCCGGCGACGTCGTGTTCGCCACCTCGGGCAGCTTCTGGCAGCTCGCCGCCGGCCGGGCCGTCCAGGGCATCGCCGTCGGCCTGTCCACCGGCGCCGCCGGAGCCGCCCTCGGCGACCTGCTGCCGGACCACCCGACGCTCGCCGCCAAGCTCACCCTGGCCTGTTCCGCCGGCGGCGTCGCACTCGGCCCGGTGGTCGGCGCCCTGCTCGCCGGCGGCTCGGACCCGCTGCTGACGCCCTTCCTGCTGCACGCCATCGCCCTGCTGGCGCTCTGCGTGCCGCTGGCCCTCGTCCACCCGCGGATGCCCGGCCGCAACCGCCCGCCGACCACCCCGCCCCGCATCACCACCCCGGCCCACCTGCGCCCGCGCCGGCTCGCCCTGCCCCGCACCGGCCGCCGCGAGTTCCTGCTCGCCGCCTCGGCCGGCTTCGTCTCGTACGCGGTGTTCGGCGTCTACCTGGCGCTCGCCCCGGCGTTCTCCGCCAAGCTGCTGCACACCTCCTCGCACCTGACCGGCGCGATCGTGGCCGCCCTGCTGCTCGGCTCGTCCGCGCTGGCCCAGCTGCTCGTCCCGCCCACCTCCGACCGCCTGGTCATCGCCCTCGGCATGACCGGCCTGGCCGCCGGCCTCGCCCTGGTCGTCGCCGCCCAGTACACCGAGACCCCGGCACTGCTGTTCATCGGCAGCGTCCTCGGCGGCGTCTGCCAGGGCGTCGCCTTCCGCTCCCTCTTCACCACCGCCGTCGCCGCGATGGACCCGGAACGCCGTGGCTCCGAGCTGAGCTCCCTGTGGATCATCGTCTACCTCGGCAGCTCCCTGCCCATCGTCGCCGTCGGCGCCCTGGTCCAGCACTACGGCCTGCTCCCCGCCGTCAGCGGCTTCGCCGCTCTGGCCGCCACCCTCTGCGCGGCCCTCGCGATAGCCGTCGCCCGCAAACCCAAGCAGGCCTGACCAAGCCAGAAACGCCGCCGCCCGGGACGAGGATTCGTCCCGGGCGGCGGCGCATTCACCTCGGGCCTACGCCCAGGGCTTCCATTTGTCGGTACCGATCTCAACGTCAAAGGGGTTCGGCAACCGAACGGTCTCACCGAACTTCCACTCCCCCAACACCTCGACGTCCCCTCAGTCTTGTTCGGCACACCGAACAATGTGACACCGGGCTGCCGTGGATCGCGATCCACCAGCAGGTAGTACGGCACACCCGCCCGCGCATACCCGCTCCATTTGGTGGGCTTACCGGATACCGGGCGCCGGTCATTGTGTGCGTTGGGATGCGCAGTGACCTCAGCCACCAAGCTGATCTCGCTTGGACTGAGATATCGATCTTCTACCCTTGCCAAAAGATCCACCTCAGCGGTCACCACAATGAGGTCGGAGCAGTAGCCATCCCCGATCTCCGCGAGATCGACGCCGACATGCTGCACCATCTGCCACGGGAAACCTCCACCCCCGAGTTCGGCGCGGAACAGCCATTCATGAATGTCCCTGAGCATCAGGGCGTGGTTCACCGGCGGATATGGCGTCACAACGAACTCCCCACCGATCACCTCAACCCGCAGCACTTCTGGCAGCCCCAGCCGTTCGTCGAGCTCGCCCCGAACCCAGAGCGCGTAGGGCGATTCGGGCAAGGTCCACTGCCCGAACGCAACAAAAGACGACATAGCCCCACCTTGGCTGCCCGCTGCCGCGCAAAACTTTTCCCCCGAAGGGGAGGTTTGCGCGGCAGCAGGTTGACGAAAGGCCCGCCGTCCGACGATCAGCAGATGGGGCGGAACATCGAGTCGTAGCGGGGCGCGTCCGGGAACGGCTGCATGGTGCCCATCCACCGGTAGCCCCACCGTTCATACAGAGCCCGCACCCTTGGGTGCTCCTCCTCGACCAAAAGGTGCGAACGCTCCTCGATGCGGTGGGACAGCAGTTCGTCGTGCAGAATGCGGGCGATCCCGCTCCCGCGCCACGGGGAGCGGACCATCACCTCACACAAGGCGAAGGTGCGGGTGTCGGTCTCCGCGAGGTCCTCGGCTGGCACCGGAGTGACCAGGCCGTTCCACCGGTACGAGGTTGTACGGGCGAAACCGTAGGCGTAGCCGACCGGCTCACCACCGACTTCGCCGAACGCGCAGCCCCAGCGTGGGGCGGCGGCGTGGGAGTGGAGGCGCTGGGTGAACCGTTCGATCGAGAAGAACGGATCGCTGGCGGCCTCTGCCGCGTAGACCTCGGCGTACACCGCGATGAGCCGCTGCTCGATGGCGGGCGAGTCCTCCGCGGTGCAGTAGGTGACGGTGAGCGTTGTGGCAGCGTCCACGGGCGACTGCTTCCTGTCAGGCGGTGTACATCGAGGCATAGCGTTCTACGAATGCTTTGGCCTCGGGAAGGTTGGCACCGGCCAGCTTGGAGCTGAAGCGGCCCAGACGTACGGCCCAGCGGGGGCAGTTGACCGACTTGTACAGGTCGAGTGCCTGGTGCCCGGTGGCGGTGGCCTGTTCGGGTCGGCCGGCCGCGAGGTGACACTCAGAGAGATGGACGAGCTTGGCGAAGCGGTTACGGCGAAAGCGCGGGTCGAGCAAGGCCATCCCCTGCTCTTCCTGATAGGCGGCTCTGTCGGGTTGGGCGAGATCCATGTGGGCCATGGCGGCGGCACCGAGAACTTCTCCGGGGCCAACGAAGGCAAGCCAGGCCGGTGGGGTGCTGGCGGCCCGGTCGAGGCAGATCTCGGCGCGGGCGAGGGCGCCCGCGCAGCGGGAGCTCTCGCCGGAGGCGGCATAGCCGAGGGCCATGCGACCGTGCAGGAGAGCGCTGAGGCGGTGGTCACGGCCTTTGCGGGTTACCTCCAGAGCGGCGCGGGCAATGGTGACGGTCTCCATGGCACGACCGAGTTCCCAGGACTGGCGGGACATGTAGGACCAGATGCGGGCCTGGAGCATGCGGTCGCCCGCCAACAGGCCCGCGCGCAGACCGGCATCGAAGTTGTGGGCGGCGCGCGGGTGGTCACCGCTGTCGAAGGCGAACCACCCGGCGGACGCGTGGAGTTCGCCGATGACCTGGTAGAGGGCTTTCTCCACGTTCGGCCCGTACAGGCAACGGGCCATTGCGCCCTCGATCTGGCGGACGTAGTTCTCGGCGACGTCGGCGAGTTGCTCGCCGCCGTAGGCGTCATCGACGGCGTGAAGCTGGTCGATGCTCTCGCGGATCCGCCCGACATCGCTCATCCCGACGCGGCCAGCGGCCGGAAGCGGGGCGAAGGCGAAGCTGAGCAGGTTGCCGGTGGCGGCGAGGACGAAGTCACGGCGGAGCATGGTGGATGACTCCTGGAGATCGGCGGGACGGTCTGGGAGGGGCGTGGATCCGGCTTCCAGAGTGGCCAGCTGCCGCGACCTGGAGCCGGTGAGTGCGAAGCCGAGCTGTTCGGCCGGCACCTTGAAGACCGTTATCAGCGCCGTGAGGTAGTGCAGGTGCGGGGTGCCTGACTCGCCTGCGAGCCAGCGTCGAATCTGTCGGTCGGTGGCGTTGCCAGGGCGCCCAAACAGGGATTCCTCGGCTGTATTGATGGCATCGGCGAGCTTACGGGCGCTCAGCCCGTACTCGTTCATCAACGCCTTCAGGGCCAGGTTCGGATGGACTTCGGCCATGGCGCTCCTCGGTTCCGTACCGGTGACCGTACTCGGCTTGGCCAGCCAGTCAACACGGCACCACCTCAACGAAAAACGTCCGGGGGCTGGGGCCGTGATGCTCCCGGAAACGTCCTATCTCATGATGCGTGATCACACGTTTACTTACTGTCATCAGCACCCAGCCCGCCTCCAGGACACCCCTGGAGGCCCGCCTGAGAGGAATGTCCGCGATGAGCAACTCCGGCAACGAGAACGAGAGCGGCAACCAGCACGAGAACGACGGCGGGAACGAGAACCACGCCGAGTAGTCCCACCGACGTCCCGCCGGGGCGCCCGGGCGCCCCGGCAGGCACCTCCGCACCACCCAACCAGCAACTCCGAAGGCCGAAGGTGTACAGGTGATCGAGCAGAAGCCCCCCAAGCACCCGATGGGGACAAGCTGGGCTCGCTGGAGCGTGGACAGTCGCCAGCCCGATGCCGTGCCACGAGTTCGCGGCCACATCCTGGCCAATCTCGCCTGCTGGGGGATGCGCCCTGATGACGAGCAGCCTTTCACCGTCGGCCTGGTAGCCACCGAGCTCGTCACCAACGCCATCCGTTACGGCAATCCGCTCCTCGACCTGGTCGACGTCCTGATGTGGACCGACGACGGCACAGTGACCATCGTCGTACACGACAGCACCCCGACCGGCCTCACCGAGACCGTGGCCGGAGAGGACGACGAGTCCGGACGAGGCCCGGCCTTGACCCGGGCATGCGCTCGGCAATCCGGCTGGTGCCGCCAGGAAGACGGCAAGCGCGTCCGGGCGATCATCGGGCCCGACCCATTGACCGCAGCCAACACGTCTCCTGAACCCCTGGTTTCCGCCCGCGTTCCCACAGTGGGCACACCGGACGGACGGAAGTCGGTACCGGCCGCGTGAGCCCACGGCACGCGGCCGACATCACCACCTGAGCTCCGAAACCACCGTTGAGCAGAAGGAAGGACCTTGATGCATCGGAGGCCCGGAAAGGAACGATGGCGTTGAGGATGTCACAGCCCCTACCCAGCAAGGAATTTCACACTATCCAGATCATGGAAGCACGGCACCTTCGACTGGTCGAGACACCCGCTCCGCAGCTCTCCGTCGAGCATCAGTCGGCCAGGGACCACATTTGGGAGAACGCCGTCCGTGCCAACCCGTCCCTGTTCGACGGCCCAGCCGTGGTGTGCACGGCGCTGGTGTGGGAGGACAAGGGCGTGTTGTGCTTTTCCTGGGCGCGAACCACCTACCGGTCCTTCGCCTTGCGTCGAGTTCCCGGCGCGCCCGCCGTGTCGTCCGTGTTCGTGACCGTCGCGCAGCCGACCGACGATGGCCGGCTGGTCGTGGGACGCATGTCGCCATCGACGGCGGCCCCGGGCCGGTGGCAGTTCCCCGGCGGCAACGTAGAACCGCCGACCGCAGGCCGGACGCTGGACGAGAACGAGCTGCGCCGCCAGGCCTGCAAGGAACTGGCCGAGGAGATCGGCGTGCACGTGGCACCCGAGGATCTGACGCTGTGGACGGTCACGCGCGGCGAGCACGGCAACATCGGCGTGCACTTCCAGCCGCAGCCGCTGCCGGAGGACATCCTGCTCAGGCAGTTCGAGGCCCTGACCGAGTCGGAGACGGCGGACGGCCGCACGCCGGAATTTGAGCGGATCGTCGCCGTGGACTGCGCCGACGCCGGAAGGCTGGAGGGCCCGCACGCGGACTACCTGGAGACCCTCCTCGCCCAGCACAGCCCTCAGACCGCTGGGAGGTCCGATGATTGACCCCGGCCACGCCCCCGCGTGGGTCATCGAAGCCGCTCAAGAGCTGCGGTCGGCCGAACTGTCGGGCCTGGCCACGGTTCCCCTGTCGAGGGCTTATCCCGGCCTGACGCTGGAACAGGCATACCGGATCCAGGCGGTGGCGATCGGCCGCCGTCTGGCTGGCGGCGACCAACCTCTCGGGCACAAGATCGGCCTCACCTCACTGGCCATGCAGCAACAGATGGGTGTGAACGAGCCGGACTCCGGAATCCTTCTGGAAGACATGCAGGTCGCCTGCGGCGGCTACCTGCGCACGAGCACACTGCTCGCCCCGCGCGTCGAGGCGGAGATCGCTTTCCGGCTCGGCCACGACCTGGACGGCCCCGCCGTCGACGGCCAGACAGCCCGCGCCGCCGTGGCCGAAGTGTTCCTCGCACTCGAAATCATCGACACCCGATACGGGGACTGGGGGATCACGCTGGAGGACAGCGTGGCTGACAACGCCTCCGCCGCTCGCTTCGTCATCGGGGCGGCCGTACCCTACAACGCCGACATGGACCTCGGCGCCGCGTCCGTCGCGGTCCTGGCGAACGACGTGCTGACCGCCGACGGCCACGGCCGCGATGTCCTCGGCGACCCGATCAACGCCCTGGTATGGCTCGCACGCCGCCTGAACGGCCTCGGCGCAGGCCTGCACGCCGGAGACATCGTGTTGCCCGGCTCGGTCCACGCCAGTATCCCCCTGCGCCCCGGTACCACGGTTGAGGCGTCGTCGCCGCACCTTCCCGCCGCACGGTTCCGTGTCATCTGACCAGCCGTCTCCCGCACTCCCCACTCACCACTGTTCTGGAGCAACCGTGCCCGTGAACAACCGGCTCAACGTCGCCGTCCTCGGGGCCGGCCTGATCGGCATCGACCTGCTGGACAAGATCCACCGCTCACCCTCACTCGACTGCCGTCTCGTCGTCGGCCGCAACACCCAGACCGTCGGACTGACGCGAGCCGCCGAGATGGGCTACCCGACCACGGCCGGCGGCATCGCCGCGCTCATGGAGTCCGACACCGCCTTCGGCATGGTCTTCGAAGCCTCGAACGCCGACTCCCATGCCGAGCACTGGCGGCACCTGGAGCCCACCGGGGCCACGCTCGTGGACCTCACCCCGAGCAACCTCGGCGCGCTGACCGTCCCCACCGTCAACGGGGCCGACGCGCTGACCGAGCACCACATCAGCCTGATCAGCTGCGGCGGCCAGGCCGCCATTCCGGTCCTCCACGCCATCGCCCAACACCGCACACCCCACTACGTCGAGGTGGTCTCCACCGGCGCCAGCCGAAGCGCGGGCCGGGCGACCCGTCTGAACCTGGACGAGTACATCGCCACCACCCGGGACGCCGTGTGTGTCTTCACCGGCACGCCCCGGGCCAAGGTCCTCGTCAACGTCACGCCGGCCACGCCGCCGCCCCCGTTCCGCGTCACGATGACCGCGCTGGCCGCCGACATCGACCCGTACACCGTGCACCACCTGATCGCTGCTGCTGTCGACCGCGTCCAGGCCTACCTGCCCGGCTACAGCGTGGCCCGCATCGAGGCCTCCCCCGAGCGGGTCACCGCCACCGTCGAGGTCATCGCGCCCGGCCACCGCCTGCCTGCCTACGCCGGAAACCTGGAAATCATCAACGCGGCAGCGATCTACCTGGCCCGGATGCACGCCGACGCTCAGGTCTCCGAAGGAGCGCGCCCGTGATGACGAACCGCCCCCGCGTGGTGATCCACGACCCGACCCTGCGCGACGGCCACCATGCCGTACGCCACCAGCTCGACCGCGAACAGCTGGCCGCCTACGCCGCAGCCGCCGACCGAGCCGGGGTGCCCGTCATCGAGGTCGGCCACGGGAACGGCCTCGGAGCCTCGTCCCTGCAGATCGGCCTGGCCAAGCTGAGCGACACCGAGATGCTCGCCACCGTACGCGGAGTCCTCACCTCCGCCCGCATGGGCGTCTTCATGGGCCCCGGCTGGGGAACCAGCGACGACCTGCGTCTGGCCGTCAGCCACGGAGCCCAGGTCTTCCGCATCGCCGCGCACTGCACCGAAGCCGACGTCACCGAACGCCACCTCGGGTTCCTGGCCGAGGGGGGCCTGGAAGCCCAGGGCGTCCTGCTGATGAGCCACATGGCCACTACCGGCCAACTCGTCGAGCAGTGCGCGCTCATGGCGCGCTACGGCGCCAAGGCCGTCGGGATCTACGACTCCGCCGGCCACTATCTCCCGGCGGACGTGGCCGAGCGCATCACCGCGATCACCCAGGCCGTCACCGTCCCGGTGGTCTTCCACGGGCACAACAACCTCACCATGGCCACGGCGAACTCGATCGCCGCCGTCCAGGCCGGGGCGACGATCATCGACGCCTGCGCCCGCGGCTTCGGCGCCGGGGCCGGCAACACTCAGATCGAGGCCTTGGTGCCGGTCCTGGAACGCCTCGGCTACGCCACCGGCATCGACCCGCAGGACCTCTTCGCCGCCGCCGATCTCGCCGAACAGCAACTGATGAAAGCCCCGCCCTGCACTGACTCCGTGGCGGTGATGAGCGGCCAGGCCGGGGTGTTCTCCGGCTTCAAGGACCGCGTCCTCGACGTTGCCGCCCGCGAGGGCATCCATCCCGGCGTCCTGTTCGCCGAGCTCGGCCGCCGCCAGGCCGTCGCCGGTCAGGAAGACCTGATCCCGCAAGCCGCCATGTACCTCAAGGAGGAGACCGTGACCGACACCGCGCCGATGGAGATCGACCCCGGGCTGAAGGACATGCTGGTCCGCGAGCTGCGCGTGAATCCCGGAGCGATGGACCCGGGCGCGACGCTGGAGGCGCTCGGGCTGGACTCCCTCTCCGTGGTCGAGCTGTCCGTGATGCTGTCCGAGCACCTCGGCGTCCGGGTCACCGAGGACCAGATCCACGACGTGCGCACGCTGGCGGGCCTGAGCCGCTTCGTCCTGTCGCACCGTACGAGGTGACCGCGGTGACTACACCCCGCCTCGGACCGGTGTGGTTCATGACCCCCGGCACGCGCCCGGACCGGTACGCCGCTGCGACAACGTTCGGCGCCGACGTCGCCCTGGTGGACCTGGAGGACTCGGTCGCCCCAGACGCCAAGGAGCAAGCCCGGCAGGACGCCTGGAGATTCTTCGACCGCCCAGAGGCCGGGTCGTGCACGCTCGGCATCCGCGTCAACGCGCTCGGCACCCTGGACGGCGTGAAGGACCTCGCGGCCATCGCCGCCTACCGGCACCAACCCGCCGTCGTGCTGATCCCCAAGACCGAGTCTGCCCGGGACGTCGCCATGGTGGCCGGCATCCTCGACACCGTCGTCTACAACCCGTTCCTGTTCGCACTGATCGAGACCCCGCGCGCCATCGCAGACCTGCCCGCGATCGTGGCCGCGCCGCGCCTGGCCGGCGCGGTCTTCGGGTCCGCCGACTACGCCGCCCTACTCGGTACCGGCACGGCAACCAACTGGGAGCCGATGCTCCACGCCCGGCACACCGTGGCCAACGCCTGCTCCGCCGCCGGGCTCCTGGCCATCGACACCCCCTTCTTCGCCATCGACGACCCCGACGGCCTCAGGGAGGAGGCCCAACGGGCCAAGGCGATCGGTTTCCACGGCAAGGGCGCCATCCATCCGCGCCAGATCGCCACCATCACGGCCGTGTTCCAGCCCAGCGCGGCAGAGATCGCCGAGGCCCGCGCGATCGTCGCCGCCGCCGAGCACAGCGCCCGCCACATCACCTCCGTCAACGGGCAGATGCGTGGCAGGCCGTTCTTCGCCAAGGCCCGCGCGTTGCTCGACCGCCTCGGCGAGCAGACCGCCCAGGAGCAGCAGGCACGACAGGAGCAAGCGCGGTGAGTGTCACGATCCCCCTCGGCTTTCGGCAGGTCGGCAGGAATCGCATCCGCGAGGTCATCGGCATCGGCTACGACGACATCACCGAGGGCCTGGTCATCGAGCATCGCCCCGGCCGCACTGTCACTGACGCCGACAACGCCCTGATCACCACCCTCAGCGGCAACCAGGCGCCGATCCACACCGACGCCGTCTACGCCTCCCACACCGAGTGGGGCCGGATCCTGGTGTGCAGCGCCGTCACCCTGGCGATCGTGGGCGGTATGACCGCACGCTGTGTCAGCGGCCTGACGACTGCCAACCTCGGTATGGACGACGTGCGGTTCCTGAACCCGGTGTTCGTCGGGGACACCCTCTACGCCGAAACCGAGATCACCAGCAAGCGCCCCTCACTCAGCCGCCCGCACCAGGGCGTCGTCACCTGCCGCACCACCGGCGTGAACCAGGGCCAGCAACCGGTGCTCACCTTCAGCCGAGCGTTTCTCGTGCCGATCGACCCCGGCCCGATCCGGGCCCTCACCAACTACTAGGAGGCCGCCGCACCGTGGACGACGACATCTCCTTCATCGAGGCCGACGACGGGCTGATCGCGGAGTACGACGCGATGGCCGAACGCAGCTACGGCCACACCATCGGCGACATCGCGCACCTGCGCGGCCGCGCGGACATCCGGGTCGCGATCCAGGCCGGCAACGTCGTGGCCGGCGGACTCGGGCTCCTCGTCCCGCAGTTCTTCGGAGGTGCCCCGGTGCCCAGTGCATGCCTCGCCGCGGGCAGCGTCGCTCCTGAGGCCCGCGGCGGCCGACTGTCCGAGCGGATGGTCGCCGAACGGCTACGCCCGCTCCGCGCGCAGGGCGCGGTGATCTCCACCATCTCCACGGTCTCCAACGGCTACGCCCGCCGCATGGGCTGGCAGGCCCCCGTGTCAGTGTTCTCCTGGACAATGCGCACCGACGAGCTCAAACGCAGCTTCGCCGCCGGGGGCTTCCGCATCGAGCACGGTCTCACCAAGGACGCCCTGGGCCTTCAGCAGGAACTTGCCCGGCCCTGGAACGGGCCTGTGCGGCGCCCCAACTGGTGGTCGGCCTGGAAGGCGGCCAAGGACCGTCTCACCACCTACCGCTTCAACCAGCCCGATCAGCCAACCGCCGGCTGGTTGTCCCTCTCGACCAGCCGCCGCGACCAGCACGGCGTGGACCTCACCGTCCACGACTTCTGGGCTTCCAACGAGGACTGCGCCGCTGCGATGCTCGCTTTCCTCGGCCGACACGACAGCCGTGCCGAAACCATCCAGTTCCGCCGAGGCACCCTGCCGCCGTACCCGGTGCTACTGCACAACCTCCACCGGCACCGCGTCACCGCCGACGCCTGGCACCCGTGGATGCTGCGGGTCCTCGACCTGCAAGGTGCGATTCGGCTGCGTGGTTGGCCAGCGGACATCGACGTTGAGATCCCCGTCGAAATCGCCACGGCCGGCAGCACAGCGCCGCGCCGCTACCTGCTCCGGATCTGCGCCGGGTCCGCCGACATCACCCCCACCCGAGATCAAGGACATGTGACATTCACCGACGGCCAGTTCGCGGCCTGGTACGCCGGGGGCTACCGCAGTCCCGCTGCAGCCCGGCTGTCTGGCGTCCGAGCCCGCACGGACGATTCCCTCGTGGCGCTCCTGCGGCTCACCGCCGATGCGGAGCCCTGGCTGCCCGACCACTTCTGACCCACAGTCATATGCACTGCTCTGGCGCCGGATGCCACAAAAGGCCTCACGCTGCGTCAAGTGCCGTGATACGTTCCGTACTCGAACAGAAAATAGGCGACCCCGGCAGCGCGCCAACGCTCCGGGGTCCGGCAACAGGAGCAGACCTCCCGATGCGCGTCCATCGTAGCGCCCACGTGCGCAACTTCACCGTGCTGCCCAACGCCGCACTCCAGTACCGGCGGCTGAGCTACACCGCCCGCGGCCTGCTCGCGGATCTCCTCTCCCGTCCCGACGGCTGGCGTGAGGACGGCCGGCACATGGCCGACACGAGTCCGCAGGGGCGCGGCGCCATCCGCAAGGCCCTCAAGGAGCTCACCGCCGCCGGTTTCTACCGCGTCGAGAAGATCCGCATGCCCGACGGCACGATCCGCAGCGAGGCCCACGTCTACGACACCCCACGGCCTTCCACTCCGAGTGCCACCCCTCCGGCGCCCGGTGAAGCGGCAACCGGCGCTGCTGGCAGCCCTGTTGTAAAGAACCGGCAGGAAGGAACCTCCCTCCCCGCGAATCCGGCCGACGGGAAAGACCCGGGCGGAGGGGAGGGAACTCCCGGGAACGCCAGGAGGCCAACTGCCGTGCCGGATGAACAGGTCCGCGAAGCAGTGGCCACCCTGTTCCGCGTGATCCGGCCCGAACCCCGCCTGCGCCTGGGCCAGGCCGAAACGCAGGAGCTGGCGCCCCTGGTCGCGCAGTGGCTGGAACGCGGCAGCACCCAGGCCGACTTGGCCCAGGCCCTGCTGCCGGGCTTGCCCGTCCCGGTGCACTCGGCGGCGGCCGTACTCCGCTACCGCCTGGAGCACAAGATGCCTCCCTCACGCTCGCAGGAGCGGCCCCCGGAAGCCCGCTACTCCGAGTGCGCCAAGTGCCACGACCCGGTACCCCGGCCGGGCATCTGCCGCGCCTGCGCGGGCCTCGGAAGACGAACTGTCGCGGTCGGGGGCGGGGCTTCCGTGGCGGCCAGAGGTGCCGCACGCGCACGCGCAGCCCTCCTGTCGGCTGGGGCGCCGTTCCCCGGCTCTCGCCCCGGCGAGGCCATCGCCCGCTGAGGCGCAGATACCGCAGATACACCGCTGCCGCGCGAACCCTTCCCCCGAAGGGAGGATCGCGCGGCAGCGGGTTGACCGAAAAGCCGTCCGTCAGACGTTGAAGCCGAGTGCGCGGAGCTGCTCGCGGCCGTCGTCGGTGATCTTGTCGGGGCCCCACGGCGGCATCCAGACCCAGTTGATGCGCAGGTCCTGGACCAGGCCGTCGGTGGCGGTCTTGGCCTGGTCCTCGATGACGTCGGTCAGCGGACAGGCCGCCGAGGTGAGCGTCATGTCGATGGTGGCCACGTCGGACTCGTCGATGTGGATGCCGTAGATCAGGCCCAGGTTGACGACGTCGATGCCAAGTTCGGGGTCGACGACGTCCATCAGGGCCTCGGTCAGGTCCTCGACGGACACGGTGCCGGCGGTGGTGCCGACGATGTTGAGCTGGCCGGTGTCCTCCGCGGCGGGGGACGCGGCGTCGGTGGTGTTGTCACTCATGGTCTGTCCTCCTTCGCGGATTCAGTCGTTCACGGCGGGGTTCTGGGCGAGCGCCTTGGCGGTGGCGTCCTTCCAGGCCATCCAGCTGAGCAGCGCGCACTTGACCCGGGCCGGGTACTTGGAGACGCCGGCGAACGCGACCGCGTCCTCCAGCACCTCCTCGTCGCCCTCGCCCTGGCCCTTGCTCTGCATCAGCTCCAGGAAGGCTTCCTGGACGGCCTGCGCCTCGCCGACGGTCTTGCCCACGACCAGGTCGTTCAGCACCGAGGCGCTCGCCTGGCTGATCGAGCAGCCCTGGGACTCGTACGAGACGTCGGCGACCGTCGGGCCGTCGAGCCGCACCCGCAGGGTGATCTCGTCACCGCAGGTCGGGTTGACGTGGTGCACCTCGGCGTCGCCGTCCCGCAGCCCCTTGCCGTGGGGGTTGCGGTAGTGGTCCAGGATGATGTCCTGGTACATCGAGTCGAGCTTCATGTCCTGCCCTGTCCCGTCAGCCGAAGAAGTTCCGGACGTGGTGCAGGCCGTCGATCAGCGCGTCGACCTCGCCCGGCGTCGAGTACAGGTAGAACGACGCCCGCGTGGTCGCCGGAATTCCGTACCGCAGGCAGACCGGCCGCGCGCAGTGGTGGCCGACGCGCACCGCGATGCCCTGCTCGTCCAGCACCTGGCCCACGTCGTGCGGGTGGATGTCGCCGAGGGTGAAGGAGATCGCGGCGCCGCGGTCGACGGCCGTGCGCGGGCCGATGATCCGCAGGTCCGGGACCTCCAGCAGGCGCTCGACCGCGTACGCGGTGATCGCGTGCTCGTGCGCGGCGATCTTCTCCATGCCGATGCCCGACAGGTAGTCGATGGCCGCGCCGAGCCCGACCGCCTGGGCGATCGGCGGGGTGCCGGCCTCGAACTTGTGCGGCGCCGGGGCGTAGGTGGACGAACCCATGGTGACGGTCTCGATCATCTCGCCGCCGCCGAGGAACGGCGGGAGGTCCTCCAGCAGCTCCTGGCGGCCCCAGAGCACGCCGATGCCGGTCGGGGCGAGCATCTTGTGGCCGGTGAAGGCGACGAAGTCGGCCTCCAGCGCCTGGACGTCCAGCACCATGTGCGGGGCGGCCTGCGAGGCGTCGATGACGACCAGCGCGCCGACCGACTGGGCCTTGCGGACGATCGTCTCGACCGGGTTGACGGTGCCGAGCAGGTTGGAGACCAGGGTGAAGGACACCACCTTGGTCTTCTCGGTGATCAGCTCGTCGATGTTCGAGAGGTCGAGCCGGCCCTCGTCGGTCAGCCCGAACCACTTCAGCTTCGCGCCGGTGCGCTGCGACAGCAGCTGCCACGGGACGATGTTGGAGTGGTGCTCCATCTCCGTGATGACGATCTCGGAGTCCGCGTCCACCCGGTACGGCTCGTCGGCCCAACCGAGCATGTTGGCCACGAGGTTGAGCGACTCGGAGGCGTTCTTGGTGAAGATCACCTCGTTGCGGCTGGGCGCGTTGATGAAGTCCGCGACCTTGTCCCGGGCGCCCTCGTAGAGCGCCGTGGCCTCCTCGGCGAGCACGTGCACGCCGCGGTGGACGTTGGCGTTGTGCCGCTCGTAGTAGGCGGTCAGCGCCTCCAGTACCTGGCGCGGCTTCTGCGAGGTGGCCGCGTTGTCCAGGTAGACGAGCGGCTTGTCGTCGTGCAGCAGGCGCTGCAGGACGGGAAAGTCCTTGCGAATCGCATCGGTGTCGAGCAGACCCGTCAGGGACGCCGACTCATGGGCATGGGTCACTCGGAAGCGCCACCCTTCACGTACGCCTCGTAGCCCTCGTTCTCCAGCTTGTCGGCCAGCTCCGCGCCGCCGGACTCGACGATGCGGCCGCCCGCGAAGACGTGGACGTAGTCGGGCTTGATGTACCGCAGGATGCGGGTGTAGTGGGTCACCAGCAGGGTGCCGACCTCGCCGGTCGAGCGGACCCGGTTGATGCCCTCGGAGACGATCCGCAGCGCGTCGACGTCCAGGCCGGAGTCGGTCTCGTCGAGGATCGCGATCTTCGGCTTGAGGAGCTCCAGCTGGAGGATCTCGTGGCGCTTCTTCTCACCGCCGGAGAAGCCCTCGTTCACGTTGCGCTCGGCGAAGGCCGGGTCCATCTGGAGGGCGGCCATCGCCTCCTTGACCTCCTTCACCCACAGGCGCAGCTTGGGGGCCTCGCCGCGGACGGCGGTGGCGGCGGTGCGCAGGAAGTTGCTCACCGAGACGCCCGGGACCTCGACCGGGTACTGCATGGCCAGGAAGACGCCGGCCTTGGCACGCTCGTCGACGGACATCTCCAGGACGTCCTCGCCGTCCAGCAGCACCGTACCGCCGGTGACGGTGTACTTGGGGTGGCCGGCCAGCGAGTAGGCGAGGGTGGACTTGCCGGAGCCGTTCGGACCCATGATGGCGTGGGTCTCGCCCTGCTTCACGGTCAGGTCGACGCCCTTCAGGATCTCGCGCGGGCCGGTCTCGGCGTCGACGGAGACGTGCAGGTCGTGGATTTCAAGGGTTGCCATGTGTACTCAGGACTCCTGGTTGACGGAGACGAGCACATCGTCCCCTTCGATCTTTACGGGGTAGACAGCGACCGGCTTGGTGGCGGGCAGGCCGGAGGGCTTGCCGGTGCGCAGGTCGAAGCTGGAGCCGTGCAGCCAGCACTCGATCATGCAGTCCTCGACCTCGCCCTCGGAGAGCGAGACGTTCGCGTGCGAGCAGATGTCGTTGATCGCGAACACCCCCTCGTCGGTGCGGACGATCGAGACCGGCACGCCGTTGAGGTCCACGCGCTTGGGGACGTCCTCCTGGAGGTCGCTCAGCGCGCAGGCACGGAGGAAGGTCATCGGGATCAGACCGCCGCTTCCAGCTCGGCCTCGATCTTCTCCATCAGGTGGTCCTGGATCTCGGCGACGCCGATCTGCTGGACCAGCTCGGCGAAGAAGCCGCGCACCACCAGGCGGCGGGCCTCGTCGGCCGGGATGCCGCGGGCCTGCAGGTAGAAGAGCTGCTCGTCGTCGAAGCGGCCGGTCGCGGAGGCGTGGCCGGCGCCGACGATCTCGCCGGTCTCGATCTCCAGGTTCGGGATCGAGTCGACCCGGGCGCCGTCGGTGAGCACCAGGTTGCGGTTGTGCTCGTAGGTGTCGGTGCCCTCGGCGGCGGCGCGGATCAGCACGTCGCCGACCCAGACGGCGTGCGCGTCCTGGCCCTGCAGCGCGCCCTTGTAGACCACGTTGGAGCGGCAGTGCGGGGTGTCGTGGTCGATGACCAGACGGTGCTCCAGGTGCTGGCCGGCGTCGGCGAAATAGAGGCCGAACAGCTCGGCCTCGCCGCCGGGCGCGGCGTAGTTGACCCGCGGGTGGATCCGGACCAGGTCGCCGCCGAAGCTGACGACCACGGACTTGAACGAGGCGTCCCGGCCGATCAGCGCGGTCTGCTGGGCGACGTGCACCGCGTCACGCTCCCAGTCCTGGACCGAGACGAAGGTGAGCTTCGCGCCGTCGCCGACCAGCAGCTCGACATTGGCGGCGCGGGTGCCGGTGCCGGTGTGGTTGATCACCACGACGGCCTCGGCGAACGGCTTGACGTCGATCACCACGTGGGCGAAGCGGGTGCCGCCCTCGCCGTGCACGTCGATCTTCACCGGCTCGGTGAGCACCGTCTCCTTGGGGACGGTGACCACGAGCGCCTGCTCGAAGGCGCTGAACGCCTGCGCGGCGACCCGGTCGACCGGCGTGCCGGCCTTGCCCAGGCGGGCGTCGTCGCGGCCGACCGTCTCGGCGGTGACGCCGTCCGGCAGGCTCAGCTCGACCTTGTCCTCGCCCTTGGCGGCGCTGACGGCCGAGCCGTCGTGCAGGCCGGCGAGGCGGTGCAGCGGGGTGAAGCGCCAGTCCTCCTCGCGGCCGGTGGGCACCGGGAAGTCGTTCACGTCGAACGAGGGCTTGACCGCGACGCGGGCGTCGATCGGCTGCTGGACGGTGGCGCGGCCGGTGCCGGGGCCGGCGAGCTGCGCGCCGGCGCCGGCAGTGCCGACCTCGATCGAACCGGCGGTCGTGGAGCCGGTGGGGGTGTTGACGTCAGCCATGGCTGTCGTGGTGCTCTCTTCCTCAAAAGTGCGGACTGGACTGCGTGCGGCCGTTCGTCAGCCGACGGAGCCCTCCATCTGCAGCTCGATCAGCCGGTTCAGCTCCAGCGCGTACTCCATCGGCAGCTCGCGCGCGATCGGCTCGACGAAGCCGCGGACGATCATCGCCATCGCCTCGAACTCGGTCATGCCCCGGCTCATCAGGTAGAAGAGCTGGTCCTCGCTGACCTTGGAGACCGTCGCCTCGTGACCCATCGACACGTCGTCCTCGCGGACGTCCACGTACGGGTAGGTGTCCGAGCGGGAGATGGTGTCGACCAGCAGGGCGTCGCAGAGCACGTTGGACTTGGCGCCCTTGGAGCCCTCGCCGATCTCGATCAGACCGCGGTAGGAGGTGCGGCCGCCGCCTCGCGCCACCGACTTGGAGACGATGTTGGAGGAGGTGTTCGGCGCCATGTGCACCATCTTGGCGCCGGCGTCCTGGTGCTGGCCCTCGCCGGCGAAGGCGATCGACAGGGTCTCGCCCTTGGCGTGCTCGCCCATCAGGTAGACGGCCGGGTACTTCATGGTCACCTTGGAGCCGATGTTGCCGTCGACCCACTCCATGGTCGCGCCCTCGTACGCCACGGCGCGCTTGGTGACCAGGTTGTAGACGTTGTTCGACCAGTTCTGGATGGTCGTGTAGCGGCAGCGGCCGCCCTTCTTCACGATGATCTCCACGACCGCGGAGTGCAGCGAGTCGGAGGAGTAGATCGGCGCGGTGCAGCCCTCGACGTAGTGGACGTAGGCGTCCTCGTCGACGATGATCAGCGTCCGCTCGAACTGGCCCATGTTCTCGGTGTTGATCCGGAAGTAGGCCTGGAGCGGGATGTCGACGTGGACACCCTTCGGCACGTAGATGAACGAGCCGCCGGACCACACGGCGGTGTTCAGCGCGGCGAACTTGTTGTCACCGGCCGGGATGACGGTGCCGAAGTACTCCTTGAAGATCTCCGGGTGCTCACGCAGCGCGGTGTCGGTGTCCAGGAAGATGACACCCTGCTGCTCCAGGTCCTCGCGGATCTGGTGGTAGACCACCTCGGACTCGTACTGCGCCGCGACACCGGCGACCAGGCGCTGCTTCTCCGCCTCCGGGATGCCGAGCTTGTCGTACGTCGCCTTGATGTCGGCGGGCAGGTCCTCCCAGGACTCGGCCTGCTTCTCGGTCGACCGGACGAAGTACTTGATGTTGTCGAAGTCGATGCCCGAGAGGTCCGAGCCCCAGGTCGGCATGGGCTTCTTGCCGAACAGCTTCAGGCCCTTGAGACGCAGGTTGAGCATCCACTCGGACTCGCTCTTCTTCGCGGAGATGTCGCGGACGACGTCTTCGCTGAGCCCGCGCTTGGCGGTGGCACCGGCGGTGTCCGGGTCCGCCCAGCCGTACTCGTAGGTGCCCAGGCCTTCGAGCTCCGGGTGCGAAACGGTGTCAGTCATGCGAGCTTCCTAACGCGCGGACGCTGAATCTTCGGTGGACGTACCGGCAGTCGGCACTGCATCGGAGCCCTGGCCGGCGGGGCGCCGGGCAGGCGACGATGCGGCACCGGGTGCCGGCACATAGGTCGTGCAGACCCCGTCGCCGTGGGCGATGGTGGCCAGCCGTTGCACATGGGTGCCCAGGAGTTGCGAGAAGACCTCGGTCTCCGCCTCGCAGAGCTGGGGGAACTGCTCGGCGATGTGCGCGACCGGGCAGTGGTGCTGGCAGAGCTGGGCGCCTGCCGGGGCCTTCGCCACGGCCGGCGGGACCCGCCGCACCGTGGCAGCGTACCCGTCGGCGCTCAGCGCCTGGGCGAGCGCCTCGGTGCGCTCCCCCGCCTCGGCCAGCCGCAGGATTTCCAGGTACTTCTCGCCCTGCTTGCCGAACCGGGCCCGGGCGAAGGCGGCGACCGCCTCCTCGCCCGCCTTGCCGCCGCCGACCGAGTCGGAGATCCAGCGCAGCGCATCGGCGGCGAGCTGGTCGTACGCCTGGTAGAAGGCGTCCCGGCCGCCGTCGGTGAGGGCGAAGACCTTGGCCGGACGGCCCCGGCCGCGGCTGCCGTAGACCCGCTGTTCACGGGACTCGACCAGGCCTGCGGCGGCCAGCCCGTCGAGGTGGCGGCGGACGGCGGCGGCGGTGAGGCCGAGCCGGCTCGCCAGGTCGGCGGCGGAGGAGGGGCCGTGGTCGAGGATCGACCGGGCGACCCGGTCCCGGGTGGCCCGGTGGCCCTCCAGCAGCACCTCGGCCGCCGTCACGGGCACGTCACAACCGGGGGCCGACTCGGCCTCCTGGTCCGTGGCGTGCTCGCGCATGTTTTTCACAACACCAGTGTTGCGTAATTACTTCCGACAGGACAAGCCGTGATGCAGGCCTCACTCGTGTCATCTGTCACGCAGGCAAGCCTTACCTGACCTGCGGAAACGATCACCGAGGCCGCCGTCCGGGCCGGGCGTTCGCCCCTCTTAGACTCGCCGGTATGCACTCCGAACCCGCGGTGAAGATCGCCGGGCTGGTCAAGCGCTACGGCGACAAGCCCGCGGTGGACGGCCTCGACCTCACCATCGCACGCGGCGCGATCACCGCCGTCCTCGGCCCCAACGGCGCCGGCAAGACCACCACCATCGAGACCTGCGAGGGCTACCGCCGCCCCGACGCCGGCACCGTCCGCGTCCTCGGCCTCGACCCGGTCGCCCAGAACGCCGCGCTGCGCCCCCGGATCGGCGTCATGCTGCAGTCCGGCGGCGTGTACGCGGGCGCGCGCGCCGTCGAGATGCTGCGCCACACCGCCCGGCTGCACGCCCACCCGCTGAACGTCGACGCGCTGGTCGAACGACTCGGCCTCGGCTCCTGCGGCCGCACCACCTACCGACGGTTGTCCGGCGGCCAGCAGCAGCGGCTCGCCCTGGCCATGGCCGTGGTCGGCCGCCCCGAGCTGGTCTTCCTGGACGAGCCCACCGCCGGCCTCGACCCGCAGGCCCGGCGGGCGACCTGGGAGCTGGTCCGCGACCTGCGCCGGGACGGCGTCACGGTGGTCGTCACCACCCACCACATGGACGAGGCCGAACAGCTCGCCGACCAGGTCGCCATCGTCGACCGGGGCCGGGTGATCGCGACCGGCAGCCCCGAGGAGCTGTGCCGCGGCGGCGCCGAGAACGCCCTGTGCTTCGACGGCCCGCCCGGGCTCGACCTCGGCCCGCTGCTCATGGAGCTGCCCGAGGGCGCCACCGCCGCCGAGACCTCCCCCGGCGGCTACCGCATCGAGGCGCCCGTCGACCCGCAGCTGGTGGCCACCGTCACCGGCTGGTGCGCGGCCTCCGGCATCCTGCCCGAACGGCTGTCCGTGCGGCGCCGCAGCCTCGAAGACGTCTTCCTCGACCTGACCGGACGGGACCTGCGCTCGTGAGTACCACCGACTACGCGCCCGAGCCGGACGCCACCGACTACACCCCCGAGCCGGGCGCCGCCCCGGTCGGCCGGATGCTGCTCGCCCAGACCGCCTTCGAGACCAGGATGCTGCTGCGCAACGGTGAGCAGCTGCTGCTCACCGTGGTCATCCCGACCGTGCTGCTGGTGCTGTTCTCGGCCGTGGACATCGTCGCGGTCGAGGGCCCGGGCAAGCGGGTCGACTTCCTGGCCCCCGGCCTGCTCGCGCTGGCCGTGATGTCCACCGCCTTCACCGGGCAGGCCATCGCCACCGGCTTCGAGCGCCGCTACGGCGTGCTGAAGCGGCTCGGCGCCAGCCCGCTCCCGCGCTGGACGCTGCTGACCGCCAAGACCGGCTGCGTGCTGGTCACCGAGGCGCTGCAGGTCGCGCTGCTGTCGGTGATCGCGCTGGCGCTCGGCTGGTCCCCGCAGGGCAACCCGCTGACGGTCGCCGCGCTGCTGGTCCTCGGCACCGCCGCCTTCTCCGGGCTCGGCCTGCTGATGGCCGGCACGCTCAAGGCGGAGGCCACCCTGGCCGCCGCGAACCTGGTGTTCATCCTGCTGCTGCTGGCCGGCGGCGTGATCGTGCCGCTGAGCAGGTTCCCCTCGGCGGTGCAGTCGGCGCTGGAGCTGCTGCCGATCTCCGCCCTCTCGGACGGCCTGCGGTCGGTCCTGCAGCACGGGGCCTCGGTGCCCTGGTCGGACCTCGGCATCCTGGCCGGCTGGGCCGTCCTCGGCCTGGCCGCCGCAGCCCGCTTCTTCCGCTGGGAGTAGGCCTCCCAGCCCCCGTAACGCGAACCGCCCCCCGGCCACTTCGGCCGGGGGGCGGTTCGCGTGTGCCACGGAACGTCAGCTCTGGTTTCCCCGGCGCTTGCGGGCCAGCAGGACGAGCGCGCCGCCGACCAGCAGCACGCCGCCGCCGGCCGCCGCGATCATCGGGGTGGCGTCGCTGCTACCGGTCTGGGCGAGCGCCGGGCCGCTGCTGGTGGGCGACGGGACCGGGGTCGGGGTCGCGGTCTTGCTCGCGGTGGGCGAGGCCGACGGGGTCGGGGTGGCCGACGGGGTCGGAGTCGGCGTCACGGTCCGCGACGGGGTCGGGGTCGGGGTGGGGGTGGGCGTCGAAGTCGGGGTCGGAGTCGGGGTGGGCGTCGGGGTGGGAGTGGGCGTCGGAGTCGGCGTGTGGCACGGCTCGATCGCCTTGGTCTCGTTGATGTTCCAGCCCTTTTCGTTGGGGTTCTCCGTGGTGTTCACCACGAGGTTCGCCTTGATCGGGGCCGTGTGGTCCTTCACCGGGAAGGTGCCGTGGAACTCCGCGGGGAAGGCCTTGGCGTCCAGGACCTTCTCGCCGTCGATGGTGAGGCTGACGGTGTTCTTCACGTCAGGCTTGGGGCTGTAGTTGATCAGATCGATCACGATCTTGTCGCAGGTCACCGACCAACTCGGCACGTGCGCCGAGGCGTTGGTTGCCAGCGCCAGAGGCAGGAGAATTCCGGCCGCCGCCGTCCCGGCGAGTGCCGCCGCGCCGATCCGCATGTGCCGCTGCTGTCGCGCCATTTACGCTGTTCCCCTTCGAATGGTCTTGCGCAGCAGGCGTGTTGAAGGTTTCGCGGTGGCCCGCTACGACTGTCCGGGGGACTCTACCGGCACTCCCGCACCTCTCCACACCCCGCCGCACGACCGGATTTCGTCTGTTGGTCCGTCGCCTGATGTGTATGACCAGCCCATCACAGCCGCCACCTCGCAGAACGCGGATTCGGCAAACTTGAATGAACTTCGTCACCTGACTGAAAAACGTGCGCCCCCGGCGATCAGGTTCAATCACCGAGGGCGCAGCACCGGTCGACCGGCGAAACCGTCAGGCCTTCCGGACCGCCCGACGCCGGACAGCGACCACGATCGCGCCACCGGCCGCGAGCACCACCGCGCCGCCGATCGCCAGCGGCACCACGGGCCCGGAGCCGGTGTGCGCGAGGTTGCCGCCCGCGTTCACCTGGGCGGACGGGCTCGCCGAGGGCGAGGCGGAGGCGGAGGCGGCCGGCACACCCGCCGAGCCGGTGGCCGACGGACTGGCGGAGGCACCCGTGCCGGGCTTGCCACTCCCCGAGGCGGACGGCGTGGCCGAGGGGCTCGCCGAGGTCCCGGGGGTGGCCGAGGCGCCGGGCGTCCCGGGCGTGGTGGGCGTGATGGAGGCCGACGGCGTGCCGCTCGGCAGCACCGGCGGCACGGTGGACGTGGCGGACGGCGTCGGGACGACGGCCGGCAGGCACCCGGTGAAGGGGTAGTGGTGCGTTTCCGCGCCACCCTTTCCGGTCAGCGAGGCGGCGATCACCGAGCCGTTGACCGGGCCGCCGCTGCCGAGGTCGAAGGCGGCGTTCGGCGCCAGCACGGTGCCGGCCCAGGCGGCGGCGCCGTTCTTGACCACCTTGGTCGCGGTCGAGAAGTTCCAGAGCAGCTTGGCCCGGATCGCCCCGCCCGCCGCGCTCTGCAGCTTGTCGTCCAGGACGAACGACGCCTTGCCCTCGTCCCACAGGTGGAAGCCGGTGGTCCCGGCCGCCGCCATGTCATAGGAGCCGCCGGTCACGTTGACCACGGTGACCGAGCCGGCCGGCACCTTGAGGTAGACGTCCTTGGCGCCCTGCAGCTTCGCGGCGTCGACGGTGAAGCTGTTGTACTTCGCGTCCCCGCCGGTGAACGTCAGCTTGGCGCCCTCGGCCTGGACGCCGGCACCGGCGGTCTGCGGCGCGGCGGCCAGCGCGGTGGAGGCGGCGCGCAGCTTGGCGAACTCGGCCTTGAAGTCGATCGGCGAGGGGCCCTGGGCGACGGCGCCCTGGTGGGCCTGGACGACCGCGCCCTCGGCCTTGCCGCCGTAGACGCCGTTGCCCTTCATCACCTGGGTGTTGTGGCCGGCGATGCGGCCGGCCACGACCAGGGCGTTGTGGCCGGGCAGCGCCGCGACCTGGTCGGCGGTCAGTTCCTGGCCGACCGAGAAGCCGCCGGTGAAGTCGGCGTTCCCGCCCACCGCGACAGCGCCCTCGGCGTCTGGGGTGTGGGTGTCGTCGCCCTCGATGAACTCGCCGTAGAGGTTGGCGACCCCGAGGCTGCGGCACTCCTGGCCGGGGTCGGCGGCGTGGGCGGTGGGGGCGATCAGGCCGGCCAGTGCGAGCGAGCCGCCGACTGCGAGCGCGGCGGCGGACGTGGATATGCGCATGTGCAGGATCTCCGCTTACGTGCGGGAGGAGTGGGAGAGGCCCGAAAAAGGTATGGACCAATCCGCACTCTTTCGGCCGAGCGGGTGATTGGTCAAGACCATTGACCGCCTTGCCCGAACAGTCCGGTTTGCGCCCACCCGATCCCGGGTAACCGTCGCGCCCGCGCCCCGCCCCAAGATCGGCTGTAAGGGCGCCTACGATTGACCCCGTGCCTAACCCCTTCTCCCTGCTCGCCGACCGCTGGCAGCCGTCCGCCGCGATGGTCCGGCGCGCCGCGTTCGCCGCGCTGGTGATGAGCGTGGTGATCGTCGTCACCGGCGGCGCCGTCCGCCTCACCGCCTCCGGCCTCGGCTGTACCACCTGGCCCCGCTGCACCGACGAAAGCCTGACGCCCACGGCCGAGATGGGCTTCCACGGCGTCATCGAGTTCACCAACCGGATGCTCACCTACGTGCTGAGCGCCGCCGTCGGCTGGGCGATCCTGGCCGCCCGCTGCCACCGTCCGTGGCGGCGCAGCATGACCAAGCTCGGCTGGGCGCAGTTCTGGCTGGTGATGAGCAACGCCGTGCTCGGCGGCATCACCGTGCTGACCGGCCTCAACCCGTACACCGTCGCGCTGCACATGGTCGCCGCGATGGCCCTGGTCTGGGTAGCGCTGCTGATGTGGGAGCGCAGCAAGGAGGGCGACGGCCCGGCCAAGCTCTCCGTGGCCCGACCGATCCACCAGCTCTCGTACGTCCTGGTCACCGTGATCGGCCTGCTGGTCGCGGCCGGCACCCTGGTGACCGGCGCCGGCCACCACCCGGGCACCCCCAAGGACAACAAGATCGTCCCGCGGATCCCGATCGACTACGACCGCCTCGCCCAGTTCCACGCCGACTTCGCCTTCGTCTCGGTCGGCCTGGCCATCGCGGTGATCTTCGTCTTCGCCGCCGTCAAGGCCCCGCAGCCCGCCCGCGCCCGGGCCAAGGAACTACTCGCCGTCCTGCTACTGCAGGGCGTGCTCGGCTTCATCCAGTACTTCACCGACGCCCCCGAGCTGATGGTCGGCATCCACATGCTGTTCGCCGCGCTGACCTGGATCGCCGCCCTGCGCATCCCGCTCGCCCTGCGCGTACGGGAGACCGAAGCACCCCCCGAGCAGCTGCCCGCGCAGACCCCACAAGCTGCCACCGTCTGAACACAGGCCCGACGTACGGCGAAGGCCCCCATCCCGCGATGGGGGCCTTCGCCGTACGCCAAGGAGTCACATCGGCCGAAGGGCTATCGCAACGTGAAACGGCGGCTCCGGGTCGCGTCCATCGATGATCAGCTCCAACATGGTCGTTTACTTCGACTAACCGAGCGGCACCTGGGCAAACGACTGCCGCTTGTTCACCCACCCCCAAGGGGGACCTTCCTTGTCACAGTACGTGTCGGCCGTCGTGGGTTCGGATACTCGGTGTTGTATCGCCCCGAAGCGCGTCCAGGACGCGTACGGCGTAGACCTCGGCCATGCGGTCGGAGACCTCGGCCGGCGTGAGCCAGTCGACCTCGACCGACTCATCCGAAGGCCGCTCGGCACCGCCCTCCGGTGTGCAGCGGAAAACGAGGGCGACGATCCCTCGACTTACGTTCTTGTACACGCCGGTCAGCCGTTCCATGCCGACCTTGATCCCGGTCTCCTCGTAGACCTCGCGTCGGACGCCGTCCTCAATGGCTTCACCCAGCTCCAGCACGCCACCCGGGGGTTCCCAAGTCCCGTTGTCGGCCCGGCGAATCGCCAGTACCCGACCGTCCTCCCGCACCACCACCCCGGCGACGGACACCGAGTGGAGCGGCGTTGACTGGAACTTCCCGGCACTGTTACTCATGTGCAGGAGAATAGGAGCCCTGAAGGACTATGGCGAGTAGTGAGGTGGCCTCGTCGGCCACGGCGAAGTACCTGCAGATCGCAGCTGATCTTGCCGCACAGATCAAGTCGGGCGCTCTCGCTCCCGGTGCGACCGTGCCCAGCGAGGCCGAGCTCATGCAGCGATACGGAGTCGCATCCGGGACGGTTCGCAAGGCCATCGCCGAACTCCGAACAACTCAGCTCATCGAGACGCACCATGGTCGAGGCTCATTCGTCCGCTCCCGCCCACCGGTTCAGCGCAAGTCTGCGGACCGATTCCGCCGCGCCCATCGCAAAGCCGGCAAGGCCGCGTACCTCGCAGAGGCGGAGACCTCCGGCGGCATCCCGTCCGTGACCGTGCTGTTCGTGGGCCCCACAGCAGCACCTCCCGAGATCGCCGATCGCTTGGGTCTTCCCGCCGGCACCCAGGTACTGGCCCGCAAACGCCGGTACTTCCGAGATGGGGTGCCCACCGAGGAGGCCACGTCATACCTGCCGTGGGACGTGGTCAAGGACATCCCTGAAGTCTTCGCCGAGAACCCCGGTGACGGCGGCATCTACGCCCGCCTCGAAGAACACGGCCGCTCCCTCGCCGAGTTCACCGAGTCCGTGCGGGCCCGACTCGCGACCAAGCCTGAAACCAAAGCGCTCACCCTGAGCCCCGGTGCGCCAGTGATCCATCTCGTTCGTGATGCCATCACTGCGGATGGCCGCGTGGTGGAGGTGTGCGACACCGTCATGGCCGCCGATCAGTTCGTTCTCGACTATCGCTTCCCCGCACATGACTGACTAGCGATCAACTCCCTCGACCCGTCGCGAGATTCCTCCCGCGACGGGTCGACTCATGTACAGGAGTCGGGCACTCTTCTACTCGTCACTCATGTACATGAGTGCATGGAAACACCAGGAGATGGTCGTGTCCGAGGCCGACATCCTGGAAGTTCCCATGCAGCACGCTTCGACGGAGAGTCGTGCGACTCTCGACACCAACTCGATGTCGGCGTCAACGGCAGCGGAGCTGCCGCTGCCCTACCTGCCGGAGTCGGTGGCTGTGACCCGCCGGTTCGTCGCGGCGAAGCTGCGGGAATGGGGGCTGGACGAGCTGGTGGACGACGCCGTCGTCATCGTCAGCGAGTTGGTCACCAACTCGGTCGAGACCTGCTGCCAGACCCACATGCTCGTCGGCATCCGCCGCCCGACCGACCGGATCGTCCGCCTCCTCGCCGGTGACGGTTCCCGCTCGATGCCCGTGATGGTCCAGGCCGGACCCGACGCCACGTCCGGCCGGGGTCTGGCGTTGGTCCACCGGCTCGCTCACGGCCGCTGGGGCGTCACGCCCCTCCCGTTCGGGAAGGTCGTCCATGCCGACCTCCAGGGCTCCAAGAACGTGCACTTCTGCCGCACCCGCGAGCAGGCCCGCGTACTGTGCGAACTGGCGCCCTCCCCTATCGTCCAGCAGCGCGCCCGGGGCGTGGAGTTCACCACCGACTGCCTGACGGACCACAACGGCCGCACCTCCGCGATCCTGCGCCGGCGCCTGATGGTCCAGGCCGGCATGTCGATGGTCGCCGTCACGATCGACGACCCGGAGGCCACCAAGCGGGTCACCGAGGCGATCCGGGCGATCCGCGCCGTCGGGCCGGTGGACGTCCAGGGCTTCATCACCGAAGGCGCCGACCCACGGGTGGTCCTCACGGAGATCAACTCCCGGCTCGCCGCCGGATTCCTGCTCGCCGAGGAAGCCGGAGCCGACCTGGTCCGCCAGGCCATGAACGGCCTCTTCCGGCAGCCCGTCGACCACCGGCGGCTCACCTACCGCAGCGGCACCTTCCTCACCAAGTACGTCGCCGTGATGTCCACCGAGCCCCGTGCCATCCCCGGCGCGCTCTGACGAAGGAGCACCCGGTCTTGACCCCGACCACCACGCGACCCCCGGGCGTCGAACGCAACGCCGCGCCGCTGCTGCACGGCACCGAAGCCGCCGCACTGGCCGCCGTCCTGCCCGGCGGCCAGTGGGGACACGGCCCCGCCACCGACCAGTTCGAGGCTGGCGTGGCCGACCTGCTCGGCGTCACCGACACCGTCGCCGTGAACTCCGGCACCACGGCACTGCACCTCGCTGTGCGCTCGACCGGCATCGTTCCCGGCGACGTCGTCGTCCTCCCCTCGCTCACCTTCTGCGCCAGCGTCCAGGCCATCACCTGGAACGGCGCCGCACCCCGCTTCGCCGAGATCGATCCCCGCACGCTGGCCGTCACCCCGGACACCGTGCTGGAAGCCCTGACCCCGAACACCCGGGCCGTCATGCCCGTGCTCTACGGCGGCCGGGCCGTGGACCTCACCCCGATCCGCGACCACCTGGCCAGCCGGGACATCCAGATCATCGAAGACGCCGCCCACGCCTTCGGCTCCCGCCACCCGGACGGAACCATGGTCGGCGCCGACCCCACCGTGCTGACCTGCTTCTCGCACGACCCGATCAAGAACCTCACCACCGGCCAGGGCGGCACGATCATCCCCCGCACCCGCGAGGAAGCCGACACCCTCCGCAGCCTGCGCCTGTTCGGCATCGTCCAGTCCAAGGACGCCCGCGCCTCCCTGACCTCCTACGAGGTCCAGGGCCCCGGGATGCGCTTCGACATGTCCCAGCTGAACGCCGCCATCGGCGTCGCCCAGCTGAAGCACTTCCCACAGACCGCCGCACACCGCCAGCACCTGTGGCGCACCTACCAGGCCGAACTGGCCGGCCTGGACGGCGCCCGCCTGGTCGACGTGGACGTGGCGAACACCGTGCCGTTCAACTGCGTGGTGGTCCTCGTGGTCTGCCTGGGCAACCACAACCGCTCGCCGCTTGCCGCCGCGGTGCTCGCCCACCTCGGCGGGGAGAAGGTCGAGGTCCGTTCGGCCGGGCTGCGCGAGCGCCACGTCGGTGCCCCGGCGCACAGCAACGCCATTCGGGCCGCCGAGGACGCCGGCTACGACATCCGCGACCACCGCGCGGTCAAGGTCAACCACCGCATGCTCGACTGGGCCGACGCCGTGCTGGCCATGGACCGCGCCGTCCTCGCCGAACTCCAGACCATGACGGACGGCACCCCGGCCGCCGGAAAGCTCGACCTGTACATCAGCGGCGAGGACGTGCCCGACCCCTGGGAGAGTGACTACCCGGCCTACCTGCTGTGCGTGGACACCGTCCAGGCCGGCGCCGTCCGGCACCTGCTGGACCTGGAGAACTAACGGTCCACGACCGACAGCAGCACGTCCACGAGACGGTCAGCAGCATCCGGCCGACCGTGCTCGGCGGCCCGCCGCGCGATGTCCGCGCGGCGGGCCGGGTCGGTCAGGAGCGGCCCGATCGCGTCCTGAAGGGTGTCCGGAGCGGCCCGGCCGATCAGGGCTACCGCCGCTCCGGCATCCGACAGGTGACGGGCGTTGTGCTCCTGCTCGTTCCCGGCCGACGTCGCCAGTGGGATGAACACCGCGGCCCGCCCCAGCGTGGTCAGCTCGGCCAGCGTCCCCGCACCGCTGCGGGAGACGACCACGTCCGCGAGGGCCAGCACGTCCGGCAGCTCCGGGCCGACGAAGCCGGTCACCAGGTACCGGGCACGTAGGTGCTCGGGAAGCGACGCCGCCCGCTCCCGCAACCGCGCTTCGTGGCTGGGCCCGCACTGGTGGACCACGTTGGCGTGGCCGAGCAGCCACGGCAGAATCTCGCTGACCAGCTCGTTGATCTGCTGGGAGCCCTGCGCTCCGCCGGTCACGTACACGGTAGGCAGGGAACGGTCGAAGCCCCACAGCCCGAGCGCCTGAATAGCCTTGTCGCCCTGGCCAGTCAGTACCTCCGGGCGTACCGGGTTGCCGGTCACCACGGCGGTGGCACGGGCGGCTTCGGGCAGGAACTGGAGCGTCGACTCGGAGGAGACCGCGACACGCGTCGCCACCCGGGCCAGGGCCCGGTTGCCCAGACCGAGCCGGACGGTCTGCTCGTGAACGACCAGCGGCCGGTGACACCGGGCGGCCATCCCGACCGGCACCGCGACGTAGCCGCCCGTGCCGAGCACCACGTCCGGAGCGAACTCGGCGACCGCTGAGCGGGCCTGCGCGACGCCCAGGGGGACACGGCCCATGTCCTTGACGTTGGCGGGCGACACCAGCTTGAGCGGGTTGGCGGAGCGCCGGATCTTCCCGGTGGCGACGGTCCTGAACGGAATGTCCTCGGCGGCGGTCACCTTGGCCTCAAGGCCGGTGGCAGTGCCGATCCACAGCACGTCCAGCGCGCCGTCGGCCTCGGCGAGACGCGAGCGCAGGGCACGGATCGCGGTGAGGGCCGGATAGGTATGGCCGCCGGTCCCGCCGCCCGTGACGATCAGCCGCAGAGGCCGGCCAAGACGAGAGACGAGAGCGCTGACGTCACGGTTCACGCCTGGAACACAGCAGCCTCCGGGCCACGTGCCGCCGGGCACACCATGACGGCCCGGCTCCCCCGAACGGAGGAGCCGGGCCGTCGGCGTTCCCAGGGGCCTCAGCCGCCGAGCTGGATGCCAGCCATCCGCTTCCACTCGTACGGGCCGGTCTTCACCTTGAGGGCCAGCTCGCCCTCGAAGTCGTCGTGCAGGGTCAGCCCGGCCAGCTCGGCGGCCCGGCGGCCGACGGCGTAGCTCGGGGCCACCTGGTCGCCCCAGGCGCCGTCCGCGCCGACCACGACGATCCGGGTGGCCACGGCGCCGACGTACTCGACGACCGCGTCGGCGCCGCCCCCGTGCTGGCGGGCGAAGCTGCTGAGGTGCTTGGCGATGCGCTTGGCGCGGCGCTCGGTACGGGCGTCCGGCGCGGCGGCGGTGGCGGTCTCTGCGCTGCTCATGCCCGCATGCTACCCACCGGTAGCGGCGCTGGCGACGGGGGCGGCCTGTGCACCGGGCCACATACTGGAGGGGTGACCTTCTCCGGCTGGCCGGCCGAGGCGTTCGACTTCTACGAGCACCTGGAGGCCGACAATTCGAAGACCTTCTGGCAGGCCCACAAGGACCGGTACGACGACGCCGTACGGGCCCCGATGGAGCTGCTGCTCGCCGATCTGGAGCCCGAGTTCGGGCCGGGGAAGATCTTCCGCCCGAACCGCGACATCCGCTTCAGCGCCGACAAGTCCCCGTACAAGACGCACATCGGCGCGCACCTGGAGGCCGGCGGCTACATCCAGCTCTCCGCCGACGGCCTGGCCTGCGGCAACGGCATGTACCGGCTCGCCCCGGACCAGCTGGAGCGCTACCGCGCCGCCGTCGCCAAGGACGTCAGCGGCGCCGAGCTGGAGCGGGTGATCGCCGCGGTGGAGCAGGACGGCCCCCAGGTGTTCGGCCGGGACTCCCTCAAGTCCGCCCCACGCGGCTTCCCCAAGGACCACCCGAGGATCGAGCTGCTGCGCCACAAGGGCCTGGTGGCCTGGCAGGAGTGGGCGCCCGCGAAGTGGCTGGGCACCCGGACGGCCTACACCCGGATCACCGCCTTCCTGCACGCCTCCCAGCCACTCAAGGACTGGCTGGACGGCCACGTCGGCCGCTCCGAACTGCCCGCCCGCTGAGACGGTTCAAGGACTCGAAAGTGCCCCCGGACGCGAGAGAGCCCCGGTCCACCGGACCGGGGCTCTCTCGCGTCAGCCTCTACTTCACGAACGGGTCGATCGCGCACACCACGAACAGCAGCGACAGGTAGGTGATCGACCAGTGGAACAGCCGCATCTCCTTCAGCTTCGCGCCCACGACCCCGGCCTTGGCCCGCGCGTACAGCGCGTGCGCCTCGCGCAGCCAGAACGCGCCGAGCAGCACCGCGGCGACGGCGTACAGCCAGCTCATGTGCCCCAGCGGCCACACCGCCAGCGAGGTCGCCACCATCACCCAGGAGTAGACGACGACCTGCTTGCCGACCTCGACGTTGCCCTTGATCACCGGCAGCATCGGCACACCGGCCCGCTCGTAGTCCTCGCGCACCTTCATCGAGAGCACCCAGGTGTGCGGCGGCGTCCAGAAGAACACCACCAGGAACAGCGCCACGGCCGCCCAGGACAGCGAGTTGGTGACCGAGGACCAGCCGATCAGCACCGGCATGCAGCCGGCGATGCCGCCCCAGACGATGTTCTGCGAGGTGCGCCGCTTGAGCCCCAGCGTGTAGACGAACACGTAGAACAGCAGCGCGCCGAGGGCCAGTCCGGAGGAGAGCCAGTTGACGCCGAAGCCCAGCAACAGGGTCGAGACGATCGCGAGGACGACGCCGAACACCAGCGCCTCGCGCGGCGACACCATCCCGGTGACGATCGGGCGCCGCTCGGTCCGCGACATCACCGCGTCGATGTCGCGGTCGATGTACATGTTGAGGGCGTTGGCGCCGCCCGCCGAGAGGTAGCCGCCGACCACGACCTTCAGCACCAGCAGCATGTTCGGGACACCCTGCTGGGCCAGGAACATCACCGGCACCGTGCTCATCAGCAGCAGTTCGATGATCCGCGGCTTGGTCAGTGCGACGAAGGCGCCGACACGGGCCCCGATGGGCCGGTGCGCAGGAGTCGCCCCGGTGACCCCGGCGGGACGGGTTTCGACGGCGGTCACTAACACCCCAACTGAAGATGAATCCTCGCAGGCGTCCACGGGAACGAAGGTCCCGAATCGTCCGCTCTGCGCGTACCACGCCACCTTAGACGCTCCATATATCCCATCCGGCTCCGGGGTCCCTCGGCGAGGCCGATGGCACACCCCCGAGTGAACCGACTGGGTGAAGCGACGAAACCGCCCCGGCGCGCGTGCGCTCCCCCGTCCTGACCACCCGAGCGGCAGGGTGCCGTAAATCAGGAGAGGCTGGGGCAAAATCATGCAGACCGCCCTCGTGGGAATCACCATACGGATTTCCTGGTTGTCCCAGCACGGAGGGTGAGCCCCGGCCCGGACGGTAGGCTCGCACGCAGAAGCGGGATCTACCCTCCGTGACCGGCACCACCCAGCGTCGAGACCACAGCGCCGTGGCCGACCCGGTCCCCATTCACGGGGTCACTCTTCACAACGGAAGGAGCCCTGAGACAGGGTGAGCACGACGCCGACGAACGCATTCGAGTGGTCCGAACTGGATGAGCGCACGGTTGACACAGCGCGGGTTCTGGCCATGGACGCCGTCCAGAAGGTCGGCAACGGACACCCCGGGACGGCCATGTCGCTGGCCCCGGCCGCGTACCTGATCTTCCAGCGGTTCCTGCGCCACGACCCGACCGACCCCTCCTGGGTCGGCCGCGACCGGTTCGTGCTGTCCCCGGGGCACACCAGCCTGACCCTCTACACCCAGCTGTACCTCTCGGGCTACGGCCTGGAGCTCGACGACCTGAAGGCCTTCCGCGTCGCGGGCAGCCGCACCCCGGGCCACCCGGAGCACGGCCACACCGCGGGCGTGGAGACCACCACCGGCCCGCTCGGCCAGGGCATCGCCAACGCGGTCGGCATGGCGATGGCCGCCCGCTACGAGCGAGGCCTGTTCGACCCGGACGCCCCGGCCGGCGAGTCTCCCTTCGACCACACCGTCTGGGCCATCGTCTCCGACGGCGACCTGGAGGAGGGCATCTCCGCCGAGGCCTCCTCGCTGGCCGGCCACCAGAAGCTGGGCAACCTGGTCGCCCTGTACGACGACAACCACATCTCGATCGAGGGCGACACCGAGACCGCCTTCTCCGAGGACGTCCTCAAGCGCTACGAGGCGTACGGCTGGCACGTCCAGCGGGTCACCCCGAAGTCCAACGGCGACATCGACGTGGCCGCCCTGGCCGACGCGCTGGCCGCGGCCAAGGCCGAGACCGGTCGCCCGTCGATCATCGCGATGCGCACGATCATCGCCTGGCCGGCCCCGGACGCCCAGAACACCGCCAAGGCGCACGGCTCCGCGCTCGGCGCCGCCGAGATCGCCGCCACCAAGAAGGTCCTGGGCTTCGACCCGGAGAAGACCTTCGAGGTCGACGACCGGGTGATCGAGCACGCCCGCGAGGTGATCAAGCGCGGCAAGGCCGTCCGCACCGGGTGGGAGCAGTCCCTGGAGGCCTGGCGCGCCGCCAACCCGCACCGCGCCGCCGAGTTCGACCGCATCCAGGCCGGCGAGCTGCCCGAGGGCTGGAAGAAGGCCGTCCCGTCCTTCCCGGCCGGTAAGGACGTCGCCACCCGCAAGGCCTCCGGCGAGACCCTCAAGGCGATCGGCGCGGTGATCCCGGAGCTGTGGGGCGGCTCGGCCGACCTCGCGGAGTCCAACCTCACCACCATCGACGAGGACAGCTCGTTCCTGCCCGAGGGCAACCCGCTGAAGAGCGCCAGCCCGTACGGCCGGACGATCCACTTCGGCATCCGCGAGCACGCCATGGGCTCGACCATGAACGGCATCGCGCTGCACGGCAGGACCCGCGTGTACGGCGGCACCTTCCTGGTCTTCGCCGACTACATGCGCCCGGCCGTCCGCCTGGCCGCGCTGATGAAGCTGCCGGTCACCTACGTCTGGACGCACGACTCGATCGGCCTCGGCGAGGACGGCCCGACCCACCAGCCGGTCGAGCACCTGGCCTCGCTGCGCGCCATCCCGGGCCTGGCCATGGTCCGCCCGGCCGACGCCAACGAGACGGCCGTCGCCTGGCGCACCGTCATCGAGCGCCAGACCAGCCACCCCGGCCCGGTCGGCCTCGCGCTCACCCGCCAGAACGTCCCGACCTTCGACCGCGAGGTCTTCGGCTCCGCCGAGGGCACCGCCAAGGGCGCCTACATCCTGGCCGAGGCCTCCACCGGCGACCCGCAGGTGATCCTGCTGGGCACCGGCTCCGAGGTCCAGCTGGCCGTCAAGGCCCGCGAGGTGCTGGAGGCCGAGGGCATCGCCGCCCGGGTGGTCTCGGTGCCGTCCTTCGAGTGGTTCCAGGAGCAGGACCAGGCCTACCGCGACAGCGTGCTGCCGCCGTCGGTCAAGGCCCGGGTGTCGGTCGAGGCCGGCATCGGGCAGGGCTGGCGCGAGCTGGTCGGCGACCACGGCCGGATCGTGTCGCTGGAGCACTTCGGCGCCTCCGCCGACTACAAGGTGCTGTTCGAGGAGTTCGGCCTGACCGCCGAGCGCGTGGTGGCCGAGGCGCACAACGCCCTCCGCTCCCTTGAGGCCGTCAACCGCTGACGCCTCCTCGGGCCGTGTGCCCGCCCGCACGCGGGCACACGGCCCCTCCGACTACCCCACGAAGACAGCGGAAAAAAGGACTGAAGCACCATGACTGACGCATTGAAGCGCCTCAGCGACGAAGGCGTGGCGATCTGGCTGGACGACCTCAGCCGCAAGCGGCTGAACACCGGCAACCTCGCCGAGCTGGTGCAGAACAAGCACGTGGTGGGTGTCACCACCAACCCGACCATCTTCCAGAAGGCCATCGGCGGCGGCGACAGCTCCTACGACGGCCAGCTGCGCGACCTCGCCGTCCGCAAGGTCACCACCGACGAGGCCGTCCGCATGATCACCACCTCGGACGTGCGCGACGCGGCCGACGTGCTGCGCCCGGTCTACGACGCCTCCAACGGCCGCGACGGCCGGGTCTCCATCGAGGTCGACCCGCGCCTGGCCCACGAGACCGCGGCCACCGTGGCCGAGGCCAAGCAGCTGTGGTGGCTGGTCGACCGCCCGAACGTCTTCATCAAGATCCCCGCCACCAAGGCCGGCCTGCCGGCGATCAGCGAGGTGATCGGCCGGGGCATCAGCGTCAACGTCACGCTGATCTTCTCGCTGGAGCGCTACAAGGCCGTCATCGACGCCTACCTGACCGGCCTGGAGGCCGCCAAGGCCAAGGGCCTGGACCTCTCCCAGATCGAGTCGGTCGCCTCGTTCTTCGTCTCCCGCGTGGACACCGAGATCGACAAGCGCCTGGACAAGATCGGCGGCGAGGCGAAGAACCTGCGCTCCAAGGCCGCCCTGGCCAACGCCCGCCTCGCCTACCAGGCGTACGAGGAGGTCTTCGGCTCGGTCGACGGCAAGACCGCCGGCGGCGCCCGCTGGCGTTCCCTGGAGGCCGCCGGCGCCAAGCCGCAGCGCCCGCTGTGGGCCTCCACCGGCGTCAAGGACCCGGCCCTGCCGGACACCCTGTACGTCACCGAGCTGGTCGCCCCCGGCACGGTGAACACCATGCCCGAGGCCACCCTGGAGGCCACCGCCGACCACGGCGTGGTCACCGGCGGCACCATCGTCCCCAACTACGCCGACGCCAAGGCCGTGATGGACGCCATCACCGCCGCCGGCGTGGACTACGACGACGTGGTCCAGGTGCTGGAGGACGAGGGCGTGGAGAAGTTCGAGCAGTCCTGGAACGAGCTGCTCGACACCGTCACCGCCTCGCTCGCCTCCTTCGCCGACGAGAAGTGACCGTTCGCTCACACAGCCAGCGCACGAAAGCGGAGCCCATCAAGTGAGCACTGATTTCCCCGAGTTGACATCGGAGTCGGACGCGGACGACCTCCCGCCGGCGCCGATCAACCCGCTTCGTGACCCGGCCGACCGACGGCTCCCGCGCATCGCGGGGCCGTCGGGGCTGGTCATCTTCGGAGTCACCGGCGACCTCTCCCGCAAGAAGCTCATGCCGGCCATCTACGACCTGGCCAACCGCGGCCTGCTGCCGCCGGGCTTCTCGCTCGTCGGCTTCGCCCGCCGCGAGTGGGACGACGAGGACTTCGCCAAGGAGGTCCACGACGCGGTCAAGGACCACGCCCGGACCCCGTTCCGGGAGGAGGTCTGGCAGCAGCTCGCCAAGGGCATGCGCTTCGTCCACGGCACGTTCGACGACGACGACGCCTTCGACAAGCTGCGCGAGACCATCCAGGAGCTCGACAAGGCGCAGGGCACCGGCGGAAACTTCGCCTTCTACCTGTCCGTCCCACCGAAGTTCTTCCCGACCGTCGTCCAGCAGCTCAAGAAGCACGGCCTGGCCGACCCGCCGCAGGGCTCCTGGCGCCGCGCCGTCATCGAGAAGCCCTTCGGCCACGACCTGGAGAGCGCCCAGGAGCTGAACCGGATCGTCCACGAGGTCTTCCCCCGGGACGAGGTCTTCCGGATCGACCACTACCTGGGCAAGGAGACGGTCCAGAACATCCTGGCGCTGCGCTTCGCCAACCAGATGTTCGAGCCGATCTGGAACCGGTCGTACGTCGACCACGTGCAGATCACCATGGCCGAGGACATCGGCATCGGCGGCCGGGCCGGCTACTACGACGGCATCGGCTCCGCCCGCGACGTCATCCAGAACCACCTGCTCCAGCTGATGGCGCTCACCGCCATCGAGGAGCCGGCGTCCTTCCACCCGAAGGCGCTGGTGGCCGAGAAGCTCAAGGTGCTCAGCGCCGTCAAGCTCCCGACCGACCTCGGCCGGCACACCGTGCGCGGCCAGTACGCGGCCGGCTGGCAGGGCGGCGAGGAGGTGGTCGGATACCTGGACGAGGACGGCATCAACCCGGACTCCAAGACCGACACCTACGCGGCGATCAAGCTGGAGATCAACAACCGCCGCTGGGCGGGAGTTCCGTTCTACCTGCGCACCGGCAAGCGGCTGGGCCGCCGGGTCACCGAGATCGCGGTGGTCTTCCAGCGCGCCCCGTACCTGCCGTTCGACTCCTACGCGACCGAGGAGCTGGGGCAGAACGCCCTGGTCATCCGGGTCCAGCCGGACGAGGGCGTGACGGTGCGGTTCGGCTCCAAGGTGCCGGGCACCTCCTTCGAGGTCCGGGACGTCACGATGGACTTCGCGTACGGCGAGTCCTTCACCGAGTCCAGCCCGGAGGCGTACGAGCGGCTCATCCTCGACGTGCTGCTCGGCGACGCCAACCTGTTCCCGCGCCACCAGGAGGTCGAGCTCTCCTGGCAGATCCTCGACCCGATCGAGAGGTACTGGGACACCCACGGCAAGCCCGCCCAGTACGCGGCGGGGACCTGGGGCCCCGTCGAGGCGGACGAGATGCTCGCACGAGACGGCAGGAGCTGGCGCCGGCCATGAAGATCGACCTCACCAACACGACGTCCAGCAAGATCAACGCCGCGCTGATGGAGGCGCGTCGGGCCAGCGGCTCCACCGCCGCCGGCATGGTGCTCACCCTGGTGATCGTGACCGACGAGGGCAGCGCGTACGACGCCCTCAAGGCCGCCAACGACGCCTCCCGCGAGCACCCCTCGCGCACCCTCGCGGTGATCAAGCGCGCCGGGCGCTCGCCCCGGGCCCGCGCCGAGACCCGGCTGGACGCCGAGATCCTGGTCGGCACCGACGCCGGCTCCGGCGAAACGGTCATCCTGCGCATGCACGGCGAACTCGCCGCGCACGCCCAGTCGGTGGTCCTGCCGCTGCTGCTGCCGGACGCCCCGGTCGTCGTCTGGTGGCCCGACAACGCGCCGCTGCACCCGGCGCAGGACCCGCTGGGCGCGCTCGCCCAGCGCCGGATCACCGACGCGGTCACCGCCGAGTCCCCGGTCGGCCAGCTCGCCCAGCGGGCCCAGAGCTACACCCCGGGCGACACCGACCTGGCCTGGACCCGGATCACCGGCTGGCGCTCGATGCTGGCCGCCGCGCTGGACCAGCGCCCGGCCACGATCACCTCCGCGGCGGTCGAGGGCGAGTCCTACAACCCCAGCGTCGAACTGCTCGGCCTCTGGCTGCACAACCGGCTGCACGTGCCGGTCGAGCGGGTCGTCACCGGCGGCCCCGGCATCACCGCGGTGCACCTGCGCACCAAGGACGGCGACATCACCCTGGACCGCCCGGACGGCCTGATGGGCACGCTCTGCATGCCCGGCTCCCCGGACCGCCAGGTCGCGCTCAAGCGGCGCGAGACCTCGGAGCTGATCGCCGAGGAACTGCGCCGGCTCGACCCGGACGACATCTACGCGACGGCCGTGCGCACGCCCGTCGAGCAGCTGCGCGAGCCGGTCAACGCCGAGACGACGGCGGCCGAGCGGGTCGCCCGCGCGGCGGCCGCCGAGGCCGCGGTGGCCAACCCCGCCCGGGTGACCGCCAAGGTCACCGCCGAGGGCGCGGCGTCGGCCGACGAGGCGGCGGAGGAGGCCCCGGTCAAGAAGCCCGCCAAGCGTGCCGCCAAGGGGAGCGCATGACCGCCGCCACCCCGCAGCTGGTCGTCCACCGGGACAAGGAGCTGATGGCCCAGGCGGCCGCGGCCCGGCTGATCACCCGGATCGTGGACGCCCAGGCCGCCCGCGGCGCCGCCTCGGTGGTGCTCACCGGCGGACGCAACGGCAACGCCCTGCTGGCCGCGATCGCCGCCTCCCCGGCGCGCGACGCGGTCGACTGGGCGCGGCTGGACCTCTGGTGGGGCGACGAGCGCTTCGTCCCCGCCGGGGACCCCGAGCGCAACGCCGTCCAGGCCCGCGCCGAACTGCTGGACTCCGTCCCGCTCGACCCGGCGCGGGTGCACGAGATGCCCGCCTCGGACGGTGTGGACGGCTCGGACGTGGAGGCCGCCGCCGCCCGCTACGCGGAGGAGCTGGCGAAGGCGGCCGGCCCGGGCGACCGGCTCGGCGTCCCGGCCTTCGACGTGCTGCTGCTCGGCGTCGGCCCGGACACCCACGTCGCCTCGCTCTTCCCGGAGCACCCGGGCGTGCGGGAGACCGAGCTGACCGTGATCGGCGTGCGCGGGGCCCCCAAGCCCCCGCCGACCCGGATCTCGCTCACCCTCCCGGCGATCCGGACGGCCCGCGAGGTCTGGCTGCTGGCGGCCGGCGAGGACAAGGCGGGCGCGGTCGCGATGGCCCTGTCCGGTCCCGGCGAGCTCCAGGCGCCCGCCTCCGGCGCGTACGGCCGCAGCCGCACCCTGTGGCTGCTGGACCGGGCCGCGGCGGAGCAGATCCCACCCCAGCTGTACCCGCCGGCCTCGGCTTAGCAGCCGGCGAACGCCGAAGGGCGCCACCGTCGTCGACGGTGGCGCCCTTCGGTCGTCAGGGTCAGATCTCGCCGCGCAGCTTGGCCAGCGCCTCGGCGAGGATCGCCTCGCCGTCGGCGTCGGTGCGCCGCTCGCGGACGTAGGCGAGGTGGGTCTTGTACGGCTCGTTGCGCGAGGGCGCGGGCGGGTTGTGCTCGTCCTGGCCGGCGGGGAAGCCGCACCGCGGGCAGTCCCAGGTGTCCGGGATGACGGCCTCGGCGGCAAAGCTCGGCCGGGTCTCGTGCTTGTTGGCACACCAGAAGGAGATCCGGTTGCGCGGGGCGGACTCGCCGCGCTCCGCCTCACCCATCGGGCCCGCTCCGACCCTGCTGCCACGGATGGCGTTGCCACTTGCCACGGTCTGACTCCCTGCGTGCTGGTGCGCCGACCCGCCGCGGTGCGCGTCGGTGGCGAAAGTCGTCCTAGTGTAAGCAGGAGTTAAGCGTCCACCGCCATCGCCTCCGCCCCCGACCGTCCCAGGATAGGCGCTCGGGCGACGGGGCGTCAGGGTTACGTCAGCTCTTGTACTTCAGCACCAGGCCCAGCACGATGATGCAGGCGAACCAGCCGAGACCGACCACGATCGTGATGCGGTCCAGGTTGCGCTCGGCCACCGCCGAACCGCCGCCGGTGGACATCGCGCCGCCACCGAACATGTCCGACAGGCCGCCGCCCTTCCCCTTGTGCAGCAGCACCAGCAGGATCATCAGCAGACTGAAGATGATCAGGGCAATCGAGAACCCGAGAACCACGACGGGACCAACTCTCTCGTATCTTCTTCGGCGACGGGGCCGGGCCGCTTACGGCGGTCCGGCCCCAAAGCCTACGTTGCTGCGGAGGCGTTAGCCTACTGCCTGCTCACGGTAGCGCACGATCTTGACGAACTCGTCGGCGTCCAGCGAGGCACCGCCGATCAGGCCGCCGTCGATGTCGGGCTTGGCCATCAGACCGGCCGCGCTCGACGACTTCACCGAACCGCCGTACAGGACACGGACCTTGTCGGCCAGCTCGGCGTCGTACAGCTCGGCGATCCGCCGGCGGATGGCGGCGCAGACCTCCTGCGCGTCCTCCGGGGTGGCCACCTCGCCGGTGCCGATCGCCCAGACCGGCTCGTAGGCGACCACGATGGACTCGGCCTGGTGGGCCGGGATGTCCGCCAGGGCGCCGTCCAGCTGGGCCAGGGTGTACTCGACGTGGGTGCCGGCCTTGCGGATGTCCAGCGGCTCGCCGATGCACAGGATCGGGGTGATCCCGGCCCGGTAGGCGGCCTTCACCTTGGCGTTGACGATCTCCTCGCCCTCGCCGTGGTACTGGCGGCGCTCCGAGTGGCCGATCACCGCGAAGGTGCACTTCAACTTGGCCAGCATCGGGCCGGAGACCTCGCCGGTGTAGGCACCGGAGTCGTGCTGCGAGATGTCCTGCGAGCCGTACTTGATCTTCAGCTTGTCGCCGTCGACCAGGGTCTGCACCGAGCGCAGGTCGGTGAACGGGACCAGGACGGCGACCTCGACGGCCTCGTAGTCCTTGTCGGCCAGCGCGAAGGCCAGCTTCTGGGTGTGCTGGATGGCCTCAAGGTGGTTGAGGTTCATCTTCCAGTTGCCCGCCATCAGCGGGAGACGCTCAGTCATTGCTTTCAGCCTTCCAGGGCGGCGAGACCGGGGAGGGTCTTGCCCTCCAGGTACTCGAGGCTGGCGCCACCGCCGGTCGAGATGTGTCCGAATGCGTTCTCGTCGAAGCCCAGGATGCGGACGGCCGCGGCGGAGTCGCCACCGCCGACCACGGTGAAGCCGGGGCTGTCGAGCAGGGCCTGCGCGACGGCCTTGGTGCCGTTGGCGTAGTCCGGGTGCTCGAAGACGCCCATCGGGCCGTTCCAGAAGACCGTCCCGGCGTCCGCCAGCTTCGCGGCGAACAGCTCACGGGTCTTCGGGCCGATGTCCAGGCCCTCCTGGTCGGCCGGGATGGCGTCCGCGGCGACGGTCCCGAAGTCCGCCGGCGCCTTCGTCTTGAGGTCGGGGAAGTCCTTGGAGACCAGGACGTCCACCGGCAGCACGAACTCGACGCCGCGCTTCTCCGCCTCCGCCAGGTACTCCAGGCACCTGCCCTTCTGGTCTTCCTGAAGCAGCGAGATGCCGACCTCGTGGCCCTTGGCCGCGAGGAAGGTGTACGCCATGCCGCCGCCGATCAGGATCCGGTCGGCCTTCTTCAGCAGGTTGTCGATCACGCCGAGCTTGTCGGAGACCTTGGCACCGCCGAGCACGACCACGTACGGGCGCGCGACCTCGTCGGTGAGCTTCTTCAGCACGCCGACCTCGGTGGCGATCAGGTCGCCGGCGGCGTGCGGCAGGCGCTGCGGCAGGTCGAACACCGAGGCGTGCTTGCGGTGCACCGCACCGAAGCCGTCGCCGACGTACAGGTCGGCGAGGGTGGCCAGCTGATCGGCGAAGGCGCCGCGCTCGGCGTCGTCCTTGCTGGTCTCACCGGCGTTGAAGCGCAGGTTCTCCAGCAGCGCGACCTCGCCGTCGCCCAGCGCGGCGACGGTCGCCGTGGCGCTGTCGCCGACGGTGTCGGTCGCGAAGGCGACCGGCTTGCCGAGGATCTCGCCGAGGCGGCCGGCCACCGGCGCGAGGGAGAACTGCGGGTCCGGCGCGCCCTTGGGACGGCCGAGATGGGAGGCGACGACGACCCGGGCGCCGCGCTCGACGAGCTTGGCGATGGTCGGGGCGACGGCGCGGATCCGGCCGTCGTCGGTGATCCGGCCGTCCGACAGCGGGACGTTCAGGTCCGCGCGGACGAACACGCGCTTGCCGGCGACGTCGAGGTCTTCGATGGTCTTCACGGGGATTGGCTCTCCTGGGGAGATGGTTGGTGCGCAGAGGCGGCACGGCGCAGGGGCCGCCTGAGAAGTCCTTGTGCGCAGAACGAGGGCCCGGTCGGCACAGTGCGCCAGCCGGGCCCTCGCCCCTACATCACGTCAGCTCCCGCTGCGTCAGAGCTGGCCGCCGACGAGGGAGGTCAGGTTGACGAGGCGGTTCGAGTAGCCCCACTCGTTGTCGTACCAACCGAGCACCTTGACCTGGTTGCCCTGGACCATGGTGAGCTGGGAGTCGAAGATGCAGGAGGCCGGGTCGTTGACGATGTCCGAGGAGACGATCGGGTCCTCGGTGTAGGCCAGGATGCCCTTGAGCGGGCCCTCCGCGGCCTTCTGGAACGCGGCGTTGACCTCGTCCTTGGTGACCTCGCGCTCCAGGGTGACGACCAGGTCCGTGATGGAACCGGTCGGGACCGGGACGCGCAGCGAGGTGCCGTCCAGCTTGCCCTTGAGCTCCGGCAGGACCAGGGCGGTCGCCTTGGCGGCACCGGTCGAGGTCGGGATGATGTTCTGCGACGCGGCGCGGGCGCGGCGCAGGTCCTTGTGCGGGAAGTCCAGGGTCACCTGGTCGTTGGTGAACGCGTGGACGGTGGTCATCAGACCCTTGACGATGCCGAAGCTCTCGTTCAGCACCTTGGCCATCGGCGCCACACAGTTGGTGGTGCAGGAGGCGTTGGAGATGATCGTGTGGTTCGCGGCGTCGTACTTGTCGTCGTTGACGCCCATCACGATGGTGACGTCCTCGTCGGTGGCGGGCGCCGAGATGATGACCTTCTTGGCGCCGGCGGCGAGGTGCTTCTTGGCCGCCTCGGCCTTGGTGAAGATGCCGGTGGACTCGACGACGATGTCGGCGCCCAGGGCGGCCCACGGCAGGTTGGCGGGGTCACGCTCGGCGGTGACCTGGAAGGTCTTGCCGTCGACGGTGATGCTGTCCTCGGTGTGCGAGACCGTGCCCGGGAAGGTGCCCAGGGTGGTGTCGTACTTGAGCAGGTGAGCCAGGGTCTTCGTGTCAGTCAGGTCGTTGACACCGACGATCTCGATGTCCGCGCCCTGCGCCTTGACCGCGCGGAAGAAGTTGCGGCCGATGCGGCCGAATCCGTTGATGCCTACCCGGATCGTCACGAACCGATCTCCTCGTTAGGTACGCCGGAGCTAAGCCGACGGGGGTGAGATTTGGGAAGTCCCCGACCGCCTATGACCCTACCCCTCCTACGCCTGGGAGGGCACATCGCGCCACGTGCGACGACCTGGCGTGGCGCGAAATCAGGCCGACCGTCCTTGGCCGTCAGGGCAGTTGGTCCCGGCCCAGTGGTCTCTACCAATTTCGATGCCCGGGCGCGTCCGGGCACCCCGTCCGGAGACAACGGCGGCCGGTGCCCGGAATCCGGACACCGGCCGCGAATCAGTCACGCAGCGTGGCGGTCAGTTCATCGCCATCTCGTCGGTCAGGTTGGCCTCGGTGCTCGGCAGGCCGAGCTCGGAGGCGCGCTTGTCCGCCATCGCCAGCAGGCGGCGGATCCGGCCGGCCACCGCGTCCTTGGTCAGCGGCGGGTCGGCAAGTGCGCCCAGCTCCTCCAGCGAGGCCTGCTTGTGCTGCATCCGCAGCTGGCCGGCCGCGGCCAGGTGGTCGGGCACCTCGTCGCCGAGGATCTCCAGCGCCCGGGCCACCCGGGCGCCGGCCGCCACCGCGGCGCGGGCCGAGCGGCGCAGGTTGGCGTCGTCGAAGTTGGCCAGGCGGTTGGCGGTGGCCCGGACCTCGCGCCGCATCCGGCGTTCCTCCCAGGCGAGCACCGACTCGTGCGCGCCGAGCCGGGTCAGCAGCGCGCCGATCGCGTCGCCGTCGCGGATCACCACCCGGTCCACGCCGCGCACCTCGCGGGCCTTGGCCGGGATGCCGAGCCGGCGGGCCGCGCCGACCAGGGCGAGCGCGGCCTCGGAGCCGGGGCAGGTGATCTCCAGCGAGGAGGAGCGACCCGGCTCGGTGAGCGAGCCGTGGGCCAGGAAGGCCCCGCGCCAGGCCGCCTCGGCGTCGCAGGTGGCCCCGGAGACGACCGCCGGGGGCAGCCCCCGGATCGGTCGGCCGCGGCCGTCCACGAGGCCGGTCTGGCGCGCGAGCAGTTCGCCGTCCTTGACCACCCGGACGACGAAGCGGCTGCCGCGCCGCAGTCCGCCGGGGGCCATCACCACGAGGTCGGAGGAGTGTCCGAAGATCTCCAGCAGGTCCTTGCGCAGCCGGCGCGCAGCCGCGCCGGTGTCCAGCTCCGCCTCGATCACGATGCGGCCGCTCACGATGTGCAGCCCGCCCGCGAACCGCAGGATCGCCGACACCTCCGCCTTGCGGCAGCAGGCCCGGGTGACCGGGAGCCGGCTGATCTCGTCCTTCACCGCTGGAGTCATCGCCATGGCCCGATCCTTCCATGTGTCCGGAAAATCCGGTCGTACGCGGCCGCCAACAGCTCCGGGTCGTGTCGCGGGGTGCCGTCGGTGCGGGCCACCCGGCCGAGCACCAGGGCGGCGCCCATCCGCTCGGCGGCCTTCTCCAGCCCGGCCAGGTCCGCCTGGCCGAAGGCGCCGCCGGTGACGGCGCGCTCGTCCACCAGGATCGCATCCACCGCGAGGCCGGGGGCGTGGTCGGCGATGACCTCCAGGTGGCGCTGCGGGGTGAAGCCCTCGGTCTCGCCGGGCTGGGGGGCCAGGTTCAGGGTGAGCAGGCGGCGGGCGCGGGTCTCGGTGAGCGCCTTGGCCAGCTCCGGCACCAGCAGGTGCGGCAGCACGCTGGTGAACCAGGAGCCGGGCCCGAGCACCACCCAGTCCGCCTCCCGGACGGCGGTGACCGCCTCCGGGACGGCCGGCGGCCCGTCCGGCAGCAGCCGGATCGACTGCACGGTGCCGGGCGTGACCGCTACGCTGGCCTGGCCGCGGACGGCCGTCACCTCGCCGGGGCGCTCCGGGTCGTGGCCGCGCACGGTCGCCTCGATGTCCAGCGGCACCGCCGACATCGGCAGCACCCGTCCCTGGACGTTCAGCAGCCGGCCGACCCAGTCCAGGGCCGCGACCGGGTCGCCGAGCTTCTCCCAGAGCGCGACGATCAGCAGGTTGCCGACGGCGTGGCCGCCCAGCTCGCCGGTGCCGGTGAAGCGCTGCTGGATCACCTCGGACCAGGTGCGGCCCCAGTCGTCGTCCCCGCACAGCGCGGCCAGCGCCTTGCGCAGGTCGCCGGGGGGCAGCACCCCCAGCTCGGTGCGCAGCCGGCCGCTGGAGCCGCCGTCGTCGGCGACGGTGACCACGGCGGTCAGGTCGCTGGTGAGCCGGCGCAGCGCGGAGAGCGAGGCGGACAGGCCCTGGCCGCCGCCGAGCGCGGTGATCCGGGGGGCCGGATTGGCCCGGGCGGGGCTGCTGCGCGGCCGGCTCGGGGCCGGCGGCCGGGCCGGGCCACCCGCCCGGTCGGCACTCCTGTTCTGCGGCTGCCGCCCGGGCACGTATCCCGCCACACTCACCTCGCGTTCCTCGCCGCCGCCACCGGCCCCGCCGGCGACCCGGCTAGGAGGCGGCGGTCACTCCCGTCCCATGTCACGGTGGACGAGCACCGTCTCCACTCCGTCGGCGATGAGACGCTTGGTCAGGCGCTCGGACATCGCGACGCTGCGGTGCTTGCCACCGGTGCAGCCTACGGCAAGCGTCATGTAGCGCTTCCCCTCGCGGCGGTACCCCTCGGTGATGATGCGCAGCAGCTCCGCGTAGCCGTTCAGGAACTCGTTGGCGCCGGGCTGCTGGAACACGTAGTCGGCGACGTCCGCGTCGGTGCCGGTGCGGGCGCGCAGCTCGGGCACCCAGTGCGGGTTGGGCAGGAAGCGGCAGTCCACCACCAGGTCGGCGTCGACCGGCAGGCCGTACTTGAAGCCGAAGGACATCACGGTGGCGCGCAGCTCGGGCTCGTCGTGGTCGGCGAACTGGGCGTCCAGCTTGGCGCGCAGCTGGTGCACGTTGAGGTTGGAGGTGTCGATCACCAGGTCGGCCTCGCCGCGCAGGTCGCGCAGCAGGTCGCGCTCCTGGGCGATGCCGTCGACGATCCGGCCGTCGGCCTGCAGCGGGTGCGGGCGGCGCACGCTCTCGAAGCGGCGCACCAGCGCGTCGTCGGAGGAGTCCAGGAACACCACGCTGAGCCGGACGCCGCGCTTCTCCAGCTCGTCGAGCGAGGTGAGCAGGTCGTCGAAGAACTGGCGGCCCCGGACGTCCACGACCACGCCGATCCGGGCGACGTTGCCCTGGGAGCGTGCGCCCAGGTCGACCATGGTCGGGATCAGGGCCGGCGGCAGGTTGTCCACCACGAACCAGCCCAGGTCCTCCAGGCACTTCGCGGCGGTGGAGCGGCCGGCTCCGGACATGCCGGAGATGATCACCAGCTCCGGCGCGTTCTCGGCCACGTCTGACACGGTCACTTCGGTTCCCCGCTCTCGGTCTTTCTGCTGGGGAGAACGCGCAGGGCACGGCCGCCCTTCCCCTGCCCGGACAGGCGGGCGGGAGTGGGGCGCGCCGCCCGACGGGCGACGTCGGCCGTCATGGCGTCTCCTGGGATGGTGCGGTCTGGGGTGCTGCGGCCACCGGCTCGTCCCCGTCCCCGATGATCTCGCCGGTCGCGGTGTTCACCGCGGGGGCGGCGGGTGTACGGGACGACAACGCCGCCGCAACAGTCTCCGCCGTGCGGCGTCCGATGCCGGGTACGGCGCAGAGTTCGTCGACGGTGGCGGCCCGGAGCCTCTTCAGCGAGCCGAAGTGCTTGAGCAGCGCCTGGCGGCGAGTCTCGCCGAGGCCCGGGACGGAGTCCAGCTCCCCGGCGGTGAGTCGCTTGGAACGCTTGCTGCGCTGGTACGTGATCGCGAAGCGGTGGGCCTCGTCGCGGACCCGCTGGAGCAGGTAGAGGCCCTCGCTGGAGCGCGGCAGCACCACCGGGTCGTCCTCACCGGGCAGCCAGACCTCCTCCAGGCGCTTGGCCAGGCCGCACAGCGCGACGTCGTCGATGCCGAGTTCGTCCAGGGCGCGTTTGGCGGCGGCGACCTGTGGCTGGCCGCCGTCGACGACCAGCAGCTGCGGCGGGTAGGCGAAGCGGCGCGGACGGCCCGTCTCCGGGTCGATCGGGCCGGCCGGGGCCACGGTGCCGTCGGCGGCGCCCGGGTCGTCGGCCTCGGGGACGACCCACTCACCGGTCTGCTCGCGCTCCTGGAGGTAGCGGCGGAAGCGCCGGCCGATCACCTCGTGCATCGAGCGGACGTCGTCCTGGCCCTCGAAGCCCTTGATCTGGAAGCGCCGGTACTCGCTCTTGCGGGCCAGGCCGTCCTCGAAGACGACCATCGAGGCGACCACGTCCTCGCCCTGGAGGTGGGAGATGTCGAAGCACTCGATGCGCAACGGCACCGAGTCCAGCTCCAGCGCGTCGGCGATCTCCTGCAGGGCGCGGCTGCGGGTGGTGAGGTCGGAGGCGCGCTTGGTCTTGTGCAGCGCCAGCGCCTGCTGGGCGTTGCGCTGCACGGTGGTCATCAGGTCCTTCTTGTCGCCGCGCTGCGGGATGCGCAGGTCGACCTGGCTGCCGCGCAGGCCGCTCAGCCACTCCCGGACCGGACCGGCCGGCTCGGGCAGCGCCGGGACCAGCACCTCGCGCGGGACGGACTCGTTGCGCTCGTCCTGCCCGGCGCCGCCGTAGAGCTGCTGGAGGGCGTGCTCGACCAGGGCGGCGGTGTCGACGTCCTCGACCTTGTCGGTGACCCAGCCGCGCTGGCCGCGCACCCGGCCGCCGCGGACGTGGAAGATCTGGACGGCGGCCTCCAGTTCGTCCTCGGCGACGGCCAGCAGGTCGGCGTCGGTGGCGTCGGCGAGCACGATGGCGTTCTTCTCCATCGCGCGCTTGAGGGCGCCGATGTCGTCCCGCAGCCGGGCCGCCTTCTCGTACTCCATCTCCTCGGCGGCCTCCCGCATCTGCTCTTCGAGCCGGCGCAGGTAGTTGCCGGTGCGCCCGGCCATGAAGTCGCAGAAGTCCTCGGCCAGTGCCCGGTGTTCGTCCGGCGTGACCTTGCCGACGCAGGGCGCGGCGCACTTGCCGATGTAGCCGAGCAGGCAGGGCCGGCCGATCTGCCGGGCGCGCTTGAACACGCCGTTGGAGCAGGTGCGGACGGGGAAGACGCGCAACAGCAGGTCGACCGTCTCGCGGATCGCCCAGGCGTGCCCGTACGGGCCGAAGTAGCGCACGCCCTTCTTGTGCGCCCCGCGCATCACCTGGACCCGCGGGTACTCCTCGTTCAGGGTGACGGCGAGCTCCGGATAGCTCTTGTCGTCGCGGTACTTGACGTTGAACCGCGGGTCGAACTCCTTGATCCAGGAGTACTCCAGCTGGAGCGCCTCGACCTCGGTGGCCACCACCGTCCACTCCACCGAGGCGGCCGTGGTGACCATCGTCGCGGTGCGCGGGTGCAGGCCCGCCAGATCCTGGAAGTAGGACGACAGGCGCGGCCGCAGGCTCTTGGCCTTGCCGACGTAGATGACCCGGCCGTGGGCGTCACGGAACTTGTAGACGCCCGGCGAGGTCGGGATCGCGCCCGGCGCCGGCCGGTAGGTGCTCGGGTCAGCCATGAGTCCACCGTACCGAGTGGGGCCGGGGCTGCGGAGGGGAGATCAACTGCTTCAGCTCGGGGTCACCTTGAGGTTCCCGCCGTCGACCGTGACGGTGTAGGCGGGCAGCGGGCTGGGGGCCGGGCCGTCCTGGACGGCGCCGTCGGTGATGGCGAACCGGCTGCCGTGGCAGGGGCACTGGATCTGCTGGTTCTTCACCTGGTCGACGATGCAGCCGGCGTGGGTGCACTTGGCGCTGAAGGCCTTGTACTCCCCGGCGGCCGGCTGGGTCACGACGATCTTCTGCTCGCGGAAGACCTTGCCGCCGCCCTCGGGCACCGCCGAGGCCGGGCCGAGGTCCACCGGACCCTTGGCGGCGGTGCTCGCGCCGGAGGAACTCGTGGCGGAACCGCAGCCGGTGACCGCCACCGCGCCGCCGGTCGCGAGGACGGCCGCGGCCCCGCAGAGCAGGGTGCGGCGGGAGGTGGCGGGGCTCGTCTCGGGGGCCTCTGACATCGGTGCGCTCCTGCGGTTCGGCGTGCTGCGTGGGACGTCGGAAGTCTATGCGGCACACACCCCGCCGTTCCCGGGGACGGGAGCGGCGGGGCGGTGTCGGCCGTACTTCTTCGCTGCGGCTCTACTTCTTCGCTGCGGCGGCCCGCTTGCGCGGGGCGGCCACCTTGGCCCGCGTCCTGGTCGGGGCGGCGACCGGGGCGTCCGCGAACCCGCCCGGCAGGATGTCCCGCAGGAACTTGCCGGTGTGGCTCTCCGGGACGGCCGCGATCTGCTCCGGGGTGCCCTCGGCGACCACCGTGCCACCGCCGGAGCCGCCCTCGGGGCCCATGTCGACGACCCAGTCGGCGGTCTTGATCACATCGAGGTTGTGCTCGATGACGATCACCGTGTTGCCCTTCTCCACCAGCCCGCTGAGCACCTTGATCAGCTTGCTGATGTCCTCGAAGTGCAGGCCGGTGGTGGGCTCGTCCAGCACGTAGACCGTCCGCCCGGTGGAGCGCTTCTGCAGCTCGGAGGCGAGCTTGACGCGCTGCGCCTCGCCGCCGGACAGCGTCGGCGCGGACTGGCCGAGCCGGACGTAGCCGAGGCCGACGTCGTTGAGCGTCCTGAGGTGCCGGGCGATCGCCGGGACGGCCTCGAAGAAGGCCAGCGCCTCCTCGATCGGCATGTCCAGCACCTCGGAGATGGACTTGCCCTTGTAGTGCACCTCCAGCGTCTCCCGGTTGTACCGGGCGCCGTGGCAGACCTCGCACGGCACGTAGACGTCCGGCAGGAAGTTCATCTCGATCTTGATGGTGCCGTCGCCCGAGCAGTTCTCGCAGCGGCCGCCCTTGACGTTGAAGGAGAACCGGCCCGGCAGGTAGCCGCGGACCTTCGCCTCCTGCGTCTCCGCGAAGAGCCGGCGGACGTGGTCGAACACCCCGGTGTAGGTGGCCGGGTTGGAGCGCGGGGTGCGCCCGATCGGCGACTGGTCGACGTGCACCACCTTGTCCACCAGGTCGGTGCCGGTGATCCGGGTGTGCCGGCCGGGCACGCTGCGGGCGCCGTTCAGCTCCCGGGCGAGGTGGGTGTAGAGGATGTCGTTGACCAGCGTCGACTTGCCGGAGCCGGAAACACCGGTGATCGCGGTGAAGGTGCCGAGCGGGAAGCCGACCGTGACGTCCTTGAGGTTGTGCTCGCGGGCGCCGTGGACGGTCAGCTGGCGCTTCTTGTCCCGGTCGCGGCGGCCGGCCGGGATCGGGATGGACCGCTTGCCGGAGAGGTACTGGCCGGTCAGCGACTCCTTGTTGGTCAGCAGCTGCTTCAGCGAACCGGAGTGCACCACCTTGCCGCCGTGCTCGCCGGCGCCCGGGCCGATGTCGACCACCCAGTCCGCCGTCTTGATGGTGTCCTCGTCGTGCTCGACCACGATCAGGGTGTTGCCGATGTCGCGCAGCCGCACCAGCGTCTCGATCAGCCGGTGGTTGTCCCGCTGGTGCAGGCCGATGGACGGCTCGTCCAGCACGTACAGCACGCCGACCAGGCCGGAGCCGATCTGGGTGGCCAGCCGGATCCGCTGGGCCTCGCCGCCGGACAGGGTGCCGGCCGCGCGGTTCAGCGAGAGGTAGTCCAGGCCGACGTCGACCAGGAAGCGCAGCCGCTCGTTGACCTCCTTGAGGACGCGCTCGGCGATCTGCTTGTCCCGGTCGTTGAGCTTCATCGCGCCCAGGAACTCGGCGCAGTCGCTGATCGACATCGCCGAGACGTCGGCGATCGAGCGGTCCTCGACGGTGACCGCGAGCACCACCGGCTTGAGCCGGGTGCCGTCGCAGGTCGGGCAGGGCACCTCGCGCATGTAGCCCTCGAAGCGCTCGCGGCTGCTGTCGCTCTCCGCCTCGGTGTGCCGGCGCTGGATGAACGGGACGGCGCCCTCGAAGCCGGTGCTGTACGAGCGCTCGCGGCCGAAGCGGTTGCGGTAGCGGACCTGCACCTGGTGCTTGTGCCCGTACAGCAGCGCCTTCTTGGCCCGGGCGGGCAGCCCGGCCCACGGGATGTCGGTGCGGAAGCCCAGTTCCTCGGCGAGCGCGTCGATCAGGCGCTGGAAGTACTCCTTGGCGTGGCCGGCCGACCACGGGTGGATCGCGCCCTCCTCCAGCGAGCGCTCCGGATCGGGGATGACCAGCTCCGGGTCCACCTCCATCCGGTTGCCCAGGCCCGAGCAGTCCGGGCAGGCGCCGAACGGCGAGTTGAAGGAGAACGAGCGCGGCTCCAGCTCCTCGAACGACACGTCGTCGTACGGGCAGTAGAGGTGCTCGGAGTACATCCGCTCGCGCTCCGCGTCGTCCTCGGGAAGGTCGACGAAGTCGAGCACGACCATGCCGCCGGACAGCCGCAGCGCCGTCTCCACCGAGTCGGTGAGCCGCCGCTTGGCGCTCTCCTTGACGGTCAGGCGGTCGACGACCACCTCGACGGTGTGCTTCTCCTGCTTCTTGAGCTTCGGCGGCTCGGCGAGCTGGATCGTCTCGCCGTCCACCCGGGCGCGCGAGTAGCCCTTGGACTGGAGGTCGGCGAAGAGGTCGACGAACTCGCCCTTGCGCTCGCGCACCACGGGGCTGAGCACCTGGAAACGGGTGCCCTCGGCGAGCTCCAGCACCTTGTCGACGATCGCCTGCGGCGACTGCTTGGCGATCGGGCGGGCGCAGTGCGGGCAGTGCGGCTTGCCGATCCGGGCGAACAGCAGGCGCAGGTAGTCGTAGACCTCGGTGATGGTGCCGACGGTCGAACGGGGGTTGCGGTTGGTGGACTTCTGGTCGATCGAGACGGCCGGTGAGAGGCCTTCGATGAAGTCCACGTCGGGCTTGTCCATCTGCCCGAGGAACTGACGGGCGTAGGACGACAACGACTCGACGTAGCGGCGCTGGCCCTCGGCGAAGATCGTGTCGAAGGCGAGCGAGGACTTGCCGGAGCCGGAGAGGCCCGTGAAGACGATGAGGGAGTCGCGGGGCAGGTCGAGCGAGATGTTCTTGAGGTTGTGCTCGCGAGCACCGCGGACGATGAGGCGGTCGGCCACTGCTTCTGGCGCCTTTCTCCGGGGCGAGAGGGCTTGCGGTGAGATTCGGTACTTCTTCCAGGATGCGGCAGCCAGCCTATAGCTCAGGCGTTCGAATATCGACCTTGTCCAGTGGAGTCCACCCGAACGAGTGAGGGCGCCCCTCGGACCGTCCGCACCCGGACCGAAAAAGGCCCTGCTCAGCGGCCGGATTCGGCGGTAGCGTCAGCTGGTCAACGAGCGAAGCCCCGTGCGGGCAACGCGCCGTCTCCCACAGAAGGCCGATCCGATGACCGACCCGCAGACCGCCGCCGCCTCCGCCGCCCTCGCCACCGAGCGGCTGGGCCTGGTCGAGGAGAGCACCCGGCACCTGCTGCACACCGTGTCCGAGCTGAAGCCCGCGGCCGTCGCCGAGCCCTCCGCGCTGCCCGGCTGGACCAGGGGCCACGTGCTGGCCCACATCGCCCGCAATGCCGACTCCCTGGTCAACCTGCTGAACGGCGCCCGCACCGGCACCGACATCCCGCAGTACGCCAGCACCGAGGCCCGCGACCGGCAGATCGAGGACGACGCGCCCCGCCCGGTGGACGTCCAGCTGGCCGACCTGGCGGCCAGCCACCAGCGCTTCGCCGCGGCGGCCGCGCCGATGACCGGCGAGGCCTGGACGGTCGAGGTCCGCCACCGCACCGGCTACGTCTTCCCGGCCTCCGACATCCCGTGGAAGCGCCTCGCCGAGGTCGAGTACCACCACGTCGACCTGGCCGCCGGCTACACCCCCGCGCAGTGGCCGGAGGCGTTCGCGGTGGCCGAGTTTGGCAGGCTCGCCGCCGGGCTGGCCGGCCACGCCGGGCTGCCCGCCGTCCGGCTCGTCGCCGACGACACCGAGGACCGCGGCACGATCGGCGAGGGCGAGCCCGCCCTGACCGTCGAGGGCCCCGTCCGCGCCCTGCTGGCCTGGCTCTCCGGCCGCTCCGACGGCGACGGCCTGCGTCGCACCCCCGACACCGCGCTCCCCCAGCTTCCCCCCATGGGCTGACGGCGGGACGATGATCCTGACCCCTGCAGTCGGACGAGGAGCGGACGGATGACGTACCACGGAGCGGTCAAGGTCGGCGGACCGCCGGACGTGCGCGAGCTGGCCCACCTGATCATCACCAAGGTGGCCGTGGGCCCGTACGACAACAACGCCTACCTGCTGCGCTGCCGGGCCACCGACGAGCAGCTGCTGATCGACGCGGCCGCCGACGCCCCGACGCTGCTGGAGAGCATCGGCGACGAACTGGCCACGGTGGTCACCACCCACCGGCACCACGACCACTGGGGCGCGCTCGCCGAGGTGGTCGCCACCACCGGCGCCCGCACCGCCGCCGGTGCCCACGACGCCGAGGGCATCGGCGTGCCCACCGAGCTGCTGCTCGCGGACGGCGACCGGCTGCGGGTCGGCCAGGTCGAGCTCACCGTCCGGCACCTGGTCGGGCACACCCCCGGCGCGATCGTGCTGGTCTACGACGACCCGCAGGGCCACCCGCACGTGTTCACCGGCGACTGCCTCTTCCCGGGCGGCGTCGGCAACACCTGGGGCGATCCGGCGGCCTTCGAGAGCCTCTTCCGGGACGTCACCGGGAAGCTCTTCGACGTGCTGCCGGACGAGGCCTGGGTCTACCCCGGCCACGGCAACGACACCACCCTCGGCGCCGAGCGCCCGCACCTCGACGAGTGGCGCGAGCGCGGCTGGTGAACCCGGACACGGCCGAGGCCCCCGCGACCGTCAGCGGTCACGGGGGCCTCGGCCGTCAACGGGCTCAGGCGTCCAGCTTCTCGGCCTCGCGCTCGGCCCGCTCCCGCTTCTTCGAGGCCGTCAGGCTGGTGACCGTGGTGACGGCCAGCACGACCACGATGACGCCCAGCGAGAGCGGGATGCCGATCTCCGGCACGTTCGCGCCCGCCTCGTGCGCCGCGTGCAGCACCAGCTTCACGCCGATGAAGCCGAGGATCACCGACAGGCCGTACGACAGGTGGACCAGCTTCTTCAGCAGGCCGCCGATCAGGAAGTACAGCTGGCGCAGGCCCATCAGGGCGAAGGCGTTGGCGGTGAAGACGATGTACGGGTCCTGGGTGAGGCCGAAGATCGCCGGGATGGAGTCCAGCGCGAACAGCACGTCCGTGGTGCCGATCGCCAGCATCACGATCAGCATCGGGGTCATCAGCCGGCGGCCGTTCTCCCGGATGAAGAGCTTGGTGCCGTGGTACCTGTCGGTGGACGGGAAGCGCTGCTCGATCGACTTGAGCAGGCGGTTCTCCTCGAACTCCTCGTCCTCCTCGCCGGCCCTGGCCTCCTTGATCAGCTTCCAGGCCGTCCAGATCAGGAAGGCGCCGAAGATGAAGAACACCCAGGAGAACTCGGAGACCAGCGCCGCGCCGCCAGCGATGAACACCGCCCGCAGCACCAGTGCGATGATCACACCGAACATCAGCACGCGCTGCTGGTAGATCCTCGGCACCGCGAACTTGCCCATGATCAGGATGAACACGAAGAGGTTGTCGACACTGAGCGACTTCTCGGTGATGTAACCGGCGAAGAACTCACCGGCCGGCTGCGCGCCGGAGTGCCACCAGAGGAACCCGCCGAAGATCAACGCCAGCACGATCCAGACCGCGGTCCAGATCCCGGCCTCCTTGATCGAGACCTCGTGCGGCTTGCGCCCCCCGATGAAGAAGTCCGCCACGATCAGTGCGATCAGCACACCGATCGTGGTGACCCACATGGCTACGGAAACGTCCACTACTGCTCCTCCGGCAGGTAGGCGAGACAGTCATCGTCACTGCCGGAGGTCTCTTCCGCCCGCCGGGCCCGCTCCGGGGCGTCCGCACGGACCAGCGCCCCGGGGCGCCGCTCGTGGGCACCCGTGATGACGGGACAACTGCAGGGGAATACTCCCCTCCGCTGCCATCGAGAGTAACAGGAAGCCCAAAGAAAGGTAAAGAAGGTAAAGAACCGTCAGAGGTACGGCTCGATCGCCGGGAGCAGGTCCTGGAAGGTCCGCCCCTTGGCCGGCGCGCCGATCGCCTGCATCTCCCAGCCGCCGGACCCGTCACGGAACACCTTCGCCATGATCTGCCCGGTGTGCGGCCCTCCCCCGGCCAGCTCGTACCGGGCCAGCTCCTCGCCCGTGGTCTCGTCCACCAGCCGGCAGTGCGCGTTCTGCACCTCCGCGAAGGTCTGCCCGGTGTACGAGCTCACCGTGAACACCACCTGGGTGATGTGCGGCGGCACGTGCAGCAGGTCCACCAGGATCGCCTCGTCGTCCTCCGCGCCGGAGCCGCCCTCCAGGTTGTCCCCGGTGTGCCGGACGGAACCGTCCGTGCTCTCCAGGTGCTGGAAGAACACCACGTCGGACGGGGTCTTCTCGGCGTACAGGAGCGCCGAGGCGTCCAGGTCGATCGTCCTGGTCCGGCTGCCGAACAGGCCCCGCTTGGGCGCGGCCTGCCAGCCGAGCCCCATCCGGACCACGGTGAGCGTACCGCCGGGCCCCTTCTGGAGACTGACCCGCTGGCCCTTGGCAAGGTTCACCGACACGGCGTTGTCCTCTCTGCCCGGCCGCGCGGTCGGTCCCCGCGCGGCACCACGGTGGAACACCCCGTGCCGTCCCCCGGCTGAGGCCCCCTGTTGCTGCCGCACCGCCCCGTCCCGAGGTCGATGCCGCAGGCCAGCCTAGGGCCTGCGGAACCCTGCTTCCCCCGGCGTTCGCCGCTTTGTGGCAAGGCTGAGACAGCGCCGGGCTTGACCGGTGTCACACCGGCCCGGCGGACCGACGACCCCCGGCGGCCCCTGCGCCCCACTCAGGCCACGCCCGCCTCCCGCATCTGGCGCAGCTCCTTCTTCAGCTCCTTCACCTCGTCGCGCAGCCGGGCCGCGACCTCGAACTGGAGGTCGGCGGCGGCCGCGTGCATCCGCTCCGTCATCGACTGGATCAGCTCCGCCAGCTCGGTGGCCGGCCGGCTCTCGCCCTGCTTGCGCTCGATGCCCAGAGCCGGCACCGGCGCCTTGCCCTTCGACGCGGCCCCGCGGTAGCCGGTGGAGAGCAGCTCGTCGGTGTCCACGTCCTCGCGGGCGAGGGTGTCCAGGATGTCGCCGATCTTCTTCCGCAGCGGCTGCGGGTCGATCCCGTGCTTCTTGTTGTAGGCCTGCTGCACGGCCCGGCGGCGGTTGGTCTCGTCGATCGCCTTCTCCATCGACGGGGTGATCCGATCCGCGTACATGTGCACCTGGCCGGAGACGTTGCGGGCGGCGCGCCCGATCGTCTGGATCAGCGAGGTGCCGGAGCGCAGGAAGCCCTCCTTGTCCGCGTCCAGGATCGCCACCAGCGACACCTCGGGCAGGTCCAGGCCCTCGCGCAGCAGGTTGATGCCGACCAGCACGTCGTACCGGCCCGCCCGCAGCTCGCGCAGCAGCTCCACCCGGCGCAGGGTGTCCACGTCGCTGTGCAGGTACCGGACCCGGATGTCCAGGCCGAGCATGTAGTCGGTGAGGTCCTCGGCCATCTTCTTGGTCAGCGTGGTGACCAGGACGCGCTCGTCCCGCTCGACCCGCAGGCGGACCTCGTGCACCAGGTCGTCGATCTGGCCCTCGGTCGGCTTGACGATCACCTCCGGGTCGATCAGGCCGGTCGGGCGGATGATCTGCTCGACCTGGCCGTCGCCGCGGGACAGCTCGTACGGGCCCGGCGTCGCCGACAGGTACACCGTCTGGTCGGTCCGCTCCAGGAACTCCTCCCACTTCAGCGGGCGGTTGTCCATCGCGGAGGGCAGCCGGAAGCCGTGCTCGACCAGGGTGCGCTTGCGCGAGGCGTCGCCCTCGTACATCGCGCCGATCTGCGGGACGGTGACGTGCGACTCGTCGATGACCAGGAGGAAGTCCTCCGGGAAGTAGTCGAGCAGGGTGTTCGGCGGGGAGCCCGGCTCGCGGTCGTCGAAGTGCATCGAGTAGTTCTCGACGCCCGAGCAGGTGCCGATCTGGCGCAGCATCTCGATGTCGTAGGTGGTGCGCATCCGCAGCCGCTGGGCCTCCAGCAGCTTGCCCTGCTTCTCCAGCCTGGCGAGCGTCCCCTCCAGCTCCTCCTCGATGCCGGTGATCGCCCGCTCCATGCGCTCCGGACCGGCCACGTAGTGCGAGGCGGGGAAGACGTACACCGACTCGTCCTGGCTGATGATCTCGCCGGTGAGCGGGTGCAGGGTGTACAGCGCCTCGATCTCGTCGCCGAACATCTCGATCCGGACGGCCAGCTCCTCGTAGACCGGGAAGATCTCGATGGTGTCACCGCGGACCCGGAAGGTGCCCCGGGTGAACGCCACGTCGTTGCGCGCGTACTGGATGTCCACGAAGCGGCGCAGCAGGACGTCCCGGTCGATCTCCTGGCCGACCTTCAGCGGCACCATCCGGTCCACGTACTCCTGCGGGGTGCCGAGGCCGTAGATGCAGGACACCGACGCGACCACCACCACGTCCCGCCGGGTCAGCAGTGAGTTGGTCGCCGAATGCCGCAGCCGCTCGACCTCCTCGTTGATCGAGGAGTCCTTCTCGATGTAGGTGTCCGTCTGCGGGACGTACGCCTCGGGCTGGTAGTAGTCGTAGTACGAGACGAAGTACTCGACCGCGTTGTTCGGCAGCAGCTCGCGGAACTCGTTGGCCAGCTGGGCGGCCAGCGTCTTGTTCGGCGCCATCACCAGGGTGGGCCGCTGCAGCCGCTCGATCATCCAGGCCGTGGTGGCCGACTTCCCGGTACCGGTGGCACCGAGCAGGACGACGTCCTTCTCGCCGCCCTTGATCCGCCGCTCCAACTCGGCGATCGCCGCCGGCTGATCCCCGTTCGGCTGGAAGGGACTGACGACCTCGAAGGACGCCACTGACCGCTCAATACTCGTGATGGGTCGCACGGGTCCACCGTACGACCCATCACTGACAAGCGGCACCGGTCCGCTCAGGCCGCGTGCGCCTCGAACCTCATGGCGGGCTCGCGCGCGGGGTCGATCCGGACCACGGAGTCGAAGGCGGCGGCCAGTCGCTCGATCAGCGGCAGCGTCGGATCGACGCCGCTCTCCTCGATGCTCTCGACCGTCTCCTCGTCCAGCCCGGCACGCTCTGCGAGCTCGGCGGGCGTCCAGCCGAGAGCGGACCGGCGGGCGTACACGGCCTCGGCCAGCGCCATCCGCCGCCCGGCCGCCCGGTACTCCTCGCTCTCCCGATGCTCCGGCGGCACGACCCACCGCGTGTGATAGCCGCTGCTCACTCGCGCACCTCGGGTTCGATCTCGATCGAGTAGCCCTCTACGGACCCGCCACCGGCCATGCGTCCCCTCCTCTGTTCCAGGAGGGAGCAACGTCCGACCGGAGTCGCGGGTTACGGGCTCAGGCCTTCGCGCTGTCGCGGGCGAGGGCGACCAGGCGGGAGATGGCGCGGAGGTACTTCTTGCGGTAGCCGCCGCGGAGCATGTCCTCGGGGAAGACCTGGTCGAAGGGGAGGCCGGAGGCGGTGATGGGGAGTTCGCGGTCGTACATGCGGTCGGCGAGGACGACCAGGCGCAGTGCGGTGGACTGGTCGTCGGCCTGGCGGACGCCGCGCAGGCAGACGGCGGTGACGTCGTCGAGCAGGGCGCCGTAGCGGCTGGGGTGGACGGCCGAGAGGTGGGCGAGGAGGGTGTCGAAGTCGTCCAGGGAGGCGCCGGGGGTGCGGGCGGCGACGGCCTCGACGGTCTCGCCGGGGTAGGGCGGCGGGGCGTCCGGGAGGCCGCGGTGGCGGTAGTCCTGGCCGTCGATCCGCATCGGGCGGAAGTGCGCGGACAGACCCTGGATCTCGCGCAGGAAGTCGGCGGCGGCGAAGCGGCCCTCACCGAGCTTCTCCGGCAGGGTGTTCGAGGTGGCGCACAGCTTGACGCCGTTGTCGACGAGGCGGCCGAGCAGGGTGGAGACCAGGACGGTGTCGCCCGGGTCGTCGAGCTCGAACTCGTCGATGCACAGCAGCGTGTGCCCGGAGAGGGTCCGGACGGCCTGCTGGAAGCCGAGGGCGCCGACCAGGTTGGTCAGCTCGACGAAGGTGCCGAAGGCCTTGGGACCGGGCGCGGCGTGCCAGAGCGAGGCGAGCAGGTGGGTCTTGCCGACGCCGTAGCCGCCGTCGAGGTAGACGCCGGCCGGGCCGGTGGGCGCGGGGGCGGAGCGGCGGAACCAGCTGCGCTTGGGCGCGGAACCGTTTCCTCCACCGAGGGTGGAGGCGAACTGCTCCAGGACCTGGACGGCCTCGTACTGGCTGGGCTGGTTCGGGTCCGGGATGTACGTCCCGAAGCTCACGTCGGAGAACCGGGGCGGCGGGACCATCTCGGCGACCAGCCGCTCGGCGGGCACGACGGGGCGGCGGTCGGCGAGCGCGATCGGGGAGCCGGCCGCGCTCGCGGCGGCTATCGACTCGGTCGCGGTGTCGGGGCGGGGAGCTGCGGGCACGTTAGTAGAGGGTACGCCTGCTCCCACCCCCCTCCGGACGGCCTCCGGTGGAAGACTGTTGGCATGCAACAGTTGATCAGCCCGCTGGGCGAGCCGGTCGCCGACCCGGCCTCGCTGGAGTCGCTCGCCGCCGTCTACGCGTACCCCGACCAGGTGAACCGGGGGCGGCCCTGGCTGCGCGCCAACATGGTGGCCGGCCTGGACGGCGGGGCGAAGCTGGACGGCCTCTCGGAGGGCCTGTCCGGGGACGCGGACAAGCGGATCTTCGGTGTGCTGCGCGCGCTGTCGGACGTGGTGCTGGTGGGCGCGGAGACGGTCCGTGCGGAGGGCTACCGGCCGGCCCGGGCCCGGGCCGAGTTCGCGGCGGCGCGGGCGGCGGCCGGGCAGGCTCCGGCCCCGGCGATCGCGATCGTGAGCCGCTCGCTGACCCTGGACCTGAGCGCGCCGCTGTTCACCGCGCCGCTGGTCAGGACGGTGGTGATCACCACCGCGGACGCACCCGAGGAGCGCCGCCGGGCGGTCGCCGAAGTGGCCGACCTGGTGCTCGCCGGCGAGGGGTCGGTGGACCTGCGGGCGGGCGTGTCGGCGCTGGCGGAACGGGGCTGGACGCGGTTGCTGAGCGAGGGCGGCCCGCGGCTGCTGGGACAGCTGGCGGCGGCGGGCCTGCTGGACGAGCTGTGCCTGTCGCTCGCCCCGCTGATCACGGGCGGCGACGCGCCGCGGATCATCCACGATGCGGAAATGCCTGACGTGCAGCGGATGCGACTGGTCTCATTGATCGAGCAGAAAGGATTCCTCTTCACCCGCTACCTGCGTCCGCTGACCCCGTGACCCCCAGGTCCCGATCCCGTTCCCCAGTGGGGCCTTCGTCCACGTGGCCGGTGTGCCGGGGGAGCCCGGACGAGCGGCGCGTGGCGAAAGCTTCCGCCGGGCACCATGGGATCCGATGCCGGGGCCCGGGGGCCGGCCACTGGAAGGGACTCACGTGTTCAAGACGGTACTGATGATCGAAAAGGCTCTCTCCGACGCGGACGTGGAGCTCGTCACCACGCTCCACAGCGACGAGAAGGTCTCCTTCGTCGTCCTGATGCAGCCGCGCGGCAAGCAGGACGAGCTGCTGCGGGCGCTGGACGACGTCGCGCTCGGCCACCTCGACAAGATGGTGCACGAGCACGACGAGTCCGAGACCGGGCCGACCGTGGCCTCCGAGTCGCTCGAACACAGCCTGCGCCACCTGCGCGAGGCCGGGGCCGAGGCGGTCGGCGAGCTGGTCGAGGAGAAGCCGCTGGACCGGCTGCGGGCGGCGGTCGAGGAACACCGGGCGGACGAGGTGGTGGTGCTCACCTCCCCGCACTTCGTGGAGGAGTTCTTCCACCGCGACTGGGCCTCCCAGGCCCGGCACAAGGTGGGGGTTCCGGTGCTGCGGCTGTTCGCCAGCGACTCCTAGGACCTGTCGGGTCGGTCTGCGCGGGCCCGGCAGGATCGGCCGGACAGGCCCTGAGTCACCCGGCCGGTGGTGCAGAATCGTCCTTGCGGTCCGCCCGCGAGGACGATTCCCCTCGTCCGCCCGATCTGTCCCGCCCTCCTCGCCCGCCGCCGGGCGGGAGGGGTCCCCATCGCCCTACGGAGCCCCGCCTTGAACGACGCCGCGCACGACCTGCACGCCCCGCACTTCATCGGCATCGGCGGCGCCGGGATGTCCGGCCTGGCGAAGATCCTCGCGGTGCGCGGCGCCAGCGTCTCCGGCAGCGACTCCAAGGAGTCCGAGACCGTCCTCGCGCTGCGCGCCCTCGGCGCGACGGTGCACGTGGGCCACGCGGCCGAGCACGTGCCGGACGGCGCCAGCAGCGTGGTGGTCTCCAGCGCGATCCGCGCCGACAACCCGGAGCTGGCCGCCGCCCACCACCGTGGCATCCCGGTGGTGCACCGCTCCGATGCGCTGGCCGCGCTGATGGGCGGCCGCCGGGCGCTGGCGGTGGCCGGCACCCACGGCAAGACCACCACCACCAGCATGCTCGCCGTCGCCCTCGGCGAGCTCGGACTGGACCCGTCCTACGCGATCGGCGGCGACCTCGACGCGCCCGGCTCCAACGCCCACCACGGCGTCGGCGAGATCTTCGTCGCCGAGGCCGACGAGAGCGACCGCAGCTTCCACAAGTACGTGCCCGAGGTGGCGATCGTGCTCAACGTGGAACTGGACCACCACGCCAACTACGCCTCGATCGAGGAGATCTACGAGTCCTTCGAGGCCTTCGTCGGCCGGATCTCCCCCGGCGGCACCCTGGTGGTCTCCGCCGACCACGAGGGTGCCCGCGAGCTGACCGCCCGGGTGGCCGGCCGCGAGGGCCTCACCGTGGTGACCGTCGGCGCCGCCGAGGACGCCGACGTCCGGGTCCGCTCGGTGGTCGCCCACGGCATGACCAGCGAGGTCACCGTGGAGCTGGACGGCGCCGAGCTGGTCTTCACCGTCTCGGTGCCCGGCCGGCACTACGCGCACAACGCGGTCTCGGCGCTGGCCGCGGGCGTCGCGCTGGGCGTCCCGGCCGCCGACCTGGCCAAGGCGCTCGGCGCCTACACCGGCGTGCGCCGCCGCCTCCAGCTCAAGGGCGAGGCCGGCGGCGTCCAGGTGGTCGACTCCTACGCCCACCACCCGACCGAGATGACCGCCGACCTGGAGGCGATCCGGGAGGGTCTGGAGGGCGAGGGCCGGGTGCTGGTGGTCTTCCAGCCGCACCTGTTCAGCCGCACCCAGCAGCTCGCCGAGGAGATGGGCCAGGCGCTGGCGCTGGCCGACGCCTCGGTGGTGCTGGACATCTACCCGGCCCGCGAGGACCCGATCCCGGGCGTGACCAGCGAGCTGATCATCGACGCCGCCCGCCGGGCCGGCGCCGACGTCGCCGCCGAGCACTCCTTCGCCGCCGCACCTGCCCTGCTGGCCGGCCTGGCCCGCCCGGGCGACCTGCTGCTCACCATGGGCGCGGGCGACGTCACCAACCTGGGGCCGGCCGTCCTGGACGAGATCAAGGGAAGCCTGAAGCACCTCTCGAACGTTGCCTCCAACGTCTGACGTACCCCGACCGGGAGCCGTGATGAGCTACGAGATCGAGAAGACCGAGGCCGAGTGGCGGGCCCAGCTGAGCCCCGAGGAGTACCACGTGCTCCGCGAGGCGGGCACCGAGCGCCCGTTCACCGGTGAGTACACCGACACCAAGACCGTCGGTGTCTACGGCTGCCGGGCCTGCGGCGCGGAGCTGTTCAGCTCCGAGACCAAGTTCGACAGCCACTGCGGCTGGCCGTCGTACTACGCGCCGCTGGCCGGGGACCGGGTCCAGTACATCGAGGACACCACGCTCGGCATGCGCCGGGTCGAGGTGCGCTGCGCCCGCTGCGGCGGGCACCTGGGCCACGTGTTCGAGGGCGAGGGCTACGGCACGCCGACGGACCAGCGCTACTGCATCAACAGCGTCTCGCTGACGCTGAAGCCGGCCGAGTAGGACGGCACAGGAGGCCCGGGCAGCCGTGACGGCGGTCCGGGCCTTCGTGCGGTCCCGTGCCGTCCCGTGCTATCCGGCGACCGGGGCGAAGCGGACCGGGAGGTGGACCAGGGCGCGGTGGAAGGGGCCGGGGCGCCAGATCAGGTCCTCGGCCGGGGTGGCCAGCTCGAGGTCGCTGAGCCGGCTGGTCAGCTGCTCGATCGCGGTGATCGCGATCAGCAGCGCCGGGTCCCGGGCCGGGCAGGCGTGCGGGCCGGCCGCCCAGGCCAGGTGGGCGCTCTCACCGCTGCGCAGTTCGGTGCCGTCGGTGGGCGGCGCGGCCTGCGAGTTGGCGGCCGCGTAGGAGACCAGCACCAGGGTGCCGGCCGGGATCTCCCGGCCGTGGAAGGTGATGTCGTAGCGCGGGTAGTGGGCGGAGAGGTTGGCCAGCGGCGGCTCGTGCCAGAGCACCTCGTCGATCGCCTGGTAGGCGGTCATCGCGCCGCCGATGAGGGAGCCGGCGTAGCGGGCGTCGGTGAACAGGCGCAGCAGGGCGTTGCCGATCAGGTTGGTGGTCGGCTCGTGCCCGGCGATCATGGTGAGGGTGATCTGCCGGATCACCTCCTCGTCGTCCAGCTCCGCCGGGTGGGTGACGAACCAGGAGGCGAGGTCGTGCCGGGGCCGCTCGCGCCGCTCGGCGACCATCGCGGTGACCACCGCGACGAGGTCCCCGTACGCGGCGACGGCCTTCTCGGTGGACTCGATCATCCCGGCGATCCCTGCGACCAGTCGGGCGCTGTGCTCCTCGGGCACGCCGAACCAGGTGGTGAGGACGAAGGCGGGCAGCTGGCGGGCGTACTGGGCGATCAGGTCGGCGGTGCCGGCCGCCTCGAAGCGGTCGATCAGCTGGTGGGCGACCTCGGCGACCCGGCGCTGGAGCCGGTGCGGTTCGAGCAGGGCGAGGCCGTCGGTGATCACCGCGCGGTAGCGGGCGTGCACCTCGCCGTCGCTGAACAGGGCGGTCGGGCGGTAGCCGAGCACCGGCAGCAGCGGGTTGTCCGGCGCGACGGTGCGCTGCCAGGCGCGGGAGTCCTTGGAGAAGGTGTCGGTGTCGCGCAGCAGGTCCAGGGCGGCCTGGTAGTCGGTGACCAGCAGGGCCTCGACGCCGGGCGCCAGCTCCACCGGGGCGACCGCGCCGTGGCGGCGCATCCGGTCGTAGACCAGCTGCGGATCGGCGGCGAAGACCGGGCCGTAGATCGGGGTCGGGCGGGTCTCGGTGGTCACGGGCGCTCCTCGGCGGCGGAGGCGGCAGGGGCGGGGGCGGGCGGCACGGGAGCGGCAGGGGCGGGGGCTGCCTCGGCGGGCAGGCCGTCCAGGACGTGCTCGGCCAGCGCGATCAGCGCGTCGAGGCTGGCGCCGCGCTCGCGGGCGTCGCAGAGCAGCAGCGGGGTGGCGGGGTGCAGGTCCAGGTGGGCGCGCAGCACCTCGACCGAGTGGACCGGCGCGTCCGGGAAGCAGTTGACGGCGACGGCGTACGGCAGGCCCTGCTCCTCGACCATGTCCATGATCTCGAAGGAGTCGGCGAGCCGTCGGGTGTCGGCGAGCACCAGGGCGCCGAGCGCGCCGCGGGCGATGTCCTGCCAGAGCGGGAAGAAGCGGCGCTGGCCGGGGGTGCCGAACATGTAGAGCACGAGGTTGCCGGGCAGGGTCAGCCGGCCGAAGTCGACGGCGACCGTGGTGGTGGCCTTCTCGGGCAGGCCCGCCAGGTCGTCCACCGGCCGTCCGGTCTCGGTCATCGCCTCCTCGGTGTGCAGGGTGGCGATCTCGGAGAGGGTGCGGATGAGCGTGGTCTTGCCGACCCCGAACGGGCCGGCCACCAGCAGCTTCATCAGCGTCTGGTCCCGGTCGGGCAGGTAGCCCACCCGGCTCGGCCGGTCGGCCGGGCTACCGGAGCGCACGGAGTCCAACGAGGAGCCTCTCGACGATGGAGCGGTCGGTCTGCCGGGCGCGGGGGATCGGCGCGCGGGCGCGCAGGCAGCCCGCCTCGACCAGATCGGCCGCGAGGAAGACCGTGGCGCTGACCGGCAGGCGCAGGTGCGCGGCGGCCTCCACCACGGTCAGCGCGCCGGGGCGCAGCAGTTCCCAGAGCCGGTGGTGTTCGGGTTCCAGTTCGCGCGGCGGTTCAGCGCGGTCCGCGAACAGCACGGTGAGCCGGTCGAAGCCGGCGGTGCCGGGGCGGGTGCGGCCGCCGGTGGCCAGGTAGGCGGGCACCATCCGCCTGCGAGGTACGGCGGTCATGATCGGGCGGTGCTGTCCTGCTGCCGGGTCGGACTCGCGAGGGCACGGCCCAGGGCGGCGACCTGCACCTGCATCTGGTAGGCCACGTTGCCGAGTTGGGCCTCCGGGGAGGTGAACACGGCGAGTGAGGTGTTCTCCCCGGCCGGGACGACGACGGCGTAGCCGAGGTCGGACTCGACCACGGTCTGGGCCAGCCGGGGCCGCTCGGTGTCGGTGAAGGCGCTGGTGAACGCGCGGGCGGCGGCGTGCACGGTGGCGGTCATCGCGGCGACCCGCTCGGCAGAGGCCCGGTCGAGCCCGTCCGAGGCGCCCTCGACGAGGCCGTCGCCGGTGGCGATGACCGCGTGCAGCACCCCCGGCAGCTCCAGCAGCGGGGTCAGCACCCACGAGATCTCGTCGGTGGTGGTCGGGCTGGGCGTGCTGCTCACTGCTCGGCTCCTTCAGGGGTCGGGGCGGGCGGGCGGCCGGTGGTGCGGGCACCGGTGTCGCGGGCGGCCGCGGGCGGGCCGGGCTCGCCCGTCGTGCCGGTCCCGCCGTCCGGGCTGGTCTCGTCGGTCGTACGGGTCTCGTCGGTCGTACGGATCTCACGGGCGGCCCGGGTCACGGCGGCCCGGCCGGAGCCGGTGCCCTGCTGCAGTGCCTGCCACTGCTCGGCGGCCCGCTCGGGCGTCCGGACCGGCGGCTCGGCCGGTGCGGCGGACGGCCGGGCGGCGGCCTCGGGAGCGTCCGGGCCGTCGGCGGGGAGCGGACGGCGGCGGCGCCGGCTGGGCAGGCCGGTGCCGTCGTCGGCCGGGTCGGCGGGGCCGGCCGACGCGTCGGGCACCACGTGGATGGCGGGCGCGGGGTGCGGGCCCGGCTGGTTGTGCCGGTCGGCGAGCGCGGGCGGACCGTCGCCCTCGTCGGCGTCGCGCATCGGCGGGACGGCCTGGACGGTGGGCGCGGGGGCCGGGCCGGCGCCGGCCCGCAGCGGCAGCGGGGTGAGCACCGACAGCTGCTGCTCGTCGTCGACGACCGTCACCAGCGCGGCCGGGATCCGCAGGAGGGTGCGCATCCCGCCGTACGGCGAGGGCTCGATGTGGCAGGAGAAGCCGTACTGGCGGGCCAGCTTGCCGATCACGGCGAAGCCGGTCTTGGGCGGGTTGCCGAGTTCGGTGAGCAGGACGTCGGGCGGGCCGGCCAGCAGTCGGCGGGCCCGGCGCAGCTGGTCGTCGTCCATGCCGATGCCGCTGTCGTCGATGATCACCAGCGCGCCGCGGCCGCCCTGCTGGACGGTGACCGGGATGTCCGTCTCCGGATGCGAGTAGGCGGAGGCGTTGGCGAGGAGTTCGGCGACGGTGATGGCCAGCGGCTCGGCGGCCCGGGCGACCACGGCGAGCCGCTGCTCCCGCAGGTGGTTGGCGACCTTGATCCGGGCGTAGCCGGGCACCCGGGAGAGCGCGCCGACCACCACCTCGGCGAGCGGCGAGTCGGTGCGGGCCAGGCCCGGCCAGGCCTCGCAGAGCACGGCGACGGTCTGGATCCGGCGCAGCGCGACCTCGTTGCGGAAGTCGACCTCCAGCAGCCGGGGGTCGTCGTTGTCGTCCTGGAGCTGCTGGACCAGGCTCTGGATCTGGTAGAGCAGGGTCTGGATCCGGGAGGTGGCGCCGCGCATGGCGGCGCGGGCGGCGGCGTCGACCCGCTCGCGCTCGTCGGTGAGGGCGGCGGTGGTGGCATCCAGGACGGACTGCAGCGCCCGGACCGCCTCGGGGCCGACGGTCTGCGGGTCCAGCGGGCCGACCAGCGGGGCGTTGGCGTGGCTGAGCCGGACGGCCGTGGCGGCCACCCGTTCCTGGGCGAGGTGGCCGATCTCTGCGAGCAGGGCGGCGGTGTGCGCCTCGACGGCGGCGAGCCGCCGTTCGGCCTCCTCGGCCCGGGTGCCCGCGGCGGCGGCCCGCTGGTCGGCCTCCCGGGTGGCGTCCTCGGCGGCGCGGCCGCGGCTCTCGGCCTCCCGGCCGCGCTCCTCCGCGGCCCGGTAGCGGCTCTCCGCGTGGCGGGTCTCCTCGACGGAGCGCCGGGCGGCCTCCTGTGCCTCGCGCAACTGCTGCTCGGCGCGGGCCAGCCGGCCCTCGGCGGCGCGGGCGCGCTCCTCGCCGTGGCCGCGGGCCGTCTCGGCGGCGACCGCCCGGGCGAGGGCCCGGGCCCGGCCGCGGGCGAGCAGGGCCGCCGTCGCGGCGGCGACCAGCGCCAGGGCGATCAGCGCGATCTGCGTCATCGAAGTCCTCTGGAATCCTCAGGGGGTCCTGGCCGGTGGGCTGCTGCCGCGGCCGGACGGGTGGCGGTCCGGACCGGGCGCGGCGGGCGGTCGGTCCCGGGCGGTCAGTCCCGGACGGCGGCGCGCGGACGCGGGATGCGGGCGGCGTCCTCGGCCAGTTCGCGGGCCACCAGGGCGACCTCGCTCATGGCCTCCAGGACGTTCGGCACCTCGGTGCCGTCCAGGTGCCGGTACTCGGCGGCGATGGTGAGCACCAGGCGCTCGGGCAGGCCGAGTTCGGGGTGCCGCTGCTCGGCTATCACCCGCCGGGCGGCGTCCAGCGCGGGGAGCCCGGCGGTGTGCAGGGCGTGTGCGCGCTCCCGGACGTACTCCAGGTAGGCGATCTGGGCGCGGACGCCGTCGCGGTCGAGCACCGGGCCGTGGCCGGGGACGAAGATCTCCGCGCCGGTGGCCAGCACCAGCTCGCAGGCGGCGATCACGTTCTCGAGCGGGCCGGCCCAGTGCACCGGGTGGTCGCCCGGGTACTCCGGGGTCGAGCCGAAGATCACGTCGCCGGTGAACACGGTGCGCTGGTACGGGAAGTGGACGATCAGGTCGCCGCCGGTGTGGGCGGCGGGCAGCCCGGTCACCTGCACCGGGTACTCCCCCACCCGCAGCTCCAGCTCGCCGGTGAAGACGGTGTCCGGGTGCACGGGCGCGGTGGCGGACCAGTCGAACCGTCCGAAGTGCTCCCGGAGGTAGCCGCCGAGCGGGGAGTCCGGGTCGCCGCCGACGACGAGCGCGTGCTGCTGCTGCGGGGTGGGCTCGTAGTGGATGTGCTCCAGCGCCTCGCGGGTGGAGATCACCTCGGCGTCCGGGACGACCCCGGCGCCCCACAGGTGGTCGCCGTTGGCGTGGGTGACGATCACCCGGTCGACCTCGACCCCGGCCGGCAGCAGGCGGCGGCTGGCGGCCAGGAACTCCCCGGCAAGGGTGGGGTCGTAGGGGGTGTCGATCCAGAGCGCGGTCTTCGCCGAGGCCAGCAGCCCGCAGTTGGCCAGGCCCCAGCCCCGCTTCGGGGGGAGCCACACGTACAGGTCCTCGGCAATCGCGCTCACGTTCGCACGGTTGATCGTCATGTGCGCGATTATGCCCATACCGTGTCAGGAGTGGGGCAAAACCTGTACGACCGCCAGGAGTTGCTGCCCCAGACTCTCCCGAGCTGTCCGGTTTCACCCCTGGTGGTCGAGACCAATCGTCTCAATGTTCGGGATCGTCCGTGGACACCTTGAGTGCCCGGACGCCCCGCCCGGCGATCTGGGCAGGGGCCGGGACGGAGACCAGGGCGGGGCCCGACTCAGGGCGTCGGCAGGATCCGGCAGACCTCGACCGTGACGTCCACCGTGTCCAGGCCGATCACCCGCCCCTCGACCGCGACGAATCCTTTCTCCCCGGAGCGGAAGATCGCCGCCAGTGGCGATTGCCGGCCCGCCGCGGCCAGCGCCTCCACCGCCATCGCGGACCCGAATGCGAACACCCCGCAGAGCACGATGCACGGCGCCTGCCGGGGCGTCCGGGTCACGAAGATGAAACCGTGGTCCCGGATCAGCTCCCCGGCCGTGTTGTACAGCGACTCGAAGGTCATTCCGCCCCAGCGGGCGCGGGCCTCGTCCGGGTACTCGATGCCGAAGTCCGGGAACACCGCGTCCAGGACGCCCCGGGAGTAGGAGTTGACGCCCGGGCCGCCGATCGAGAAGGTCGGCATCCGCGGGTCCTGCGCGCCGGCCACGACCAGTTCGATCGTCGCCTTCCGGTTGACCTTCCGCAGCAGGTCCGTCAGCTGCGCTATCGCCCTGGCCTCGGCCATCGGCATGAACAGCACGTTCTTCGGCCCCCGACTGGTCAGCTGACAGCCGTCCACGGCGAAGGCGAACTCCTCGACCTCGATGCTCGGCGTGATGATCTGCACCCGGCCGTACGGGGCGAGCATGGCCCGGAGGAAGCCGTACTGCAGGAACAGCCGGGTGCGGGCGAGGGAACGGGCCGCGAGGAAACCGATCACGGCCGGAACCGAGGCGATCAGGACCTGAAGCAGGATCTCCATATCATTCCCCCGGGGGAAGACTCGGCCACGAACTGTGTGCCCTCAGGTAAGTCCCCGCCGACGGACCGGAATACCCCCGTTACCGCACCCCGAACACCCCCACCGGCACAATTCCCCGCCGCCCTCCCGGGGAATATCCTCAACCGATCCGGCTCCGGCCATTCCGACGTACCGTCACATCCGCGTGCCGGGTGGCGACTTCAGGCGCCCAACCGCTTGATCCCCTTGAACTCCCCGGCACAGCGCTCGTACCCCAGCCACGCGTTGATCGCGAGCATCGGTGCGTTGGTCGCGTCGTTGGCGGTGTACGCGTGCCGGACACCGGCCGCCGCGGCCAGCCGCAGCGACTCCAGCTTGGCCAGCTTGCTCAGGCCCCGCCCGCGGAACTGCCGACGACAGGCGGTGAATCCGGACCAGTACAGGCCCCGTCCGTCGGTCTGCGCGATGGTGAACGCGGCCGGTTCGCCCTCCACCACGGCGACCGTGGTCAGCGCCTGGTCCAGGTCCGGCCGGTTCCAGACGCCCTGCCGCCAGTCCTCGTACTCGGTGGCGTCCAGCACCACCTCGCCGGGCTCGTCGCGGCTCGCGTCCTCGTCGATCACGAAGAGCGGGAGCGGGTCGTCCGCCCAGTCGGTCCCCGGGCGCAGCTCCACGCCGGCCGGGAGGACGGGCGCCTGCGGCAGCGGCAGCGTCAGGTCCCGTCCGGAGAAGTAGCCCTGTCGCCCGATCACGAAGCCCCGGGCGGCCGCGAAGGCCAGCGACCCGGGTGCGTCGTCCACCCAGCCGTGCACCTCGGTCACGCCGCGCTCGGCCAGGTGCCGCTCGGCGGCCGCGAGCAGACCGGTGAACGCGCCGCGCCGCCGGGCCTCGGGCAGCACGCTGCCGTTGGCGTAGCCGACGCCCACGGTCGTCGTCCCGACCGCCACCGCGCAGCGGACCGAGCCGACCACCCGGCCGTCCAGTTCGGCGACGAAGGTACGGAAGTGCTCGCCGGGCAGCTGCCGGTCGTTCATCCAGACCAGGTTCTCGGCGGTCATCACCAGGTGCTCGCGCCCGGCCCGGTGCGCGGCCACGGCCGCCTCGGCGTCGTCGGGGCGGAAGTCACGGATCGTCAATGAGGTCTTCGAAGTCATGGATTCGCACGCTATCCGCGGTGGGCCGTCCGCCGCTGCGCATTTTCCGGCGGCGGGCCCGCCGTTGTGGCACCCCACCTGCGGCAACGTCCGGGTCCGGGGACTAAAGTCCCTCATCACCAGGACGGCAAGCTCAAATAATGCTCTGAGATGACCGGGTGAGGCTTGGCAGCCACCCCGCCCGGGGACATCCTCAGCAGCACGGCCGCGCGGTCCTGGCGACGACGCCCGCACCACCCGACGGCCCTCCCCACCCAGCCCTCCGAAGGGGGCGAACCGATGACCTCCCCTGCACTGGAACTGCCCGCACGGGCAACCGCCGGCCCCGCCACCGCGGACCGGACCGCGGCGGAACGGACGACCGTGGACCGGACGGCCGCGGACCACGCCGCCGCGAACCGTCTCGGTGTCGGCCTCGGCTGGCGCGCGGAGATCGACACCGTGGTCGAACGCCAACCCGGCCTGGACTGGGTCGAGGTGGTCGCCGAGAACATCTGCGCCGACCACCTGCCCGAGTCCCTGACGGTGCTGCGCGCCCGCGGCGTCACCGTCGTCCCGCACGGCGTCGCGCTCGGCCTCGGCGGCGCCGACCTGCCCGACCCCGCCCGGCTCGCCCGGCTCGCGGAGACGGCGCTCGCGCTCGAATCCCCGCTGGTCACCGAGCACCTGGCGTTCGTCCGGGCCGGCGGCCTGGAGGCCGGCCACCTGCTGCCGGTCCCCCGCACCCGGGACTCGCTGCGGGTCATCGCCGAGAACGTCCGGATCGCCCAGGACCAGCTCCCGGTCCCGCTCGCCCTGGAGAACATCGCCGCCCAGCTGGCCTGGCCCGACGACGAACTGACCGAGGGGCAGTTCCTCGCCGAACTGGTCGAGCGCACCGGCGTCCGGCTGCTGATCGACGTCGCCAACCTGCACACCAACCGGGTCAACCTCGGCGTCGACCCGGCCGCCGAACTCGACCGCCTGCCGCTGGAGGCGATCGCCTACGTCCACGTCGCGGGCGGCACCCTGGTCGACGGGGTCTGGCACGACACGCACGCCCACCCCGTCACCGAACCGGTGCTGGACGTCCTGGCCGAACTCTGCGCGCGGATCGCACCACCCGGCGTCCTGCTGGAGCGGGACGCCGCCTTCCCGCCGCCCACCGAGCTGGCCGGTGAACTGGACGCCATCCGCCGGGTGCTGGAGGGGAGCACCCGGCGGATGGGCAACCTGCCCACCCGCGCCGAGCCGAAGGGCACCGGGACCGAGCGCCCCGGAGGCGAGTGCGCGACCGGCACCGCCCGCGCCCGGCTGGCACGGCGCCAGAAGGAGCTGCTGGCCGCCCTGGTGGCCGGCGGCCCCGTCCCGCCCGGCTTCGACCCGGACCAGGTCCGCGCCCAGTCCACCGGCCTGGCCACCAAACGACGGGACACCGTCGCCAAGGTGGTCCCCGACCTGCCCCGCCTGCTCGGCCCGCAGTACGGGCCGCTGTTCCTCGGCTACGCCCGCCGGCACCCGCAGACCGTCGGCTACCGCGCCGACGCCCGGGCCTTCGCCGCCTGGGCGCTGGCCGACGGCGGCCCACTCGCCGCCGACCGCCGCCGGGCCCTGGAGCAGTGGCTCCACCCGGCCCCCGAGCGGCCGACCGGCCCGCTCGCCCGTCTGCGCCAGGCCCTGCGGCGCTGAGTACCCGCCTTCACCGCACACCTCGGGGGAACCCGCCCATGTGGCACAACAGCTACTTCGTCATCCCCGCCGTCCTGCTGGCGGCGGCCGCCCTGTACGCGACCCGGACCAGGCAGCGGATCGGCCACGTCCGGTACGCCCGGGGCCTGCCCGGCCGCGGCCTGCCGCTGATGGACACCGCGTTCCTGTCCGGCGGCCCGGGCCGGGTGTTCGACACCGCCCTGGTCCGGATGCACCTGGCCGAGCGGGCCGTGGTCAACCGGGCCGGCCTGGTCACCCTCATCGGCCACAAGCCGTACGAAGCCGTCGACCAGGCCATCCTGGAAGCCGTCGGCCCGGGCGGCAGCCGTGAACTCGCCCCGCTGCGCCGCGCCGTGATGCGCTCCGCCGCCGTGCAGGAGATCGGCGACCGGCTCGCCGACCGCGGTCTGATGCGCCGGCCCGAGCGGCTGCGGCGGGCCCGCACCGCCCGGCGCCTGCTCTGGCTCGCGCTGCTCGGCGTGGTCGTCTTCACCGTCCTCGCCTACGTGCTGGACGACGGCGGCGCCGGCTCCGACCGGCCCGCGGTGTGGATCCCGCTGCTGCTCCTGTTCATCGGCGTGGTCAGCCTGCTCGTCACCCCGGCGGTCGAGGGCCGGATCACCCCGGCCGGGCAGCGCCAGCTCTCCCTGATGACGGTCGGCTCGCCGTGGACGCCGAGCGCCGGCCTGTCGCCGAAGATGACGGGCGGCGTGCTGCTGGGCGCCCTCGCGCTCGGCGGGTTGGCCGCCGCCGGGCTGGAGAACGACGAACTGCAGGAGGTGATGCTGGCGGCCGCCCAGGAGGAGGCGGTGAAGTCGGCCGCCGCGAGTGCCTACTCCTCCTCGACGAGCTCCTCCTCGTCCGGCTCGTCCAGCTGCTCCAGCTCCTCCGGTTCCTCCTGCGGGGGCGGCTCCGCGGCCTGGTGCGGCTCCTCCGACTCCGGCTCCGGCTCCCACTCCTGCGGCGGAAGCGGCAGCAGCTGCGGCTCCAGCTCCAGCAGTTGCGGCTCCTCGTCCTCCAGCTGCGGGTCCTCGTCCTCCAGCTGCGGCTCGTCCTCGTCGAGTTGCGGGTCGAGCTGCGGTGGCGGCGGCTGCGGCTCCTGACGTCACAGTTCGGTATCGCGGTCCGGTAAGCCGTTCCCCGCGCCGTCGGCCCAGGCATACAACAAGCCCATGTGGTTGCTGTTCCTGATACCGGCGTGTGTCGCCGCGGTCCTGTCCTGCATCCGGCTGGTCCGGACGACCGCCGCCGCCGACGCCCTGGCCGAGGCGGACGGGATGCGGCCGCCGGAGGCCGTCGGGATCGGCCTGTACGAGACGGCCTACCTGGCCGGCGGCCCGGGCCGGGTGGTCGAACTCGCCCTCGTCCTGATGGCCGGCCGGGGCCGGCTGCACCTGGCGCACACCGGCTGGACCACGGTGGTCGACCCCAAGGGCCGCAGCCGCCTGGAGCGCGCGATCATCACCACCGTCGGCCCCGACGGCCAGTGCCGCACCGACGAGCTGCGCCGGGCGATGGCCGAGCACCCGACCGTCCTGGAGATCGGCGCCCGGCTCTCGCTGGCCGGCCTGGCCACCCCGGCCCTGATTCAGCGCAGCACCGTCCTGGTGGTCCGGCAGGTGCGGCACGCGCTGCTGCTGTCGCTGCTCCTGCTGGCCGCCGCGCTGGCCCTCAGCGGCTTCACCGGCGGTGACGCCCTCGCCCCGCTCGCCTGGTTCTCCCTGCCACTGGTGCTCACCTCGGGCACCCTGCTGATGGCCCGGGTCGACGTCTACCCGTACACCCGCTGGGCGTCCCCGGTCGGCCAGGAGGTGCTGCGCGAGGTCCGCCCGGCCCGCCAGCGCGGCCTCGCCGACGACGAGGAGCGCGAACTGCTCACCGCCGTCGCCATGAACGGCCCCGCCGTCCTCCCCGACGCCCGCCTGCGCGCCGCTCTCCGCCCGCACCGGACCTGACGGCACCGCGCCGGACGCACCGGACTCACCGGGCGTGACAAACGGAACGGGGCCCGCCGAAGCGGACCCCGTTCCCCGGCCCCGAAGTGGTCAGGCCAGGCCGTTCAGCAGCTCGCTGACCGGCTTGCGGCGACCGGTGAAGAACGGCACCTCCTCGCGGACGTGCAGCCGGGCCCGGGAGGGGCGCAGGTCGCGCATCAGGTCGACGATGCGGTGCAGCTCGTCAGCCTCGAAGGCGAGCAGCCACTCGTAGTCGCCGAGCGCGAACGAGGCCACCGTGTTGGCCCGCACGTCCGGGTAGCCGCGGGCCATCTGGCCGTGCTCGGCGAGCATCGCGCGCCGCTCGGCGTCCGGCAGCAGGTACCACTCGTAGGAGCGGACGAACGGGTACACGCAGACGTAGTCGCGCGCGCGCTCGTCGGCGAGGAACGCCGGGATGTGCGACTTGTTGAACTCGGCGGGGCGGTGCAGCGCCATGTTCGACCAGACCGGCTCCAGCTGGCGGCCCAGGCCGGTGCGGCGGAAGCGGTTGTACGCCTCCTGCAGGTCGTCCGAGTCGTCGGCGTGCCACCACACCAGGATGTCGGCGTCCGCGCGCAGCCCGGACACGTCGTACGTGCCGCGCACCGTGACGTCCTTCGCGGCCAGCTGGGCGAACAGCTCGTCCACCTCGGCGGCCAGGGCGCCGCGGTCCTCGGGCAGCGCGCCCTTGAGCTTGAACACCGACCACATGGTGTAGCGGATGACCTGGTTCAGGTCGCGCGCCTTCTTCTTCTCGGGCTGCTGCTCCGGCTGCTCCGGCTGCCGCTCAACGGTCTCAGTCATGCGCCCATTGTCCTCTCCGTGGAACCTTCCCCGGTCGCCGGGGCCAACAGTTTGTCGAGGGCGGCCACCGCGGCGGCCGCCGAGCCGATGCAGGCCGGAATGCCCACTCCGTCGTACGCGGCGCCACACAGCGCCAGTGCCCCCACCCGGGCCGCCGCCGCCCGCACCCGGGCCACCCGGTCCAGGTGGCCCACCGGGTACTGCGGCAGACCGGCCCGGAAGCGTGAGACGGCGGTGCCGTACGGCCGGGCGGTCAGGCCGATCGCCTCCCCGAGGTCCGCCAGCGAGCGGGCCACCAGCTCCTCGTCCGGCAGCGCCAGCGCCTCCTCCTCGCGGTAGCGGCCCAGCGAGGTGCGCAGCAGGAACGCGTCCGGGGCGGAACGCTCCAGCCAACCCCACTTGTTGGAGGAGAACGTCGACGCCTTGATCCGCCGCCCGTCCACCGGCGGCACCAGGAACCCGCTGCCGACCGGCACCTCGGCCAGGTCGGCCCGGCGGAACGCCAGGGTCACCAGCGCCATACCCGCGTACTCGACGGTGTCCAGCTCGGCGGCCGCCGTCGGCGCGTCCGCGCGCAGCAGCCGGGCCGCGGCCGGGGCCGGGGCGGCCAGCACCACGGCGTCCGCGTGCAGCACCTCACCGCCGGTCACCACCCGCCAGCCCTCGGGGGTGCGGCGCAGCTCGTCCACCGGCGCGTTCGTGCGCAGGTCCACGCCCGCCTTCACGCAGGCTGCGGCGACGGCCTCCGGCAGGGTGCCGAGGCCGCCGTGCAGGCCCTGGAACACCGGGGTGCCGACCACCTTCGGCCGCGAGGCCAGCTCGTGCACCCCCTCGACCAGCGAACCGCCGCCGCGGGCGATCGACAGCAGCTGCGGTACGGCGGCGCGCAGCGAGATCTCGTCGGCCCGCCCGGCGTAGACGCCGCCCAGCAGCGGCTCGACCAGCCGGTCCACCACCTCCCGCCCCAGCCGGTCGGCGACGTAGCGGCCGATCGCCACGTCGTCCCCGACCTCGGTGGCGCCCTCGTGCCGGGCCCGCTCCAGCCCCTCGGCGGTGAGCACCCCGGAGGCCGCCAGCGCGTCCAGATCGCCCGGGACGCCCATCACCTGCCCGCCCGGCAGCGGGCGCAGCGCCCCCCGGGTCCAGATCGACGCCTTCGCGGTGGTCGGCGGCTCCAGCCGCTCCGCCAGCCCGACCGCCCGCGCCAGCTCCACCGCCTCCGGCCGCCGGGCCAGCATCGACTCGGCCCCCAGGTCCACCCGGACCCCGCCGACCTCGCCGCCCCACAGCTTTCCGCCGACCCGCTCCGACGCCTCCAGCAGCGTCACCCGCGCCCGCACCGGCCCCCCGGCCGCCCCGCTCAGAAAAGCGGCCGCAGCCAGCCCCGCGATCCCACCACCGACGACGACGACCTGTGCATCCGACATGCCTCGCAGTCTCGCAGGTCTTTACACCGACGCCTCAATCCGCCAGCGCGTTCAGGTCGATCATGATCGGGAACGGCACCAGGCGTTCAAGCGTCCCCCGGAAGATCCGGCGGGCGCGTATGCAGAGGTCGCCCGGTCCAGCTCGTAGACGTGTACGGCCGGCCGACCGGCCTCCTCTTCCTCGACCACCCAGTAGTGCGGGATACCCGCCTCGGCGTACTTGCGGACCTTGACCGTGCGGTCGCGGTGTGCGGACTCCGGCGACACGACCTCGACGGCGAGCAGGACCTCGTCGGGAGTGAACTGCGTGCGTTTCCCCTCAAACTCGGCTTTGACGATGAGAACGTCCGGCTCGGGTCGGTTTCGCTTGTCGAGCTTGATCGACATCTCCCGCCCGACCCTGGCACCCGCCGGCACCTGGGCACTCAACGCGAGCTTCAGGTTGTCGACAACCTCGCCGTGCCACCAACGCCGCGGGGACATCATGAAGACCAGTGCTCCATCGATCAGTTCGGTGTGCCGCGGCGCCTGCGGCAGGTGGTCGAGGTCATCGGCAAACCAGCCCTCGTCTCTGGGCGCGTACATCCAGTCCGGCAGCTCGCTCATGCTCCCAAGACAGCGAGTTCCGAGGCCCTGCGAGCCGCTGCTTAGGCTGTGTGGCATGGAACCGATCGTGGTGAGTGCGTGTCTGGCCGGGGTGCCGTGCCGGTACGACGGACGGGCGAAGACCTCCCCGGGCGCCGTGCGGCTGGTCGAGGAGGGGCGGGCCGTCGTGGTGTGCCCGGAGGGGGCGGGCGGGTTGCCGACGCCGCGGCCCCCGGCGGAGATCGTGGGCGGGGACGGGGCCGACGTGCTAGACGGGCGGGCGCGGGTGGTGGACGCGACGGGGGCCGACTGCACGGCGGAGTTCGTGGCCGGGGCCCGGGCGGCGCTGGCGGCGGCCGAGGCGGCGGGCGCGCGGCGGGCGCTGCTGATGGCGCGCAGCCCGTCCTGCGGCTGCGGCCGGGTGTACGACGGGACGTTCACCGGGGAGCTGCGCCCCGGGGACGGGGTGACGGCGGCGCTGCTGCGGCGGGCGGAGATCGAGGTCGCGACCGGGTAGCGGCGGGTCCGGCCCGCCGCCGAGCCGTGATCGAGTCGCGATCTCCCGGTGGGGTCCGTTCGGCCCGCCCTCTCGTCCAATGAGGAGATCTGCCAACGGACTTGGGGAGGGCCCGATGAGGGGACGAAGAGCGGGAGCAGGGGCGTCGGCGGCGGTGGCGGTGGCCGTCCTGCTGCTCGGGGGGTGCGGCGCGGGGGGCGAGCGGGATGCGTCGGCCGGCTCGGCGGCGGGGAAAGGGGACGCCGCCGCACCGGCCGCACCCGCGGCCGCACCGAGCGCCGCCGCGGCGGCTCCGACCGCGGGCGCGGGCATCACGCCGGTCGCGGACAACCGGCTGATCGCGTACACCGCGCAGTTGGCGCTGCGGACCGGGGACGTCGCCCAGGTCCTGGCGAAGGCCAGGGAGTTGGCGACGGCCACGGGCGGCTACGTCAGTGCCGAGTCGGTCTCCGGTGCGACCGGGGGCGAGGGCACGGCGGGCGGCCAGCTGACCCTCAAGATCCCCTCGGCCGCCTACCAGCAGACGCTGGACCAGCTGGCCGCGCTGGGCGAGGTGGTGTCCCGGAAGAGCCAGGCGGACGATCTGACCCAGCAGGTCGCGGACGTGGCGAGCCGGGTGCAGACCCAGCAGGCGAGCGTGGAGCGGGTGCGGGCGCTGATGGCGCAGGCGAAGTCGCTGAGCGAGGTCACCACGCTGGAGGCCGAGTTGAGCCGCCGCGAGGCCGATCTGGAGTCGCTGCAGAAGCAGCAGAAGGAGCTGTCCGCCAGGACCTCGCTCTCGACCGTCACGCTGGACGTGCGCCGGGAGGCTGCCTCACCGACGCACGCCCCGGCGCCGCCGAGGGACGGCGGGGGCTTCGGGGCCTCGGTCGGCTCCGCGCTGGGCGGCGGCTGGCACGTGCTGGTGACGGTCCTGCGCGGGCTGGCGGTGGGGATCGCGGCGGTGGCACCGTTCCTGCTGGTGCTGGGCGTCCCGGCGGCGCTGGTGTCCCGGGTGTGGCGCCGGCGCCGCCCGGCGGCCGTGCTGCCCCCGGAGCCCGGCCCGGAGGAACCGGACGAGGACTGACCGCGCCGGTGGCGGCCCCGGACAGGGGGCCGCCACCAGGGGGCTGTCAGCGGGCGCTGGCCTCGTGGACGAAGGCGACGAGACGGGAGAGCGCGTCCGGGTCCATGGACGGCAGGACGCCGTGGCCGAGGTTGAAGATGTGGCCGCTGGTGCCGAGCGCCTGGGCGGCGTGCAGGACCTCGCGGGCCTTGGTCTCGACGACCTTGGTGGGGGCGTACAGCACGGCCGGGTCGAGGTTGCCCTGCAGGCCCTTGCCGGGGCCGACCCGCTCGGCGGCGACGTTCAGCGGCACCCGCCAGTCGACGCCGACGATGTCCGCGCCGGCCTGGCCCATCAGGCCGAGCAGCTCGCCGGTCCCGACGCCGAAGTGGATCCGCGGCACGCCGTAGTGGGCGACGGCGTCGAACACCTTGGTGCTGGACGGCATGACCGAGCGGCGGTAGTCGTCGGGGGCGAGCGCGCCGACCCAGGAGTCGAAGAGCTGGACGGCCGAGGCGCCGGCCTCGATCTGCACCTTCAGGAAGGCGGAGGTGATGTCGGCGAGCCGGTCGACCAGGGCGGCCCACAGCTCGGGCTGCCCGTACATCATGGCCTTGGTGTTCTCGTGGTTCTTGGACGGCCCGCCCTCGATCAGGTAGCTGGCCAGGGTGTACGGGGCGCCGGCGAAGCCGATCAGCGGGGTGGTGCCGAGCTCGTCCACCAGCAGGCCGACGGCCTCGGTGATGTAGGGGACGTCGTCGGGCTCCAGCGGGCGCAGCCGCTTGAGGTCCTCGGCGGTGCGGATCGGGTCGGCGATGACGGGGCCGATGCCCGGCTTGATGTCGACGTCGATGCCGACGGCCTTGAGCGGCACCACGATGTCGCTGAAGAAGATCGCCGCGTCCACCTGGTGCCGGCGCACCGGCTGCAGGGTGATCTCCTTGACCAGCTCGGGCCGCATGCAGGACTCCAGCATGGGGATGCCCTCGCGGACCTTCAGGTACTCGGGCAGCGAGCGGCCGGCCTGGCGCATGAACCACACCGGGGTGTGCGGCACCGGCTCGTGCCGGCAGGCGCGCAGGAACGCGGAGTCGTGCGCGGCGCCGCGGCGCGCGGGGGTGGGCGGGCCGTCGATGGTGGCCGCCGTGGTGTCTGCCGTAGTCTCGCTCACGGTTCAAATCTTCGCATGCGCCTCGGGGCGGCTTTCCCGGCCGGTCTCGTGGGTTCCTCCAAGATCTGACCGGGTTTGCTGTTCCGGCACGCCGCTCGGACGGAAGTTGCGGCGTTAACCGAAGTTTTCGACCTAGTCTTCGGGTCATGGCAGCGGTCGGCGGGCACCCCGCGCAGGGTGGCGGAGCAGGTGGCGGAACAGGTCGGGAGGGGGCGCCGAGCGAGTTCCGGGCCGCCGTGGAGGCCCTCGACGGAGTACGGCTGCGGCCCGAGATCCAGCTCTCCCCCGCGCCGGCCCCGCGCCGGCTCGCCCCGTACGCCTTCGCGGTGACCGCCTCGGTGGAGGTGGACGGCGAGGAGTTGGCGGACGGCCGGCTGGTGCTGCTGTACGACCCGGCCGGGCAGGAGGCCTGGAACGGGGACTTCCGGGTGGTGACGATGACCCGGGCGGAGCTGGAGCCGGAGATGGCCGGCGACCCGATGCTGTCGGAGGTCGGCTGGGCCTGGCTGCTGGACGCGCTGCAGGCGCACGGCGCCGGGTACGCGGAGCCGTCCGGCACGGTGACCCACTGCGCCTCGCAGTACTTCGGCGCGCTGGCGGAGCGTCCGTCCTCGACCGAGATCGAGATCCGGGCCTCCTGGACGCCGGCCGACGGCCGGTTCGAGAGGCACCTGGCGGCCTGGGGGGATCTGCTGTGCATCAGCGCCGGTCTGCCGCCGGCCGCGCCGGCCCCGCAGGCGCCGGCCGACGGGCCGTCACTCGGTGGGGTGGTCCCGATGCCCGCGCGACGGCGTCCGCGTTCGCACTGAGGAGTGGCGCACGGGCCGGGCGACACCCCTCGGCCCGACGCCACCCCCAGGGCTGACGGAGTGTGACTTCGACCTCGATCTGCGTCAATTAACCGGTCGAAGACGATCGATCAGCACCGGATCTGATCGATTTTGTGCGAATACGGGACATGTCCCATCACTCATATGCGCGATTTGTCCGTATTGTTACTCACTAGATCGTGATCATTCGCTAAAGCCGGGCACGGTAGCTGCCGAAGCAGACTGTGACCCTTTCCGAACGCGGAACACTCCGACCGCCCCCTCGGGGTTCCGTCCGCCACTCCCCGCAGGAGGCCTGGTGTCGGTCCTTCTTGAGCACCCCGCAAACGTGGTCGCCTACCGGCCGACCAAGCCCACCGCCATGGTGGTCATCGCCGATCCCCGCGTCCGAAACACCGTCACCCGTCACCTGTGGGCGCTAGGCGTCCGGGACGTGATCGAGGTGTCGTCGATCGCCGAGGCCCGCCCACGGGTCTCCACCCCGCGCGACATCTGCGTCGCCGACGTGCACCTGCCGGACGGCTCCGGCCTGACCATCCTGGCCGAGACCCGCGCCGCGGGCTGGCCCAACGGTCTGGCCCTGTCCGCCGCCGACGACATCGGCGCCGTCCGCAGCGCGCTGGCCGGCGGCGTGAAGGGCTACGTCGTCACCGGCACCCGTACCAACGTCGCGATGCCCGGCCGCCCGGGCCTGCCGCTCGGCGCCGCCGGGCTGGCCGGACGGATGCGCCGCCCCGGCATGCCGGGCGTGCCGGGCGCCGCCGGTGCGCCGGGCGCCCACGGAGCCCCCGGTGCGCCCGGTGCTCCGGGCGCGCAGCAGTCCGCCTACCGCGAGCTGTCCGGCCGCGAGGTCGAGGTACTGCGGCTGGTCGCCGAGGGCCAGTCGAACAAGGCGATCGGCGTGGCGATGGGCCTGTCCGCACTCACCGTCAAGAGCCACCTCGCCCGGATCGCCCGCAAGCTGGGCACCGGTGACCGCGCCGGGATGGTCGCGGTCGCGCTGCGCACCGGCATCATCCACTGAGTCCCCGAACGGGCCCGCCACGGCGGTCGAGGAGGAACGTTTCCTCCTCGACCGCCGTCGGCGTGTGCCGCAGCCACCCGTCCGGCCCCCGCAGCGCGGTCATGGACCCGGTCTGACCAGTCCGACAACACTCCCGGCCGCGAGGACCGTCGTACCCTTGGTGGGTGACCGACGCCGTAGCAGCCATCCCAGAAGAAGCAGCCCCGGTCCCGCTCCTCGAACCGAAGGAGGGGATCCCGCCCGTCGTGGCGGACGAGCAGGCGCTGGCCGCCACCGTCGCCGCCTTCGCCGCGGGCACCGGACCGGTCGCCGTCGACGCCGAGCGGGCCTCCGGCTACCGCTACGGGCAGCGCGCGTACCTCATCCAGCTGCGCCGTACGGGCGCCGGCACCGCGCTGATCGACCCGATCGCCTGCCCCGACCTCAGCGGCCTGGGCGACGCCCTCGCCGACACCGAATGGGTGGTGCACGCCGCCACCCAGGACCTGCCCTGCCTGGCCGAGGTCGGAATGAGACCCCGGCGGCTCTTCGACACCGAGCTGGCCGGACGGATCGCCGGCTTCGCCCGGGTCGGCCTCGGGCCGATGACCGAGAACGTGCTCGGGCTGAGCCTGGCCAAGGAGCACTCGGCGGTGGACTGGTCCACCCGCCCGCTGCCCGAGCCGTGGCTGCGCTACGCCGCTCTGGACGTCGAGGTGCTGGTCGAGCTGCGCGACGCACTCGAACAGGAGCTGGACGCCCAGGGCAAGCTCGGCTGGGCCCTGGAGGAGTTCGCGGCGATCGCCGCCGCGCCGCGGCCGGCCCCGCGCACCGACCCGTGGCGCCGCACCTCGCAGCTGCACAAGGTCCGCCGGCGCCGCCAGCTGGCCGTGGTGCGCGAGCTGTGGCTGGCCCGGGACCGGCTGGCGCAGGAGCGCGACGTCTCGCCGGGCCGGGTGCTCTCGGACGCCGCGATCGTCAACGCCGCGCTGGCCATGCCGCTGAACATCGCCGCGCTGCAGGCCGTCCAGGGCTTCGGGCCGCGGGTGCACCGGCGCCAGCTGGAGCAGTGGCTGGCAGCCGTCCAGCGGGGCCGGGAGGTCCCGGAGAACCAGCTGCCGCCGGCCGCCGCGCCGCACGACGGGCCGCCGCCGCCGCGGGCCTGGGCCGAGAAGGACCCGGTGGCCGCCGCCCGGCTGTCCGGGGCGCGCGCCGCGGTCGCGGACCTCGCCGAGCGGCACAACCTGCCGGCCGAGAACCTGATCACCCCGGACCTGGTCCGCCGGGTCTCCTGGGAGCCGCCGGCCGCTCCGGACGCCGAGGGCGTGGCCGCCGCGCTGCGCCGGCTCGGCGCCCGGCAGTGGCAGGTGGACCTGGTGGCACCGGCGGTGGCCGCCGCCTTCACCGAGGCCGCGGCCGCACAGGCCTGAGCGAGCCCACCCGGAAGGGGGCACCGTCCTCGCGGCGGCGCCCCCTTCGGCGTGTCCGGGGCGACCGCGCCGGTCGGACGTGTCGCGGGACACACGGTCCGAACCCTCCGAGGGGCCTGGGCAGGCTGGTTACCGACCGGTAGCATGACGGTGAAGCGGCGCCGCTCGGATCTTCGCCGGCGGCAGCCTGCCCACCTCGAAATGTTGGTCCCTGGGAGGAGAGCCCCCGTGCCTCGTACCGTGAGGGACGTCGTCTTCGTCGATGGCGTCCGCACCCCGTTCGGCAAGGCCGGCCCGAAGGGCATCTACCACGAGACGCGCGCCGACGACCTCGTCGTCAAGTGCATCCGGGAGCTCGTGCGTCGTAACCCGAACCTGCCCGTCGAGCGCATCGACGAGGTCGCCGTCGCGGCCACCACGCAGATCGGTGACCAGGGTCTGACCATCGGGCGCACCGCCGCCCTGCTGTCCGGCCTGCCCAAGTCCGTCCCCGGCTACGCGATCGACCGCATGTGCGCCGGCGCGCTGACCGCCGTCACCACCACCGCCGGCGGCATCGCCTTCGGCGCGTACGACGTGGTCGTGGCCGGCGGCGTCGAGCACATGGGCCGCCACCCGATGGGTGAGGGCGTCGACCCGAACCCGCGCTTCGTCTCCGAGAAGCTGGTCGACGAGTCCGCCCTGTTCATGGGCATGACCGCGGAGAACCTGCACGACCGGTTCCCGCACCTGACCAAGGAGCGCTGCGACGCCTACGCCGTGCGCTCGCAGGAGAAGGCCGCCAAGGCGTACGCCAACGGCGACATCCAGCCCGACCTGGTGCCGATCTCGATCCGCAACACCAACCCCGAGGTCGGCGAGACCGGCTGGGGCCTGGCCACCGTGGACGAGCCGATGCGCCCGGGCACCACGATGGAGAGCCTGGCCGGTCTGAAGACCCCCTTCCGCCCGCACGGCAACATCACCGCGGGCAACTCGGCCGGTCTCAACGACGGCGCCACCGCCTCGCTGCTGGCCGCCGAGGACGTCGCCGAGGAGCTCGGTCTCCCGGTCAAGATGCGCCTGGTCTCCTACGCCTTCGCGGGCGTCGAGCCCGAGGTCATGGGCATCGGCCCGGTGCCGGCCACCGAGAAGGCGCTGGCCAAGGCCGGTCTGACCATCGACGACATCCAGGCTTTCGAGATCAACGAGGCCTTCGCCGTCCAGGTGCTGTCCTTCCTGGACCACTACGGCATCGCGGACGACGACGAGCGGGTCAACCCGTACGGCGGCGCGATCGCCTTCGGCCACCCGCTGGCCTCCTCCGGCGTGCGCCTGATGAACCAGCTGGCCCGCCGCTTCGAGCAGCGCCCGGACGTCCGCTACGGCCTCACCACGATGTGCATCGGCTTCGGCATGGGCGGCACCATCATCTGGGAGAACCCGCATTGGAGCGGGGCGGAAAAGTCGTCCGAGTTCGAGGGTGGTAAGTGAGCATGAGCACCACTACTGAGCTGCTGCAGCACGGCGCCGAGCTGTTCCCGGGCGAGGTCGTCACGACCGCGCACGTGCGCCACCTGGACCTGCCGCTGCAGGCCGGCCGGCTGGCCCTGATCACCCTGGACAACGGGTTCGACCACACCAAGCCGACCACCTTCGGCCCGGGTTCGCTGCTCAAGCTGTCCGCCGCACTGGACCAGGTCGAGGCCGAGGCCGCCGAGGGCGAGATCGTCGGCGTCGCGGTCACCGGCAAGCCGTTCATCTTCGCGGTCGGCGCCGACCTCAAGGGCGTCGAGATCCTCAAGGAGCACGCGGACGCGCTGGCCATCGGCAAGGGCGGCCACGAGGTCTTCAAGCGGATCGCCGCGCTGCCCGTCCCGTCCTTCGCGTTCTACAACGGCGCGGCGATGGGCGGCGGCGTCGAGGTCGGCCTGCACGCCACCTACCGCACGGTCAGCGCGGGCGTCCCGGCGTTCTCGCTGCCGGAGGTCTTCCTGGGCCTCGTCCCCGGCTGGGGCGGCTGCACCCTGTTGCCGAACCTGATCGGCCCCTCGAAGGCGATCAAGGTCATCATCGAGAACTCGATGAACCAGAACAAGCAGCTCAAGGGCAAGGACGTGTTCGAGCTGGGGATCGCCGACGCGATCTTCGAGCCGGCCGACTTCCTGGAGCAGTCGCTGCTGTGGGCCGCCAAGGTCCTCAAGGGCGACGTCGTCGTCGAGCGCGAGGAGATCGACCGCGGCAAGGCCTGGGACGACGCCGTCGCCTGGGGCCGCCTGGTCGCCGACGCCAAGGTGCACGGCGCCGCGCCGGCCGCCTACAAGGCGCTGGACATCATCGCCCAGGTCAAGGACTCCGACCTGCAGGCCGGCTTCGACGCCGAGGACGCGGCCCTGGCCGACCTCATCATGAGCGGCGAGCTGCGCAGCGGCATCTACGCCTTCAACCTGGTGCAGCGCCGGGCCAAGCGCCCGGTCGGCGCGCCGGACAAGTCGCTGGCCCGCCCGGTCACCAAGGTCGGCGTCGTGGGCGCCGGTCTGATGGCCTCGCAGCTGGCGCTGCTGTTCGCCCGCCGTCTGGAGGTGCCGGTGGTCCTCACCGACATCGACCAGGAGCGCGTCGACAAGGGCGTCGGCTACGTCCACGCCGAGATCGACAAGCTGCTCGGCAAGGGCCGGATCGGCCAGGACAAGGCCAACCGCCTCAAGGGCCTGGTCAGCGGCTCGCTCGACAAGGCCGCCGCCTTCGGCGACGCGGACTTCGTGATCGAGGCCGTGTTCGAGGAGATGGGCGTCAAGCAGGCCGTCTTCGCGGACCTGGAGAACGTGGTCTCGCCGACCTGCGTGCTGGCGACCAACACCTCCTCGCTGTCGGTCACCGAGATGGCCTCGAAGCTGAAGCACCCCGAGCGGGTCGTCGGCTTCCACTTCTTCAACCCGGTCGCGATCCTGCCGCTGCTGGAGATCGTCCGCGGCGAGCAGACCGACGACGCCTCGCTGGCCACCGCCTTCGGCGTCTCGAAGAAGCTGAAGAAGACCTCGGTGCTGGTCAAGGACGCCCCGGCGTTCGTGGTGAACCGGATCCTGACCCGCTTCATGGGCGAGATCCAGACCATCATCGACGAGGGCACCCCGATCGCCACCGTCGAGAAGGGCGTCGAGCCGCTCGGCCTGCCGATGTCCCCGATCGTGCTGCTGGAGCTGGTCGGCCCGGCCATCGCGCTGCACGTCTCGGAGACCCTGCACGGCGCGTTCCCGGAGCGGTTCGCCGTCTCCGAGAACCTCGGCAAGGTGGTCAAGGCCGGCAAGCGCGGCTTCTACACCTGGGTGGACGGCAAGCAGGTGCTCGACCCCGAGGTGCTGGAGCTGCTGTCCTTCGGCGACACCGTGCTGACCGAGGAGCAGGTCCTGACCCGCGCCCTGGAGGCCGTGGCGCAGGAGATCGGCCTGATGCTGGAGGAGGGTGTCGTCGCCGAGGCGCAGGACATCGACCTCTGCATGATCACCGGCGCCGGCTGGCCCTTCCACCTGGGCGGGATCACCCCGTACCTGGACCGTGAGGGTGTCTCGGAGCGGGTGAACGGCAAGCGCTTCCTCGCCCCCGGCGTGGCCTCGGTGCCCGCGTAGGGCGCAGCGGTACGAACGCCGGAGCCCCGGTGACCTGGTCCAGGTCACCGGGGCTCCGGCGTGTGCGGGGCGGTCAGTGCTTGAGGCGGTAGACCACGGTGTCCGCGAAGACGCCGACCATCTCGTAGTGGGTGTCCAGCAGGTTCTCGATCCGCGGAACCATCCCCGGCTGGTACGGGGCGATGCCGGAGTCGTCCACCACGACCTCGGGCAGGTTGTCGGCGAGCTCCTTGTCGAAGGTCTGCCAGGCGTTGCTGACGCTGAACTGCTCGCCCACGTTGGGGTTGCCGTCCTTGCCGCCGCTGTAGTTGGTCAGGAAGCCGGCCGTCAGGTAGCGGGTGGCGGGCTTGCGGTCGGCCAGCCAGTACAGCTCGGGGTGCATGCCCCAGACCAGCACGGTGTCCTTCGGGCTGGTCTGGGCGGCGACCGCGGTGGCGACCTCGGTGGTGCGGTCGAGCCGCTCACCCGGCCAGGCCAGGGCGAGCGCCCAGAAGACCGTCGAGGCGACCGTGGTGTACACCAGGACGGGCTTCCAGCGGACCGCCGAGGTGGCCACCGCCCCGGTGCCCAGCAGCACCAGCGGGGGGATCAGCTGCAGGTAGTAGTGGCCGAAGAAGTGGAAGCCCACGCTGACCGCGACGACCGAGGAGGCCAGCCAGACCCAGAGGTCGGCGGTGGAGCCGTGCTCCTCCCCGGCGACCGGCAGCGGGCGGTGGCGGTACTTGAGCCAGAGCCGGCGCCCGACCGGGAGCAGGAAGCCCAGCCCGGCCGCGACCAGGATGGCCGAGTTGCCGAGCGCGCGGCCGGTCATCTGCAGCCAGGCGCCGCCGAAGGAGGCGTAGTCCCCACTGCCGGTGACCACCCAGAACAGGAAGCCCTTGGGCTTGGTCAGGATGACCGCGACCAGCGCTATCGGCAGGGTGAAGCCGAAGCCGATCTTGAACAGGGCGGGCGGCCAGCGCACCCCGCGCCGGCGGGCGTCCTGGAACAGCATCCAGAGCACCGGCAGCAGCACCGCGCCGCCGGTCTGCTTGGTCAGCGAGCAGAGCGCCACCGCGATGCCGGCGGCCAGCCAGCGGCGGCGCTCGGCGTACCGGAAGGCGGCCACCATCGCGGGCAGCATGAAGACCTCGAAGGTCGCCGCCTGGGTGTCCTCCGGGGAGAGCCCGATGGAGACCAGCAGGTAGAGCAGTCCCGCGCCGGCCCCGGCCCGGTTGCCCCAGCGGCCGCGGGCGAGGGAGGCCAGCAGGATCGCGGTGCCCAGGTGGGCGACCACCGCCAGGGTGCGCAGCGGCCACAGCGAGGCGGAGCCGAAGACCGCGAAGCAGGCCTGGTAGAGCCAGGGCAGCAGCGGCGGCTTGCGGTCCACCACGGTGTCGTACAGCACGCCGCCGTCGGCCAGCATCCGGGCCTGGGTCGCCAGGAACCCCTCGTCGGGGCTCCAGACGGGCCGGGCGAAGGAGGGGATGTGGGTGAGCAGCGCGACCAGCGCGAGCACCGGCACCAGCCTGGTCCAGTACCCGGTCAGGACTTGGGTACGGACACGCTCGGGCAGGCGCTCGGCCAGTCCGGCGAGGCGGAGGCGGGTGGGGGTGGGCACGGGTGACAACCTACCCGGCGGGATCGGCGCGGGCCGCGCCGGTCCCGCCTTTCGGTGCGATTGTCAGCTTGTTTCGTGACGAACTGTGACAGGGTTACGACGAACGGTCGTCGACGGAACGCGCTCCGGGCTGCGCCCTCAGGCCTCGACCGGCGCCGCGTCCAGACTGCCGACCAGGGCCGTCACCTTTCGGGCGATGTCCGGGGCGTTCAGGCCGATCTCGGCCAGGATCTCGTTCCGGCTCGCGTGGTCCAGGAACTCCTGCGGGATCCCGAAGTCGCGCACCGGCAGGTCCACGTCCGCGTCGCGCAGGGCCTGCGCCACGGCGGCGCCGACACCGCCCACCCGGCCGTTGTCCTCGATCGTGACGACCACCCGGTGCTCGGCCGCCAGGCCGGGCAGGGCCTGGTCGACCGGCTTGACCCAGCGCGGGTCCACCACGGTGGCGGTGATGCCCTGGGCGGCCAGCAGGTCCGCGACCTCCAGGCTGGTGGCGGCCATCGCGCCGACCGAGACGATCAGCACGTCCGCGCGGTGCGTGCCGCCCGGCGCCTCGGCGGCGCGCAGCACGTCCATGCCGCCGATCCGGCCGACCGCGGCGACCGCCGGGCCGACCGTGCCCTTGGAGTAGCGGACCACGGTGGGCGCGTCCTTGACCTCGACGGCCTCGCGCAGCTGGGCGCGCAGCTGGTCGGCGTCGCGCGGGGCGGCCAGCCGCAGGGTCGGGACGACCTGCAGGATCGACATGTCCCACATGCCGTTGTGCGAGGCGCCGTCGCTGCCGGTGACGCCGGCCCGGTCGAGGACGAAGGTGACGCCCAGCTTGTGCAGGGCGACGTCCATCAGGACCTGGTCGAAGGCCCGGTTCAGGAAGGTCGCGTAGACCGCGAAGACCGGGTGCAGGCCGCCGGTGGCCAGGCCGGCCGCGCTGGTGACGGCGTGCTGCTCGGCGATGCCGACGTCGAAGATGCGGTCCGGGAAGGCCTCGGCGAACGGAGCCAGGCCGACCGGGTGGAGCATCGCGGCGGTGATGCCGACGATGTCCTCGCGCTCGCGGCCGATCGCGACCATCTCCTCGGCGAAGACGGACGTCCAGTCCTTGCCGGAGCTCTTGATCGGCAGGCCGGTCTCCGGGTGGATCACGCCGACCGCGTGGAAGCGGTCCTCGTCGTTGTTCTCGGCGGCGTGGTAGCCGCGGCCCTTCTCGGTGAGGCAGTGCACGATCACCGGGCCGCCGAAGCCGCGCGCCTTGGTCAGCGCGGACTCCAGGGCGGTCAGGTCGTGGCCGTCGATCGGGCCGATGTACTTGAGGCCGAGGTCCTCGAACATGCCCTGCGGGGCGATGAAGTCCTTGAGGCCCTTCTTGGCGCCGTGCAGCGTCTCGAACAGCTGCTGGCCGACCACCGGGGTGCGCTGCAGGGCGTCCTTGCCCCAGGACAGGAAGCGCTCGTAACCCCGGGTGGTGCGCAGCGTGGCGAGGTGGTTGGCCATGCCGCCGATGGTCGGCGAGTAGGAGCGCTCGTTGTCGTTGACGACGATGACGAGCGGGCGGTCCTCGGCGTCGGCGATGTTGTTCAGCGCCTCCCAGGCCATGCCGCCGGTGAGCGCGCCGTCGCCGATCACCGCGACCACCGGGTCGGAGGTGCCGCGCAGCTGGTTGGCCTTGGCCAGGCCGTCGGCGTAGGAGAGCACGGTGGAGGCGTGCGAGTTCTCGATCACGTCGTGCTCGGACTCGGCGCGGGACGGGTAGCCGGACAGGCCGCCCTTCATCCGCAGCATCGAGAAGTCCTGGCGGCCGGTGAGCAGCTTGTGGACGTAGCTCTGGTGGCCGGTGTCGAAGAGGATGTGGTCGCGCGGCGAGTCGAAGACCCGGTGCAGCGCGATGGTGAGCTCCACGACGCCGAGGTTGGGCCCGAGGTGGCCGCCCGTCTTGGAGACCTCGGTCACCAGGAAGGTCCGGATCTCCTGGGCCAGTGCGGCCAGCTGTCCGGGCGTGAGCCGGTCGAGATCGCGCGGTCCCCGAATGCGGGTCAGCAGGGCCACCCGTTCCTCCTCGTTCAGTGTTCGCGGACCGCGGGCGGTCCGACGGGCGTCGCTGCCCGGTCTGGCGGCTGGCCGGCGGTCGCGGCCGGTGCCGACCGGTCGAGTCTAATGTCCGCTTGCCGGACACCGAGCGGCGCGCCCGGTGCCACCGACCCGTTACCGCCATTCCCGGAGGTCGGCCCGGGGGTCCGCGTCAAGACGGATTGACGAACGGGCGTGCGGACCGGCTCGGGTGCGCCCCGGGCCGGTCAGACGAGCCCGAGCGCCCCGGACTCGCCCATCTCGCTCATCACCAGGGCCAGTGCACCGAGCACCTCCGCCCGGCCGCCCAGGGTGCCGGGGACCACCGAGAGCTGGCGGGCGGCGCTCGGGATGGCGTAGCGGGCCACCGAGTCGCGGATCGGGGCGAGCACCAGCTCACCGGCCTCGGCGAGGTCGCCGCCGAGGATCACCCGGCGCGGGTTGAGCAGGTTGCACAGGGTGGCGACGCCGGTGCCGATCTGCCGGCCGGCGTCGGCGATCACCCGGCGGCAGCCGAGGTCGCCCTGGTGGGCCAGCTCGACCACCCGGGTCAGGGTGAGGTCCGGGCCGAGGGTCGAGGTGAGCAGCGAGAGCAGGTAGCGGGAGCCCACGAAGGTCTCCAGGCAGCCGCGGTTGCCGCAGCGGCAGACCGGCCCGGCCTCGTCCAGGGTGATGTGCCCGATCTCACCGGCGGTGCCGCCCGGCCCCCGGTAGATCTGGCCGTTGACCACCAGACCGGCTCCGACCCCGCTGGCGATCTTGATGTACGCGAGGTCGCTCAGCCCCCGCCCGGCACCCCAGACCAGCTCGCCGAGCGCGCCCAGGTTGGCGTCGTTGTCCACGTGCACCGGCATGCCGAGCCGCTCGGCCAGCTCCCGGCCCGGGGCGATGCCCGTCCAGCCGGGCAGGATCGCGGTGGAGCCGAGCGCGCCGGTCTCCACGTCGATCGGGCCGGGCACGCCGAGGCCGACGCCGATCACCTTGTCCGGGCGGAACCCGGCCTGCTGGAGCAGCCGCTCCACCATCGCCTCGGCCCGGTCGAAGCCCTGCGCGGCGGAGACGTCCACGTCGATCGGGGCGCTCTCCTCGGCCAGCACCCGGTGCGCGAGGTTGCCGACCGCGACCCGCAGGTGGGTGTGGCCGAAATCGATGCCCACCACGATGCCGGCGTCCCCGCTGAGCGAGACGCTGCGCGCGCGCCGGCCGCCGGAGGAGGTGTCGGCGACCACGACGGTGCCGCTCTCCTTCAACTCCCGCACGATGTTGGACACGGTGGCCGCGGAGAGGCCGGTGCCGCGGGCGATCTCGGCCTGGGTCAGCGAGCCGGCCATCCGCACCGCACGCAGCACCCGTTCCAGGTTCGCCCGGTGCAGTGACGACTGCGAGCCCGGTGTGTCCGTCGACATGATCCACCCTCCCAGGGCGGGGACCCCTCCGCCGGACGTCCCCTTCAACTCCTGAAGGGTAGGGCCTGTGCCGTGGATCGGCGCGGATCGGACCTGAGACCGACCGGCACACGGTCTTGGCCGAGGCCGGTGGGACCGGCGGCGGCCGGGGCGGGGAGCAGCGCGGCCGGCACGGTCGGGAGCTGCGGAAACGGGCTACGGGAGTCCTGGCGTTGGCCGAAAACCACTCACCACTACCATGGTGCCCTATCTCACGCGTCCCCCCGGAACCGCGGACGGTACCGGCAGGGGGCACTTCCAGACATGACGGGGAATCAGATGGCAGGGGATCACCCTACGCCGGGGGCGGGCGAAAAGCCCGGCAGCGGGCCGCAGGACAACCGGGGCGTCTCGTTCGGGCGCCCGCCCGGCGGCGTGGACCCGGCCGCCGTGGCGGACCAGATGACACAGCTCGACGGCTCGGCGATCCCGGGCCCGGCCTCGCCCGCCGGACCGCCTCCGGCCCAACCGCCGGCACCGCCCGCGCAGCCGCCGGCCGGCGGCGCCGGGTTCCAGCCGTACGCGCCGACCGCGGCCGCCTTCCCCAGCCAGGCCCCGCCGCCGCCGGCCGGTGCACCGATGGGCCCGTACGACCCGGTGCCCGGTGGTGCCTACGGCGCGCCGGACGCCGGGCAGGCCTACGGCGCCGGCTACGGATACCCGCAGCAGCAGCCCGGGTACGGCTACCCGGGTGCGCCGGTGCCCCCCGCACCCAAGCAGCGCAACCCCGTGATGCTCTGGGGCGGGATCATCGGCGGCGTCCTGGCGATCGCCATCGTCGCCGGGCTGATCGTGCTCCTCAAGGGCAACGACCCCGACCCCACGCCGAATGCCAGCTCCGGCGGCACCACCACCTCGGGCGGCACCACCTCGGGCGGCACCGCCGGAGGCACCGTCACCGACGCCCCGACCGCCGACGGCACCAGCGGCGGGGCCGGCTACAACATCGCGTGGAGCGCCGCCAAGGCCGCCAACGCGGACAGCAGTTCGCAGATGCTCGGCATCTGGGGCACCGACAAGGTCGCGGTGCGCGCCGACAGCGCCGGCATCCGGGCGTTCAACACCTCGGACGGCAAGGAGGCCTGGACCATCCCGGTGCCGGCCGGCAGCAAGGAGCTATGCAGCGCCTCCTACTCGACCAACTCGAAGAACATCGCCGCCGTCTCCTTCAACACCGGTGACAGCGACTGCTCCACCGTCGGCGCCGTCGACATCAGCCAGGGCAAGCTGCTGTGGACCGTCAAGGTCTCCAACGACCGGGTGTCCTCGCCGACCCTCAGCGTCACGGACAAGGTGGTCGCCATCGGCGGCAACGTGGTCGGCGGCCTGAGCATCGACAACGGCTCCGCCGTCTGGCAGTTCCAGCCCCGCGACAAGGACTGCAGCCTCTACGGCCGCGCGGCCGGCAACCAGCTCGCGGTCAGCGACCGCTGCTACGGCGGCTCCGGTCCCAAGTCGCAGCTGGTGATCGTGGACGCCGACAGCGGCAAGGCCGCCAGCACGCCGATCACCCTCACCGGCACCATCGAGCGGATCGACAAGGTCGTCCAGGACCAGCCGCTGGTGCTGCTGATGAGCAGCGGCCCGAACGGCGACTACATCCTGCCGTTCGACAAGACCAACAAGCCCGGGAACCAGATGTCGGTCAAGGAGCCCGGCGCGGACAGCCTGCGCCTGTCCGGCCAGTCCGACGCCTACACCCAGAACGTGGTCAGCGGCACCACCCTGTACGCCCAGATCACCGGCACCAAGTCGGCCGTCAACGCGTACGACCTGACCACCGGCAAGCGCCTCTGGTCCGCCGCCAGCGCCACGTCCAGCCAGGACATCCGGCTGGTGTCCGGCACCGACAAGGACGGCAAGGCCCGCGCCATCGTCAGCCAGGGCTACAACAAGCCCGCCCGGCTGGTGACGCTCTCGCCGACCGACGGCTCGATGACCGACCTCGGCACCATGGCCATGCCCAACGGCCTGGACATCGGGATGAGCCTGTCCGAGTACGTCGTCTCCACCGACGGCAGCGCGGTGTACGCCTTCCGCCGCGGCAGCTCCGACGCACCGCTGACCAAGTGGAAGAAGTGACGCCGCGGGGCTGACCCCCCACCGGGCGCGGGCCCTCGGGCCGGACGGGGCGGGGCGGGAACGGGCCATCGGCCCGGGCCCGCCCCGCCTGCGATTTTTCCGGCGGCTCGTCCGTTGGGTCGTGGGAGGATTCGCCCCATCAGCCTGACGAAGGAGTGCAGCGAGTGCCCGGCACCAACTTGACCCGCGAGGAGGCCCGCACCCGGGCCGACCTCCTCCACGTGGACGCGTACGACATCGAGCTCGACCTGAGCTCGGCCCGCGAAGGTGGCACCTTCCGGTCCACCACCGTGGTCCGGTTCACCGCCACGACCCCCGGCGCGGACACCTTCATCGACCTCGTCGCGCCGAGCGTCGAGGAGATCACCCTCAACGGCGCGCCGCTCGACCCGGGGAGCTTCACCGACAGCCGGATCCCGCTGCCGAACCTGGCCGCGGAGAACGAGCTGCGCGTCGTCGCCAACTGCGCCTACACCAACACCGGTGAGGGCCTGCACCGGTTCGTCGACCCGGTCGACGGCGAGACCTACCTGTACACCCAGTTCGAGGTGCCGGACGCCCGCCGAGTCTTCGCCTCCTTCGAACAGCCCGACCTGAAGGCCGCGTTCGCGTTCACCGTGACGGCCCCCACGGGCTGGGTCGTGGTCTCCAACTCGCCCACCCCGGCCCCGGTCGGCGAGGGCTCCGCGCAGGTGTGGACGTTCGAGCCCACCGGCCGGATCTCCAGCTACATCACCGCGCTGATCGCCGGCCCGTACGTCGGCGTCTTCGACACCTACGAGAACGGCGCGCAGAAGGTGCCGCTGGGCGTCTACTGCCGCCCCTCGCTGCGCGAGTTCCTGGACGCCGAGGACGTCTTCGCCGTCACCAAGCAGGGCTTCGACTACTTCCAGGAGAAGTTCGACTTCCCCTACCCGTTCGCGAAGTACGACCAGCTGTTCGTCCCGGAGTTCAACGCCGGTGCGATGGAGAACGCGGGCGCCGTCACCCTGCGCGACCAGTACGTGTTCCGCTCCAAGGTCACCGACGCCGCGTACGAGGCCCGCGCCGCGACGATCCTGCACGAGCTCGCCCACATGTGGTTCGGCGACCTCGTCACCATGGAGTGGTGGAACGACCTCTGGCTGAACGAGTCCTTCGCCACCTTCGCCGAGGCCGTCTGCCAGGCCGAGGCCCCCGGCTCGAAGTGGCCCCACTCCTGGACCACCTTCGCCAACCAGATGAAGACCTGGGCCTACCGGCAGGACCAACTGCCGTCCACCCACCCGATCATGGCCGACATCAACGACCTGGAGGACGTCCAGGTCAACTTCGACGGCATCACCTACGCCAAGGGCGCCTCGGTGCTCAAGCAGCTGGTGGCCTACGTCGGCCAGGACGCCTTCTTCCAGGGCGTGCAGGCCTACTTCAAGCGCCACGCCTGGGGCAACACCCGCCTCAGTGACCTGCTCGGCGCCCTGGAGGAGGCCAGCGGCCGCGACCTGCGGACCTGGTCCAAGGCCTGGCTGGAGACCGCCGGCATCAACGTGCTGCGGCCCTCGATCGTGCTGAACACCGACGGCGAGATCGAGTCCTTCGCCGTCCTCCAGGAGGCCCCCGCGCTGCCCGCCGGCGCCAAGGGCGAGGCCGTGCTGCGCCCGCACCGCATCGCCATCGGCCTGTACGAGCTCGCCGACGGCGCGCTGGTGCGCACCGACCGGATCGAGCTCGACGTCGACGGCCCGCGCACCGAGGTGCCCGAGCTCGTCGGCCGGCACCGCCCGGCCGTCGTGCTGCTCAACGACGACGACCTCTCGTACGCCAAGATCCGGCTCGACGAGGACTCGATGACCGTCGTCACCGAGCACCTCGGCGGCTTCACCGAGTCGCTGCCGCGCGCCCTGTGCTGGGCCTCCGCCTGGGACATGACCCGCGACGGCGAACTCGCCGCCCGCGACTACCTCGCGCTCGCCCTCGCCGGCATCGGGCGGGAGAGCGACATCGGCGTCGTGCAGTCCGTGCAGCGCCAGGTCAGGCTCGCCCTCGACGCCTACACCGACCCCGACTGGCGCGAGCAGGGCCTCGCCCGGTGGGCCGCCGCCGCCGAGGAGTACCTGCGCGCCGCCGAACCCGGCAGCGACCACCAGCTCGCCTGGGCCCGCACCCTGGCCTCCGTCGCCCGCACCGACGGGCAGCTCGGCCTGCTCAGCGGCCTGCTCGACGGCACCGCCGAGATCAAGGGCCTCGCCGTCGACACCGAGCTGCGCTGGAGCCTGCTCATCCGGCTCTGCGCCACCGGCCGCGCCGACGAGGCCGCCGTCACGGCCGAGCTGGCCCGCGACAACACCGCGGCCGGCCAGGAGCACGCCGCCACCTGCCGCGCCGCCCGGCCCACCGCCGGGGCCAAGGCCGAGGCCTGGGCCGCCGTCGTCGAGTCGGACACCCTCACCAACTACGTCCAGGAAGCGACCATCGCCGGCTTCCAGCAGAGCGACCAGCGCGAGCTGCTCGCCCCGTACGCGGCCAAGTACTTCGCGGCCGTCAAGGACATCTGGGAGACCCGCAGCCACGAGATCTCGCAGCAGATCATCGGCGGGCTGTACCCGTCGCTGCAGGTCACGCAGGCGACGGTGGACGCGACCGACGCGTGGCTGGCCGAGGCCGAGCCGGCGCCGGCGCTGCGGCGCCAGGTCGTCGAGGCCCGGGCCGGGATCGAGCGCGCGCTCAAGGCCCAGGCGGTCGACCGGGCGGCCGGCGCCCGCTGACCCGCTGAAAAGCCTCGAAGGGGCACCGGAGAGATCCGGTGCCCCTTCGAGGCTTGTGCGGTCCTGGTGGACGCGGCGGCTACTTCTTCTTGCCCTTGCCGTACGGCAGGCCCGCGAGGGCGGCGATGATCGCGAAGGCGGCGATCGGGATCAGCACGTACAGACCGATGGTCTGGCCGACGCTCAGGCCGGAACCCGGGTCGTCGCCATCGTCCCGGGTGAAGGCCATGGCGGGCGACGACAGCAGCATCATCAGCGTGACCGTTGCGGAGACCGCGCCGGCTCGCAAAGCGTTCCTCTTGTCCACGTTTCCAACTTACCCGCCCCTTACGCGCCCCCGCGCGCCGGGGTCGGCCCTTCGGGCACGGGGTTCGGGGACGGGGGCGCAGGTGGGGGCCGGGTCGGCCGGTCGGGGACGGGGGCGCTCGACAGTCGGACGGGTTCAGACCGACGGGTGGGGCCCGGGCGGGGCCAGCAGGTGGGCGAGCAGGCGGGCGGCCGGGGTGGCGGCCAGGCGGTCGAGGGTGACCGGGTCGCCGGCGTGGTCGGCGACCGGCAGGCGCCAGTTCGGGTACTGGTCCCAGGTGCCGGGCAGGTTCTGCGGACGCGGGTCGCCGACCAGGTCCGGCAGCCAGACCCCGACCAGCTCCGCCGGGGTCGAGCGCAGGAAGCGGTACAGCACCGGCATCGACAGCGGCTCACCCGGGGTGAGCAGCCCCCGCCGGGTCAGCTCGGCCCGCCAGTCCGCCAGCTCGGCCGCCGCCTCCTCCTGTTCCTCGCCCAGCGGACGGGCCAGCAGCCCGAGCCGGTGCCGCAGCTCGACGTGCTCGCCGGAGAGCCGGGCCGCGGTGCTCGGCAGGTCGTGGGTGGTGAGGGTGGCCAGGCAGCCCGGGCGCCAGCGGTCCGGGGCGAGGATCTCGCCCCCCGCCTGCCAGTCCCGCTCGAACCAGAGCACCGACGTCCCCAGGATGCCGCGCGCCGCCAGCTCCTCCCGGACGCCCGGCTCCACCGTGCCCAGGTCCTCGCCGATCACCGCCGTCCCGGCCCGGTGCGCCTCCAGGGCCAGCACGCCGAGCATCGCCTCCGCGTCGTAGCGAACGTACGCGCCCTCGGTCGGCGGGTGGCCGTCCGGCACCCACCAGAGCCGGAACAGGCCCATCACGTGGTCGATCCGGAGCGCCCCCGCGTGCCGGGCCGCCGCGCGCAGCAGCTCCGCGTACGGGGCGTAGCCGGCCGCGGCCAGCGCGTCCGGGCGCCAGGGCGGCAGGCCCCAGTCCTGGCCGTGGGCGTTGAAGGCGTCCGGCGGGGCGCCGACCGAGATGCCGCCGGCCAGGACGTCCTGGAGCGCCCAGGCGTCGGCGCCGTCCGGGTGGACGCCGACGGCCAGGTCGTGGATCAGGCCCACCGGCATGCCGGCCCGGCGGGCCGCGCGCTGGGCGTCGCCGAGCTGCTGGTCGACCTGCCAGGCGAGCCAGCGGTGGAACTCGACCCGGTCGGCGAGGTCCCGCGTGGCCTGGCCGACCTGTGGGCCGTCCGGGTGACGCAGCCCCTTCGGCCAGCCGTGCCAGTCGGCGCCGTGCACCTCGGCGAGCGCGTTCCACAGCGCGTGCCGGCGCAGCCGGTCGCCCTCCCGGCGCTGGTACGCCTCGTACGCGGCCTGGCGGCCGGCCCCGCGCGGCACCTCGTGCAGCAGTTCCAGCGCCTCGCGCTTGAGCGTCCAGACGGCGTCCCGGTCGATCAGGCCGTCGTGCGCCAGCACCTCGTCGCGCAGCCGGGCGGCCCGGCGGCCCAGTTCCTCCGCCTCGGCCCGCTGGTCGCCCGTCAGGTAGGCGTACTCGGGCACCGCCTCGACCCGCAGGTGCACCGGGTCGGCGAAGCGGCGGGAGGAGGGGCGGTAGGGGGACGGGTCGGCGGGGGCGGTGGGCAGCGCCTGGTGCAGCGGGTTGATCTGGACGAAGCCCGCGCCGAGGCCGGCGCCCGCCCACTGCACCAGTTCGGCGAGGTCGCCGAGGTCGCCCATGCCCCAGGAGCGGTCGGACAGGACGGAGTACAGCTGGGCGAGGAACCCCCAGCCGCGGCCGGGGAGCGCGGGCAGCTGCTCGGGGGCGACGATCAGCGCCGCCTCGCTCTTGCCCTCGCCCGTCTCGGCCCTGAGGACGTGTCGGCCGAGCGGCAGGTCGGCCGACAGCCAGTGCGAGTGCCCGCGCGGCAGCTCCCACACCCCGCCGTCCTCCAGCGCCACGTGCAGCCGCGCGTCGGCCGGCACGTCCAGCGCCGTCCGCCGCCCGGCCCGCACCACCACGCACGGCGGCAGCAACCGGGCCTGCTGCTCGGCCCGGTGACGCTCCAGCGCCTCCCGCACCTCCTCCGGCGTCCCCGCCGCCACCCCCAGTGCCCCCAGCACCGCGACCAGCGTCCGGGCCCCCACGGCCGGACCCCCCGGCCCCGGATTCCGGGTGTCCACCCCGTACGCCTGCGCCAGCGCCACCAGCTCCGCCGGCGGTGGTGGCGCGTCCTGCGCCGGTACCCTCAGCCCGTCGGCTCCGTCACGGTCGAGATAAGCGGCCACTCGCGGCTCCTGCGATGTCTCGGCAACGCCTGGTCAGGACGACCACAGTCCTACCCGGGTGACGGCCCGACGACGCTGCGCGACACGAGCGCGCGGGTGGATCGGTCGGGTGCCGGGGGCTCTCACAGCAGCTTCACCGAATTCGCCAATCGGGGTAAAGCGGGCATAGCAGTCGGCTGCGTTGACACCGGGTTTGGGTAGCTGGTGGGGTTGCGGCGATGTGGTCCAGGCCTGGCGAGGAGGCCCCTGTGCAAGCCCGAGTGTCCGTTGTGGCCGGGCGGCGGCTGCGGCAGCAGCTGGAGCAGAGTGCGGCGCTGCGGGAGGTGCTGTACCACCCGACGGCGCTGGCGGCGCGGCGGGCCACGGCGCGGACGTGCCGTCAGCTGGCGCCGAGGACGGCGGACCGGCTGATCGCCGACCTCAAGGGGACGGAACCGCTGTTGGCGTCGGTGCGGGCGGAACGGGCCGGGCGGGCGGCGGGGCCGCCGGGGCGGCGGACCCTGCAGATCGCGGCGGGTGTCGTGGCGGCGGCGGTGGTCGGCGGGCTGCTGGCCGGGCCGGTGCCGTCCGCGGCGGCGTACGCGGCGACCGGGCCGGACGTGGTGAGCAGCGCGCCGCAGACGCCGCTGGGGAGCGTGACGAACCCGCAGGTGTTCCCCCGGCCGCAGGAGCAGACGGTGGCCGGGAAGCCGGTCGCGGTGCCGGCCGCGGTGACGCTGGTGCCCGCGCCGAAGGTCGACTACGGCGCGGTCGACGCCGTCCACGAGGTGCTGGGCGTCGCCGGGGCGACGGACGTGACGCCGCGGCCCGACGCCGGGACGCCGGCCGCCGGATCGCTGGTGGTGTACGTCGGCGGGCCGGCCGAGGGCGCCGACGGCGCGGTGGACCGGGCGCTGCGCGAGCTGTCCGCCGCAGCCGGCGGCAAGGACGGCGCCGCGCCCTCGACCGCGGGCCTGCCGGCCGGCGGGTACGTGCTGTCGGCCGGCCAGCTGCCCGCCCAGGGCGGCGGGACGTACGGCGTGGTGGTGCTGGCGGGCGCGGACGCGGCGGGCACCTTCTACGCCGCGCAGAGCCTGCGCCAGCTGCTCGCCGCCGTACCGGCCGGGCAGGGGCAGGCACCGGGCGCCGCCGGACTCGGCCTGCCAGGGATCACGCTGCGGGACTGGCCGAGCGGCGCGCCGGTGCGCGGCACCGCGGAGGCGTTCTACGGCACCCCGTGGACCGCGCAGCAGCGGCTCGACCAGGTCGACTTCCTCGGCCGCTCCAAGCAGAACTTCTACCTCTACGCCCCCGGCGACGACCCGTTCCGGCTCTCCCGCTGGCGCGACGCCTACCCGGCCGCCCGGACCGACGAGCTGCGCGAACTGGGCGGCCGCGCCCGGCAGAACCACGTCACCCTCGGCTACGCGATCGACCCGGGCCAGTCGCTCTGCTTCAGCTCCGGCAAGGACGTGGACGCCCTGGTGGCCAAGCTGGACGGGCTGCGCAAGCTCGGCTTCACGGCCTTCCAGCTGCAGTTCCTGGACGTCAGCTACGACGAGTGGCACTGCGGTGACGACCGCGACGAGTACGGCACCGGGCCCGCCGCGGCCGCCAAGGCGCAGGCCGAGCTGGTCAGGAAGGTGCAGGACCGGCTGATCGCGAAGAACCCGGGCCTGGCCCCGCTGTCCGTCGTGCCCACCGAGTACCACCAGCAGGGCGCCACGCCGTACCGCAAGGCGCTGGCCGCGGCGCTGCCGGACGGGGTGCAGGTGGCCTGGAGCGGGGTCGGGGTGATCCCGGAGAAGATCACCGGCGCCCAGGCCGCCGACACCGGTGCCCTGTACGGGCACCCGCTGGTCACCATGGACAACTACCCGGTCAACGACGCCAGCCCGGACCGGCTCTTCCTCGGCGCCTACACCGGGCGCGAGCCGGAACTGGCCACCCGCTCGGCGGTGATGCTCACCGGCGCCATGCAGCAGCCGGTGGCCTCCCGGATCGCCCTCGCCACGGCCGGCGACTTCGCCTGGAACCCGATCGGCTACAAGCCGGAGGACTCCTGGCAGGCCGCGGTGCGCTCGCTCGCCGGCCCGACCGGTGCCGGCAGCACGCCCGCCGGCAGCGCCCTGTCCGCGGTCACCGCGCTGGCCGGCAACAGCTCCTCCTCGCCGCTGTCCGCGCAGGAGTCCGGCTACCTGACGCCGCTGCTCGACCGGTTCTGGGCCAACGCCGAACCCACCTCGGGCACCGCGCCGGACCTCGCCAGGCTGATAGCGGCGGCCGCGCCGCTGCGCGAGGCCTTCGCCGCGATGGCCACCGCCCAGCAGACCCTCACCGGCACCCAGGCCACCGCCCAGCTCGCCGCCGAGGCCGCCCCCTGGCTCGCCCCGCTGCGCGACTACGGGCAGGCCGGGCAGGCCGCGCTGGACATGCTGCTGGCCCAGCACGGCGGCGACGGCGCGGCCGCCTGGAAGGCCCGGGTGCAGCTCAACCGGCTGCGCGAGCAGCTCGCCCAGAGCCCCGCCACGATCGGCGCGGGCGTGCTCGGCCCGTTCCTGGAGCGCGCCGTCCGGGCTGCCGACAACTGGGCCGGGGTGGTCGGCGGCGGGGTCACCCCGACCACCACCATGGGCACCGCGCAGGACCACCTGCCCGCGCTGATGACCGACGGCGTGGCCGACACCTTCTACTGGAGTTCCGCTCCCCCGCAGCCCGGTGACGCGGTCGGCGTGGACCTCGGCAGCGGACGTCCGGTCGGCTCCGTCACCGTGCTGATGGGCTCCTGGGGCGGCGGGCCGGACGGCCAGAACGCGGTCGACGACTACATCCGCGACGGCGTGCTGGAGTACACCACCGGCGAGGGCGGCTGGCAGCCGCTCGCCACGGTCAGGAACCAGAAGACGATCAGCGCCCGCCTGCCGGCCGGCACGGTGGTGCGGGCCGTACGGCTGCGGGCCACCGCCGCCCAGAAGACCGCCGTCGCGGTGCGCGAGTTCAGCGTCACCGCGCCCGACGACGCCCCGGCCAGCGTCACCGGCGGCCCCGACGCGCTGCCCGGCTCCTCGGCGGCCTCGGTGCTGGACGGCAACCCGGACACCGCGTACCGGGCCGCCAAGCCGCCGACCGCGCAGGACGAGCCGCTCACCGTCGAGCTGGGCACCGCCCGTCCGCTCGACCGGCTCACCGTGCTCACCGACCCGAGCGTGCACGCCACCGCCACCGTCTCGGTGCGCCGGCCGGACGGCGGCTGGACGGACATCGGCACCGTGCAGCCCGGCTACAACGAGCTGCCGGCCGGCGGGCAGGTCGCCGACGCGTTCCGGCTGGCCTGGAAGCCGGGCGGCGACCCGCCGGTGGTCAACCAGGTGATCCCCTGGTACTCGGACGTCCCGGCGGCCCGGCTCAGCCTGTCCGACCCGGCCCTGGACGTGGTGACCGGCGCGGCCGCGCCCACCCAGACCCGGGCCACCGTCGAGGCCGGGCGCCCCGAGGGGACCAGCGGCGAGCTGCGCACCGAGGTGCCGGCCGCCGCCAAGGGCCTGACCGTGGCCCCGGCGAGCGGGGTGACCGTGCCGCGCGGCGGCCGGGTGGGCGTGCCGCTGCTGGTCAGCGCCGCCCCCGGGACGCCGTCCGGGACGTACCAGGTGCCGGTGCAGTTCGTGGCCGGCACCACCACGGTGAAGCAGGTGCTCCAGGTGCACGTGGTGCCGCCGACCGGCGGGCCGGACCTGGCGCTCGGCGCCAAGGCGACCTCCTCGGGCGACGAGACGGCCAACTTCCCCGCCTCGGCGGTCGCCGACGGCGACCCGAAGACCCGCTGGTCCTCCCCCGCCAAGGACGACGCCTGGGTGCAGCTGGAACTGCCGCAGGCCGCCCGCCTGGGCGCGGCGGTGCTGCACTGGCAGGCCGCGTACGCCGCCTCGTACAAGCTCCAGGTCTCGGCGGACGGGACCACCTGGACCGACGCGGCGACGGTGGACAACGGCAAGGGCGGCGACGAGACCGTGCGCTTCGACGCGGTCGGCGCCCGGTTCCTCCGGGTGCAGGGCGTGGCCCGGGCCACCAAGTACGGCTACTCGCTGTGGGGCGTCGAGCTGTACGCCGTCACCCCGCCGGCCCAGCCGCCGACCGTACCCCCGGCGCAGCCGGGCGGCACCCCGGCCACCCCGGCCACCCCGCCGTCCACGGCCCCGGTCCAGCCGACCACCCCGGCCACGCCCCCGGCGACCGCGCCGACGGGCGGGTCCGCGCCGAAGCAGTAGCCGCCGGCCGGCCGAGCAGGCGCGGGAGCGCCCGGACAACGCGGCGGGCCGCCGTGCTCCCCGGTGGGGGGCGCGGCGGCCCATGAGGCGTACCGACGATGTGACGGGCTGGCCCTTGTGGAGCGGGGTCAGGCGGAGAGCGGTTCGGGCTGCTCACCGCGGCGAACCGGGGCGGAGTGGGCGGAGTGCGCCCGGCCGAGCGGGACGGGATGGCCCTGCTCGATACGGTCGTGGTGCTCGTGCTCGCCCCACTGCGGGGCGCGCAGCTGGTCGCCGCCGCCGTAGGGCTCCAGGTAGGGGCGCCAGCGGGGGTCCTTGATGCCGGTGCCGATGATCCGCCAGGCGAGGCCGCTGGGCGGGGCTGGCGGGCGCTTCATGCGCCAGCCGAGTTCGGTGAGGTGGCGGTCGGCCTTGGTGTGGTTGCAGCGGCGGCAGGCCGCCACCACGTTGTCCCACCGGTGCTGGCCGCCCCGGCTGCGCGGGATGACGTGGTCGACGCTGGTGGCGGCGGCCCCGCAGTAGACGCAGCGGCCGTGGTCGCGGGCGAACAGCGCCCGGCGGGTGAGCGGGACGGGCCCGCAGAACGGGACCCGCACGAAGCGGGTCAGGCGGACGACGGACGGCGCCGGAAGGGCGCTGGTGGCGCTGTGCAGAGTGACTCCCGAGTCCTCCAGGCTGACCGCCTTGTGGTTGAGGACCAGGATAAGTGCGCGGCGCATCGATACGACGCCGAGTGGCTCGTAGGACGCGTTGAGGACCAGGACATGCGGCACGGATGCCTCCTTGGACGCCTGCGGCGCGTGGCTCGCGCCGGGACGAGCGGTTGGATCGCACAACTGGTGCGCGATCTCCCCCAGTGTCGCCTTACGCCTTTGTACGGCGCCACCACTCCTGTGTAACGGACCTGACCTGAACTTCCGGTGTGGCTTCCGTCATAGCCGGTATGCCCTGGGGACCGTCGGGTTGCACCCGGGTGCCGTCGGGGGCCGCCCGGTGGCCCTCCCGGGGGACCGCTCGGCCGGTCGGAGCAGCGGCCGCGCCCGGTGTCCGGGGGAGCGCACCGGTGCGTTGACGGGGCGTCCGAGCGGTCCCGTACGCCCTTCGGCGTGTCTGGTCGGGTGTTCGGTGCCGGATAGGCTATGGCGGACGGTCCGCGGGCGGCGTGCCGCGGCGCGGGCCCGCCATGCCCCCTGCAGGAAGGTCCCGCACGTGTTCCGCTCCGGTGTCACCGGTATCGCCGACGCGTCCCCGACGCTCTCCACTCCGACGCCGGCGCCCAGCCCGACCGCACCGCAGCTTCCGCAGCTGGACCTGAGAATCCCGACCAGCGCGCAGGAGGTCAGCGACACCACCAGGCAGGCCGCCAGCTGGTTCGACACGCACTGGCAGGGCTGGCTGGCCGGCGGGGTGCGGATCGTCTTCATCGTGCTGCTGGCGCTGGTGCTGCGCGCCGTGGTGCGCAAGCTGATCACCCAGCTGATAACGCGGATGGCGCGCACGCACGACCACCACGAGGAGAGCCGGCTGGGCGGGCTGCTCGCCAACACCGGGGTGGTGAACCCGGAGCGGCGCCAGCAGCGCTCGGAGGCGATCGGCTCGGTGCTGCGCAGCGTGGCGTCGTTCTCCATCCTCGGCACGGCCGCGCTGATGGTGCTCTCCGCGCTGGGCGTGAACCTGGCGCCGCTGCTGGCGAGCGCCGGTGTGGCCGGTGTGGCGATCGGTTTCGGCGCCCGCAACCTGGTGACGGACTTCCTCTCCGGGGTCTTCATGATCATGGAGGACCAGTACGGCGTCGGCGACGAGATCGACACCGGGGTGGCCACCGGCACGGTGCTGGAGGTCGGGCTGCGGGTGACCAAGCTGCGCGGGGCCAACGGCGAGATCTGGTACATCCGCAACGGCGAGGTGAAGCGGATCGCCAACATGAGCCAGGGCTGGTCGACCGCCTCGGTGGACGTCCAGGTCGGCTACAAGGAGGACCTGCTGCGGGTCGAGGACCTGATCCGGGAGACGGCCGAGGCGCTGTCCAAGGAGGCGCCGTACGACGAGCTGGTCTGGGCGCCGGTGTCGATCCTGGGTGTGGAGTCGGTCGCGGCGGACTCGGTGATGGTGCGGATCGAGGCGCGGACCGCGCCGGGCAAGTCGCCGACGGTGTCCCGGGCGCTGCGCCAGCGCCTGAAGGCGGCCTTCGACCTGGCCGGGATCAAGGTCAAGGAGGAGGCCCCGGCGGTGGCCGCCGCGGCGCCGGCGGCCCCGGCCACCGGGGTGGTGATCGCCCCGGCGACCGAGCCGGGCCCGCCGTCCGCGCTGTCCGACCCGGCCTCGCCGCGGTACCGGGCCACCGAGCCGATCCCGCTGCCCAAGTCGGAGACGCCGTAGCGGACGCGCCCGGGCCGAGAACGCCGCAGGACAGGACCGAAACGGACGAAAGCCCCGCTCCCAACCACCTTGGGGGCGGGGCTTCGTGCTGCCCGGTAACGCTTCGGCATCCACCGAGCGGCGGACCATTGACACTCCGCTGACGGGGCCCGTACGGTCCTTCCCAAGCGACTGGAAACTTTCCTAACAGTTCGGCTCGCCGAGCTCGACGGCACCCTCGTCGCCTCCCCCACCAGCCGAAAGAGGAGGATTCGCGCGTGACCAAGACCACCGCCAAGGCTCCTCTCGCCGGCACCCCCAGCCTGCTGCGCGCCATCAACGACCGCGCCGCCCTCGAACTGCTGCTGGAGAACGGCCCGCTCTCCCGCACCCAGATCGGCACCCTGACCGGACTCTCCAAGCCCACCGCCTCCCAGCTGCTGGCCCGGCTGGAGGCGGCCGGACTGGTCCTGCCGGTCGGCACCACCGCGGGCGGCCCCGGCCCCAACGCGCAGCTCTACCAGGTGAATCCGGCCGCCGCCCACGTCGCGGGGCTGGACGTCACCAACAGTGAGATCCGGGTCGCCGTCGCCGACATCACCGGCTCCACGCTGGCCGAGCACACCGTGCCGACCAAGGGCGTTCCGGCCGCCGAGACCGTCGCCAAGGTCGCCGCCGCCGTCGCCGGTACCGTCCGCGCCGCCGGACTCGCCGAGGGCGACCTGCGCGCCGCCGTGATCGGCCTCGGCGGTGCCCCCGACCCGGTCACCGGCAAGCTGCGCTACGCCTCCCACCTGCCCGGCTGGCACTCGCCGCGGCTGGTCGAGGAGCTGTCCGAGGCGATCGGCGCGCCCGTGTCGATCGAGAACGACGTGAACCTCGCCGCCGTCGCCGAGCAGTCCTCCGGCGCGGCCCGGGGCTCCGAGGACTTCGTCCTCCTCTGGGCCGGTACGGGCACCGGCGCCGCGATCGTCATCGCCGGCCGGCTGCACCGCGGCTTCACCGGCGGCGCCGGGGAGGTCGGCTACATGCCGGTGCCCGGTTCACCGGTCGTGCGGGACGTGCGCCGCCGCAACTTCGGCGGGTTCCAGGACCTGGTCGGCACACCCGCCGTCCGGACCCTGGCCCGCGAACACGGGCTCGGCGCGCCCACCGCCGAGGAGTCGATCGCCAAGGCCCTGGAGACCCCGGGCGCCGGCGACGCGTTCCTCGCCGAGCTGGCGGCCCGGCTCGCCGTCGGACTGGCCGTGATCGTCGCCGTCGTCGACCCCCAGCTGGTGGTCCTCTCCGGCGCGGTGCCCAGCGCGGGCGGCGAACGCCTGCGCGCGCTCGTCCAGGACGAGCTGGCCCGGCTCTCCATCGCCAGACCGGAAGTCCGCAGCAGCGCCCTGTCCGGCTCGCCCGTCCTGCTCGGCGCCCTGCAACGCGCCCTGGCGGACGTCCGCGAGGCGGTCTTCTCCACTCACTGACGCGTCCCGCCGCCACCGCTCCCCCGCCACCCCGCACGCACCCTGCACCCACCTCTCCCCACCCCCGAACGCGGGCCCCGAGGCAATGACGCCTGTCCGCGCACCCCCAGGAGGACCTCGAAGTGCACTCCACCACCTCCCGCAGAGGCCGCCGCACGATCGCCGCCATCACCGGCAGCGCCGTCCTGGCCCTGCTCGCCACCGCCTGCACCGGCAGCAACGACGCCGGCGGCAACGACGACTCGGCCAGCGGCAAGGACGTCACCATCACCTTCTGGCACGGCTGGAGCCAGGACAACGAGGTGAAGGCGATCAACGACAACATCGCCGCCTTCGAGAAGGCCCACCCGAACATCCACGTCAAGGCCGTCGCCAACATCGCGGACGACAAGGTCAACCAGGCGCTGCGGGCCGGCGGCGACGACGCACCGGACGTGGTGTCCTCCTTCACCACCAACAACGTCGGCATGTTCTGTTCGACCAAGTCCTTCGCCGACCTCAAGCCCTTCCTGGACAAGAGCGGCATCGACACGGCCCGGACCTTCCCGTCCGCGATGCTCAGCTACACGCAGTTCCAGGGCAACCAGTGCTCGCTGCCGCTGCTCGGCGACGCCTACGGCCTCTACTACAACAAGAAAGCCTTCGCCGACGCGGGCATCACCGCCCCGCCGAAGACCTTCAGCGAGTTCGCCGCCGACGCCGTCAAGCTGACCGTCAACGACGGCGACGGCTACAAGCAGCTCGGCTTCATGCCGCTGTACCACGGCTACGAGTCCACCACCGAGCACTTCCTCGGCCAGTACGGGCCCACCTACTTCAACACCGACGGCAAGTCGGCCATCGCGACCGACCCCAAGGTCGCCCAGATGCTCACCTGGCAGAAGAGCCTGGTCGACAAGCTCGGCGGCTACGCCAAGCTGGACAAGTACCGCTCCACCTTCGGCGAGGAGTTCAGCGCCAAGAACCCCTTCCACACCGGCCAGGTCGCGATGGCCATCGACGGCGAGTGGCGCACCACCTCGCTCGCCGAGAACAAGCCCGACTTCGACTGGGCCACCGCGCCGTTCCCCGTCCCGGACGACCAGGCCGACTCCTGGGGCCGCGGCTACCAGACCGGCACCATCATCGGCATCGCCAGCGGCAGCAAGAAGCAGGCCGCCTCCTGGGAGCTGGTCAAGTACCTGACCACCGACACCGACGCGGTCGTCAACTTCGCCAACGCGATCCACAACGTGCCGAGCACCTTCGACGCGCTCAACTCGCCGAAGCTGGTCAGCGACCCGAACTTCAAGACCTTCCTGGACATCGCCAAGCACCCCAAGTCGGGCACCACCCCGGCGAGCGTCAACGGCGGCGGCTACATCGTCTCGCTGCAGAACCTCGGCTACGACTACGAGTCCGGCAAGCAGGGCGACCTCGCGGCCGGACTGGCGGCCACCGCCAAGGAGATCGACGCCGCCATCGCCCAGGCCAAGTAGCGGCCAAGGTCCACGGAGCTCCCATGTCACTCGCGTTCGGCACCCGCAAGGGCACCGGATCGCCCGCCCCGGCGGCGCCCTCCACGCAGCACCTGCTGCGCCGGAAGCGCCGCCGGGAGGCGGCCCGCACCCTCGCCTTCCTCTCCCCCTGGCTGATCGGCTTCGGCGTCTTCTTCCTGTACCCGCTGATCTCGACCATCTACTTCTCCCTGACCAAGTACAACGGCTTCGGCGCCCCCACCTTCAGCGGCCTCAAGAACTGGGACTACGTCTTCAACGACCTCCCGGCGTTCTGGCAGGGCCTGCGCAACACCCTGTGGCTGGTCGTCATCATGGTGAGTCTGCGGGTGGTGTTCGGACTCGGCATCGGACTGCTCATCACCAAGGTCAAGACCGGCGTGGGCTTCTTCCGCACCGTGTTCTACCTGCCGTACCTGGCACCGCCGGTGGCCGCCACCGTCGCCTTCGCCTTCCTGCTCAACCCCGGCACCGGCCCGGTCAACCACCTGCTCGGCGAACTGGGGCTGCCGCAGCCCGGCTGGTTCTCGGACCCGGCCTGGTCCAAGCCCGCGCTCACCCTGCTCGCCATGTGGGGCATCGGCGACCTGATGGTCATCTTCATGGCCTCGCTGCTCGACGTCCCCAAGGAGCAGTACGAGGCGGCCGAACTGGACGGCGCCGGACCCTTCCAGCGCTTCCGGTACGTCACGCTGCCGAACATCTCGCCGATCATCATGTTCTCGGTGGTCACCGGGGTCATCCAGACCATGCAGTACTACACCCAGGCGATCGTCGCCGGGAAGGTCGCCGGCGGCATCGCGGGCAACTCCGGCCAGCAGTTCGAGCCGGGCTACCCGCAGGGCTCCACCTGGACCCTGCCGCAGATGGTCTACAACCTCGGCTTCCAACGCTTCAACTACGGCGCGGCCTGCGTCGTCGCCCTGGTGCTGTTCGTCATCTCGATGGCCGTCACCTCGATCCTGCTCCGCCGCAAGTCCGGCTTCATGGCGAGCGACGACTAGGGCGTGTCCGACACGCCCTGACGGACCCAGCGGACCAGTGAGGACCCCATCATGACTCTCAGCTCCACGCTCACCAAGGCGCCGTCCCCGGCCGGCGCCTCCGGCACCGGCGGCGCCGCCGCCCGGGTCGCCCGCCGCCGCGCGCTGCTCAACTGGGTGGCCGTGCACGCCCTGGCGATCGCCGCCGCGCTCTTCTTCCTGCTGCCGTTCGTGTTCGCCTTCCTCACCTCGGTGATGACGGACCGGCAGGCGCTCACCACCGACTACTGGCCCACCTCCTGGGAGTGGGGCAACTACGGCAAGGTCTGGGACACCCCCGGCTTCCTGACCTGGTGGCGCAACACCCTGCTCTACGCCGGCCTCGGCACCGTGCTGACCATCGTCTCCAGCCTGCCGGTCGCCTACGCGCTCGCCAAGTTCCGCTTCCGGGGCCGCAACCTCGCGCTGATGGCCGTCATCGCCATGATGATGCTCCCGCCGCAGGTCACCGTCATCCCGATGTACCTGTTCTGGGCGAAGCAGCTCGGCCTCGGCGGCTCGCTCTGGCCGCTGATCATCCCGATGGCTTTCGGCGACGCGTTCTCGATCTTCCTGCTGCGTCAGTTCCTGCTGACCATCCCCAAGGAGTACATCGAGGCCGCCCGGATCGACGGCTGCGGCGACCTGCGCACCCTGCTCAAGGTCGTCCTGCCGATGGCCAAGCCGGCCATCGCCGCCGTCGCGCTGTTCCAGTTCTTCTACTGCTGGAACGACTACTTCGGCCCGCAGATCTACGCCAGCAACAACCACGAGGCGTGGACCCTCTCGTACGGCCTGGAGTCGTTCAAGGGCGCCCACCACACCAACTGGAACCTCACCATGGCCGCCACCCTCCTCGTGATGGCGCCGGTGATCATCCTCTTCTTCTTCGCACAGAAGGCCTTCATCGAAGGCGTGACACTGACAGGGGTCAAGGGCTGATGTCCGCACTCAAGTTGGCAATCGTCGGCGGCGGTTCGACGTACACCCCGGAGCTGATCGACGGCTTCGCCCGGCTCCGCGACACCCTGCCGATCGGCGAGCTGGTGCTCATCGACCCGGCCGCCGAACGCCTGGAACTGATCGGCGGGCTCGCCCGGCGGATCTTCGCCAAGCAGGGGCACGGCGCGGTCGTCACCACGACCACGGACCTGGAGACGGGCGTCGCCGACGCCGACGCCGTCCTGCTCCAGCTGCGCGTCGGCGGCCAGGCCGCCCGCAACCAGGACGAGACCTGGCCGCTGGAGTGCGGCTGCGTCGGCCAGGAGACCACCGGCGCCGGGGGCCTCGCCAAGGCGCTGCGCACCGTCCCGGTCGTCCTCGACATCGCCGAGAAGGTCCGGCGCACCAACCCCGACGCCTGGATCGTCGACTTCACCAACCCCGTCGGCATCGTCACCCGCGCCCTGCAGAACGCCGGCCACAAGGCCGTCGGCCTGTGCAACGTCGCCATCGGCTTCCAGCGCAAGTTCGCTACCCACCTCGGCGTCGACCCGGAGCTGATCCGCCTCGACCACGTCGGCCTCAACCACCTCACCTGGGAGCGCGGCGTCACCCTGCTCGACGCGCCCGGGGCCGCCACCGGCCGGGAGGTGCTGCCGGAGCTGCTGTCCTCCTTCGGCAAGGAGATCGCCGAGGACCTGCACCTGCCGCAGCCCGTCATCGAGCGCCTCGGCGTCGTGCCGTCCTACTACCTGCGCTACTTCTACCAGCACGACGCGGTCGTCGAGGAGCTCAAGGTGCAGGGCTCGCGGGCCGCCCAGGTCTCCGAGATCGAACGGCAGCTGCTGGAGATGTACGCCGACCCGACGCTCGACACCAAGCCGGAACTCCTCGGCAAGCGCGGCGGCGCGTTCTACTCCGAGGCCGCGGTCCAGCTGATCGCCGCGCTGCTCGGCACCGGCGGCGCGACCTCCGTGCAGGTCGTCAACGCGCGGAACAACGGCGTGCTGCCGTTCCTGCCCGACGACGCCGTCATCGAGGTCCCGGCCGAGGTCGACGCCGACGGCGTCCGGCCGCTCCCGCAGCGGGCCGTCGAGCCGCTGTACGCCGGCCTCATCGCCGCCGTCACCTCGTACGAGCACCTCGCGCTCGACGCCGCCCTGCACGGCGGCCGCGACCGGGTCTTCGACGCCCTGCTCGCCCACCCGCTGGTCGGCCAGATCGATCTCGCCGACCAGCTCACCGATCGGCTGCTCGCCCACAACCGCGAGCACCTCGCCTGGGCCTGACGCCCACCGAGCCGCCCGGCCCGCGATATGAGGGTGTCGCGGGCCGGGCACTGCGAGGAGACCGACCACCCCCGGCCGGGGACAACGCCACGGCCGGGCCACGTACGAGCCGCGGGGACCTGATGACCCACCAGCCCGAACCACTCCTGCCCGGCGTTCTCGCCATCGACGCCGGCAACTCCAAGACCGACGTCGCCCTGATCGGCGTCGACGGCACCGTCCACGGCACCGCCCGCGGCGGCGGCTTCGCACCCCAGAAGATCGGCGGCGCCGCCGCCGTCGCCGGCCTCGTCCCGCTGGTCGAGCAGGCCGCCGCGGCGGCCGGCCACCCCGCCTGGAGCGGTGTCCTCACCAGCCACGTCAGCGCCTGCCTGGCCAACGCCGACCTGCCCGTCGAGGAAGAAGCCCTGCGCACCGCCCTGGAGTCCCACCCCTGGGGCGCCAGCAACACCGTCGTGAACGACACCTTCGGCCTGCTGCGGGCCGGCACCGACGGCCCGCGCGGCGTCGCCGTCGTCTGCGGCGCCGGCATCAACTGCGTCGGCCTGCTGCCCGACGGCCGCACCGCCCGGTTCCCCGCCCTCGGCGAGCTCACCGGCGACTGGGGCGGCGGTGGCGGCCTCGCCGTCACCAGCATGTGGCACGCCGTCCGCCACGAGGACGGCCGCGGCGGCCCCACCGCGCTCTCCCGCGCCATCGCCGAACACTTCGGCCTGCCCAGCGCCGGCGCCGTCGCCGAGGCCGTCCACCTCGGGCACCTGCCGAACAGCCGGCTGCACGAGATCGTCCGGGTGCTGTTCGCCGCCGCCGAGGCGGGCGACGAGGTCGCACTGGGGCTGATCGACCGCCAGGCCGACGAGATCGTCCGGCTCGCCGTCGTCGCCCTGCGACGGCTGGAACTGCTCGGCTCACCGACCCCGGTCGTGCTCGGCGGCGGCGTGCTCGCCTCCCGGCAGCCGCTGCTGCTCGACAACGTGACCGCCCGGCTGGCCGCGGCCGCGCCGCTCGCCGAACCGCGGGTCGTCGTCGCGCCGCCCGTCCTGGGCTCGGCGCTGCTCGGGCTCGACCACCTCGACGCGGGCGCCGAGGCCCAGGCCCGGCTGCGCCGGGCGTACGAGGCGCAACGGCCCGTCGCCGCCTGACGGTTCCCCCTCAAGACCCCCGCCCCCGCCGGATCCGCACATCCGACGGGGGCGGGAACCACGGACCGTACACCGGTCGTGTACCTGGGTGACGACGGCTACCGCCAGCGGGGAGACTAGTGCCATGGCCGTGCCTCGAACCCTCCTCGCCGCTCTGCTGTGCTGTAGTGCCGCAGCCACCCTCGCCGCCTGCACCCCCGCCGACTCCGCACCCACCGTCGCGGCCGCCTCCGCCGCCGCGGTCGCCGACGGGGCCTACGACGACGAGGACGACCTGCTGGACGACGACCTCGCCGACCCCGAGCCCAGCATGGACACCGCCTCCGTCCCCGCCGCCCCCACCGCCGAGTGCGCCACCCCGACCCCGACCGAACTCCCCGGCCACACCGTCCTCCTGGTCGTCGCGGTGGAGGAGAACGACCTCACCGCCCAACCCGCCCGCTACCTCTGCGACGAGGCCCGCTACGACGCGGCGGGCACCGCGGAGCACTACGGCTTCGCCACGGCGGGAGTCGAGGCCACCCTGGTGGACCGCGCGCACGGGGACCTGGTCAGGCCGGTCCGGCTGGACGCGGTGATCAGCCACCTCGACGACTGCCTGGCGGGCCGCGACCCCGGCTCGCCCTACGGGTGCTCCGGGAACGCGTACGACGTGGTGCTGGACTCGCACGGGCGGATCATGCGGATCGGGGAGCTGGCCGTGCCGTAGGCGGTTCACCTGGCGGCTCGCGGTCCCCTGGGCGCCGCACCGTCGCGCAGGGGGCTCAGGCCGGGGCGACGAGGCCGAACTCGTAGGCCTGGATGACCAGGTGGACCCGGTCGCGGGCGTCGAGCTTGGTGAACAGCCGGGCCACGTGCGCCTTGGCGGTGGCCACGCTGATGGTGAGCTCCTCGGCGATCTCGGTGTTGGAGAGCCCGCGGCCGACCAGGGTCAGCACCTCGCGCTCGCGCTCGGTGATCCCGTCGACGGCCGTCCGGCCGGTCCGGACCGCGGCGGGCTGCGGACGGGCGGCGAACTCGCCGATCAGGCGGCGGGTGATGCTCGGGGCGATCAGGGCGTCCCCGGCCGCGACGACCCGGACGCCGTCCAGGATGGTCTCCAGGGCGAGGTCCTTGACCAGGAAGCCGCTCGCGCCGGCGCGCAGCGCGCCGTACACGTAGTCGTCGTCGTCGAAGGTGGTGAGGACCAGGACGTGGGTCGGCAGGTCAGGGGTGGCGGTGATCCGGCGGGTGGCCTCGATGCCGTCCATGCCGGGCATCCGGATGTCCATCACGGCGACGTCGGGGCGCAGCCGGGTGGCGAGTTCGACCGCCTCGGCGCCGTTGCCGGCCTCGCCGACGACCTCCAGGTCCGGGGTGTCGGCGATGAGCACGCGCAGGCCCGTGCGGATGAGCGGCTGGTCGTCGACCAGGAGGACGCGGATCATGGTGAGACCTCCACGGGGAGCGGCAGTCGGGCGGCGACCTGGAAGCCGCCGTCGGGGCGCGGGCCGGCGCTGAACTCGCCGTGCAGCAGGCCGACCCGCTCGCGCATGCCGGCGATGCCGTAGCCGGAGCCCGCGGACGGCCCGGTGGTGCCGGCGCCGAGGTCGACGACGGTGACGGCGAGTTGCTCGGTGCCGTAGTCGACGGTGACGTGGCAGTCCCGGGTGCCCGCGTGCTTGACCACGTTGGTGACCGACTCCTGGACGATGCGGTAGGCGGCGAGGTCCACCTCGGGCGGCAGCGCGCGGGGTTCGCCCCGGCGGGTGAGCGCGACCCGGACTCCGGCGCCGGCCGTCTTCTCGACCAGCCGGTCCAACTCGCCCAGCCCCGGGGCGACCTCCAGCGGCGCGGACTCCGGCTCGCCCTGACGCAGTGCGCCGAGCATCCGGCGCAGGCCGGCCAGGGTCTCCCGGCTGGTGTCCTCGATGGCGTTCAGCGCGTTGCGGGTCTCGGCGGGCTGGGTGTCCATGACCCGGCTGCCCATGCCGGCCTGGATCGCGATGATGCCGATGTTGTGCGCGACCATGTCGTGCAACTCGCGGGCGATCCGCAGCCGTTCGGCGGTGATCGCCTGCTCGGTGGCGCGGCCGCGCAGCGCCTCGGCGTGCGCGCGGTTCTGCCGGACGGTGTTGCCGACCAGCCAGGCGATCACGGCGGTGGAGGCGAGCGCGGCCTGGGCGAACAGGTCGGTGGGGTAGTCGCTCGCCAGGCGCCAGCCCGCCATGGCGGCCACCGCGGCGACCGGCATCGCGGCGGCGCACAGCGACACGGCCCGGGAGCGGGTGGCCGCGCAGTAGCCGATCGCCGCCTCGGCGAGCAGCAGCTGCACCGCGGCCGTCTCCTGGATCCGCATGCCGATCGTGAAGACGCACGCCGCGAGCGGGATCGCGACCGCCAGCAGCGGCAGGCGGACCAGCAGCGACGCCATCAGGACGGTGACCACCGCGGTGACCAGCAGCGGCATGTCCTCGAAATTGCCGTTGTAGCGGAACAGACGGGCCAGTTCGTCGTCCCGTTGGAAGCAGCGGACCGCGACGACCGTCACCCAGAACGCCGCCACCCACGCGGCCGGCGGCAGGCGCCTGAGCAGGGGCGGACGAGGGTTGGTGATCATCGTCCGATGGTAGCGGCGGCCCGCAGGCCGGCGCATTGGCCCGTGGGCGTAATCCCCGGGGCCGGTCCGGCGGCCGCCGGTTGTGGCCCGCGGCCCGATGTCCGGGCGGGGCTCCGGGCGGCACCGTGGTCCCCGTGATCGAGATCGAGCGACTGACCAAGCGGTACGGCGCCACCACGGCCGTCGACCAGTTGACCTTCACCGTCCAGCCGGGCACCGTCACCGGCTTCCTGGGCCCCAACGGCGCCGGGAAGTCCACGACCCTGCGCATGATCCTGGGCCTCAACACCCCCACCGAGGGGACCGTCACCGTGGACGGGGTGCCCTTCGCGAACCGGCCGCGCGGCCTGCGCCACGTCGGCGCCCTCCTGGACGCCCAGGACGTGCACGGCGGGCGCAGCGCCCGGGCCCACCTGTCGGCGCTCGCCCGGGGCAACCGCATCCCGCTCGGGCGGGTGGACGAGGTGCTCGCCGAGGTCGGACTCGGCAAAGCGGCCGGGCGCCGGATCGGCGGCTACTCGCTGGGCATGAAGCAGCGGCTCGGCATCGCCGGTGCGCTGCTGGGCGACCCGCCGGTGCTGCTGTTCGACGAGCCGCTCAACGGGCTCGACCCGGAGGGCGTGCTGTGGGTGCGCGGGCTGTTCCGCCGCCTCGCCGAGGAGGGCCGGACGGTGTTCGTCTCCAGCCACATGATGGCGGAGATGGAGCACACCGCCGACCGGCTGGTGGTGATCGGCCGGGGCCGGCTGATCGCCGACGAGAGCCTGGCGGAGTTCTCCACCCGCAACGCGGTGACCTCGGTGGCCGTCCGTACGCCCGAACTGGCAGCCCTGGCGCAGGTGTTGCAGGCGGAGGGGGCGAGCGTACGGCGGGCGGAGCCGGAGGCGGGTGTGGTGACCGGCCTGCCCGCCGCCCGGATCGGTGAACTCGCCCTCCGGCACGGCCTGGTGCTGCACGAGCTCGCCACCCGTACCTCGTCCCTGGAGTCGGCGTTCATGTCCCTGACCGCCGACAGCGTCGAATACCTGGCAGGAGAAGCCCGATGAGCGCGACCACCCTCTCCCCCGTCCGGCCCGGCGGCACCCGCCCGGCCGATCCGAGGCCGCGGTTCGCCGACCTGCTCGCCGCCGAGTGGATCAAACTGCGCTCGCTGCGGTCCACGTACTGGGTACTGGCCCTCGCCTCGCTGGCCGCGATCGCGATCAACCTGAACGCCGTCCACACCGACCTGACCTACATCGACCATCCGCCCGCACCGGTCCCCGGCTTCCCCCCGTACCGGTACGACCCGCTCTACCACGGCCTCAACAGCATCTCCGCCGCGCTGATGGCCGTCGCCGCCGGCAGCCTCGGCGCGATCACCGTGTTCGGCGAGTACACCACCGGCATGATCCGCACCACCTTCGCCGCCGTGCCCGACCGCCGGGGCGTGGCCGCGGCCAAGGTGGTGCTGATCGCCGGCCTCACCTCGCTGGCCGGCGCCGTCGTGTCCGCGGCGTCCTTCTTCGGCAGCAACGCCATGCTGGCCTCCCGGCACGTCGGGCTCTCCCTCACCGACGAGGGCTGCCTGGGAGCCGTCCTCGGCTACGCGGCGATCGTGCCCGTCTGCGCGCTGATCGGCATGGCCCTCGGCGCCCTGCTGCGGCACGCCACCGCCTCGATCGTCTCGCTGGTCATGCTGCTGCTCATCGTGCCGATGATGTTCGGCGGCGACCGCTACCGCCTGCTGAAGGAGATCGGCAACCACCTGCCGCTCGCCGCCGAGGTGCGGCTGACCTTCAACCCCAACTCCTCGACGACGATGGGCAAGTACGCGCCGAGCGTGCTGGACTCCTGGATCACCCTGGGGGCCTGGGCGGCCGTCGCGCTGACGGTGACGGTGGTCCTGATGCGGCGGCGGGACGTGTAGGACCGTGCCTCGGATCGGCGTCTTCACCGAGAAGGTGCTGGAGTACCGGGAGGCCCCCTTCTCGCCGGCGTACGCCGAGAACCGGGTCACGCGACTTCGCCGTCACCGCGCTCGAACCGTTCGCCCCCGTCACCGCCGAGCAGGCCCTGGCCCACTTCCACGCCGCCACCACCGGCAACTGAACCCCGGGCACAGCCCCGCCCCCGGCCCCGGAGTCGCCATCGCGGCTCCGGGGCCGGGGGCGTCAGCGGGCGGCGCGTCAGAGGGCGGGGGCGGTGGCCTTGGTGCGGAAGGCGCCGAGGGTGGTGGCGGGGACGCCGCAGGCGGGGAGGAAGGAGGCGGCGCCGCCGTGGCGGGTGCGGACGCCGTCGAGGAAGACGGCCATGGCTTCGGCCGGGGCCTGCAGGAGCGGGGCGGGGATGCTGAGTTCGCGGCCCTGGGAGTCGGTGACGCGGGCCTGGCGGTCGTTGAGGGCGGTGCGGTGGCGCTCGGCGAGGCCGGCGAAGATCTGCGGCAGGGCGTCGGCGGTGCGGGCGTAGTCGGCGACGATCCGTTCGGCGGGCACGTCGAGGAGGTCCAGCAGCAGGGCGGTCAGCAGGCCGGTGCGGTCCTTGCCGGCGGCGCAGTGCAGCAGGACGGCGCCCGGGCGGGCGGCGGCCTCGACGGCGGCGGCGACGGCCTCGGGCGCGGACTCGGCCAGCAGCACGTAGTAGTCGCCGAGGTCGGCGGCGGTGGCCATGGTGCGCATGCGCGCGGCGAGGTCGGCGGTGGTGGGGTTGACCGGGGCCGCGACGACGGCTATCCCGGCGGCCTCGGCGGCGGCCCAGTCGGCGGGGTCGGTCTCGCGGGTGTCGCGCAGGTCGACGATGGTGCGGATGTCGCAGGCGCGCAGCTGGGCGACGGTGGCCTCGTCGGCGGCCGGGAAGGGCTGGGCGGAGCGGTACAGCACGCCGGGGCGGATCCGCCGGCCCTCGGGGTCGCTGAGGACGGCGGGGTCGCGGAAGTTGACCAGGGACATGCGCGAGGCCTTTCGGTGGAGCCACAGGAGAAGGGGCCGGACATCTAGACGTCTAGATGTCTAGTCTCTCCCCCGGGCGTCGGGCAAACCGCGCCCGCCCGCACCCCTCCATCCCACCCCCGCGCGCGGCTCCCGTCGACCCGGGGAGCGGGCGCGGCGGCCCGGCGGGCTGCGGGCCGCGGGCCGGCGGCGGGCCCGGGGCTTCGTAGGATCGGGCATGTGGCGACGAACCCTCCCAAGACCCCGCTCTACCGCCGGCTGGCCCGGCGGCTCCAGGAGCGGATCGACTCCGGCGCGTACCCGGCGGGCACCCGGCTGCCGAGCGAGCCCGAGCTGAGCGCCGAGTTCGGGGTGAACCGGCTGACCGTCCGGCAGGCGGTCGCGGAGCTGGAGCGGGCCGCCGTGGTGGAGATCCGGCGGGGCGTGGGCACGTTCGTCCGCGCGCCGGCCGTCCGCGTCTCGATCGCGGTGGATCCGCGCAGCCAGCGGTTCGACCTGGGCAGCGTGCACGCCGCGCTCCCCGGCACGGCGGACGGCGGGTCCGCTGACGGCGACGTCACGGACGACGAACGCACGGACGACGAACGCACGGACGGCGAGTTCGTGCTGGGCGCCCCGCCGGTGTCCGGGTCGGCGGAGGACGAGGAGGCGGCCCGCCAGCTGGACCGGGCTCCGGCGGAGCTGTCCCGGGTGGACACGGTGATCCGGCTCGCCGGACGGGCCCGGGCGGTGTGCAGCTACTGGGTGCCGTTCGGCCCGTTGCCGGGCGCCCTGGTGCGGCCCGGCCGGCCCGGGAACCTGGTGCTGGACCTGGCCCGGGCGACCGGGGTGGAGCTGGAGTACGACTGGCGGGCGTTCGGCGCGATCGGCGCGGACCTGGCCGACGCCGAGCTGCTGGGCGTCCCCGCCGGCACCCCGCTGCTGGTGCGCGAGGGGGTCAGCTGCACCCCGGACGGCGCTCCGGCGCTGTACGTCCGGCGGCGGATCGACGGCAGCAGCGCGCGCTTCGTCCTGAACTTCCGCGAGCCACGACCGGAGCAGCCGCCGGTGCCCCCGTCCGGCCCGCGATAGCCGCAGGTCAGACCGCCGGCCCCGGGACGATTCGCGCCGTATGGATCCTGCTAAAGTTCCGCGCCGGATCATCAGGCGTCACGGGGGGCGGAGCACGGCGATGTCCGAGGGAATCGAGCACGACATACCCGCCGAACTGGCCGAGGTCTACCTCGGGCTGCTGGCCGACACCTCCCGCACCGGCAGGCTGCTGCGCCGGGACGAGCTGGAGTGCCTGCGCACGCTGGGCGAGCACAGCGCCGAGGCCGGGTACGGGCTGCGCGACGTGGTCGCGCACTGCCTGTCGGCCACCCGACGGGCCTGGCAGACGCTGCCGGGCATCGCCGCGGCGGGCAGCGTCGGGGAGCTGCGCCGGACGGGCGACGCCGTGCTCGCGGCGACCGAGGCCGCGCTGGCCGCGCTCGGCGAGGGGCACGATCGCGCCCAGCGCATGGCGGTCCGTCAGGCGGAGTCCGCCCGGCAGGAGTTCATCGACGACCTGCTGTACGGCCGCAGCGACCTCGGGCTGCTCGCGGAGCGCGCGGAGCGGTTCGGACTGCGGCTGGCGGGCGCGTACGCGGTGGCGGTGGCGGTGGGCGGCACGCCGTTCGCGGACGTCCATCCGCTGGTGCACCGGGTGGAGCGGGAACTGGTCGGACGGTTCGGCGAGCGGGACGTCCTGCTGGCCAGCAAGGACGGCCGGCTGGTGTGCATCGCCCCGGACTCCGAGCGCGCCGTCCTGGAGGCCTTCACGGACCTGGCGCTGAACCCCGGCCCCGGCTACCGCCCGGTGCTGCGGGTGGCGACCGGGCGCCGGCACTCGGGGGCGAGCGGGGTACTGCGCAGCTACGAGGAGGCGCTGGGCGCGCTGGACTACGCGGACCGGCTGCACCTGCCGGCGAAGCAGCTGAAGGCCGAGGAGCTGCTGGTCTTCCCGGTGCTGATGCGCGACCGGGCGGCGATGGCCGATCTGGTGCGCAGCGTGCTGGGCCCGCTGACCGAGGCGCGGGGCGGCGCGCGTCCGCTGCTGGACACGATCGCGGTGCAGGCGGAGGCCGCGTACGTGAACGCGGAGGCGGCCCGGCGGCTGGGGCTGAGCGTGCGCACGCTCGGCTACCGGCTGGAGCGGATCAAGGCGCTGACCGGCTACGACCCGTCGGACGCGCTGCAACGGTTCACCCTGGAGACGGCGGCGATGGGGGCCCGGCTGCTGAACTGGCCGGAGCAGCCGCTGTAGGCGGCGGCCGGGCGCCCCCGGCCGGTGCGTACCAGGGTGTCAAAGGGCCGTAAAGATTGCCGGATCCTGGCAATGTGCGGACGGCCCCCGCGCTGTCACGATCTCCGTGGCGCCGAAGTGCGGCGCCGTGGGAAAAGCGGGGGAGCGTGGCCGGGATGGGGGGATTCATCGCGGCCGCGTTGGCTTTTCCGACGGCGTTGTTCAGCTTCGCGCTGGTGGTGGTCGTCGGGTACTGGCTGCTGATGCTGCTCGGTGGCCTCGGGTTCGACGCCCTGCACGGGGGGCACGGCGTCGGCCATGCGGGCCACGTCGGGCATGTCGGGCACGTGGGCCACACGGGCCACGTCGGGCACGGCGGTCAGGCCGGTCAGGCCGGTCAGGCAGGTGACGTGGGGCACGGTGCCGGGGGGCACGCGGGCCGCGGGGGACACGGCACCGGCGACCACGGCACCCACCACCACGGGGGCGTGCTGGGCGCGCTGGGGCTGGGCGGGGTGCCCGTGACGGTGGCGGTGTCGCTGCTGGTCGCGCTCGCCTGGTTCGTCAGCCTGGCCGGCACCGTCCTCACCTCGGGGGCACCGGCGCGCGGCGGCGTGTTCGCCGTCGCGCTGGTCTCCTCCTGGGCGGGCACCCGGTTGCTGGTCCGCCCGCTGTCCCGGCTGTTCCCCGAGGACCGCCCGGCGACCCGGGGGGACTTCGTCGGCCGCGTCTGCGTGATCCGGACCGGCCGGGTGACGGCCGAATTCGGGCAGGCGGAGGTCACCGCCGAGGACGGCTCCACCGCGACCGTCCAGGTCCGCGCGCTCACCGACGAGCCCGGGCTGGCGGCCGGCCGCACCGCCCTGATCTTCGACTACGACGCCGACGGCGAGCACTTCCTGGTGGCGCCGTTCGACCCGGCGGCGTTACCGGGCACCTGACGCCCCCACACCTGACGTCCCTGGACACCCCCGCGTCCGCTGAAGTCCGACCCCCCGACGTCCCCCGGCCCCGGCCGCCGCGTCCCCGGACACCTGGCTTCCCCGGGCACCTGGCGCCCCGGGCGTCGACCCCTTCCGCTCACCTTCGCACCGTCTCGTCAAAGGACTCCGTGATGGACACCATCGCCGTGGGTTTCGGCGTGCTCGTCGCCGTCGTGCTGCTCATCGTGCTCGCCATGCTGCTGTTCGTGGGCCGCCTGTTCCAGAAGGTCGAGCAGGGCAAGGCGCTGATCGTCTCCCGCACCAAGAAGGTGGACGTCACCTTCACCGGCACGATCGTCCTCCCGGTGCTGCACAAGGCCGAGTTGATGGACATCTCGGTGAAGACGGTGGAGATCCACCGGGCCGGCCGGGACGGGCTGATCTGCCGGGACAACATCCGGGCGGACATCCGGATCTCCTTCTTCGTGCGGGTGAACAAGACCGTCGAGGACGTCATCAAGGTCGCGCAGGCCATCGGCACCGCCCGGGCCAGCGACCCGTCCGCGATCCAGGACTTCTTCGCGGCCAAGTTCGCCGAGGCGCTGAAGACCGTCGGCAAGCAGCTCGACTTCACCGACCTCTACACGCACCGGCACGAGTTCCGGGACCAGATCATCGCGGTGATCGGCACCGACCTCAACGGCTACACCCTCGAGGACGCGGCCATCGACCACCTCGAACAGACCCCGATGAACCAGCTGGACTCCGACAACATCCTGGACGCCCAGGGCATCCGCAAGATCACCGAGCTGACCGCGATCGAACACGTGCGCACCAACGAGTACCAGCGCACCGAGGAGAAGGAGATCACCCGGCAGAACGTGGACGCCCGGGAGACCGTCCTGGAGCTCCAACGCCGCCAGGCCGACGCCGAGATCCGCCAGCGCCGCGAGATCGAGACCCTGCGGGCCAAGGAGGACGCGGTGATCGCCCGGGTGCAGGAGGAGGAGCGGCTGAACGCCCAGACCGCCTTCCTGCGCACCGAGGAACTGCTCGGCGTGCAGCGGGAGAACCAGGCCCGCGAGGTCGCGGTGGCGCAGAAGAACCGCGAGCGGGTGATCGCGGTGGAGAACGAGCGGATCGAGAAGGACCGCCTGCTGGAGGTGATCGGGCGCGACCGGGAGACCGAACTCGCCTCGATGGACAAGCAGAAGGAGGTCGAGTCCCGCCGGCGGGAGGTCGCCGACGTGGTCCGCGAACGGGTCGCGGTGGAGCGGACCGTCGCCGAGCAGGAGGAGGCCGTCAAGACGCTGCGCGCCACCGAGGACGCCGAGCGCACCCGGCGCGCGGTGATCATCCAGGCCGAGGCGGAGGCGCAGGAGAAGCTCGTCAAGGACATCAAGGCCGCCGAGGCCGCCGAGACGGCCGCCTCGCACAAGGCCCGCGAGTCGCTGGTGCTGGCCGAGGCCCGGCAGCAGGCCGCCGAGCTGGACGCGGCCGCCAAGATCCGGATGGCCGAGGGCATCCGGGCGGAGGCCGCCGCCGAGGGGCTGGCCCAGGTGCAGGTGCGCGAGCAGGAGGCCGCGGCGGTGGAGAAGGTCGGCCGCGCCGAGGCCGCCGTCCAGGCCGAGAAGGCGAAGGCCGCCGCGCTGGAGATCGGCGCCAGGCTGAAGGCGGAGGCCGAGGGCCTCACCGAGAAGGCCGCGGCGATGGCGAAGCTGGACGAGGCCTCGCGCGGGCACGAGGAGTACCGGCTGCGGCTGGCCGCCGAGAAGGACGTCCGGCTGGCCGGGCTGGACACCCAGCGGCAGATCGCCGAGGCACAGGCCGCGCTGGTCGCGGCGGGGCTGGAGAAGGCGAAGATCGACATCGTCGGCGGCGACGGGGTGTTCTTCGACCGCCTGGTGCAGTCGGTGACGGCGGCCAAGAGCGTGGACGCCTTCGTCGGCCACTCGCAGACCGCCCAGACCCTGGCCGGGCCGTGGCTGGACGGCAGCGCCAGCTTCACCGAGGACCTGACCAAGGTGCTGTCCTCGGTGTCCACGGCGGACGTGCAGAACCTGACGGTGTCCGCGCTGCTGATGCGGATGATCGGCTCCGGGGGCGGCGAGCAGGCCGGCCAGCTGCGCCAGCTGCTCGCCTCGGCCAAGAAGTTGGGCATCGCCGAGACCCCGATCGGGGCGCTGGCCTCGGCCAACGGCTCCAAGTGACCGGCCGGGTGCCCGGGCTTCCGACGGCCCGGGCACCCGATCGCCAGCCTGAGTACCCGATCATCTGAGCACCCGATCGCCCGCCTGAGCACCCGATCGCCCGATCACCCCGAGGAACTGACGTGGTGGACGCCCTCGACGCCCGGCTCGACGCCGGCACCTACGAGGTCCTGCGCGACCGGCTCGCCCGGTCCGCCGCCGAACTCGCCGAACGCGCAAGGGCGTTGAACGCCCGACGGGTCGAGGAGTTCGGCGGCGGGGAGCTGCGGCTCACCGGCACCGGCCGGCTCACCACCGACCGGGCCTGCCTCCCGCAGGACCTCACCGCCGCCGGCGGACTGTTGCTGCTCGGTGCCCGCCCCGGCACCGCCCCCGGGGCCGCCGACGCGGCGGCGTCGTCCGGCGCCTTCTCCGACGGGGGCGCCGGGCTGCTCGGGGACGTCCTCAGCGTCCACCACCCCGACCTCTCCCCCGCCCCCGCCGAGGGCAGCCTGCTGGACGACCCGCGCCTGCGCCAGGACCTCACCGACCTGCACCGCTACTTCCGGGACGCCCGGCTGGAGCGGCTGCGCCCCGTCGGCGGCCGCCTGCTCGCCGTCTTCCGCACCGGCCCGGCCGCCGGCGACGTCCGGGTGCTGCGCTGGCGCCTCGCCGACGACGAACACGCCGAACAGCCCGCCTACCAGGACGGGCGCGCCGAACGCGACCACACCCCCGCCGACGGCCAGCAGCTCGCCTGGACCGCCCTCACCCGGGACGACCAGCTGCCCGCCGCCCCCGGCAGCCCGCCGCGCGCCGACCTCGGGGGCGAACTCCGGCTCGGCGTCGACGGCGGCCGGTTGACCATCGCCGCCGCCGACGGCCGGGAGCTGCACCACGAGCCGCTCGCCGAGGCCCTGCAGACCCTCGCCGACGCGCAGATCGCCCACACCCGGCTCGGCACCCTGCTGCTGGTGCGCGTGCGCCCGTACCAGGAGGAGACCGTCCGGCACCTGGTCTGCCACCTGCCCACCGGCCGGATCACCCGGATCGACGCGCTCGGCCAGGCCTGCCTGCGGCTGCCCGCCGACCAGGGCGTGGCCTTCCCCGGCGGCTGCCACCTCGCCGACGGCACCGTGCGCACCTTCGACCAGCCGGTGGACGGCCTGGCCTACGAGCGCACCCTCGTCTCGCCCAACGGCGAGGACGTGCTCTACGAGTTCCGCTCCCCCGCCGACGGCCACACCCTGCTCCAGCCGTACAACAGTGTGCGCCAGGAGGCCGCCGCGCCGCTGCCCTGCCGGGGCTACGCGCTGCTCGCCGACGGCACCCTCGTCGCCCTCCGCCCGGCCGAGGACGGGCCCACCCGACTGCACCCCGTCCAGCTGTGGCAGACCCCGTTCACCAGCGAGCGGTACGCCGCCGCGCAGCCGCCCGGCACCGGCCCGCTCGCCCGGATCGGCAACGCCGACCTGGTCCGCGGCCTCGCCGACTGCCTCTCCCTGGCCCGACTGGCCGCCGCCGGCGCCGACACCCCGGCCGGCCACCACGCCGTCCTCGCCGCCTGTACCCGCACCACCGACCGGCACCACTGGCTCGGCCAACCCGGCCTCGGCGACCTCGCCGCGCCGCTCGCCGAGATCCGCGACACCGCCCGGCAGGTCATCGCCGAGTACGAGGCCGTCGCCGAACTCACCGCGCACGCCGCCCGGCAGACCGAACAGACCGCCGATCACGTCGAGGGCCTGCTGCGCACCGCCCGCGGCGAGACCCTCGCCGACGCCGCCGAGTGGGTCGACCGGCTCGCCGGACTGCGCCGCGCCCAGGGCCGGGTCGAGGCACTGCGCGACCTGCCGCGCGCCGACCCCGCCCGGATCGACGCGCTCGCCGCCCACCTGGCCGAAGGCCTGGCCGAGGCCGCGGTCCGCGCCGTCGGCCAGCTCGCCGAACCCGAGGCCTTCGCCCAGCACCGGCGGCGCGCCGGCGAACTCGCCGACCGCTGCACCGCCCTCGCCACCGCCGCCGAGGCCGACCCGCTGGGCGCCGAACTCACCGCGCAGAGCGAGGCGTTGCAGACCGTATCGGAACTGGTCGGCACCCTCGACCTGGCCGACGCCACCACCCGCACCGCCATCCTGGACCGGCTCGCCGACGTCCTCGGGCTGCTCAACCGCGCCCGCGCCGCCCTCACCGTCCGCCGCCGCGAACTGCGCACCCGCGAGGCCGCCGCCGAGTTCGCCGCCGAGACCGCCCTGCTCGCCCAGGCCACCACCGCCGCGCTCGCCGCCGCCGACACCCCCGAGGCCTGCGACGACCAGCTCGGCCGACTCCTGCTGCGCATCGAGCAGTTGGACACCCGCTTCGCCGACGCCGACCCGGCGCTGGGCGAGCAACTCACCGACCGGCGCGCCGAGATCCACGACGCCCTCACCGCCCGCCGCCAGCAGCTGCTCGACGAACGGGCCCGCCGCGCCGACCGGATCGCCTCCTCCGCCGAACGCATCCTCGACACCCTGCACCGGCGGCTGACCGCCCTCGACACCGCGGCCGAGATCGACGCCGCCCTCGCCGCCGACCCGACCGCCGTCAAACTACGCGACCTCGCCGCCCAGTTGACCGCGCTCGGTGACCGGGTCAGGGCCGAGGAGCTGACCGGACGGCTGCGCGCCGCCCGCGGCCGCGCCCACCGGTCCCTGCGCGACCGCGCCGAACTCGCCGGCGACGGCCCCGGCACCCTGCGACTGGGCCGCCACCTGTTCGCCGTCACCACCCAGCGGCCCGAACTCACCCTCGTCCCCTGGCGCGGCCGCCCCGCCTTCACCCTCACCGGCACCGACTACCGCTCCCCCGTCACCGACCCGGCGTTCGCCGCCACCGAGCGCTACTGGGACCGGCCGCTGCCCTCGGAGACCCCCGCGCTCTACCGGGCCGAGTACCTCGCCGCCGGCCTGCTGCTGGCCGCCGAACCGGACGGGCTGGACGCCCTGCGCGCCGAGGGCGACCTGCTGGAGTTCGTCCGCCGAGCCGCCGAGCAGCGCCCGGACGAGGGCTACCAGCGCGGCGTGCACGACCACGACGCGGCGCTGCTGCTCCGCGCCCTGCTCGAACTCCACGCCGACGCAGGACTGTTGCGCCACCCGGCGGCCGCCCGGGCGGCCGCGCAGCTGTACTGGGTGTACGGCGCCGACGAGCGGCAGCGGCTGGTCTGGCGGACCCGGGCCCGCTCGCTCGCCCTCGCCCGGCAGGCGTTCGGCGCGGCCCCGGCGCCGGCCGTCCTGACCGCCCTCGACGCCTTCGCCGGCGAACTCGGCGCGGCCGTCTCGGCGTTCGCCGCCGGGGCCGGGGCGGACGGGTCCGCGGGGCTCGGTGCGGCCGCGGGGCTCGGCGGATCCGCGGGGCTCGGCGTTTCCGCCGGGCTCGGTGCGGCCGCGGGGCCGTACCTGGTGGCCGAACTAGCTTCCGCCGAACCGGCGTTCGCGCTCTCCCCGGGGGCGTCCGCGCTGCTCGACAAGTTCCACGCCGCACCCGAGTCGGTCGGGCTCACCGACGCCCTCGCCGCGCTGCCCGCCGAGCCCGCGCTGCTGCCCGCACGACGCCAACTCGCGCTCGCCTGGCTGGAGTCCAGCGCCGACGCCGCCGACCCGGCCGACCTCGCCGAGGCCGCCGCCGTACTGCTCTGCCCGTCCCTGCCGCGCCGACCCGCCGAGGGCGCCGTCGCCACCCGCCTCACCGGGCTGCTCGGCGACCACCCCCGGCTCACCGGCGGCGCACTCGACCTGCGGCTCGACGAACTCCTGGACCGTGCGACGGAGTTCGCCGCCACCGAAGTCCCCGGGTACCGGGCCTACCAGCGGCTGCGCGCCGAGCTGCTGGCCGCCGAGCACACCCGGCTACGGCTCGACCGGTACCGCCCGGCCCCGCTCAACGGCTTCGTCCGCAACCGGCTCATCGACCAGGTCTACCTGCCGCTGGTCGGCGACAACCTCGCCAAGCAGCTCGGCACCGTCGACATCGGCGGACCGGTCGACCGCAGCGGCCTGCTGCTCCTGGTCTCCCCGCCCGGATACGGCAAGACCACCCTGGTCGAGTACCTCGCCGAACGGCTCGGCCTGCTGCTGGTCACCGTCAGCGGCCCCGCACTCGGCCACCGGGTCACCTCCCTCGACCCCGCCGAGGCCCCCGACGCCACCGCCCGCCGCGAGGTCGAGAAGCTCAACTTCGCCCTGCACGCGGGCAACAACGTGCTGCTCTATCTCGACGACGTCCAGCACACCTCGCCCGAGTTCCTGCAGCGCTTCATCCCGCTCTGCGACGCCCAGCGCCGGATCGACGGGGTGTGGGACGGCGAGGCCCGCGAATGGGACCTGCGCGGCAAGCGCTTCGCCGTCGTCATGGCCGCCAACCCGTACACCGAGTCCGGTCGCCTCTTCCGGCTGCCCGACATGCTCGCCAACCGCGCCGACGTCTGGAACCTCGGCGACGTCATCGCCGGGCGCGACGACCTCTTCGCGCTCAGCTTCGTCGAGAACGCCCTGCCCGCCAACCCGCACCTGGCCCCGCTCGCCACCGCCGACCGCGCCGACCTGGACGCCCTGCTGGCCCGCGCCGCCGGCTCCCCGAGCGGCCCCCTCGCGGGCGCGTGGCCCGCCGCCGAGGTCGAGCGGATGACCGCCGTCCTCGCCGGGCTGCTCCACCTGCGCACCACCGTCCTCGCCGTCAACCGCGCCTATCTGGCCTCCGCCGCCCAGGACGACCGCACCCGCACCGAGCCGCCGTTCCTCCTCCAGGGCTCCTACCGCAACATGTCCAAACTCGCCCAGCGCCTCGACCCCGCCCTCACCCGCCCCGAACTCGACGCGCTCCTCACCGACCACTACCGCGCCGAGGCCCAACCCCTCGGCGCCGAGGCCGAGGCCCAACTCCTCAAGCTCGCCGCCCTGCGGGACACCCTCACCCCGGACCAGGCGGCCCGCTGGGCCGAGCTGCGGCGCGCCTGGCGGAGTTGACATCGGCGGCGGCCGCCCGGGAGTCCACCGGGCCGACCGCCTCCTCCCGAGTCGACTACGCCCTGCCGATGTCGTCCACAAGTTCCAGCCACAGTCCGAGCTCGGGCGCCACGAACTTGAACTTGTGGTTCGAGCCGCGTAGCCGCGCGTAGGAGGCGACCAGCCGGTGCGCGACCCGTTCGGTCTCCGCCGGGAGATCACCGCGAATGCGGTCCATCCAGCGGGGCGACTTCCTGCTTCCGTCGTGGAGCGTCTCCAGCGGAAGCATCCGACAAGCCGTCCAGGTCACCAGCTCGGGCGCATACTCGAGCAGCTTGTAGCACCCTGTGTTGTGGCGCCTGAGGATCCGGGCGATGGCCTTCTGTGTCTCCTGCCTGGCTTCCACGGCGCGCTGGACGCTGATGGCATGCAGGTCCGCGTGCACGAGGCTGCGGTAGGACGGACTGGTGATGTCCGACCAGAGTTCGTCCAAGCCCTTCTCGACCTGGAGCTGGTTGCTCAGGTGAGGGTGCGGCGCGAGCGCTGCGAGCGACCGGAACACGTCTGCGGGTGTGAATCCGACCGGGTGCGGTCCGGCCACGATGCCTCGCCGGGGGTCGAAGTAGCTCCCCTCCTTCCGGAACTCCGCCTGAACGGCGAGGAGGTACTGACAGCGCGACAGATTGTCCTGCGGTACCGGCGAGTTGACGTAGTGGGCAGCCTCGTCGCACAACTCCCGGATCCGCTGACGCTCGTCGCCGGTGACCACGACGACCCACAGGACGGCCTTGGCCAGTTCCGCGGGCGACAGTTCGCGCGCGACGTGGGCGATCACGACCAGCCGTTGGAACCCCTCGTAACACTGCAGCCCCGCCAGTCCGAGCCAGCCGGCACCGCCTGAGCGGTCGGGCCCCAGGTGGAGGCTCTGCGCACCGAGGACGATGGGCCCCCCGACGAGCCCGAACTCCTCGGGCCGCTCGCGGAGCAGAGCCGCGAGGGCCCGGTTCTCCGGACTGTCCGCCAGGTAGCCCCGTCGGCTCCCCAGGACGACGGCCGCATCGGGCAGGTCCGCCAGCGCAGCCAACTCGGTCGCCTCGATCTGGGCGAAACACCGGCGGCCGAACATCGTGGCGTGCAGTGCCCTGAGGATATGGCGGTCAGGAGCCGCAGGGGTGTCCGCCGCCAGCGACAGCCCTTGCCAAGCACCAAGCGGTTCGGCGTTGTTGTCCATGGCCGGTTCAACGCCGAGCGGGCGGCAAGGTTGCGGCGCACAGCAGCCTCGGCACGTCGGCCGGCCTCCGCTCACCAGGAGGAGCGAGGCATCTGATCAGCTCATCGTGCGACCGTGCAAGACCTCCCGGCGGGGCAAGTCCCGGGTCGCGTGCGTGGCGTGCGAGTCCGAGCACCACGTCCGGGGCTAGCTTTGGGCACATGGGCGCTCAGGAACTCGATCTCGCCGGGCTGCGCCGCGTCTACGGGCGCACCGGGAGCCGGTTGTTCTACACCCGGGTGGCCAGGAACGCCCGGCACTGGGGCTGGACGGAGCCGGGGCAGTCGAAGTGGCGGCTGTGGCGGGCGCAACGGCAGCTGGAGGACGTGCTGGGCCGCAAACTGGCGCTGTCGGCGGGCGCCCGGGTGCTGGACGCCGGGTGCGGGGCGGGGGTGGTGGCACGGGCGATGGCGGACCGGTTCGGTCTGCTGGTGACCGGGGTCGACGTGCTGGACTTCCACCTCGCCGAGGCCCGCCGGCTCAGTGCCCGGGCGGCACTGGCGGAGCGGACCGTCTTCTCCTGGGGCGACTACCACCGGCTCCCCTTCGAGGAGGGATCGTTCGACGGCGCGTACTCGATGGAGACGCTCGTCCACTCCTACGATCCGCCGCGCGCGCTGGCCGAGTTCCACCGGGTGCTGCGCCCGGGCGGACGGCTGGTGCTGCTCGGCCCGATGAGCACCGCGCCGCTGGACGAACTCGCCCCGCAGACACGGGCGGTGCTGGAACCGTACCTGGACGCGATGGTGTTCCCCGGCGCGAAGGTCTACCACGCGCGCAACCTGCCGCAGCTGCTCGCCGAGGCCGGGTTCGAGGTCGAGGAGGCGCTGGACGCGACGGCGTACTACACGCCCACCTCGGAGGCGGTGCACGCGTACTTCCGGCTGCCGTGGGCGGTGCTGCGGCGGTTCGGCGATCCGGCGCGGTGGCTCAACCTCCGCTCCACCGTGGAGATGTACGCCGTCCGCGAGTACATCGCCTGGTACGTCCACACGGCCGTGAAGCCGGGTAGGTAGCACCGGCACCCGGACCCGAACCGGAGAGGTGCCCCATGGACGAGCGCTCCGCCCCACTGCCGTACCGAGCGGCTGGTTCTGCGTCGGCCGCGCCCGGGACCTGCCGCCCGGGCGAGTGCGCACGGCCAGGCTGATGGGCGAGGACGTGGTGCTGTACCGGACCGGGCCGGGCGCGGTGCGCGCGGTCGGACCGCACTGCCCCCACCTGGGCGCGCGCTTCGGGGCCGGCGGCACCGTCCGGGGCGAGGACCTGGTGTGCCCGTTCACCGAGGCGGCGGGCGGTTCAGCGGTAGGCGTTTCAGCGGCGGGCGTTTCGGCAGTGGGCGTTTCGGTAGTGGGCGGCGCCAGCGGGCAGCGGCGGGCAGTGGGCGGTCAGGTGCCGCCCGGCGCGGCCAGCGTCTCCCACACCGGATCGGGCTGCCCGGGGACCGTCCGCCCCGCGGCCTGCCATATCCGGGCCAACTCGGCATAGATCGGCGCCTCCGGGTCGAGGTGCAGATAGCTTTCCGCACCTTGGAGGATCGTTTCTTCGACCGACCGCCGCCGCGGAGCCGGCATCACCCCAGGACTACTACTCACGCCCGCCCAACGGACCCCGTCCGGCCCCGGACACGGCCGCGTCAACCCCACAGCCCGCACATCAACCCGCGCGGGCTCATGCTGCTCCGGAGAAACTATGCAGACCGGTCTACAGGTTCCTGCTGGACATCGCGTGCGCAGGAAGTCGACCTGTCCGACTTCCTGCGCACGGGAATGAATCAGTAGACCGGTCGACATATTTCTCCAGGCCCACACCCGCCTACCGCCGTCTACCGCCGCCCGCGGGCTGCGGCCAGCAGCTCCGGGACGGTGGCGAGCTTCACCCGGGGCCGCCCCTCGGCCTCGCCGCGGGTGCGCTCGGCCCGCTCCACGGCGCGCAGTTCCTTCAGACCGACGGCGTCCGGGCGGCGGTGGCGGACGAGGCGGTCGAAGTCCTTGCGGCTCGCCGTCGGCGCGACCAGGGCCCGGGCGGTCGCGTCGTCGAGGAGCGCGTCCACGGTCTCGCGGGCGCAGGCCCGGTTGGCGCCGATGCCGCCGGACGGTCCGCGCTTGGCCCACCCCACCACGTACGCCCCCGGCAGCGGCCGCCCCGTCCCCGGGTCGACGACCCGCCCGCCGTGGTGCGCGACCGTCGCGGTCCGCTCGTCGAAGGGCAGTCCCGGCACCGGCACACCCCGGTGCCCGATCGAGCGCACCACCAGCCCGGCCCGCAGCACGTCCGTCCGCCCGGTCGGCTCGGCCCGGTCTCCGGTCGGGTCGCCCGCCCGGCCGCCGACCAGGGTGGTCCGGGCGACGGTCAGGCCGGTCACCCGCCCGTCCCCGGTGAGCGCGGTCGGCGCGGACAGGAAGCGCAGCACGATCCGCCGGCCCGGCGCCGGCCCGGCACCCCCGTCGAACGGCACCAGCGGCAGCCCGGCGAGCAGCGCGGCCCGCGAGTCCGGCGCGGCCGTCTCGATCACGGCCCGCACCTCCGGGTGGTCCTCGACCACCACGTCGACACCCGGCAGTTGCCGCAGCGCCAGGAACTCCGCCGTGGTCCAGGCCGCCTGGGCGGGCCCGCGCCGGGCGAGCAGCACCACCTCCCGGACCCGGCTGCGGCGCAGCGCGGCGAGGGCGTGGTCGGCGATGTCGGTGGCGGCGAGCCGGTCGGGGTCGGTGAGCAGGATGCGCGCGATGTCGACGGCGACGTTGCCGTTGCCGACCACCACCACCCGTTCGGCGCCGGGCCCGGACAGGTCCACCGCGTCGGCGGGCACGGTCGGTTCGGCGTTGTACCAGCCGACGAAGGCGGTGGCGGGCAGGCTGCCCGGCAGGTCCTCGCCGGGGATGCCGAGCCGCCGGTCGGCGGCCGCGCCGACGGCGTACACGACGGCGTGGTGGTGGGCGGCGAGTTCCTCGTGGCTGACGTCGGCGCCGATGTCCACGTTGAGGTGCATCCGCAGCCGGGGGTCGTGGAAGACGCTCGCGAAGCTGTCGGCGATGCGCTTGGTGGACTGGTGGTCGGGCGCGACCCCGTGGCGCAGCAGGCCGCCGGTGACGGGCAGCCGGTCGATCATGGTGATCTCGGCGCCGGTGCCGCGCAGCAGTTCCTGCGCGGTGTACCCGGCGGCCGGGCCGGTGCCGACGATGGCGACGCGCAGCACGCCGAGCCCGTCGGGCAGACTGCGCGGGAAGCTGGGCGCGCCCCAGGCGTGGTCACTGGGGTGGTCGCGGTACCAGTCGCGGTTGAGGTCGCCGAACGCGGTGTCGGGCCCGCGCAGCCGGTCGACGGGGAAGACCGCGTCCACCGGGCAGGCGTCCGCGCAGGCGCCGCAGTCGATGCAGGCCACCGGGTCGATGTACAGCATGTCGGTGGTGCCGAACTCCGGTTCGTCCGGGGTCGGGTGGATGCAGTTGACCGGGCAGACGGACACGCACGAGGCGTCGTTGCAGCAGGTCCGGGTGATCGCGTAGGCCATGGCCGGGGTGGGATCCTCGCTGGAGGTGAAGACGTGCGGGGGATTAGGAGCGGCAACTGGCGCATCCGGAGGGATGCCTGACGCTACGTCAGAGCATGTGGACGCGGCGGTAGACGGCGGCCGATCGGCTGGTGATCAGCCCGGTCTCGGCGAGGAAGGCCATCAGGTGCCGGGAGCTGGTGCGCATCATCGCCTTGCGGTGCTCGTTGGCCCGCACTTCGGCGAGCGCCCGTTCGATGTCGAGCCCGGCGGCGCGGTAGACCCCGGGGTGGACCATGCTGCTGACGATGACGTACGCGCCGACGGCGATGCCGGTGGCCGAGGTGCGGCGGCGGGCGGGGCCGGCGTGGCGCATCCGCTCGCGGATCTCCTGCCGGGCGAACTTCATGTGCCGTGACTCCTCGACCACGTGGATCCGGGAGGTGCCGCGGACGATCTCCAGGACGTTCTCGCCGCGCATCCAGTCGCGCTGCATGACGTCGAGCACCTCTTCGGCCACCAGGATTCCGCCGTAGGCCAGTTCACCCTTCGCGAGGGCTTTGAACGCGCGCCCGGCCTGGGCGATGACCTTGTTGGGCCGGTAGGCGGGGACGCCCATCTTCTCGCAGGCGCGGGCGAACATGATCGAGTGGCGGCACTCGTCGGCTATCTCGGTGAGGGCGAACCGGAACTCGGCGTTGGCGGGGTTCTTGAGGTACTGGTCACGCAGCACCATCTGCTGGAGGATCATCTCGAACCAGATCCCGGTGTTCATGATCGAGCAGACCTCGTGCCGGGTGAGGGTGACCCGCTGCTGCTCGGTCATCTCGTCCCACAGCCGGGTTCCGTAGAGGGTGCTCCACTCCGGGTTGAGTCCGTAGTGATCGTCCGGGAGGGGCGCGTCCCAGTCGATCTCGGTCGAGGGGTCGTAGGAGAGGGTGGCGGCGGAGTCCAGCAGCCGCTTCGAGACGTCGTCGTCGGCAGCGGTGTGGCCGTGCGTGCCCGCCGCCCGCCCCGCCGCCGCGTTGGTGAGAGCCATGGCTGCCTCCAGGTGCCTGCTCCGCGGATGCCCGCTCACCCGCTTATTAGACGGACAGTACAATAGGAGCCCGCCCCCGAGAACCCCCTGCGCAGCACCAAGCAGGCGCACGGCCCCAGGACCGCGCCCCCTCCCTGCTTCGGGGGACGACGAAGGGCGGGGCCCGCCCGGACCCCGCCCCTGCCCCACACCGCCCTGCGTCACCCGCCGATCGCCCCCCGCAGCGCCTCCGCCGCCTCCGCCGTCGCCTCCCGGAAGCGGCGGCCGACGCCGAGGTAGTTGGCGTAACCGTGGATGAGGTCCGGCTGCCGGCTCAGCCGCACCGTCACCCCGGCCGCCCGCAGCGCCTCGGCGTAGGCCTCCCCCTCGTCCCGCAGCGGGTCGAAGCCCGCGGTGCCGACGTACGCGGGCGGCAGCCCGGACAGGTCGGCGGCGAGCAGCGGCGACAGCCGCGGGTCGGTCGGGTCGGCCGGCCCGGGCGCGTAGCGGTCCAGGAACCAGTCCATGTCCGCGCTGGTCAGGAAGAAGCCGTCGCCGAACAGTTCGCGCGAGGGCCGCCGGACGGAGGCGTCGACCGCCGGGTACAGCAGCAGTTGGAACACCGGCGCCGGCCCGCCCCGGCGCACCGCCACCTGCGCGGTGACGGCCGCCAGGTTCCCGCCTGCGCTGTCCCCGCCGATCGCGATCCGCTCCGGGTCGGCGCCCAGGTCGACCGCCTTGGCGTAGGCGTAGTCGAACGCGGACAGCGCGTCGTCCGCCGCCGCCGGGAACGCGTGCTCGGGCGCGCGCCGGTACTCCACCGACAGCACCCGCACCCGGGCCCGCTGCGCCAGGAACCGCACCACGTGGTCGTGGCTGGCCCGGCTGCCGACCACCCAGCCCCCGCCGTGCAGGTACACCAGCAGCCCGGAGCCCGCCGCCAGCCCGCCGGGCGTGTACAGCGTGGCCGCCAACTCGCCCTGCTCCTGCGGGATCCCGACGTTCCGCACGGCGACCGGCTCGATCCTCGCCCCGCCCACCAGGTACCGCGCGTGCTCCATCGCGGCCCGCGACGGCCCGACGCCGCCGGGCATCACCAGGGCGGCCTTCGACAGCCGCTGCAGCTTGAGGATCAGTTGCGCGTCCAGTGCCAGCACCTGCCCGTCCCGGACCACCGGCGCGCCCGCGATCGCCCGCCGCAGCCCCTCCGGCAGCGCGTACGCGCCCCGGACGACGGCGGCCTGGATCCGGACAGGGAGTGGAATCGTCATCGCTGCTGCCTCCTGGGGCCTCTCCCGGAGCCCCTCGGCTGGGGGCCCTGACCGGGAGCCCATGATGGGCCCGGCCCGGCGGCCTGGGAAGCCCCCTCGACGCCCCCTGCACCCGCCCTCGACCCGACCGACCGGCACAGGCGGCCGGTGCCGGCGACTCTCACTCGTACGAGTGAACGACCGCCCGGGGCACGGCCGGAGCGCCGACCGGCCCGACAGACTCGGAATGAAGGCCGACGGCGGCAGCTGACGGCTCTCCCCTGCCCGACTCCCGCACTCCGGCCCCCGGCACGCCCCCCGCGCCGGGGGCCGCGCCGCCGTCAGGAACGGTCCCGCGCCTTACTCCCCCGGCCCGTCCGCGCACGCCGGTCCCCGGCGTCGAACGCCGCCAGGGTGCGCGCCCCGGGCCCGAGGGCGCCCTCCAGTGCGCGCAGGACGTCGCCGTCCAATCCCCCCACCGCCTCGGCGAGTTCCTCCGCCACGTCCCGGGTGATCTCCGCCGCCACGACGTCCTCGGGCGTACGCGGTCCGAGCTTGCTGACGGCGGCGGCCGCGCGGGCGGGGGTGAGCAGGGCCGAGGCCTGGACCAGGAGCCAGGCGGGGACCCCGGCCGCGCCCTGCGGCGGGACGAGGTAGGGACGGGCGCCGTCGTAGCGCTCGTCCTCGGCGAAGGCCTGCTGCTTCACCTTCAGGACGGGGCGGACCGCCGCGCCCGTCTCCCGCCACTCCCCCGCGGGCTTGAGCACGTACCCCTCGGCGAGGTTGTCCGCCGGCTCGGGCAGTCCGAACAGCGCGGGCACCCGGCTGGGGAAGACCACCGGCAGCTCCTGGAGCACGTTCAGCGGGCCGTGCCCGAGCAGCGGTACGCAGGTGAGCCCGGCGGCGGCCGCGGCGGCGCGCAGGTCGCGGTCGGCGATCCACCACCGGCCGTCGGCGGTCTCCACGGTGGCGTCGAACGGCAGCCACCGCAGGTCCGGCGCGTACCAGACGCCCGTCTGCACCGGCTCGACCCCGGCGACGGCCGGCACGTCCGGGTGCGGGTAGGACCCGCCGGCCAGTTCGCCGTAGACCGTCACCACCGCCTCGTCGCCCCACCCGCCGCGGACGGCGGAGGCGAGGCGGGCGGCCGCCACCGAGATCACCGGCCAGATCCGGCTCACGCCGAAGAAGCCGTCCAGCGCCTCGCCGTCCAGGAGTTCGCGCCGCTTGGCCGCACGGACCGCCCCGGCGCCGTCGCAGACCACCGCGAAGTGCGCCCCGTGCACCTTCTCCGCGGCGGTCCACTCCCGGCTGCCGGGTGCACCGGGGCGCGTCCGCGCGGGGATCTTGGGGTAGGGCCGCAGCGCGGCATCGTCGAACGTGGTGTCGGACACGGACCCGATCCTCGCCGCCATCCCGCGCCGGGGCAACGGAGTTACCCGCTCAGGCTCCCACCGCTCCCCACCGGGCCTCGCGAGGCGAAGACGGCGAGGTCCTGGGCCACCGCCGCCGCCACCGCGGACTGCTGCGGCTGGAGGTAGAAGTGGCCGCCGGGGAACCAGCGGGCGGAGAACCCGCCCGTCGTGTGATCGCGCCACTTCAGCAGGTCCTCGCGGCTCACGTGCGGGTCCGCGGCGCCGCCGTAGGCGCTGATCGGACAGTCGACGCGCGTGCCGGGGGCGCCCTGGTACGTCTCCACGGCCCGGAAGTCGGACCGCAGGGCGGGCAGCACGGCGGCCATCAGTTCGTGGTTGGTGAGCAGGGCGGTGGCCGTGCCGGACAGCTCGGCCAGTTCGTCGGTGAGACCGGCGTCGTCCCGCAGGTGCACCCCGCGGTCCTGCCGGACCGACGGCGCCGCCCGCCCGGAGGCGATGAGTCCGGCCGCGCCCTGCCCGGTGCGCGCCCGGAGCTCGAGGGCCACCTCGTAGGCCACCACCGACCCCATGCTGTGGCCGAACAGCACCGGCCGCCGGTCCAGCCAGGGGTCGAGGGCGTCGGCGATCCGGCGCGCCAGTTCCCGGATGTCGTCGACGGGCCGATCGGCGATCCGGTCCTGCCGGCCCGGGTACTGCACGACGAGCACCTCGGCCGTCGCGGACAGCGCCTTGGACAGGCCGACGTAGGCGGTCGCGGAGCCGCCGGCGTGCGGCAGGCACAGCAGCGTCGGGCCGGCGCCCGTGGACTGGTGGTACTGCCGGATCCAGGTGCCGCGTCCCACCCGGCTCTTCACTGCGGTCATGGTCGACTCACCTTCCGGAAGGCGTGATCGGGGCGCGCTGCCGGGGTCGGCGGCGCGAAGAGAACGAATAGTCGCCGACAAGGGGCCTGACTCTTTTCATCGCCCCGCGTTCCGGGACGGTTCAACGAATTCTGCGGCGAGAATATAAGACCATTCGGTAACTCAACCTACGCAGTTGAACGTGCACTTGAAGGTACTGGCACAGGGTGACGGCACCCCCGCTACTCTCTATTCCGCGCGGACGACTCCTGGCATCCAGCAAGGCGTTCAACCGATGAATCCGAACAATTGAACAGCGCCGCGGCAAGGCGCGCGACGCCACGAGTGACGCCGGATGACGCCATGATGACGTCATCGGGGGTTGCCGTGACGTCACTGGTGTGGCAAGCTGACGTCATGAACCTCGAAGCGTATGTGGGCAAGCTGCGACAGGAGCTGACGGCGGCCGCCGAATCCAACGGGCCGGACGCCGTCGAGCTCACCGAGCGCCTGCTGCGCCCGATGGAGGCGGCCGTCCGGCTGACACTGCTGGACGCCCTGTCGGACGCGGCGGAAGAGATCACGACCGGGCTCGCGCCCGGCTCGGTGGACCTGCGTCTCCGGAAGGGGGTGGCCGACTTCGTCGTCACTCCCCCGCCGCAGACCACCCCCGAGGATGCGCCCCGGCCGGCCGGGACACCGGTGACGTCACCAGCGACGCCGATGACGTCACCAGCGACGCCGCTCGACGTCACGGACGGCGCCGTGGCCCGGATGACCCTGCGCCTGCCCGAGCCGCTCAAGGCCCGGGTGGAGCAGGAGGCCGGCGCCGGGGGCCTCTCGACCAACGCCTGGATCGCCCGCACCCTGACCGACGCCATCGACCAGCTCGACCGCAGCAGGCTCCGCGCCGCCGGGGCCGACCGGCCCGGCCGCAACTTCAGCGGCTGGGTGCACTGACCGACCGCCCCCGTCCGCCCCGACTCACCGCCCCACCCCGACACCCGGCCCCGACTCGCCGCACCGCACCGCGCACCCGACCCGCATCAGGAGTGACTTGTCATGCACACTTTCGAAACCCCCGCCCCGATCGACGTCGAGCTCGATCTGGTGATCGGTGACGCCCGCGTCATCGCCGGTGACCGCTCCGACACGATCGTCGACGTGGCCCCCGGCGACCCCGCGAGCGCGGCGGACGTGACCGCCGCCGAGAAGACCACGGTCGAATTCAGGGACGGCACCCTCGTGGTGAAGGCTCCTCGGCAACGCGGTTACCTGGGCATCGGCAGTGGCAAGGGCGCCTCGGTGCGGGCTACTGTCCAGGTGCCGGCGGGCTCCCGGGTACGCGGCGCCGTCCAGGAGGGCGGCTACGACTTCGAGGGCCTGCTCGGCTCCTGCGACCTGCGCACCGGCAGCGGGGACATCGCGTTGGGCCAGGTCGGCCCGGCACGGCTGAAGACCGACCTCGGTGACGTCACCGTGAGCCGCGTCGCCGGCGACGCCGAGGTCAGCACCGGCGGCGGCAAGCTGCGGATCCGCGCGATCGAGGGGACCGCGGTCATCAAGAACCTCGCCGGCGACAGCGAGATCGGCGACATCGCCGGTGACGCCAAACTGCGCGCCTCGGCCGGCGACCTCGTCGTCCGCCGGACCCGTGCCGGGCTCACCGCCAAGACCGACGCCGGCCGGATCATGGTGGACGAGGTCTCGCAGGGCAAGGTCAGCCTGACGTCCGGGGGCGGCGGGCTGGAGGTCGGCATCCGCGAGGGCGTCGCCGCCTGGGTCGACGCCCAGTCCGAGACCGGCAGCGTGCGCAACCTGCTGGACGACTCCGGCAAGCCCGCGGCGACGGCGCGGACCGTCGAGGTCCACGCCCGCACCCAGTTCGGCGACATCGTCGTGCGGCGCGCCACGGCCGACCCGCTGGACTGACCGACCGTCGGGTCCTGCCCACCGGAGCCGGACCGGCGCGGCACCGAACGCCCGACACCACCCGACCCGCCGGATCCGGCCCGATCGAAGGAACGACCGATGACGTTGACGCTCATGACGAATCGAGGGGACATGACTGCACCACGGCGGTCCGCCATCACCGTACGCGGACTGCGGAAGGCATTCGGCGAGCAGGTCGTGCTCGCCGACCTGAACCTGGATGTGGCCGAGGGGACGATCTTCTCCCTGCTCGGCCCCAACGGAGCCGGCAAGACCACCACCGTCGAGATCCTGTCCACCCTGGTCGCCGCGGACGCCGGCGAGGTGCACATCGCCGGCCACGACCTGGCCCGCGACCCCGGCTCGGTCCGCCGTTCGATCGGCGTCACCGGCCAGTTCTCGGCGGTGGACGGGTTACTCACCGGCGAGGAGAACCTGCTGCTGATGGCGGAGCTGTGCCACCTCTCCCCCGCCGACGGGCGGCGCCGGGTGGACGAGCTCCTGGAGCGCTTCGACCTGACCGAGCACGCCAAGAAGGTCGCCGCCACCTACTCCGGCGGCACCCAGCGCCGCCTCGACCTCGCCATGACCCTGGTCGGTGACCCCCGGGTGATCTTCCTCGACGAGCCGACCACCGGCCTGGACCCGCGCAGTCGTCGCGCCATGTGGGAGATCATCCGCGAGCTGGTCGCGGGCGGCACCACGATCTTCCTGACCACCCAGTACCTGGAGGAGGCCGACCAACTGGCCGACCGCATCGCGGTGCTGGACCAGGGCAGGCTCGTCGCCGAGGGCACCGCCGAGGAGCTCAAGCGGCGCATCCCGGGCGGCCACATCCGCCTCGAGTTCACCGACGAGCGGGACCTCACGGCCGCGGCCCGCCTGCTCGACGCCTCGCCCGAGCCCGACTCCCTCGCCCTCCAGGTCCCCGGTAGCGGCGTCCGCGCCCTGCGCGCCGTCCTCGACCGCCTCGACCAGGAGGGGATCGAGCCGGAGACCCTGTCGGTGCACACACCCGACCTCGACGACGTGTTCCTCGCCCTGACCAGCCGTCCCGGCGCCGAGAAGAAGCAGGAGGCCGCACGATGAGCACCGCCAACTACGCGCTCCGAGACACGCGCACCATGATGCGGCGCAACTTCCGCCACAGCATGCGCTACCCGCTGCTGATGATCTCCTCGCTCGGCGTGCCGCTGATCATGCTGATCCTGTTCCGCTTCGTGCTGGGCGGCTCGATCGCTCCGAGCGTCAGCTCGGGCCCGTACATCGACTACGTGGCGCCCGGCGTCATCCTGATCGCCGCGATCATGGGCGCCTCGGGCACCGCGATCGCCGTGAACACCGACATGAAGTCCGGCATCATCAAGCGGTTCCGCACCATGGGCATCTCCCGCGGGTCCGTGCTGGCCGGCCACGTCGTGCGCAGCGTCATCCAGACCGTCATCGGCACCGCCCTGGTCGTCGGCATCACGCTCGCCGTCGGCTTCCGCCCGAAGGCCGGGCTGACCGGCTGGCTCGGCGCACTCGGCATCGTCGTGATGCTCGCCTTCGCCCTGACCTGGCTGGTCGTCGCGTTCGGCCTGGTGGCGCAGACCCCCGAGGGCGCGAACAGCTCCACCCTGATCTTCCAGGTGCTGCCCTTCGTGAGCAGCGCCTTCGTCCGGCCCGAGTCGATGCCCACGGGCGTCCAGTGGTTCGCCGAGCACCAGCCCTTCACCCCCTTCATCGACGCGGTGCGGGGCCTGCTGATGGGCACCCCGGTCGGCAACAGCGTGCTCTGGTCCGCCGTCTGGTGCGTCGTCCTGAGCCTCGTCGGCTACGTCTGGGCCCGCTCGGCCTTCGAGCGCTCCCCCTCCCGCTGACCCGCGGGTCACCCCGAACAGCCGTTGTCCGCCCTCGCACCCCCGTCCTGAACGGGCAACGGTCCCAGCAGAGCCCCCGGCCCGCCCGCCGGGGGCTCTGCCGTGCTCCGGAGCGCCACCTCGGCTGCAACGGGCCGGCGGCGTGCGGATCGTGGAGCGGTACGGCCACCGACCGCAGGCACGACCCGTCGCGCGCCCGGGAGCCGAACGGCCGGTCGGTCGTCCGCCGCACGGCCGCGGACCGACAGCCCCGGGATCGGATTCTGCGGCCGGTCCCCGAACTCCCCTCCGCGAGGACGGAGTCCACGGCCCGTCGGTCCCGACCTCGAACGACGACGGCCCGCGGTCTCGCCGCGGGCCGTCGTCGTGGAAGGGTGCTCCCCCTCGGGGTTCCCTCACCTCAGGACGACCGGGAGCTTCTTCGGGCCGTTGAAGTTGGGATTCGCGAAGTACTCGGCGGTGCGGTCGGTGTCGAGCCGGATCTCCCGGTAGCGCTCCAGCATGATGCCCAGCGCGATCCGCCCCTCCAGGCGGGCCAGCGGAGCGCCCACGCAGAAGTGGACGCCGTGGCCGAAGGCCGAGTGCGGCGGGGTGTCCCGGCCCGGACCGAAGCGGTTCAGGTCGAAAGTGTGCGGGTCGGCGAACCGGGCGGGGTCGTAGTTCGCGGAGAGGATGCTCGCGAACACCGGCTGCTGCGCGGGGATGGTGACGCCGGCCAGCTCCACCTCCTGGGTGGTGATGCGGCCGCTGGCGTTGAACGGCGGCCGCAGCCGCAGCGACTCCTCGATCGCGGCCGGGACCAGCCCCGGGTCCGCCCGCAACCGGTCCACGGCCCACGGGTTGTCGTCCAGGCAGCGGACCGTGTTCCCGAGCAGCAGGGTGGTGGTGACGTGCCCGGCGAGCAGCAGGATCGCCGAGAAGGTCATCACCTCCTCGTCGGTCATCCGCTCCCCGTCCACCTCGGCCTGCACCAGCTTGGTGATGAGGTCGTCGCGGGCCCGGCTCCTGCGGTCCCGGACGTGCTCCAGGAGGTACTCCTTCATCGGCGCGACCGCCTCGGTCGCCTTCCGCGCCAGGTCCGGGTCGAAGGGGTTCTCGAAGGTGGCGTCGAAGAGGTTGTCCACCCAGGAGCGGAACAGCTCGTGGTCGGACTGCGGCACCCCGAGCAGCTCCGAGATCACGGTGATCGGTAGCGGGTAGAGCAGGGCGTCGACCAGGTCGACCTGGTCCGCGCCGTCCACCTCGTCCAGCAGCGTGTGGGTCAGCTCGCTGATCCGGGGGGCGAGGTCGGCGACGGTGCGCGGGGTGAACGCCTTGTTGACCAGGCTGCGGTACTTGCGGTGGAGCGGCGGGTCCATCTGCGTGATGTTCCCGGAGCGGAACATCTGGTCGGGGGCGATCACCGACATGTCGGAGGAGAAGACCGCGTGGTCGGTCAGCACGCGCTGCACGTGTTCCTGCCGGAACACCTGCCACATCCGCAGCTTCCCGTCGAAGGCGACGGGGTGTTCCTCCCGCATCCGGCAGGCCCAGTCCAGCAGGGCGGCGCCGCCGTCGGTCGGCGCGGGCATCACTTCGGGGAGCAAGGTCTCGGCCATGGTGGAATCCGTTTCCAGGAGAGGTGTGACAGCGGAAGGGGAATGGCGGCTGGTCAGAGGGTGAGTCCGCCGTCCACCCCGAGGACCTGGCCGGTGATGTAGGAGGCCCGGTCCGACAGCAGGAACAGCACCAGGTCGGCCACCTCGTCGGCAGTGCCGAGCCGGCCCTGCGGAACGCGTGACACCACCTGCGCGCGCACCCGCTCGGGCAGGTCGGCGGTCATGTCGGTGTCGATGAAGCCGGGGGCGACGGCATTGGCCCGGACGCCGCGGCCGGCCACCTCCTTGGCGAGTGCCTTGGTGAAGCCGCAGACGCCGGCCTTGGCGGCCGAGTAGTTGGACTGACCGACGTTGCCGTACACGCCGGAGACGGAGGAGAGGGTCACGACGGCCCCCCGGCGGCGTTTGACCATGCCGAACACGGCGGCCCGGCAGACGTGGAAGGTGCCGTCGAGGTTGGTGCGCAGCACCTGCTGCCAGTCCTCGTCGGAGGTGAGGAGGGCCGGCCGGTCCCGGGTGATGCCGGCGCTGGTGACCAGCGCCTCGGCGGGGCCGAGGGCCGCCTCGCCCGCCTCGACGAACTCCCGGGCCGCGGCCGGGTCGGAGACGTCGGCGAGGTGGGCGTGCACCCGGGCGCCGCGCTCCTTCGCCTCCCGTTCGACCTCAGCGGCGAGGTCGCCGCGGGAGTGGTAGCAGAACCCGACGTCGTAGCCGTGTTCGGCGAGGCGCAGTACCGTGGCGCGCCCGATGCCCCGTGAGCCTCCCGTGACCAGTGCCACCGGACGTCCGGACATGTCGATCCTCCTTGCTGGTAGGTGGGGCGGGAACGGTGGAGCCCGCGGGTGGGACCGGCGCGCACCGCGCGCCGGTCCCACCCGCGGTGAAGTCAGCCGATGCGCAGCAGCGCGCAGCCGACCCGGCCCTCCGCGTCGGTCGCGGTGGCCGCCACCAGCCGGCCCGGCTCACCGGGCCGGGACAGCAGCTCCGCCAGCTGGAAGCCGGTCGCCGCAGCCCGGGTGTCCCCGAGGGCGTCGAGGCTGGCGGTGGCGAGCGGTACGTCGCCGAAGACCTGGGCGATCGCCGCGAGTTCGGCCTCGCCGCGCGGTCCGAGGACGGGGGACGGCGCGACCGCGGCGACCTTCCCGGGCTCGACCCCGGCCCGGTCGAGGGCCCGGGTCAGACAGTCCCGCAGGGCGGGGCGCACCAGGTCCGGCTCCGGGAAGAACCCGAACTCGACGGCGACCACCGTCGCCCCCTCGCGGTGCGGTCCGCCGGACCCGCCGGGCCCGTCCTCGCCGACGGGTCCGGCCGGCTCCAGCAGGAACATCACGCACCCCTCGCCGGAGGGCCGCTGCGGATCGTCCTCGTTGCGCGCCTGCTCGTAGGAGTCCCGGGCGTCCGAGCATTCCTCCACCGCACCGGCCAGCACCGCCCTGGCGTGCCCGTTGCTCTGCAGCCGGCAGGCGTAGCTGAGGGCGAGCAGCGAGGTGAGGTGGCTACCGCAGATGGTGGAGTTGGGGCCCTTGATCCGGTGCCAGATCGCGCACTGTCCGGCGTGGTAGTTCATCAGCACGACCGGGAAGAGGCTGGGCGGCACGTCGAAGGGCTTCTCCCGGGTGTAGGAGTCGTGGTCGAACGCGGTCAGGCTCTGCAGGCTCCCCTCGGTGGTGCCCAGGACGAGACCCAGCTCGTCGTCGGCGCAGCGACGGTCGTCCTTGCCCAGCCCGGTCCGCTCCAGTAGCCGGCCGGTGGTCACCACGGCGAGCGCGGTGGCTCGGTCCATGGACCGGACGCCCTTGCGGCCGAGGGCCTCCTTGATGTCGAAGCCGGGCACCAGGCGGGATCCGGCCTCGGGGGCGGCGGGACCCTCGAGCACGGCCTGCCGGTGCCCCTCGGCCGTCCGGCCGAGGGGGGAGTGCGCCTCCCACGCGGTGATGACACTGTTCACGGACGAACCTCCCGGTCGATTCGGCCCATCAGGAGGACGGCGTCGTTGCCGCCGAAGGCGAGCGCGTTGTTCTGCACGATGCGCAGGTCGGCCGTGCGGGCCGTGTTGGGCACGCAGTCGATCTCGATCTCCGGGTCGGTCTCGATGTGGTTGATGGTGGGCGGGATGAATCCCTCGTCCAGGGCGATCGCGCAGGCGGCGGCGCTGAGCGCGCTGGACGCGCCCATGCAGTGGCCGAGCATCGACTTCAGCGCCGTCACCGGCGGCGGGCTGTCGCCGAACACCTGGTGGATGGCCGAGGCCTCGGTGGCGTCGTTGGCCAGGGTGCCGGTGCCGTGCGCGGAGATCAGGTCCACCTGGTCGGCGGTGATGCCCGCATTGGCGTGCGCCCGGCTCATGCAGGCGGCCATGCTGTCCCGGTCGGGGGCCACCGGGTGGTGTGCCTCGCAGACCAGTCCATGGCCGAGGACCTCGGCGTAGACCCGGGCGCCCCGGGCGAGCGCCGAGTCCAGGCTCTCCAGGACGAGGACGGCACTTCCCTCGCCGGTGAGGATGCCCTGCCGGCCCTTGTCGAAGGGCCGGCAGACGTCGGGGGCGATGGTGCCCAGCCGGTAGAAGCCGACGAAGATGTTGCGCACCAACGCGTCCGCGCCGCCGCACAGCGCCAGCTCGACCTCGCCTGCGGCCACTGCGTCGAAGCCGTAGCCGATCGCGTAGTTGCCCGCCGCGCAGGCCGTGGGCACGGTCACCGCCTCGGTGCTGAGTAGGCCCAGTTCCTGGGCGATGTCGGCGGACAGCCGCCCGGACCGGGCCCGGCGGGCCCGGCCTCGGTCGACCGCCCCCGTCCCGGCCGCGAGCTGCTCGCGGACCGACATGCCGATCTCGTCGGCCCCGCCGCTCAGGGTGCCCACCGCGATCAGCGAGCGGCGGCGGCGCACCTCCTCCTCCGCCAGGCCCGCGTCCTCGACGGCCAGCCGGGCGGCGACCGCCGCGAGCTGGCTCGCCCGGCCGGTGTCGGCCGGCACGAGGCGGTGGAGCAGTTCCTCGGGATGGAAGTCCGTGACCTCGCACGCCGTGGTGTGTTCGAAACCGCTGGTGTCGAAGCCGGTGATGGTCCGTGCCCCGGAGCGGCCCTCTCGCAGCGCCCGGGCGAACTCCTTCGCGCCCAGGCCGATGCTGCTGATGACCCCCAGACCGGTCACCACCACGCGTCGCCGCGCGGATGTCTGTCCTGCCATGTCGGGTTCCTCCGTCCATGCCGTCCGTTACTTGCCGACCCGCGCTTCGAGCACCACCTCGTAGGTGCTGGCGAGGTCCTGCATCCGCAGCAGCTCCTGCTGCTTGATGGAGACGTCGAAGCGCCGCTCCAGCTGGGCGAGCAGCTCGATCGCCCGCATCGAGTCGGAGTCGAGGTCGTCCTGGAAGTGGGCGGTCCAGGAGACCTCCTCGACCTCGACCTCCAGGACGTCCGCCACGATGTCGCGGATCTCGTCGCGCAGGTCCGTGTCGATCGCTGTGCTGGTCATGGTGTTTCCCTCCTGTGTCCGGCCGGCCGGCCGGTCACTGTCCGTCGAGCAACTGGTTGACGACTGCGCAGATCTGCGCCGCGGGTTCGGGCAGGTGCATTCCGTGGTGTGTGCAGTCGATGTCGAACTCCCTGATCCCGCCCATGACGTAGGGCTTCCACTGGGGCGCGTAGGACGCCCAGGAGTTGTGGGCCGCGCGGAAGAAGACCACGTCGCCGTCGTAGACGGGCGCGTCGAACTTCCCCATCAGGGCCATGTGTTCGATCTGGATCCTGGTCATGGTCTCGAAGAGCGAGTCGTACTCCTCCGTTCCGGCCAGGTGTCCGACGTACAGCCGGAACATGGCCCGGATCTGGTCCTCGTCCGCGTCGGCGGTCCCGGCGGTCTCCGCGAAGAAGTCGCTGGGCGCGCAGTCGAGCAGGGCGAGCAGCGCCACCTCGTGGCCGCGGTGGCGCAGTTCGGCGGCCATGGCGTGGGCGAGGGTGCCGCCGAACGACAGGCCGAGCAGGTGGTACGGCCCCTCGGGCTGCACCGCCAGCAGCTCCGTCAGGTAGTCGTCGACCATCTCCTCGATCGATGCGGGCAGCGGCGAGGTGCCGTCCAGCCCGCGTGCCTGGATGCCGTACACCGGCCGGTTGTCCGCCACCCGGCCGGCGTAGCCGAGGTAGCACCAGGACAGGCCCCCGCCCGGGTGGATCCACCACAGCGGCTTCTCCTCACCGCCGGTGCGCAGCGGCAGGACGACGGCGAAGGGATCGGCGGACTGACCGGTGTCGGTGTCGCCGGCCAGCCGGACCGCGAGTTCCGCGACCGTGGGCGCCTCGAACAGGGTCCGCAGCGGCACCTCGACGCCGAGCAGCTCACGAACCCGGTTGGCCAGTCCGATGGCCCGCAGGGAGTGGCCGCCGAGGGCGAAGAACCCGTCGTCGATGCCGACCCGGTCCAGGCCGAGGGCCTCGGCGAACAGGGCACACAGGATCTCCTCCCGGGCGTCGCGCGGCGCCCGGTAGACGGCGGCGGGCAGTTCCGGGGCCGGCAGTGCGGCCCGGTCCGGCTTGCCGTTGGCGGTCAGCGGCAGCGCGTCCAGGACCACGAAGGCCGACGGGACCAGGTAGCCGGGCAGCCGCTCGACGCTGTACTCACGCAGCTCCGCCGGGTCGACGTCGCCGACCAGGTAGGCCACCAGCCGCTTGTCGCCGGCGGTGTCCTCCCGCACCAGCACCAGGGCCTGTCCTACTCCGGGGTGGGCGGCGAGGACGGACTCGACCTCGCCGGGCTCGATCCGGAAGCCGCGCACCTTGACCTGGGCGTCGGCGCGGCCGGCGTACTCCAGCAAGCCGTCGCCGGTCCACCGGGCGAGGTCGCCGGTGCGGTAGAGCCGGGTGCCGTCACCGGCGAACGGGTCGGCGACGAAGCGCTCGCCGGTCAGGCCCGGCCGGTTCAGGTAACCCCGGGCCAGTCCCGCTCCGGCGAGGTAGAGCTCACCGGTCACACCGACCGCGACCGGACTGAGCCGACCGTCGAGGACATAGGCCCGCATGTTGTCCAACGGCGTACCGATCGGAACGGCGACGGGCACCTCCTCAGGCGTCCGCATGGCATGGTGGGTGGCGAAGGTCGTGGTCTCCGTCGGCCCGTACCCGTCCACGACCACCGTGCCCGGGCAGGCGGCAAGGACCCGCCGAACGGCCTCCGCGGCGACCGCGTCCCCACCGGCCCAGACCTCACGCACCCCGGCGAAGCAATCCGGACGATGCTCGGCGAGCAGGTGGAACAGACCTGCGGTCAGCCAGGTTCCGGTGATCCGCGCATCGCAGAACAACCCGGCCAAAGTGGCCAGATCAAGCTCCCCGGGCGGCGCGACCACGACGGTGCCGCCACCGAGCAGCGGAACCCACAGCTCGTAGGTGGTCGCGTCGAAGGAGTGCGGCGAGTGCAGGAGCACCCGCTCGTGCGCACCGCCCTGCCAGGCCCGGTCCGACGCCAGCGCCACGACGTCCTTCTGCTGCGCCGCGACGCCCTTCGGCTCCCCGGTGGAACCGGAGGTGTACATCACGTACGCCAACTGGTCCGGGAACACCCGCACCCGCGGATCGTCCTCCGGATACCCCTCGGCCCCGGCCAGATCACCGTCGCTCAGCAGCACCGCCACACCCGCCTGCCGGCGGATCCACTCCTGCCGCTCACCCGGCCACGCACCGTTCAACGGCACGTACACCCCACCGGACTTCGTGACGGCCAGCAACGCCACCACCAACTCGACCGAACGCTCCATCAGCACCGCCACCGGCACCTCGGCCGACACGCCCCGCCCGATCAGCCAGTGCGCCACCCGGTTGGACCACGCGTCCAACTCCGCGTACGTCAGCGCCCGCTCCTCACCCACCACGGCCACCGCGTCGGGCGTCACAGCCACCTGACGGCGGAACACCTCCGCGACCGCCCCCTTCGACACATCCGCCGCGGTGTCGTTCCAGTCCACCAGGACGCGCTGCCGCTCCTGCACCGACAACACCTCGACCTGCCCCAGACGCAACCGCGGGTCGGCGGCGACCTGCTGCAACACCCGGACGAACCGGTCGGCCAGCGCCGCGACCGTGGCACGGTCGAAGAGGTCGGTGGCGTACTCGATGCCGCCGCGCACCCCCCGGCCGTCGGCGCCGGACACCTCCATCACGTTGAAGAACAGGTCGAACTTCGCGGTGTCGGTCCAGGCGGCGTGCGGGGACACCCGCAGGCCGGGGAGTTCGAGGTCTGCGGCGGCGAAGTTCTGCCAGGCGAACATCACCTGGAACAGCGGGTGGTACGCGGTGGAGCGCTCGGGGTTGAGCAGTTCCACCAGCCGCTCGAAGGGCACGTCCTGGTTGTCGTACGCCGCCAGCGCCTTGCGGCGGGTACCGGCCAGCACCTGCTCGAAGGTGGGGTCGCCGGACAGGTCCAGGCGCAGCGCCCAGGTGTTGACGAAGAAGCCCACCAGGTCGACGAGGGCCTCGTCGGTACGGCCGGCGATCGGCGAGCCGATGGTCAGGTCGTGGCCGGCGCCGAGCCGGGACAGCAGCACGGCCAGCGCCGACTGCAGCACCATCGACACGGTGGCGCCCCGGTCCCGGGCGATCCGCTCCAGCGCGGCCAGCAGCTCCGGTTCGAAGCCGAACTCGACGGTGTCACCCCGGTAGCCGGCCCGGGCGGGTCGCGGCCGGTCGGTCGGCAGGTTCAACGGCTGCGGTATGTCCGCGAGTTCTTCGGTCCAGTAGCGCTGCTGTGCCTCCAGCAGCGGGGTCGGGCTGTGCTCGTCGCCGAGCAGCTCGCGCTGCCACAGCGTGTAGGCGCGCACGGTGGCCTTCACCACCTCCAGCGTCTCCTCGATCGTCGCGATCTTGCGGAGCACGCCGCGCACGTGCACGGCGGTGAAGTTCCAGGTCGGCGAGGCCGGCGTCACCCCGTACAGGGTCGGTGAGACATAGGCGTGCGGGCCGGTGAAGGTGAGCAGCGCCGTCGTGCCGGACTCCAGCGCCGCCCAGTGCGGGTTGGCCCGGTTCATGTGCCCGACCAGCAGGCCTCCGCTCAGGTCCGGCGGCCAGTCGCCGGTCATCGCCGGGTCGCGGATCACCGGCAGGTGGGTCACGCGGGGTCCGTCGGCGGCCGGGCCGTTGGTCACCAGTTGCGCCAACGGGTTGCGGCGCACCAGCTCGGCCATCCACGAGCCGTCAACGGGCGGGGTTCGCAGCTCCAGTACGTCCCCCCGCGCTTCGACGAGGACCGGCCCACCGACTGGACGCCCGTCTGGTCCCTGACCGGGCGCACCCGGCGGCTGCTGCCGACCTCGATGCTCTACTACAGCGACCGGGCCACCCCCGACGGGCTGTGCGCGGACTCCAACGGCAACGCCGCCGGCAGCTGCCCGGAGGACGCGCTGGTCCAGGGGTTCCTGGAACTGATCGAGCGGGACGCGGTGGCGCTGTGGTGGTACAACCGCACCCGCCACCGGGCCGTCGCCCTCGACGCCTTCGACGATCCCCGGATCGACCGCCTGCGCGCCACCTACCGCGACCAGCACCGCGAAACCTGGGCGCTCGACCTCACCTCGGACTTCGGCATCCCGGTGGTGGTCGCACTCTCCCGGCGCACCGACAAGCCGGCCGAGGACGTCATCTTCGGCTTCGGCGCGCACTTCGACCCCCGGGTCGCCGTGTGCCGGGCCCTGACCGAGATGGGCCAGCTGCTGCCCCTGGTCGCCGGGGTGACGCCCTCGGGCTCGGGCTACCGGATCGACGATCCGGACGCGCTGGCCTGGTGGCAGCACGCCACCTTGGCGAACCAGCCGTACCTGTGGGCCGACCCGGAGCGACCGCCGGCCGGTCCGGACGCGTGGACGTACGCGCCCACCGACGACCTGCTCCAGGACGTCTCTTCCCTCACCGAGTTGGTGCGTTCCAAAGGAATGGAACTGCTGGTCCTGAACCAGACCCGGCCGGACCTTGAACTGCCCGTGGTGAAGGTGATAATTCCCGGACTGCGGCATTTCTGGCCCCGCTTCGGCCCGGGTCGACTATTCACCGCACCGGTGTCCCTGGGTCACCGCAAGGAGCCGACCCCGTACGAAGAGCTGAACCCCATTCCGCTTTTCGTATGACTCATCGGCTGGCCCATGATCGGGAGTCACACCATATGATTCCTCCAGTCACAGCTGCTGGCCGGCAGGAAGACAACGGGGGAAACCATGGTGGAGACTCACGGTGAGGCGGGGTCCACTCGGGAGACGACGCCCTCCGGTCCGGACACGTCGGATCTCACGACCCGGCTCTCGGCCCGGGCCATCCTCGTCGTCGCCCTGCTGTGCTACAGCGGCGTCACCGTCAACAACCTGTTCGGGGCACACCTGTCCCGCGCGGCACTCGCCATCTGCGTCGTCTGCCAACTGGTCATCTTCTTCCTGCAATTGAGGCACTCCAGCCCGGGCGCCGCCCGGGCGCCGCTGCGGCAGAAGTGCCTGACCCTCGGCACCCAGGCGCTGCTGACCTACCTGCCCATCACGCTCTTCCACAGCATCTGGGGCTCCATGGCGGGATTCCTGGCCGGCTCCCTGCTGCTGCTCCTGCCCGGCTGGCTCGCCTGGGCCACGTACGGCTTCGTCGGCCTGACCATGGTGATCCCGCCGGCGATCGACCATCTCTCCACCCAGGACAGCGTCTACCTCCTCCAGTCGACCCTGCTGACCGGCCTCGTCGTCTACAGCCTGTCCCGGCTGGCGGCGCTGGTACAGGCGCTGCACGAGGCCCGCGGCCAGCTGGCCGACATGGCCGTCACCCGGGAGCGCCTGCGGTTCGCCCGCGACCTGCACGACCTGCTCGGGTACAGCCTGTCGGCGATCACCCTCAAGACGGAGCTGATCCAGCGGCTGGTGACCACCAATCCGCGGCGCGCCCTGGACGAGGTCGGCGACGTCCTGGAGATCTCCCGGGAGTCGCTCGCCGACGTCCGCGCCATCTCCAACGGCCTGCGGCACATGTCCCTGAAGCAGGAGCTGGGTTCGGCCCAGTCGCTGCTGGAGGCGGCGGGCCTGCGGGTGCAGGTCGAGGCGGACACCGAGGAGTTGGAGCTGCCGGTCGACTCCGTCCTCGCCACCGTGCTCCGCGAGGCGGTCACCAACCTGCTGCGGCACTCCCACGCGACGTTCTGCACCGTACAGGTCGCCCGGGAGGCGGGCCTGATCCGGCTGACCGTGACCAACGACGGCGCGGACCCCGCCTATCGGGACACCTCGGCGCACAGTGGCAGCGGCCTGGGCAACCTGCGGGAGCGCCTGCTCGTGCAGTCGGGCACGCTGAACGTCGAGCTGGGCGCGGACGGCACGTTCCGGCTGATCGCCGAGGCCCCGGCCCGGGGCCGGCTCAAGTCGGTCGGCCGGGACGAGCGGGGCGAATCCGCCGCCTGACCCGGCCGCCCGGCCCCGGCGCCCTCTCCCGCCGCCCGGCCCCGGCGCCTGATCACACGTCAACCATCCGTCCCTGGAGGAGCTTCGCCGTGACGATCCGCATTCTGCTGGCCGAGGACATGCACATGGTGCGTGGCGCCCTGGTCGCACTCCTCAATCTGGAGGACGACCTGGAGATCGTCGGTGAACTCGAACGCGGCGACGAGATCCTGCCCACCGCCCGGGAGCTCCGGCCGGACGTTGCCGTCATCGACGTCGACCTGCCCGGTATGGACGGACTCGCCGCCGCCGCCCTGTTGCGCAAGCACGTCCCGGAGTGCCGGACCGTGATCCTCACCAGCCTCGGCCGGCCGGGCACGCTCCGCCGCGCCCTGGAGGCGCAGGTCTCCGGTTTCCTGCTGAAGGACGCCCGGCCGCAGGAACTGGCCACCGCGATCCGCAAGGTGGCGGCGGGACAGCGGGCGATCGACTCCCAACTCGCCCTCGCCGCCTGGGGAAGCACCGGGACGCCGCTGACCGAGCGGGAGACGGAGGTGCTCCAGCTGGCCGCCGACGGGGCCGAACCCCGGGAGATCGCGAACCAGTTGAACCTGTCCCTGGGGACCGTGCGCAACTACCTGACCACCACCGTGACCAAGCTCAACGCCCGCAACCGGGTCGACGCCATCAAGCTCGCCCGCGAGGCCGGCTGGCTGCTGTGAGGCGGCGTCCGGTTCAGTCCTCCGGCGACGCCGGCCGACTCGGCGAACCGGGAGCGGCGTCGCGGATGTAGGTGAGCATGCCCGCGGCCACCAGGTACTCCAGGATGCTGTGGGTGACCGACCAGGGCAGCGGAAGCTCGCGTGAGACGGCGTCCGGCGTGGTGGGCCAGGCCAGCCTGGCGACCACCCAGGCCGCCTCGGGGCGGTGCAGTTCGACCCGGTAGGCGGCGCCCTCCCGCCGGAGCACAATCCGGTTGCCGTCCACCGTGAGCGATGCGCCCCGGGGCAGTTGCAGGCGACTCCGGGCCGGGAGCCGGGCCACGGCGAGGAGGGCGGTGGGCGCCAGGGGGACGACGGAGAGCAGCGGGCCGCGCAGATCGTCCACGCCCAGGGTGCACACCACGAGGTGCGGGATGCGTTCGAGGACGCGGGAGAAGGCCGACTGCACCTCGTCCGGTGAGAGGCCGCTGTCCGAGCCGGCCTCGACGTTGGTGAGGAGGACGGGGCCGAGTTCCATGCGCCGGAGCGCCTCGGCGACGACCAGCGGTTCGTCCTTGATGTGTTCGGTCCCGAAGAGACCGACCAGAACAAGCTCACCGTCGAGGGCGCCCGGGTGTACGGCGACGTCCTCGGCCAGCGACCACAGATGCACGACGGGGCACTCGTCCATGATTCCCACCGGCTCCCTCGTCTCGACGGCTCTTAGCCGGAGTATGCGAGCAGGGAAGCAGCCGCGGACAGTAAGGAAATCACGAAGCCGGTGTGAAGATGTCATACCCCGGCTTCAGGCGGGAAGCCGGCCGGTGAGCAGGAAGGAGGTGAACGGGCCGCTGACCCGGGGGGCGCCGAAGTCGACGCCGTGGCCCGCCGCGTCGACCGTCACCATGGCGGCCCGGTGGCCGAAGGCGGCCAGGGTCTGCCGGGCGCCGGAGTACGGGGTGGCGGGGTCGTACCGGTTCTGCAGCAGCAGGACGTTGCGCGGCCCGGCGGGGGTTCGGGCGCACCTGCGGCTCCTTCGGACGGACGGCCGGCAGGAGCACGAGGGACACCAACAGGCCACCGGCCGCGGCCTTCCGGCGGAGGAGTGCGGTCATGGAGCGACGGTACGGCGGCGGCCCGGCGGTCGGCCTCGGCGCCGGGCCGGGTCAGGACACCTCGCGCCGCCTCCACCCCATCACGCCGCCTCACGCCGCCTCACGCCGCCCCACGCCGCCTCAGCCGGCGAACCCCGGCACCACCAGGCCGGACTCGTACGCGATCACCACCGCGTGGGTCCGGTTCTGCGCGCCGAGCTTGGTCAGCACGTTCCCGACGTGGGTCTTCACCGTCTCCAGGGTCACCATGAGCGACTGCGCGATCTCCGGGTTGGACAGGCCGGTGGCCATCGCCCGCAGCACCTCCTCCTCACGCCCCGTCAGCGCCGCCCGCGGCAAGGCCTCGGCGCAGTCCAGCGGGCGGGCCGCGACCATCCGGCGCAGGGCCGCCGGGAAGAGGATCGCCTCCCCGGCCGCCACCACCCGCACCGCCTCCGCGATCTGCCGGACCGGAAGCCGCTTGAGCACGAACCCGCTGGCGCCCGCGCTGAGCGCGGCGGTGACGTAGCCGTCGTTCTCGAAGGTGGTGATCACCACGACCTTCGGCGGTTCGGCCGACTCGGCCAGCAGCTGCCGGGTGGCGTCGATCCCGTTGCGGCGCGGCATCCGGACGTCCATCAGGACCACGTCCGGCCGCAGCAGCAGCGCCTGCTCGACCGCCTCGACGCCGTCGGCCGCCTCCCCGACCACGGCGATCCCCGGCTGTGCCGCGAGCAGGGTGCGCAGGCCGCTGCGGGTCACCTCGTCGTCGTCCGCGATCAGGAGCGTGACGGCGGTTCCTGCCGGGCCGGTAGCGGTGGCTTCACCCGTCTCGGAGCCGGTCATGCGGACAACCGTACCGGCAGCCGGACCGCCAACCGCCAGCGCTGCGGGCCGTCCTGGCCGGCCTCGATCTCACCGTGCAGCAGCCGCACCCGCTCGGCCAGCCCGGGCAGGCCGTGCCCGGACGTCGGGAAGGCGCCCCGGCCCGTACCGGCCCCGGTCCGGTTGACCACGCTGAGCTCCAGCCCGTGCGGCGCGGCCGCCACCCGGACCTCGATCGGGCCGCCCGCCCCGTGCCGCAGCGCGTTCGTCAGCCCCTCCTGCAGGATCCGGTACGCCGCCCGGGAGAGCGTGCCCTGCACCTGCGCCAGGTCGCCCGACAGCTCCGGTTCCACCACCGCGCCCGCGTGCCGCAGCCGGTCCAGCAGCTCGGGCAGGTCGGCCAGGGTCCGGGTCGGCGCCGTCCCGGCTTCCTCCTCGCGCAGCACGCCCAGCACGTAGTCCAGGTCCTCCAGCGCGGCCCGGGTCGACTCCTCGATGCTGCGCATGGCGGCCCGCGCGGCCGCCGGATCGGCGGCGAGCACCTCGCCCGCCACCGCGGCCTGGATCGTGGCCGCCGTCAGCGTGTGCCCGATCGAGTCGTGCAGTTCGTGGGCCAGCCGGTTGCGTTCGGCCAGCAGCAGCTCCCGCTCGGCCGCCAGCGCGAGCCGCTCGGCCGACGACGGGCCCAGCAGCGGCGGCGCCAGCCGGCGCAGGGCGCCCGTCACCAGCACGCACACGGCCAGCGCCAGCAGCAGGCAACCGAGCGCCACCGGCCAGCGCCAGGCGCCCGTCACCTGCACCGACCGGCCGAACAGGCTCAACCGCGCCTCGCCGTCGAGCCAGTCCCCGGGCAGGGACAGGGCCATGACGAGCAGCACGCAGCTCGCCAGCCCGCCCGTCCACCCCAGGGCCACGTGCAGCAGCAGCCAGAGCGGAGTCCGCCAGCGGTCGGCGCCGGGATTCGCGGTTCCGGAGGACGCGGCGGCGCTCGGCGCGGTGCTAGGCGGGCTGGCGGGCCGACGGCCGGCCACCGGATCCGGCAGCGGCACCCTCAGCAGCCGACGGGCGCCCACGACCAGCACCCGCCGCGTGGTGCGGGCCAGCCCGACCGCGGCGACCAGCGCCGCCCAGACCAGCAGGCACAGCGCGGCCTGCACTTCCCAGGGAGCCGATCGCCACAGCAGCGCCGGCAGCATGGCGAGAACCATCAGTGGAAGGCTGGCCAACGCGCCGCAATAGGCGAACAGCACACCCGCATACGTGGAGCCGCGCAGAAACGGCCGGATTCCCCTGAACATGATCGCCAGTATGACCGGGCAGCTCAGCGGCGGCCTCCCCCGATCGAGGGAGCACTTTCTCCTGCCTTTCCGCGATGCGCACCCGGGCCCGCGGAAACCAGGATCGTGCCCCGACCAGTTGACGAGAGGGCTGCTGTTGAACGCGCAAGGGATGCCGAGGACAGGGACATCGCCGCATCACACGGCACCGACGCCGGTCGGCGGGAGCGACCCGGCCGGCGGCCACGGCCCGGCCGTGGCCGCCCTGGTGCTCGGCGTCCTCGGCCTGCTCACCTCGGTCGTCCTCGTCGGCGGCCTGTTCGGCGTCCTCGGCCTGATCCTGGGCGTCGTCGCCCTGCGGACGGCCCGGCGGACCGGCGTCGGCCGGGGCAGGGCGCTCGCCGGCGTGGTGACGTCGGTCCTCGCGATCGCGGTGTCCGTCCTGGCCGTGTTCCTCCTGGCCTGGTACGCGAACAAGACGCAGGCCTGCTACCAGCCCGACAGCTTCCAGCAGTACCGGGAGTGCGTCCACCGGCAGCTCACCGGTCACTGACCGGACCCGGCCGACGGGTGGCCCCGACATCGGCGCCCACCACCGTTTCCCGACGATTCCACAGGAGTTGACTCATGCGTGCGCAGACATGGCAGCGGATTCGTTCGTCCCGGCGGCAGCAGGGCGGTCGGCGACACGCCGTGCCGGCGGCGGCCGCGATGGCCGTCGGCGTGATGACGGCGGGCGCCCTGCTGTCGCCCCCGGCCTCGGCCGCCACCCGGCCGAACACCGCCCGGCCGGACACCGTCCAGCAGGGCCTGGACGCGCTGGTGCGCACCGACCGGCTGCCCGCCGCGCTGGCCTCCGTCCGCGGCCCGGACGGCCGCACCCGCACCTACACCGCCGGGGTCGGCGACCTGGCCACCGGCGCGAAGGTACCGGTCGACGGCCAGGTCCGGATCGGCAGCAACACCAAGACCTTCACCGCGGTCGTCGTGCTGCAACTGGTCGGCGAGGGGAAGGTCAGCCTCGACGCCCCGGTCGACACCTACCTGCCGGGCCTCGTACGCGGGGACGGGATCGACGGACGCCACATCACCGTCCGCCAGCTCCTCCAGCACACCAGCGGACTCCCCAACTACAGCACCTACCTCGGGGACGACGTCCGGTACTTCGACCCCCGCGACCTCCTCGACCTCGCGCTCCAGCACAAGGCCGACTTCGCCCCCGGCGAGAAGTGGGCGTACAGCAACACGAACTACCTGCTGGCCGGCCTGATCGTCCAGAAGATCACCGGCCGCCCCCTCGCCGAGGAGATGGACCGACGCATCATCAAGCCCATCGGGCTGCGCCGCACCTACTTCCCCGCCCCCGGCGACGCGACCATCCGGGAGGCCCACCCCAAGGGCTACTACCGGGATTCGGCCGGGGCGCCGCTGCTCGACGTCACGGAGACGGACCCGTCCTGGGGCTGGGCGGCGGGGCAGCTGGTCTCCACCGACTCCGACCTCAACCGGTTCTTCACCGCGCTCCTGCACGGCGACCTCCTCCCGGAGGCCCAGCTCGCCCAGATGCGCACCACCGTCGCCACCGAGTACCCCTTCGGTGACGGCGCCCGCTACGGACTGGGGATCGTGAGCAAGCCGCTGTCCTGCGGCGGTGTGTACTGGGGCCACGGCGGCAGCTTCCCGGGCTACGAGACCCGGGGCGGCGCCACCGACCGCGGCCGCGCCGCCAACGTCGCGGTGACCATGCAGCTGGACGACGAGGCGACCAGGAAGCACGTCGACGCCGTCGTGGACACGGCCCTCTGCCGCTGAACGACACCGCCCGCAGGGGGCCGGCGCCCGTTCCGCAGGGCCATGAGCCGAGGAACTCCCGCTCCGCTCGGCCCCGACGGGTCAGGGGATCGGCTGCGGCTGGGTGACGCAGTGGATGCCGCCGCCCCCGAGGCCGATGTAGTCGATGTTCAGTTGCTCGACGACTCGGCCCGGGAAGAGGGAGCGGAGCGTCGCCTTCGCCGCCGCATCGGCCCGGGGGTCGCCGAACTGGGCGGCGATCACGGCGCCGTTGCAGACGTAGTAGTTGGCGTAGGAGCCGACGAAGGCCGGATCGCTCTGCCGGATCGTGTAGTAGTCGGGGCCGCCGAGCTTGGTGGCCTGGATGCGGACACCACGGGCGTCGGTGGCCGAGGAGAGCACGCCGTACTGGCTGAGCTCGTCCTTGGTCCAGACGTCCGACGGGTCGTCGGTGGCGTTCGGCTGCTGGACGAGGCCCTGGCCGGGGGCGAGGAAGCGCGAGGTCGCGTCGACGTGGTCGCCGGTGATGTCCTGGCCGGCGACCCCGGTGAACCAGATGACCTTCGTCGCGCCGTACGCGGCCGTCATCGCGTTCTCGGCCTGGGCCTGCGTCATGCCCGGGTTGCGGTTGGAGACGAGGACGCTGCTCCGGGTGGCCATCAGCGTGCCCGTGCCGTCGGTCTCGATGGCGCCGCCCTCCGAGACCAGTCCGGCCGCCGTGAACGGCACGCCGACGTAGGCGGCGACGCGGGCGGCGACCTTGCCGTCGTTGGTGAAGGTCTGGTTGCCGCCCCAGCCGTTGAAGTTGAGGCCGATCGCGTCCAGGCCGCCGAGCCCGTCGGTGCGGAAGACCGGGCCGGAGTCGCGCATCCAGCAGTCGTTGACGGGGATGGTGGTGAGCACGGTGACGTTGGCCGCCGTGCAGGCCCGGCGGGCGGCCGCGGCTGCGGCCGGGTTGGCGCACAGGTAGACGGGTTCGTACTTCGCGATGGTGTTGGCGACGAGTGCGATGTCGGCCTGGATCTGCGCGACCGAGGGGGTCGTGCCGCCCCCGCGGCCGCCGCGGCGGCCGGTCCAGATGGCGGGGTCGTCCGGCCAGGCCATCCAGGTCCTGGTGTGGGCCACCGTGTCGATCGGCACCGCGAAGGTGCCGGCGAGCGCGGGGCCGACGGGCGCGCGCCCGGCCGGCGCGAGGTCGGCGCCGGCGCCCCGGACGGCTGCGGCGGCGCCGTTCGCCGCCCAGGCGGCGCCCGCCACCGCCAGCCCGGTGGCGGCGAGGAAGTTCCGCCGCCCGAGTGCGCCCCGCGCTCTGCCGGACGAGACGTGCGGTTCGCTGTGACCGTTCATCTCCTGACCTCCCGGTCCTCTCCGTACGTGGCCGTTTCCACGTGGTGGCCATGACGGTAGAACTGACCAAGCGCTCGGTCAATACATCGCGCCGGTACCGGTACATTGCGCAAGGGGCCGCCCCCACGGGCTCGTTAGAGTTTCCGGATGGCCACGCGCTCCGATGACCCCCGCCCCCTCGCCCCCGTCACCCGGCGCCCGCGCACCTCGGCCAAGGGCGAGCAGACCCGGGCCCGGCTCCTGGCCGCCGCGCGCGAACTGCTCGCCGGGGACGGCACGGTGCCCTTCACCACGCGTAACGTCGCCGCCCTCGGCGGGGTGACGCACGGTATGTGCCACTACCACTTCCAGAACCGCACCGACCTCATCGTGGCGGTGGTGCGGAGCATCCGGCCGGAGTGGATCACCCCCCTGGAGGAGGCGGTGGCCGGCCCCGGGACGTTCGCCGAGCGGGCCGAGCGGGTCATCGGGCTGCTGGCGGAGCCGGAGGCCGGCGACCTGGCGCGGGTGCACTCCGCCCTGCACTGGTTCGCCGCGAACGACGACAGCGTGCGGGAGAGCCTGGAGGCGGAGTACCGGCGGTGGCGGGCGTGCTTCGTCGCACTGTTCCAGGTCCTGGCGGACGAGCACGGCGGCGCCTTCGACCCCCGCCCCCTGGGCGAGGCGGCCGCCGCCGGCACGGACGGCCTCGCCGCGTTCCAGTCCCTCGGCGCGCGGATCGACCCCGCCCCGGTGATGCGGGCCCTCATCCTCGGGCTCGCATCCGGCGCCACCGGCAGCTGACCCGGGCCGCCGGACTACGGATACCCGGCCGCGACCCCGTCCGGGTTCAGGAGGTGAACTCCTCGATCGTGGGGACGTCGTCCGGCGGCCCGTGCAGGAGCTGGAGGCGGGCGTAGCCGGGGCTGGTCGCGAGCAGCTGGTCGTGGGTGCCGAGTCCGGCGACCCGGCCGTGTTCGAGGAAGACGATCTGGGCGGCGTCGCGGACGCTGAGCAGGTTGTGCGAGATGAGGATCGTCGTGCGGCCGCTCATCAGCAGGCGCAGGGGCTGGAGGATGCGCTGTCCGGATTCGGCGTCGAGGCCGGTGGTGGGTTCGTCCAGGATCAGGACGGGTGCGTCCCGGATCATCGCGCGGGCGATGGCGAGGCGCTGGCGCTGTCCGCCGGAGAGGAGCCGGCCGCGTTGGCCGACGACGGTGTCGTAGCCCTCCGGGAGCCCCGTGACGAAGTCGTGGGCGTCGGCGGCGCGGGCCGCCGCGACGATCTCCTGCTCGGTGGCGCCCGGGCGGCCGAAGGCGATGTTCTCGCGGACCGTGCCGTGCAGGACGAGGGTCTCCTGGAGGAGTACCGAGACGTGGTCGCGCAGGTCGGTGAGCCCGAGGTCGCGCAGATCGTGCCCGTCCAGCCGGACGGCGCCCTGGTCGGGGTCGTAGAAACGCAGCAGCAGTTTCGCGATGGTGGACTTTCCGGCACCGCTCGTCCCGACCAGTGCCACGGTCTCGCCGGGGGCCACCTTGAAGGAGACGTCCGTGAGCGCCGACCGGCTCGTCTCCGGGTAGCGGAAGTGGACACCGTCGAACTCGACGGATCCCTCGGTCTGCCGCAGCGGGCGGGGGTGGGCGACCTCGGTGACCTGGGGGCGCTGGTCGAGCAGCTCGGCGATCCGCTCGGCGGAGGCGGACGCGGCGTAGAAGGTGTTGCTGAGCTGCGACATGCCCCGGATCGGGGTGTAGAGCCTGCTCAGCAGGGTCAGGAAGACCATCAGCCCACCCAGCGTGAGCCGGCCCTGGGTGAGCTCCCAGGTGCCCAGGCCCATCACGACCAGCGCGCCGATCAGCTCGATGACGTCCACGATCGGTCCGAACAGCGCGCCGATCCGGGTCGACGCCATCGTCGCGCGGTAGCGGCCGAGGCTCTCGCGCTGGAACCGCTCCTGCTCCCACCCCTGGCGGTTGTACGCCTGCACGAGCGCGATGTTGCCCAGGGTCTCCTCGGCGGTCGCGCTGATCGAGCCGCTGCGCCGGCGCCGTTCGCGCGAGACGGCCTTGATCAGACCGGAGAAGCCTCGGGCGGTGAACCAGAACAGCGGGGCGATGACCAGGGCCAGCAGGGTCAGTTCCCAGCTCAGGTAGAACAGGACGCCGAGGAAGAGTCCCAGTTGCACCACGTGCGAGAGGGCGTCGGCGACGCCGGAGAGCAGGAAGGTCTCGACGGCCTCGACGTCGCCGGTCACCCGGGTGAGGATGTCGCCGAGCTTTCGGCGTTCGAAGAATCCGAGGGACAGGTTCTGGACGTGGCGGAACACGTCGAACCGCAGGGTGAGCAGGAACTGTTCGCTGACCCACGTGGAGACGACGCCGTCGATGAAGCCGATGACGCCGGAGAACAGCGTGAGCCCGACGAAGGCGAGCGCGATCGGCAGGAAGAGCTGCAGATTGCGGGGGACGAGCATGTCGTCGATCACGATCTTGAACAGCCAGATCTCGGCGGTGTCGACCACCGGCCCGATCACGATCATCAGGAAGATCACGATGAGCCATTTCCGGCGACCGCGCGTGTACGGCCAGAACCGTCTGAACAACTCCCGCATGGGGACCGGAGGCGCGGCCTCGACGATCTCGTCGGAATCCTGGGCGACGGTCACCAGGCGCCGCAGCGCCGACCGCATGGCACGAATCGTGGTCATCACCCCGCGTCGTCCATCACAGAGGACCAGCCATGGCCGGGCGTGAAGCCCGGCCATGGCCGGATCAACAGGGTCGAGTACTAGTAACCGCCACCGCGGCCGCCGCCACCACCCCGTCCTCCCCCGTAGCCCCCGCCGCCCCCGTAGCCTCCGCCGCCCCCGTAGCCTCCGAAGTCACCGCGTCCCCCACGGCCTCCGAAGTCACCAAAGCTCGCATAGCCTCCGCGGCCGAAGTCGCCACGGCCCCCGTAGCCTCCGCGACCCCCGCCTCCCCAACCGCGGCCGCCACCGCAGCCGATGTTCCATCGGTCGAAGAATCCCATGATGATCTTCTCCCTTCTCATGGACTACTTCCAACGTACCTGAGAAAACCGCGAGCTTGAGCAAAGTGTTCCCCCGGGAAGTCCCAATCCAGTTCGCATAAGTATTCATTAATTCCTTGGACGGATAAGGGATATTCGCTCTCGGTCCGTCACCCGCCGTGAACGCCGAACGCGGCGGTGACGGAAGGTCACCACCGCGAGGCACCGCCCCGGGAGTCCGCGCCGGGGGCGCGGCGCCGGCGAGCCGGTCGAGCGCCCTTCAGGCGGCGTCCTCCCTCGATCGAGCGAGTGCACGCCACGGCAGTGACGTCCCCGGGTACGAGACCCGGGGCGGCGCCACCGACGACAGCCGCGCCGTCAGCATCGCGGTGACCAGCATCCCGGCCGACCCGGAGGTCACGAAGCACGTCGAGAGCGTCGTGGACACGGCCCTCTGCCGCTGAACGACGCCGCCCACGAGGGGAGTTCGAGCGGAGGTCCGGTCTGCTCCGGCGGAATCGTCCACGCCTGGCGCTTCTTCACTCGTTGTGATGAGGACGGGGCGTCCGGACCACCAGGTGGCGTCAACACGCGTGAGGATCATGGATGTTGACGTCCGTTCGATCAACCGGCCGAGGCAGCCGTCCGCTCGGGCCGCCCTGACAGAGGAGACATGCATGACCGACACCCAGGCAGGCACCGCGGTCCGCAGCGGGAGCCCGGACTCCGCCGTCGACCGGGTGGCCGACTTCTACGGCGCCTACATCGACGCCGTCTCCGACGGCACCGACGACCTGTCCGACAACCTTCGCGCCCACTACCTCACCGAGGACTTCCGGCAGCGGCTGGCCGCCTGGGAGGAGGCCAACCACGCCGACGGCGTCCTGCGCGCCCAGGACGTGCCCACCGCCTGGGAGGTCCGTTACCACGACTCCGGCGCCGGACACCTGTTCACCACGGTCACGCTCACCTGGGGCACCGGCCCCGACGCCGGGCACACCCGACTCGCGGTGCAGAGCGACCTGAGCACCAAGCTCATCTCGGACATCGAGGACGCACCCGGGTCCTGATCGGGGTCCGGGGCGGCCGAGGAGCCCGGCACCCCGGCTCCGTGCGGAGGCGGTCCACCCACCGGGCGTCGGCACGCTCGTCGGCCCCGGGTCGCTCGCGTCCCGGGCGCCGTCGCGAGGGCGACCTGCTCGCCGCCCGTCAGACCCGCCCCGGGTCGGCGTGCCGGCGCTGCCAGAACGGGTGGTCGGGCCAGCGCTGTTCGAGTCCGTAGTAGGCGGCGTGGTTGCGCCGGTAGGCGGCGGCGATGCCGGCGAGGTCGGCACCGTAGCGGGTGAGGGCGTGCGGGTCGCCGTCGAGATGGGCGTGGACGGCGAGGCCCGCGGCCCGGCCGGTGTGGAGGGCGGTGAGGATGCCCTGCGAGGAGAGCGGATCGAAGGCCACGGCGGCGTCGCCGGCGGCGGTCCAGCCGTCGCCGTGGACGCGGTCGAGCCGGGCGCTGTGCGCGGGGGCGCGAGTGGGCGCGGGGAGTCTCCCGTGCGGTGCGGCGCGGGCGGCGGTGGGACCGGTGGCGGCGAGACGGAGGCGGAAGGTCTCGCCGTCGAGCCGGGCGCCGGGGAGGTCGGCGTCGGTGAAGAACGCGAGCAGCAGCCTTCGATCGGGCAGCAGGGCGCTGTACCACCAGCCGTCGGGTGCCGCCTCGACCAGGGTGGTGCCGTCCGCGGCGTCGGCCGGGCCGAGGGTGAGGTGGAGCGCCACGAGGCGGTCGCCGACCAGGCGGCGGGCGCCGTGGGTGGTGGCGATCGCGGCGCGGCGGCCGGTGGCGTCGACCAGCCAACGGCAGCGCACCCCGCCGGGCGGGTGCGGGCCGCGAAGGGAGACGGTCCGGGTGCCGTCCGGGTGGCGGGTGCCGGGGCGGACCGTCGCCGCGCGGACGTCGACGCCGGCCACCGCCGCGGCCTCGCGCATCCGGCGGTCGAAGAGCGCGCGGTCCAGGTGCCAGCCGGGGCCGTACGGGTCGTTGATGCTGTCGACCGATCCCAGGACGTCCGATCCCCAGGCGGAGCGATTGCCGTAGCAGGGCAGGTGGCCCGCCCCCGGAACGGTGGCGGCCACCCCGAGGTCGTGCAGCAGCATGCGGGCGGCGGCCGGCAGGGCCTCGCCGAGCGCGGCCGGGCCGCCGGGGGCGTGCGCGAGCAGGACGCTGCGGCCCCCGGCGGCCAGGGCGAGGGCGGCGGCCGTACCTGCCGGTCCGCCGCCCGCGACCACCACGTCGTAGGCCGCTGTCACGCGCCGCCCTCGGCGTGCCTGCCGGCGTCCTCGCCGAACGGGTCGAGCTTGTCGAAGTACCCGATGGTGACCTCGTCCGCGGCGAGCCCGGTCAGCGCGAGGATCTCGCCGGCGGCCTGGGCCGTCAGCGCGTCCTCCGCGGCGGTCGCCGCGGGCACGTGGATGGCGGTCAGGTTCCGGTTGTCGGAGACGCCGTCGAGCGGGAAGCCCGGCTTCGACTCGACCTGCAGCCGCTCCGGGAAGCGGCCGTCGCCGACGGTGTACGGGCGGACCTCGACGATGCCGAACTCGTGCCACTCGGCGACGGCCTGCTTGAGCTGCTGCTTGTAGTCACCCTTGAGGCCGCGCAGCCAAGAGGCGCGCCTGGCGAACGCGGCCTCGCGGCCGTCCTCGTCGGTCTGGGTGATCTCCTTGTTGACGATGTGGTAGTCGCTCTCCTTCAGCACGTGGTTGGGCACCCGGGCGGGCCAGAAGGTGGGCAGGTAGGGGTCGTAGCGGGGGCCGAGGTTGGCGTTGGACTCGTAGCCGGAGCGGCAGCTGGCGGTGTCGGTCTGCCAGGGGACGGCCATCCAGCGGGTCAGGTCGCCCGGGCCCTGTTCGTGCAGCGGTCCGTCGGCGCCGAGCGCCCTGGCCTGGCTGAGCGTGGCGCCGTAGTCCGGCTCGACGCTGCCCGAAGGCCGGTGGCGGATGCGCAGCGGCTCGGAGTACATCGTGGTGTGCCGGACCGGCCAGGTGACCTCGCAGCCGGGGTGGAAGGCGTCCGCGAGGCAGAAGTCGAGGGCGGCTCGGTCCAGCAGGGCGGGCTGGTCGGCCACCGGCGCGTCCTCCAGGCGGCTGGGGAAACCCTTCCACGGGGTGGTCTCGAACTCGCCCTTCATCCAGGAGAGCAGCGTCGCGTCCTGGGTCGGGGACAGGGCCAGGTACTGCAGGACGGAGTCGGGGTGGCTCTTCATGCCGTCGCCGTAGATCCAGGGCCAGGGCATCGGGGAGAGGCCGTCGCGCTTGGGGTCGCGCAGCGAGGTGTAGACCTGCCGGCGCAGTTCCTCGTAGGTGGGCGAGGGGCTGGCGAGCTTGGCGAGGTGGTCGGGGGCGAGGAAGTGCTGCGGTCCGCCGAAGCCGAAGTGGGTGGCGAACCCCTTGTTCACCCACTGGAGTTCGCAGAACCGGTGCAGGATCGGCTTGACGTCCCGGTCGAAGTTGACGGTCTTGGGCGGGGCCAGCGTGCCCTGGGCGACGAAGAGGTCGTACAGCAGGTCGTGGAGGGTGCGGACGGTCTTGACGTCGGGCGCGTAGTTGGGCGGGGCGACGACGACCCAGGCGGGGTCGACGCGCACGGGTTCGCCGTCGATGGTGAGGGTGGCGGTGACCGGGCCGTCGGAGGTGTCGTCGCACCAGCCGTCGTTGTTCCCGTACGAGGTGAGCTCGCCGCCCTCGGGGTTGCGGGAGGTGCCGGACCCGCCGAGGACGACGAGGCGGCCGTGCTCGTCGCTGTGCATCCGGCCGAGCGGGACGGGCGTGCCGAGGAAGGAGCCGCCGGTGAACTCCACGGCCTGCTTGCTGCCGGCGGTGAGGGTCTTGCGGCCGGGGTCGATGATCAGGCTCGCGCGGTCGGTGACCTTCTTGTTGCGCAGCGGCTCCGGGTGGTCCTTCATGTCGGGGATGTCCAGCGGGAGGCTGAACTCGTACCAGGCGGCCTTCTTGTTGGCCACGTGCACCGACCACTCGATGTGCACCTGCGGGTCGGCGGTGGTCAGCTCGCGCACGACCCGGCCGTCCGCGCCGTAGCCGTAGATCCGGAAGCGGGCCGCCTGGCGCTTGATCGCGCCCTGGCCGTCCTTGGCGAAGCCCGGCTTCGCGGCGGGCGGGTCCGGCACTTCGGGGCCGTGGAACCAGCCGTCCTCACGGGTGCTGTTGCCCACCCGGGCGATGCCGATGGCGGGGTGGATCCTGGCGTAGGCGATGTCGTTGCCCAACGGGCACACCTCTCTCTGGTCGTTCTCTCCGGGGCGCACCGTCGACGGCGCGGAACAGGCGATCGATCGTCGAACTCCTGATGCGGCCGCCTTCCGGGATCTTCGGTAGACGAGCGAAGGCAGTTGAGGGTGCGTTGGTGTGAAACAGCGGCGATCGGCCTCATCGGGTCGGTGTCACCGGCACCGTCCCGTCACCGGTCCCGTCACCGGTCCCGTCACGGGTCCCGTCACCGGTCCTGGATGGTGCCGCTGGTGATGGTGATGTGCTTGTACTCGAGGAAGTCGTCCATCACGGCGAGGCCGTTCATGCGGCCGAGGCCGGACTGTTTGAAGCCGCCTTCCTCGAACTCGTCGTAGACCTTGGCCCAGTCGTTGATCCAGACGGTTCCGGCGTCGACGTCGCGGGCCACGCGCAGGGGCCGGTCGATGTCGCGGGACCAGATGCTGGCGGCGAGCCCGTACTGGTTGTCGTTGGCCAGGCGGACGGCTTCGGCCTCGGTGTCGAAGGTCTGGAGGGTGAGGACCGGGCCGAAGGTCTCCTGCTGGACGATGTCCAGGGAGTTGTCGGTGACCTCCAGCAGGCTGGGGCGGTAGAACGCGCCCTTGGCGAGCGGGCCTTCGGTGATCGGTCCGCCGCGGACCAGGGGTTTGGCGCCGGCGGCGATCGCCGCCTGGACGGCCTGGTCGATGCGTTCGACGCCGGCTTCGTCGATGACGGGGCCGAGTTCGCTGGCGGGGTCGGCGGCCGGGCCGACCCGCAGGTTCTCCAACCGCTCCGTCAGGCGCTCGCGCAGGGTGTCGGCGATGCCGCGCTGGGCCAGTACCCGGCTGCCGGTCATGCAGAACTGGCCGTTGAAGACGGTGAGCGCGGTGACGAGGGCGGGGACGGCGGCGTCGAGGTCGGCGTCGCCGAAGACGATCATCGGTGTCTTGCCGCCGAGTTCCAGGCCGAAGCGCTTCAGGTGCTCGGCGCCGGTGGCGGAGATCGCGCGGCCGACCTCGGTGCTCCCGGTGTAGCTGACGCACGGCACGTCGGTGGAGGCCATCAGGTGGCGGGCGCCGTTCCCGTGGAGTTCGGTGAAGGCGTTGACCACGCCGGGCGGCAGCGAGCGGGTCTCGGAGAAGATCCGGTAGATCAGGGAGTTGAGCTGGGCGGTCTGGCCGGGCATCTTGATCACGGCGGTGGTGCCGGCGGCCAGGGCCGGGCCGAGGGAGCGGATCAGCAGGACCACCGGGGAGTTCCACGGGACGACGATCCCGGCGACCCCGCGGGCCTGCTTCAGCACCATGGAGAAGGTCCCGGGCCGCACCTCCATCGCCCGGCCGTAGTCGGTGCGGATCACGGAGGCGTAGTAGCGGAGCTTGGGCGGGACCATCTCGACCTCGAAGCGCGCGTGCGGCTTGAGCTTGCCGTTCTCCAGGGCCAGGGCTTCGACGAGCTCGTCGGTGTGGTCCTGGAAGACGTGGGCCATCTCGTTGAGGGCCCGGGCGCGCCGCAGGCGGTCGTCCTTCCAGGAGGTGCCGTGGAACGTCTCCTTGGCGGCGGCGATGGCGGCCTCGGCCTCCGCCTCGCCGCCGTCGGCGTACCGGCCGATCGTCTCGCCGGTGGCCGGGTCGATGCTGTCGGCGTGCGTGGGAGAGTCGACCCACGCGCCGTTGATCCAGTGCAGCGCGGTCGGTTTCATGGGTTTCCTGCCCTGTGCCTGGGGTCTCCGCGACGGGTCAGGGAACGAGCACCGCGCGGTACTTGGCCCTGTTCATGGTCTGGAAGACGGTTTCGGCCTGGTCGAGCGGGTGGGTCTCCACCATGGGGCGGACGCCCTTGAGGGCGGCGAAGGCCATCGCCTCCTCGCTGTCCTTGGCGTGGCCGCTGTACCAGCCGGCCACCGCGCGGCGGCCGAACACCAGCAGTTCCGGATTCACCGGGATCGGCTCCTGGCCGGTGGCGATCACCACCAGGCGGCCGTTCGGCGCGAGGCCCTGGACCAGGTCGGCCTGGGAGGGGCTGTGACCGACGGTGGACAGGACGGCGGCCGCTCCGCCGAGCTTGGCCAGCGCCTCGCCCGCGCTGCCCTCCTCGCTGTCGATGTACTCGTCCGCGCCGAGCCTGCGCGAGAGGTCCTCCTTGGTGCGGCCCCGGTTGATCGCCACCGTACGGAAGCCCATCTTGTCGGCGAACTGCACGGCCAGGTGGCCCAGCCCACCGATGCCCTGGACGGCGACGGTGTCACCGGGCCCCGCGCCGCTGTGGCGCAGCGCGTTGAAGGTGGTGATGCCCGCGCACATCAGCGGCCCGGCCTCCTCGAAGGAGAGCGCGTCGGGGATGCGGGCGAGCGCGTCCTGCGGTGCGACGGTGTACTCGGCGTAGCCGCCGTCGAAGGTGACGGCGACGACCCTGCCTTCCGCGCAGTTGGCGAAGTCGCCCCGGCGGCACGGGTCGCAGACGTGGCAGCTGCCGCCGTGCCAGCCGATCCCGGCCCGGTCCCCGACCTGCCAGGTGGTCACGCCGGGGCCGACGGCGTCGACCTCCCCGGCGATCTCGTGGCCGGGCACCCGGGGCAGCCGCACGCCCAGCAGGCCGTGGCGGACGATGTTCTCGCCGCCGCACACCCCGCAGGCCCGCACCCGTACCCGCACCTGGCCGGGGCCCGGCTCGGGGACCGGCAGTTCGGCCGCCTCGAAGGGCTTGCCGGCTTCGACCGCCTGGACGGCCCTCATGGTCGACTGACTCATCACCGTTCTCCTGCGTTCTTCGGGTGAAGGCGTCTTCCGGACGGCCCGGCGCGACCACCCTGCCCAGGCCCCACCCCCCATTCACGCATACGCCCCATACGGGCGCATCCGGGTCCGCGCCACCCGTGGGGCCGTCCAGGGTCACCGGGCGTGCTCGGACTCCGTTCCCGGGCCGGGCCCCGGCGCAGCCGCGAGGTCCCGGGAACGGTGGGTGCGGGTACCGGGCCCTGGCGGTGGCGGTGTCAGTCGACGACGTCGACGTAGCCCATCATGCCGTTGTCCTCGTGCGCCGCGATGTGGCAGTGGAACAGCCACCGGCCGGTGTAGTCGGTGAAGGCGATGCGCACCACCACGCGGCCCGGCACGCCGTTCTCCGCGTGCGGCACCGGGACGGTGTCCTGGACGTGGGTGTAGGGCAGGGGCACCCCGTTGATCGACGTCACCTGGAAGTGGTTGGTGTGCAGGTGGAACGGGTGGTCCTCGCCGCTCTGGTTGTCGATGGTCCACTCCTCGACCGTCCCCAGCCGGGCGGGGGTGTCGAAGACGGGGTTGTCCTCCGAGAACTGCTTGCCGTTGATGGAGAAGACCGTGCCGTCGTCGTTCTCGGACAGCTCCAGGGTGCGCCGGCGGGCGATCGGTACACCCGACAGGTCCGCCGGTGCGGTCGGAACGGCGCCGGAGACGGTGGGCAGCCGGCGCGCGGGGTGGCCGGCGACGGCGACGCGGGCCAGGTCCACGTCGGGGTAGGAGTCGCCCTGCGGGCCGTTGCTGTAGGCGGTGGTCCGCAGCGTGGTGCGCTCGGGCTCGGCGCCCGCGGTGACGAGCACGTCGTAGCGCTTGCCCGGGGGCAGCAGCAGCGTGTCGGGGGTGGTCACCCGCGCCACCGGGGTGCCGTCCTCGCCGATCACGGTGAAGCGGTAACCGTCCAGGCGCAGTTGGTAGAAGATGTCGGCGCCCGCGTTGACCAGTCGCCACAGCTGGGTCTCGTTCGGCCTCATCGACAGGACGGGCCGCAACCGCCCGTTGACCAGCCGTACGGTCGGGTTGTTCGAGTCGATCGACGTGGTGTCGGTGTTCTGGACGATGTGTCCGCTCGGGTCGATCTGCGCGTCCTTCAGGACGAGGGTGTGCGCAGTGATGCGACGCAACGCCGGCGGCAGCAGCTTGCGGTCGTCGCCGATGATCAGGGCCCCGGACAGGCCGGCGGAGATCTGGTTCTCCACGTCGCCCGGCATGAAGCCCGCGTCGGACGTGCCGGACGTGCCGGACGCGCCGTGCATGGAGTGCATGGAGTCCATGGAGTGCGTGGCGCCGGAGGCCGGGCAGGTCGTTCCCATCGCGTGGCTGTGGTACCAGAAGGTGCCGAGCGCGTGGTCGGCGGGAATCGCGAGGCGGTAGGTGGTCGAGCCGCCCGGAACCACGCACAGGAAGGGGTCGTCCGACTGGCCCGAGGGCGAGACGTGCAGGCCGTGGAAGTGCAGATTGGTGGCGACCGGCAGGTGGTTGACCAGGCGGATGCTCACCTCCGAGCCGGGCTTGAAGCGCAGGGTGGGTGCGACGAAGGAGCCGTTGTAGGACTCGCCCCACACCTCCCGCCCGGACAGGTCGAAGCGCGTCCGGTCCGCGTCCAGGGTGATGGTCAGGTGCGCGTGGCCGCCGGCGTCCGCGTCCACCGGGTCGCGGAACGGCCTCCCCGCGGTCATTCCCGCCTCCTGGGCGCCGGTCGACGGCGCCCGCACGGCCCCGTCCGTCGCTGATCCGACCGGCGCCGCCCCGGCTGCCGGGCCCGTCGTCGTCACGGCGAGCGCCAGTCCGACCGCCGCGGTGAAACCCCCACGGGGCCAGGCCCACCTGCTCCGTCTCATGCCGCCTCCACGTTCGATTCCGTCATCAAGGGCCGCAGGCCGTCGGGGGAACAGTCCATGACGGCATGCAGGCGAAACGTAACCATCCGTGACGCGGGAGCAGTGCGAGCGCGGCGCGATTCGCACCAAAACACGTCATATGCACCAGAGAAGTGGACCGCCCGAACATCCCCGCGTTCGGCGGGGCGGATAGAACGAGTCCCGTCACACCCCGAGGACCACTGCCACTCTGCGCGAACAGGTGACTCCTCTCAGTTGCCAAGAGGAATGATTCGTGCACCAATTGACCGTGTCGGGCGCGCGCCCATGACCGCCGACTGATCCGGGGATCGGTCGGCGGCTCGGACGACTCGGCGCCGACGCGGCACGAGCCGCCGCAGTCCCGGCCCCGCCGGCTTCGACGCCGCGGCCTCCCAACCGTCGCCGGACTCCTCCCCGCGACACTCTTCGAACAGCCCAAGGCGGACCAACGATGGCCCTGACAGAGATCGACAGCTTCACCGTCGACCATCCCGGCAACGACAAACGCACCGTCCGGTTCCTGTGGGGGGATCTGACGCAGATGGCGCCGGCCGACGCGGTCGATGTCCTCGTCGTCTCATGCCTGCCCGACGACTACACCCCGACACCGGGGACCCTGGTCGGCGCACTGTCCAAGGCGGGCATCTCCGTCGCAGCCCTGGCACGGAACAAAGCCGCCGACTACCGGCCGCGGCTGCCCTGCTGGGTCTCCCAACCGGTGACGGGCGCCGGCACCGGGATCCAGTTCAAACGGATCCTGGTCTTCGAGCCGGCGGATCCGGTCGCCGACGCCGTGGCATCCGTCTGGGCGATCTTCCAGGCACTGGCCTGCTTCCACCCCTCCGGCCCGGTACGCGTCGCCATGCCACTGGTGTGCACCGGAGCGCGCACAGCGGATCCGGCCGAGGCGCTGTCGGCACTCACGTGGGCGGCGGCGCACTACGGATCGTCGAACGCCAGGCAGTTGCCCACCGTGAACGTCGTGGCGTTGACCCAGGAGCTCGGCAACCGACTCCACCCCACGTTCGCCGGGATCAAGGACGACTACGGCAACGTGTTCGACCTGAAGCTGCCCAACGACTACGGCACGTTCGTCAAGCAGGCGAAGGATCGGATCAAGACCCTTCCACCATCGGTGACCTACCGTCAGGCCGTGGCGGTCTGCATCTACACGACCAACTACTACCCGGCGATCAACGCGGTGTTGCGCACCAAGAAGCCCACCGACCCGGACTATCGCCAGATGTTCCCGCTCGTGGAGGCCATCGACTCCGGCTTGTGGAACATGAAGGCCCACGCCGAGAAGACCGCGCGCGGTGACAACATGTCCCAGACGCGGATCGACCAGCACCAGGTGGGCGCGCACATCCCCGACATCTCCTATACGAGCACGAGTACGGATTGGTCGGTCGCCAAGGGGTTCGCCAAGAACGCCCTGACCGAGTTCGACGGCCGAACCGGTACCGAGGTGTGGGACTACTCGGTCTATCCCACGGAGTACGAGGTGCTGTTCCGCCGTGACTTCACCTATGCGGTGGACAGCCGAAGCAAGGACGCGAAGGACTTCTGGACCTTCACCGTCCACGAGCTCCTGACCAACTGGTGTGGAGGGTCGCACGATGCCTGAGCTGACACCGGATTCAGCCCGCGAGATCATCGCCTTGTACCACCCGGCGCCGGGGACGGCCCCGGCTCCGCCTCCCATGGGCATGGCCCCCGTCGAGCAGTTCGCCGTCCAGGCCTCGGCCCGCGGCCTGACCGAGGAGGGCTTCGACTGGATGAACTGGGCCCCGTACCAGGACAACCGGATCTCCGATCCCGAGTTCATCGCCTCGGCCGACGCCCGGACTCTTCGCCGGATCGCCACCACACACCTGCGGATCGACCGCTTCGTCGGTGGGCACCTGGAGCAGATCGAGGAAACCGGAATCCTCGACAGGGTCGTCGGCCGCCTCCGGCAACTGGTGGACCGCGGCGAGCTGTGAGCCGCGCCCGGACGGGCGCCCGGCGTCTGCGAGGTGGATCAGGCCCCCCGATCGCTCGGGAGGGGCCTGATCTCCCCCCGTCGAGCTGCCGCGACAGCGTCGAGCCCAGGCAAAGTCATCGCAATCAACTGACCAAGTGTGAACAAGGCGACAGTCACCCAAGGTCATCACCATATGTCCATTTCATGCCTCTGTCATCAGTATTTTTGGAGGGGGGATTGCTTGCCAGGATCCGCACTTCCTGCCAGGATCCCGAACCGTGATGAACCGCCGCACCATGATGGCCGCGCTCGCCGCCGCCCCGGCCCTCACCTCCATCGGCCTCACCCTGCGGGGCACCACCGCGTACGCCGCGGACGCCTACGCCTCCAACACGGCGCTCTACTCGAACCCGTCCCTGGTCGAAGGGGTGGACTACGGCCGCCGCTCCCGTCGGCACCTGGTCGACGACCAGGTCTCGGAGACCCGCGCGGCGCTCGTCCGAACCACCGTCATCGCGCCGCACGGCGGTGGCATCGAGGTCGGCACCTCCGAGCTGTGCCTGGCCATCGCCGGCTACCACCCGGCCGACCTCACCCCCACCCCGGCCGTCGGCCCGGTGCACGACTTCTGGATGTTCGAGGGCCTGCGCTCCTCCAACAACAGTGCCCTGCACGTCACTTCGACCCACTGCGACGACATGACGGCCCGCACGATGTGCGGCGGCAGCCTCAACGTCGTGTCCCTGCACGGTTGCACCGCCGCCCAGGCCGGCCTGGAGACCGGGGCCCAGGCGGTGCTCGTGGGCGGCCTCAACGCCACCTTCCGCCAGTACCTGATGGAGGAGTTCAGTGCGGCGGGCATCCGCGCGGTGACCGCCTCCGGCGAGGAGGAGATCGCCGGCGTCTCCCCGGAGAACATCTGCAACCGCAGCCTGCTCGGCATGGGCGCCCAGCTGGAGATGACCACCGACCTGCGCGCCGCGATGTTCGCCGCGGGCAAGAACACCCGGGCCGAACGGGCCACCAACACCCTGCCGCTCTTCTGGAGCTTCACGACCGCCGTTCGCACCGCGATCCGGCGCCTGGAGGCCACCCAGCCCGTCCTGTAGGCGGCAGCTCGTGAGACTGCTGACCCTGCTCGCGGACGACAAGCTCGTCGGGCCGACGAGCAGCGAAGACATGAAGGCCCTCATGGCGCGGGCCGGGAGGTTCTTCGTATCCACCGTTCCACCGATCCGGCCCCCCGGTGGACAGTTCGTCGCCACCCACGGCAAGGTCGGCATCGGCTCGTTGCAGACCCTCCAGACCGCGCTGTCGGAGGGGATCCTCGTCAGCGACACCGTGCGGGGCCGGAGCTTCGCCGTCGTGTACCAGAACGTGATCCAGGACGGTTTGACGCAGCGACAGGCGCTCGTGCCGGTGGCGACACTGATCGAAGCCGCCCTGAACGCCTTCTGACACCGGTCCGCTCGCCGCGTCAGGACGGGCCGACGGGGCGCCCGCGTTCTCGTCGTTCAGGTGCTGCCTCCCCGCTCGGAAGTGCTCGGGAGTGCTCGGGAGTGCTCGGGAGTCACACCGTCCTCTTCACGAACCCGTTGGTGGTGCGGGACGTGAGGTGTTCCCAGTTGCGGTGCGCGATGTCGGCCTTCTGCTCGTCGGTGAAGGGGGCATCCTCCAGGAAGGACCGGGCGACGCCGGCGCTGGTGTCCACGAAGGGGAAGCCGGCGGGGCGGGACCCGTAGGTGAAGGGGTAGTCGGTGGAGTACAGCATCCGTTCGGTCCCCACGACCTCGGCCGTCCAGCGGAGGTAGCGAGGGCTGACGGTGCCGCTGCCGGCGACCCAGAAGTTCTGCCTGAAGGAGTCGGCGAGCGGGCGGGCCAGGCCGCCGGCCTCGGCGAAGAACCCGGTGTGGTCGAGGTAGAAGAGCACGACCTCGCCCCAGTGGCCGGCGATCACCTGGAGGTCGGGGAACCGGTCGAAGACGCCGGAGAAGATCATCCGCAGGTACTGCACGCCCAGGTCGTAGTACCAGCCGATCGCGGGCCCCGCCAGCGCCGTCCCGATGGGACCGATGTTCGAGTAGTAGGCGTCCACCACCGCCTGCACGGGCATCTGCGGGTGGAAGTGGAGGGGCACCCGGAGCCGCTCCGCCGCGGCGTACAACTCGTCGTACCCGGGGTCGTCGGCGAGCCTGGACCCGGTGCGCCCGTAGAGCATGGCGCCCGGGAAGCCCAGCTCGGCGACCGCCCGTTCCAGCTCCGCGGCCGCGGCCGACGGCGACTGCGTCGGGATCGCCGCGAACGCCTGGAACCGGTCGGGACGGGCGGCCACGATCTCCGCGAGCTGGTCGTTGGTGTCGCGGGCCACGGCGACCGCATCCGCGTCGGGCAGGTTCTGCACCCCCGGTGACGAGATCGACAGCACCGCCACGTCGACTCCCTGGTCGTCCATGTGCGCGAGCCTCGTCTCCGCGGTGTCACGCAGTCGCCGCGCGACGGGACTGTCGCCGAACCCCAGGTTCGGCAGCTCCGGCACCCCGGCCCGCGACCACGCCGCCGTGATCGCGGGCAGGACGACGTGCTCTTCCAGTGCGACGATCCGCAGCCGGTCGGACATGCGCTGCTCCTCCACGCTTGTTTCCAGTGGAACCACAAAGACCGTACCATCGATAATAACGATGGAATCGACCATGCGGTATCATTGATACATGCCATCACGTGCACCGAGCGGGAGCAACGCCACCGACGCGGCGGCCACCGGCCGCGAACAGACCAGGCAGCGGGTCGTCGAGGCCGCCATCGGCCTACTGACGCGCGGGGGCCGGGAGGCGGTCACCACACGCGCGGTCGCCGATGCGGCGGGCCTGCAACCGCCGGCCATCTACCGGCTGTTCGGGGACAAGGACGGGCTGCTCGACGCGGTGGCCGAGCACGGCTTCGCCGCGTTCCTCGCCAGCAAGCGCGTCGACCCCGACCCGCAGGACCCCATCGAGGACCTGAGAGCCGGCTGGGACGTCGCGGTCGAGTTCGGGCTGGCCAATCCCGCGCTCTACACACTGATGTACAGCGAGCCCGCGAGAGCCGCCTCGCCCGCATTCAGGGCCGGCCTGGAGATCCTGACGGGCCGCATCCACCGCCTCGCCGCCGGCGGCTGGCTCCGCGTCGACGAGGAACTCGCGGCCCAGATCATCCACGCCACGGCCCGCGGCGCGGTGCTCACCTGGCTGTCCCTGCCCGAGAGCCGGCGCGACCCCGCCCTGTTGACCACGCTGCGGGAGTCCATGGTCGCCGCCGTCACCGACCGACAGCCGGCCGTGCAGGACGCGGGCCCGGCAGGCGCCGCCCGCGCCCTGCGCGCCGCACTGCCGGAACAGACGGCCCTCAGCAGCGCGGAGCGGCATCTGCTGGGGGAATGGCTGGACCGCCTTGTCGCCGACGGGACGGGACGGCCCGCCGGCACGTGACCGAGTGCTCTCGCGTCACCTCCTCGCGTAGGCGACGAGGCTGACGCCGGAGTCGAAGTCGCGACGGGCGGTCTGCAGGAAGCCGGTGGGAGCGAACGGGCCGTCGAACAGCGGAATGCCGGACCCGATGACGACCGGATTGCGCTTGATGACCAGTTCGTCGATCTCGTCGCGGAGCGCGGCGGCGAGCTTGCCGCCGCCGGCGAGCCAGATGTCCATGCCGCTGCGCGCCTTCAGGTCGCGTACCCGTGCGACCGGGTCCTCGGCGACGATCTCCACCTGCGGATCGGTGGAGGTCAGGGTGCGGGAGACGACGTACTGCTCCAGGTGGGCGTAGGGGCTGGTGATGCCTATTTCCAGGGCCGGCTCGTACGTGCCGCGCCCCATGATCACGGTGTCGAAGTGCCGGTGCGGGGTGGCGGTCACGCCGAGCGGCCCGCGGGCGTGCGTCGGGATCGTCTCGGGATACTCGGCGAGGATCACCTCCCGGATCTCCCCCTCGAAGGGCAGGAAGTCGCAACTACCGTCCGGTGCGGCGATGTAGCCGTCGAGGCTGGCAGCGACGTAGTAGGTGAGCTTGCGCATCCGGTCTCTCTTCCCTGCGACAACGCGGTGGGCCCGAGCCTGCTCGGCCCCCCGTGATGTACTGTGGTTGAAGTGGTTTGAACGTAGTACTGCAAGCGCAGTGATGTCAACGAGTTTCCGAGGAGATGCCGATGCGTCAGAACCCGGCCCGCCGCACCGCCTTGCTCGACGCCGCCATCGAGGTCCTCGCCCGCGAGGGCTCCCGGGGCCTGACTCTGCGCGCCGTCGACAAGGAGGCGGCCGTGCCCACCGGGACGACGTCCAACTACTTCGCCAACCGCGCCGACATGCTGGCCCAGGTCATGGGACGCACCCGCGAGCGCCTGACCCCGGATCCGGCCGAGCTGGCCGACACGATGAACGCCGGTCCCTCACCTGAGCTGGTCAGAGCCCTGATGCTGCAGCTCGTCGACCGCATGCGCCGCGAACGCAGCACGCATCTGGCCATGCTCGAACTGCGCCTGGAGGCCACCCGGCGTCCCGAACTCCACGCGGAGCTGACGCGCTTCTTCACCGCCGAGCTCGACGCCAACATCGACTTCCACCTGGGTTCCGGCCTGCCCGGCGACCGCACCGGCGTGGTCCTGCTCTACCTGGCCATGCTGGGGCTGATCGTCGACGACCTGACCGTCCCGGAACTCCTCACCCCGCACCGGCTGGACGCCCTGATCGACGCCATGGTGACGCGCCTGCTCCCGACGGAAGCCGCCTCGACGTAGGCGCGGTACGCCGTGCGCCCGGCCGGGCTGGAGCCGTCGCCGGCCCGGGAGCGGAGCGCCTGTGCCGGCACGTACGGAACGCGAGCACTGCCGACGACACCGAACTGATCACCCATCGGATCGGCAGCGACGGTGATCATTGCGGATCCGTCCCCAGACCCCGCGGACAGCGGGGTGTGGGGACGGCCGGTTCCGTCTGATCGGTCCCGTTCCCACCCCTGTCTTCTCGCGGCTCGTGGAGCCACTGCCGTTCACTACGGTGAAGGATCGGACGAACCTGCCGATCCACCTTGCTATGCGACTTGATGCTTCCAATGCCCCTATGGATGCTGCGTGTCAGTGAGGAGTTTCTGCCGTTGTGGGGGGCATCAGGCAGGGGGTTTTGACCAGGAAAAGGAGAAGTCCTCCCTTCGTGGTCTCGACCGTGACCAGGTATTGGCTCGATTCCTGGGATGCGTCGAGGACTGTGTTCACCTTTCCGTCGATGGTTTCCCGGTAGCCGTCAATCTTGAAGCCCTGCTGTTCGAGCATCGCGCGGACCTTGCGGACAGCCTCGGGGTGCTGTTCGAGCGGGGCGGAACTGTAGACCGCGTACGACAGCTTGTACCGGCCGTCCTCCCGGACCTCGTCGTGTTTGCCGACACAGTTGCTGAAGACCGGCTCGGCGCTGCCGGCGTCGAGGGCGGCTCCGGCGGTCTGCGCCATGTACTCGGTCATGTGCTGGGCCCAGTCCTGCGCGTCCTGGCGAGCCTTGACGGGGAGCGGATCGTTGGGACCGGGCGTGGACATGCATCCTCCGAGAATCAGGGGCAGGCAGAGCGCTATCACGGCGGCACCCAGGCGTCGGGCTCCGCGAGGGCGTGCAGCGAGTCGTGGCAAGTGGAACGGCACAGTGGAATCCTTGCGGCCGGGACAGGGTGAGGACCGGTACAGCCGGGCCGTGGTCGGCCCGGCTCCAGCGGTCACGGGGGAGGCGGTGGGCTGTCGTGCTCCTTGGGAGCGGTGGTCGGCGGCACGTCGACGATGATGCGGCCCTGGTTCTCGAGGCTCTTGCTGCCGGCAGTCCAGTACCCGCTGTGCCCGGACGTGTCGGTCTGGAAGTTGTTCCCGCCGAACCGGTCGATCATCGGGTCGTCGCCGAGACTCAGCCCCGCGGCGAGTTCGATCGGGTCGTCCGCCGCCCTGCCGGTCCAGAAGTGGCTCGGGTCGATGTGCAGTTGGTCGGCGCGCTGCACGGTCATTCCGGGACTCGCGATGGCGACGATGTCGTCGGCACCCAGTCCGTTCCCACCTGCGGCGGCCGCACCGACGAGCGTCGTCCCGTAGCTGTGGCTGAAGACCGAGAGATGACTGTGGTGGTCGCCCTGGGCGACCCGGGTGCCCTGGGTGAACTTCCGCAAGGCCTCGGCTCCGTCCTCGGCCCGGGTCGTGCCAGCAACGGCAACGTTCGCCTCTTGCATGAGCGGGATCTCAGGAGCGTCGTACCCGAGCCACGAGATCACCGACACCTTCTCGTTCGTCCCCTTTGCCGCCCTCTTCGCGGACTCCTGCATGTCATTGATGCGCTCAAGCTGGCCCCCCGTGCTGGCGATCGTCGTCCCTGTTCCCGGCACCATGACGGCGGTGTGGTCCGCGGTATCGGGGTTTCCCATGGCGATGATCGCCTTACCGTCGCCGTCGTAGGCCTTGGCATCGAACCCAAGCAGGAACAACTGCTTGTCCTCGGCTGCGCTGTCGTGCTGGTCGAGCTGTTCCTTGAGCTTCATCAGATTCTGCTCGCGGGTGTTGTACTCGTCGGCCGTCATGCCGCTTCCGCGCGCGTTACCAGCCTGCAACCCGTCCAGCTCCTGGTCGAGGGCCAGCCGGTTCGCCTCGTCCCGGACCGTCGCGGGCAGGCCGTCCAGTCCTCCGACCTTGTCCGGGTAGAGCGCGAGGTAGCTGCTCTGCTGCTCAGGGGTCAGCGACTTCCACCAGTCGGCGGACTTCTGCGGGTCCTTGTTCTCAGGGACGTACGGATCGGCGAGGCCGAGGTCCTTCGCCACGTCCTTCACATCGGTGGCGGTCTCGGCGGTGGAGCCGAACACCCGCGGCCGGGTCAGGATGTCGGCATCGAGGCGGCCAAGGGCACGCTCTCCCTGGTCGTTCGCCTCCTTCGCATCGGCTAACGCTTTGCTGATCCAGTCCTGCGCGTCCCCCCGCAGAGTGGCCAGCGCCTTGCGTTGGGGGTCGGATCTGGCCTCTGGGTCGTTCTGCTCACCCTTGCTCAGCGGCGGCAGATTCACTGTCCCGTCGGAGCCGACGGTCAGGCCCCACTCCTCCGCGCGGTGCACGGCGTTCTTCAGATTGGTCTGCGCCTGGTAGATCCGGTTGGCGACGGTGTCCAGAGTGAGTGCGACAGTGCCGGACTCGACCCGCACGATCTCCAGGATCTGCTCGGTCCGGCCCAAGGCGTAGAACGCCTGTTTCGCGTCCTCCCCTGTCCAATTCGAGTGTCGCAGCGGTCCGTTGACCTGGCTGCGATGTCTGTTGTCGGCGGACTGGGCCCCGTTGGACAGCTCGCGCCACGCCTTGGCAGCGTCATGCAGCCCAGTCGGGTCGAAGCTGAGCAGCAGCTCAAAGTCGTTGCTCACTGGCCCGGCTTCTCCCATGCCTCGCCGATCTTCTGCTTCTGCCAGACCTCGACGTTGGCGTGCTCGTTGTTCGTGTAGGCCTGCGCCGTGGCGGTGAGGTTGTCGGCCGTCTTCTTGAGACGGTCACCGACGCCCGACAACACGGGCGCCCAGCCACCCGCCACCTGGCCGAGCCGCGCGGCCACCGACCAACCCGTCAGCTGACTGACAGCCGTCTGACTGGCAGTAACGGCTGCCTGACAAGGCTTGGCGAAGTCCTCGCCGATAGCCCGCGCCACACCTGCGGACTTGTAGATCTCTCCCGGGTCAACCTTGAGATCGCCCACTGCTTTCCCCTCCCGACAACCTTCGGTCAGCAGAAAGCTTATTTCGGTGATCAGCCGATCTCTATCCGCATAGATACTCATCTAAAATCAGACGATTGGTCTTGTTCTGGCGAAACAAGACTTTGCACCGCTTCCGCGACCGCGTCGGCATCGCGCAGCACCAGGTCGGTGACCGGCGAGCAGCGGTGCGGGATGGTGTTCTCGACCTCGGTGGTGAACGCCTCCAGGTGACCGACCCCGGCGCGGGCGAGGAGACCGGCGGTGGCGACGACGTCCAGTGCGTGCTCGGAGTACGCCGTGCCCGGGCCGTCGCGCTCGGGGCGCAGCGCGGCCGGCGTGACGACGAAGTCGGCGGCGGACAGCTGGTTGCGGACCTCGACGACCTGCGAGCGGTTGATGGTGTCCGGCCGTCCGGTGCCGGGACCGGTGAACCGGCCAAGGGGTCGGGCATGGTGGGGCCGCGTCTGTGACGCAGGTCACCGGAACCGTCCCGTGGTGGCAGGACAACCAGAGGTGTGGACTTTTCGCTGCACGAACGGATCAGAGCCGGGGACCCGGGCGCCTTCCGGCAGTTGTTCCAGGAGCACGCGCAGGCGGTTCTGTCGCACGCGGTCCGGGTGAGCGGTGACCGGGCCGGTGCCGAGGACGTCATGGCGGTGGTCTTCCTGGAGGCCTGGCGTCTGCGGGACAAGCTCCGCGACGAGGGGACCACTCCTCGCCCGTGGTTGATGGGCATCACCGTCAACGTGCTGCGCAACCGGGCCAGGGCCGCCCGCCGGCATGCGGCCGCCCTCGCCCGCATGCCGCTCGCCGAACCCGCTCCGGACTTCGCCGACGAGTTGGTCGGCCGGCTCGCCGACCACGACCAACTGCTGGCCGCCAAGGCGGCGTTGGAGAAACTGCGGCGCGGGGAGCGCGAGGTGTTCTCGCTGTGCGTGTGGGCGGGCCTCAGCTACCCCGAGGCCGCCGAGGCTCTTGGCATCCCGGTCGGCACCGTGCGCTCCAGGCTCTCCAGGGCCCGGACCCGGCTGCGTGCTCTGGCCGACAAGGAACTGCGGACGGCCTCGAAAAACCGCTGGGAACCCCTGCGGGCGGTCGGACAAGTACAGGGTGGCCGGATGGTTCCGGCCCGGTCGGACAAGGAGTGGAACAGATGACCAGCACCCCGGAGCGGCAGCAGCCGCTTGACGACGCGGAGCTGAAGCACCTGCTGCCCGCGGCCGGAGCGCCGGTCGCCCCGCTCGGCCGGCAGCGCCAGATCGAGGAGTTTCTGATGAACGAGATCACCCGCACCCCCGCACCCACCCCCGCAGCATCGACCCGGCCCGGGGCCAGGAGCCGTCGGCGGCTGCTGATCGCGGTGCCCGCCACGGTGGCGGCCTTCGCCTTCGCCGCCACCGTGGCGGTCACCACGTTCGGCGGCCCGGGGGAGACCCCCGGGCGGGGCGAGCGCGTCGCGGCGCCCGTCGTCCAGGTCGTGGCCGGCTCCACCACGGGTCTGAACAGCGCGGTGGAGCGGATCTCGCTGGCCGCCGAGGCCGCGCCGGACCTCGTCCTGCGCCCGGGGCAGTACGTCTACATCGAAAGCACCGTCTCCCACCTCGCGGGCACCGTCGACGCCGGCAGCGGCACGTCGAAGGTGTGGGTCGAGAAGCCCCACCAGCGGCAGATCTGGCACTCGGCCGACGGCCGTACGGGCTGGCTCACCGAAGAGGGCAAGTCCCCGGAAGGCGGCGAGGCACTCGAATCGGGCACCGGTGCCTACTTGAACGCACCCTCCTACGACTACCTGCGCACCCTGCCCACCGACCCGCAGGAACTGCTGCGGAAGATCTACGCCGAGACCAAGGGAGCCGGCAGCGGGCCGGACCAGGAGGCGTTCGTCACCATCGCCGACCTGATCCGCGAGCAGGCCGTCCCCGGCAAGCTTGCCGCCGCGCTCTACCAGGCTGCGGCCCGCATCCCCGGTGTCGTCCTTCTCGACAGTGCCACCGACGCCGCCGGGCGCACCGGCATCGCCATCGCCCGTACCAACACCGCCACCGGCTCCCGCGACGAGATCATCTTCGACCGCGGCTCCTACGCCTTCCTGGGTGAGCGCAGCGTCCAGGTCACCGAGGCCTTCGGGGTCAAGCCCGGCACCGTCACCGCGAACACCGCCGTTCTCAAGCGCGCCGCCACCGACGCCCCGGGCCACCAGCCGGGCAACGCACAGGCCTGACCGCGCCCACCCGCCCTGACCAGCACCAACAGATCTGGCCCTCTGCGAGCCGCAGGGGGCCGGATCACGTTCTGCAAAGCAATGAGGCCGGTCAGACCGACATAGTGTCGGGTTGACCGGCCGTTTTGGTCGGATGGCCGAACAGCACTGGGGCCGACGCACGTTGTGCGCCGGCCCCAGTGTTCGTAGTAGCGGGGACAGGATTTGAACCTGCGACCTCTGGGTTATGAGCCCAGCGAGCTACCGAGCTGCTCCACCCCGCGTCGGTGGTTCCGACTGTACGGCACCAGCCGGCAATCACCTATTCGGCTATCGGGCGGGAGAGCACTGCACGGTCAGCAAAACGGCCGGTCGACCCGACATAGTGTCGGTTCGACCGGCCGCATTGGGTCCGAGGACCTATGTGCGCGAGGGGGGAGTTGAACCCCCACGCCCTTTCGGGCACTGGAACCTGAATCCAGCGCGTCTGCCTATTCCGCCACCCGCGCATCTGGGTGATGAGGAATATCTTAGCCCATCCGCGCGGGTGCTCCGAACCAGGCCGGAGGGGGTGCGGGGGTCAACCGGCGAGCTGCTTGACGATCCAGTCGACCAGCACGCGGGAGACGTGGCTGTGCTCGGTGTTGGCGTCGTCGAACTTGACGGCGTCCAGGTGACCGTTCTGCAGGGCGGCATCGGAGATCGCGGCGGCCGGGTCGACGTCCCACTGCACCGGGTCGAAGTCCAGCGCCGCCGCGCTGACGGCCGGTACGAAGGTGCCGCTGCGGTACTCCTCGGCGATCTTCGCCTTGAGCGCGGTCGCGACCTTGCCGAAGGAGTCCAGGGTGCCGCCGGGCACGCTGTCCAGGGCCGGGACCTCGGTGGTGGTGCTGCGGCGCACGGCGAGGCCGAGGTGCATGCCGCCGATGCGCTCCTTGTCGCCCTTGTTCGGCTGGAAGCGGGCCGTGGCGCTGGCGATCAGGGCCTGCCAGTCGAACGCCACCTCGCCCGCCGGCAGCGGGAGGCCGACGCCGTCCCGGCGGCCGTTGGAGACGCCGAGCTTGCGCGGGATCCGCGGGAAGTTGCCGACCCGGTCGAGGTCGGCGAGGAACTCCTTGCGCAGGTCGCTGGCGGTGGCCACCGGGCCCTTGTACTTCGCGTTCTCGACCCACGCCCAGAGCAGCTGCTGGGCGGCGGGGCTGCGGATCAGCTCGGCCTGCTTGACGCCGTCCGGCCCGGCCGGGGTGTAGTCCTCGAAGAAGTACGCCATCTGCTGGAGGATCAGCGGGATCCAGGCGCCGTTGTGCGGGGAGTCGAAGGAGAGGTAGTTCGCCGTCTGGTGGTCGCCCTGGGGGTCGGACTCCAGCTTGGCGAGCGCGTAGCGGGTGATGATGCCGCCCATGCTCACCCCGCCGACGGTCAGCCGCTCGTCGCCCTTGCGCTCGGCGATGGCCCGCTGGATGGCGGCGATCGCGACCTCGGCGTTCGCCTGGATGTGGGTGTGCCGCTCGGTGAAGCCGATCAGGACGATGTCGTAGCCCTTGGCGAGCAGTTGGTCGAAGAGGCCCGGCCGGCCGTCGGCGACGGTGTTGAAGTAGGAGAAGAGGCCCGGGAGGTCGCTGGGACCGTAGTTGAAGCCGTCCGCGAAGAGGAAGGGCTTCCGCAGGCCGAGCTTCGGGTTGGCGTAGTAGACCGCCGCCTGCCCGGTCGCCGTCCGCCCCTCGTACGGCGCGCCGCGCAGGTCCCAGACGACGTCGGCGTCCCGGCCGCCAGCCTCGCCGGACAGCGCGGTGGTGAACCAGACCTCGGGCTTGAGGGAGCCGGCGATCTCCGCCAACTCGGCCTTGGTGGGCTCGGACTGTCCCTCCTTGAGGGCCGTGAGCGATACGTCGATACGGGGTTCTTGTGCCATGACTGCTACCGCCTCTGTTGAGTCGAACAGGGACTACCCGTGCACTGCGGGCGACTGTAACCGTCTGGTTACGTATCGCATCGGCATAACACGCAGAGTGTTCGAAATTGCTCGCGAGAGGTCGTCGGGCGACCGGAACTGACCGGTCAGCACTCCGAGGCCCTGCCGGCGTCGGCGGGTGCGGCTAGCGTGAGCGCGCGGGGGCAGTTCGACTGATACCAGGGGGACCGATGGAGAACGTGCCGGGTCATGGTCGGACCGTGCGGAACGGGTCGCTCGCGATGATCGGCCTGGGGGTTCTGCTGTTCGTCCTCAGTCTGGTCTATCTGATACCGCACGACATGGGCGTGACGTCGGCTCTCCGCAGTCGCGGCGTCCACACCCCGGCGGTCGTCACCGAATGCGCCGAAGTGAGCGGGCCGCGGGACAACCCGGCAGGCAACGCCAACTGCCGGGTGCGGTTCACGACGTCCGAGGGGGTGTCCGTCGAGACCCAACTGGCCTACGTCACCGGCAATATCAAGACCCGTGACACCGTGACGGTGGTGTACGACCCCCAGCACACCGACGTCGCCGCCCTTGCTTCGAGCATCGGCTTCTGGAACTCACTGACCCGGAACGCACTCGACGTGGTCGCACTGGCCGCGTCGGTCGTCATGACCCTGCTGGGCCTCGCGGTCCACCTCTCCTACCGCTGGCTCACCCGGGGAAGCCACCCGAACGGACGGCCGCGATGAAGGCTTCCCAGGCGGCGGCGGGGAAAACAAGGGCCGGGCCGTGCGGATCCTTGGAGTCACGCACTGGGACGGCGCCGGGCAGGGATCCGAGGGCCGCCTCGATGCAGTTGCCGCCGTCGCTGTTGCTGTAGCTGCTCTTGCGCCAAACTGCCGCGGCGAACTCGTTGCTCATCATCTCTGAAACCCTCCAGCGCTTCGGCGATCAGCCGAAGTGAGTCGCACTCTGACAGGCATTCGCCACGGAGCTGATCATAGCGACGCTGGTGCCTGGCCACACTGGCGGAATCATCGCTCAGATGCCCTCGATCGAGACTCTCCGAGTAGACCAAGCGCTGTCCGTCCGGTAGCTCCAGCAACACCATAGCCGTCTTGATGTCAATCCGCCGATGCGAGAACGGCGCCACGTGAATGACGATGTTCGGGAGCTGGGCCACTCTCAGGAGATGTTCCATCTGACGCCTCATCACGCCCGGCCCGCCCACGACCGTGCGGATGGCGCTCTCGTCGAGGATGACGAGCAACAACGGACCATCCGGCACGAGAAAGCGGCTCTGACGACTGAGTCGAGCCCTGGTCTGCTCCTCGATCTCCTCCGGCTTGCCGACTGCATCACCAAGGGAGAAGATCGCACGCGCGTACTGCTGGCACTGCAATAGGCCATACATCACGCTGTCCTGGTACGCCCGCATCCCGATAGAGATGGCCTCCAGGTCCGCATACTCCTGGAACCAGTCCGGATGCTCGATCGAGGCAGCCCAGTCGACCCTGCCGTACAGCCGCTTCAGCAGGCCGCTGGTGTTCAACAACCGGTCCAGTTCCTCGACTTCCTCGACCGACGGCTTCCGCTTCCCGCCTTCGGTCCGCGAGATCACCGTCCGGTCGCAGTGCAGGAGCTTGCTCAGCTCCTCCTGCGTGTAGCCCGCCGACTCGCGTGCATAGCGGACCTCCTCGCCAAACATGATCGCGGAGCTCGCCGTGGTCCCACGCCTGATCTTCCGCTGTGTCATCACTGCCCCCTGTTGTGCACCACGCGTCCCGCACGCTGATTTGGCGTCACCGTACCTCTGCAGCCTCGATTATTGACACCAGAACGCAATCATTTGCATGCGTAGCGTGATTGCGTACGCCCTTCGCACTCCCCCGTCCGCCCCCGAGGTGCCTCGCCATGCTCAAAACCCGTACCGCCCGCCGCCCCCGCACCTTCGCGGCCCGCCTGGACTCCCGCACGGACTCCACGCCCATCGCGCGCCAACTGCTCCGCGCCTACCTCGCCGCCCTCCCCACCGGCGACCACTACTGCGACATCGCCGAACTGCTCCTCGGCGAGCTCTTCGCCAACGCCGTCCAGCACACCGACGCCCCCGCCGACCGTCTGATCGAGGTCCGCTTCGCCCTCATCGGCGACCGGCTGCGCCTCGAAGTCCACGACGCGGGCACCGGCCGCCCGTCCCTCCGTTCCCCCGCGCCCGAGGACGAGCACGGGCGCGGCGTCCTCCTCGTCAACGAACTGGCCGAGAAGTGGGGTTGCTGCCCCCGCGCCGGCGGCATCGGCAAGTTCGTCTGGGCGCTGATCGCGCCCTCCCCCGTCTCCACACTCACCGTCCTCGCCGTCTGAAGGTGCCTCTCTCCATGCGACTCGCCCTCACCGCCCGGCACCTGTTCGACACCGGTTCCACGCCCGCCGACGCCTACGCCGTCCTGGCCCGCCGCACCCGCGAACCGGTCCGCTCCGCCCGCGCCGTCTGCATCGCCCTCGGCATCCCCGCCGCCGAGACGCAGCTCCGCCTCGACGACTGCTTCGACGCCCTGCTCGCCGACCCGCGCCCGGGCTCCGAGGCGGACACCGGCGAACTCCTCGAAGCCCTCGGCGTGTTCGACGTCCCGAAGACGCTCGACGACCGCGACCTCGCCATCGTCGACCAGTTCCTCGCCGCGATCGACGCCCTGGGCAGCATCCGCGCCGGCCACCAGCACGGGCTGGCCCGCTGGTTCGTCACCGGGAACCTGACCGCCGCCTTCCTCTCCCTCGCCGCCACCCGGCCCCGCCCCACCACCGGCGACCCGGCCCACTACTGGACCGCCCTGGTCACCGCCGGCGAACTGCTCGCCGCCTCCCCCGCCCCCGACGCCCGCATCAAGCCCGCCCTGGCCCACTGCCGCGACCGCGCGAAAGCCGCCACCCGGTAGCCCGCATCCGACAGTCGATCGCGCGGCAGGTCGACGTTGGGCTGAGTGCAGCGTCGGGCGGGATCGGCCCGACGCTGCAGGCCGATCCCGCCCCATGTCCAGGGCGATGGCACCGCCCGTCGAACGCGGGTGATGATGTACTGGGTCAACGTCCGGCATTCGACGGCCAGTTGGGGGATCCCTTGTTCCGCAGCAACCGCCCGCGCACCTTCCACCTCCCCACCCCGCGCGAGACCGCCGAGGAGTGGAACGAGCGGATCGCCGTCCTCCGCGACGCGCCGCCCGGGTGGTTCGTCCTGCTGGGGCGGATGGCCAGCGACGGCTACCTCTGCCACCTCGACCTGAACTACCACCTGGATCGCGAGTTCGTCGCGATCGTCCAGACCTCCCGACCCGTCCCGGACGGCCACCGGGTCAAGTCCGTGACCACCCCGGAGAGCCAACTCGCCAACTTCCTCGCCAACTCCGACCGCATCGACCCACGCGCACCCTGGGCCCCGCTCGACTCCGGGCTTACCACCGGAGAAGTGCGGCTGAACGGCGAGCGCGTCCCCGTCGAGGTCCTGCACAGCCACGGCTGCCGCAGCGCCCTCGTCCCCCAACTCCCCGGCCAGGACGGTTACGTGATCGTCACCGCCCCCGACGAGCACTGGGACACCGTCCTCGACCTGGTCCTCCAACCACCCACCGCGTTCTGATCTTCACCCCAAGGTGGGGTTTGGCTCAACGAACCCCTCCTCCGGTGCCGAGAAGCCAACGGGGTGGCGGCGCTGAGGGCCGCCACCCCGCTCCTCGCCCGAACCCGACCGGCGGCGGCAACCGCTTTGTGCGGGCCGCCGGACCGGGTGCCGGCGCCGTCCGGCCGCAATCCGGTGGCGGACCGAGCGGTGCTTCGGGCAGGCTCTCGGGCATGGTCTCGGTGTTGCAGAATGTGGCGATCGACTGTGCGAACGCCTATGAGCTGGCTCGGTTCTGGAGTGAGGTGCTCGGCTGTCCGCCGCACCCGGAGGCCGAGCCGGGTGCAGCGGAAACCGAGGTGGTGCTGCCGGAGGGCCCACTGCTGTACTTCAACCAGGTGCCGGAACCGAAGACGATCAAGAACAGGATTCACCTGTGCCTGCGTCCGAAGACCACGCGCGAGGAGGAGGTCGAGCGACTGCTGAAGCTCGGGGCCACCCTCGTCGACGATCGCCGGGAACCGGATGGCCCCGGCTGGGCCGTCCTCGCGGACCCTGAGGGCAATGAATTCTGTGTTCTCCGCAGTGAGTCCGACCGCGCAGCGATGTCCTCTTCAGGCGATTGATGCCCCACCCGGCGGCGTGCCGCTCCCGATCACCCGGTCGCACAGCCCCTGATCGCCACCGCCCGTGCGGCCGGCCACCGATGTACCGGTGGCCGGCCGCACGGGACTGACGGAAGGTCAGGCCGTGCGACCCTGCGCCCAGGTGTAGAGGCGGTGGGCGCTGTCGCCGAGGCGCGTGGCGTAGAGCGTGTTGGTCTGGCCGCCCGCGAGGTCGTCCGTGGTGGTGGTGACGCCGACGACGGTGCCGGTACCGGTCCGGGTGTCGAACTGTGCCAGGTGGGGGCCGCCGCTCGCCCCGTGCGACATGTCGCAGGACTCACCCCACAGCAGAGGGGCCTTGGGGCCGGGCTGGGCCGGTCCGGCGCAATGGATCATGCGTGATCCGGCGTACTTGGCGCTGGGGTTGTTGAGCCGGTCCTTCGGGTACCCGAAGGTGTGGATGAACTCGTCCTTGGCGGGCTTGGTGAACGCGATCCGCTGGCTTCCCGTGACGTCCGCGATCCGTCGACCCTCGGCCGAAGGGTTCGCCACGAGGAGTCCCGTGTCGTAGCCGGCGACGGCGATATCGGCCGAGGTCGTCTTCCCCGGATCGGCGTCCCAACGGGAGGAGGTGGCCGCCTCCTTGATGCTGAAGCCGCCGAGCGGCTTCGTGCCGTTGCGGTAGCCGGGCACGAAATAGAGGTTGTGGGTCCACGTCGCGTCGGTGGCGGCGGCTCCGACGCCCCGCAGACAGTGCGCCGCCGTGATGACGGTGCTGCGGTTCGCACTGGCGACGACCGTTGCGGTGCAACTGCCGTCGTAGCCGTCGGAGAAGGTGAAGAAGAGCCGGCCGACGCTCTTGTTCACCGCTCCGCCGTGCGTCCACGTGGCCCCGGGATCCGGCGTGTTCGGGGGAAGCGGCTGCGGATCGTCAGGCGTGTTGTCGTCCTCGGGCACGGGGGTGATCTCGGGGACCATGGCGCCCGCCAGCTTCATCCGTTCGGGAGTCCAGTAGGCATCGATCCGGCTGCGCTCCTGTTCGGTCGTGGCGCCGGAATGCGTGGTGACGGATTCCCGTTCCGCGGCGAAGGCCGTGTTCGGCAGCAGCACGGCCGCCGTGGTCGCGCTCAGCAGGAGGACTCCCGCGGCGGCGAACTTGCGGGGGAACGCTCGGTGTGTGGTGGACATCGTCGCCAATCTCGGTTGGGTACGGTTCGTTTCGAGCACGGCTCGGCCGACGCTTCAGGAGCGTTCGGCGGCCTTGTACAGCGGCTTCGTGATCGCGGAGGTGAACTGCGGGCCGACCAGGTGCCGGGTGCAGGCGGCGTCGCCGCGGTCGCAGACCCGGCCCGAGGAGTCGAAGAAGGCCCCCTGGGTGTTGTCACCCACCACCGTGCCGATCCCGGAGGACGGGTCGAAGTCGGCGACGCGGGGACCGCCGCTGGAGCCGCCGCCCATCACGCAGGGGGCGCCCCACTCGCCCCGGGGCTCCGGGTGCTCCGCGGTGCCGGGGTACTCGCGGGTCTGCCCCACGCAGTGGGCGAGCCTGGCCCCGGTGTACTCGGGCAGGCCCGCGCGGGTGGGATCGCCCGAGGACTCGCGCGGATAGCCGAACTCGTGGACGGAGGCGTTGCCCGGCCGGTCGAAGCCGATGCGCTGTGCGGCGCCGACGGCGTCCTGCACGCGTTTGCCTGCGGCGTTGGTGTTCAGGACCAGGAACGCCTGGTCGTACGCGTCGTACTTCAGGGCGTTCTGCTGGTCGTTGAGGAGCCAGGTGGCGTCGGCGACCCCGGCGCGGGCGACGAACTTGCCGTACGGCGCGAGACCGTCGCGGTACGCCGGGACGAACATCTCGTTCGACAGCCACTCGTCGTTGTCACCGAGGAGGTCCGGGCTGTTGACGCAGTGCCCCGCCGTGACGACGGTGCTGCGGTTGGCGCTGTTCACGACGGTCGCGGTGCAGCTCTCGTCCTCACCGTGGTTGGTGAAGAAGAGCCTGCCCACCGTCCTGCTCAGGGTGTCGACACCGGTCCACGGAGCGCCGTCGGGGGCGCTCTTGGGCGGATTGCCGGACGACGGCGTCGTCAGGGCGGCCATCCGCTCGGGGGTCCAGTAGTCCAGGACGGCCTGCTGCTGCGCGGCCGTGACCGCCTCCGGATGGACGACCACCCGGCTCGTGGTGGCCGCCCCGTCCTTCGCTGCGGCCCCGTCCTGCGCCGCGGCCCCGGCGGCTCCGGCGGGCGCGGCCAGCGCCATGCCCGCTGCCAGCACGGCTGTCGTCAGGACGACCTGGGTGCGCGCTCGGCTGCGGATCCTGTTGCGGTGACCGCCGATCCGGCCATGTGTTTGTGGCATGCACGGCACCGTAGGAGCGGGATGTCAGGTTCCCGTCCAGGGGACGTTTCATCCGTTCATCGGTACCGGCAGATTCCGGTAAACAGCGTTTCATCCTTGTATCGGTATCGGCTGTCGTCGTCCTCGGTCTCGGGGGTGTTCGTCACGATCGTCTCCGATTCGTCCCGGACGGGGAGTTGAGGGGAGTTGATCTGCTCGCCGCAGCGTTGTTTGGTGGCTTCTGCTGCTCTGACCCCCGGCGACGAAGGAATATGACACGGTGGACGAGAAATCTGCGCGGGCGGCGCTCTTCGAGGCGCACCGGCCTCGGCTGCGGGCCGTGGCGTACCGGATGCTCGGCTCGATCAGCGAGGCCGAGGACGCCGTCCAGGAGGCCTGGTTGCGGTACGACCGCACCGACACCGCCGACGTGCAGAACCTCGCCGGCTGGCTGACCACGGTGGTCTCGCGGGTCTGCCTGAACCTGCTGCGCGCCCGGGCGCTGCGCCGCGAGGAGCCGCTGGAGGGCCCGTCGGACGAGACGGGCGCGGCGGGCGCGCCGCGCATCCCGGACCCGCTGCTGCGCGGCGAGGGCGTGGTCGACCCCGAGCAGGAGGTGCTGCTCGCGGACTCGGTGGGGCTGGCGCTGATGGTGGTGATGGAGTCGCTGTCGCCGGCCGAGCGGGTCGCCTTCGTGCTGCACGACCTGTTCGCGGTGCCGTTCGACGAGATCGCCCCGCTGATCGAGCGGACGGCGGCCGCGACCCGCCAGCTGGCCAGCCGGGCCCGCCGCCGGGTGCAGGGGCAGGCGCCGGCGCCCGATCCGGACCTGGGCCGTCAACGGGCGGCCGTGGACGCCTTCTTCGCGGCCGCCCGCGGCGGCGACCTGGACGCGCTGGTGGCGGTGCTCGACCCGGACGTGGTGCTGCGCTCGGACGGCGGCGGGGTGCGGGCCCGGCACACGGTGGTGCTGGCGGGCGCCGCCACGGTGGCCGGCCAGGCCGTGCTGTGGGGCGGGCTGTCACCGTTCGCCCGCCCGGCACTGGTCAACGGCGCCGCGGGCGCGGTGGTGATCGGCGACAACGGCCGGGCGCTGTCGATCATGGCGTTCACGGTGGTGGACGGCGCGATCGCGACGATCGACGTGCTCACCGACCCGGAGCGGCTGGCGGCGCTGGACCTCTCGGCGTTCCGCGACTGACCGGTGCGGGTGGGAGGGCGGCCGCCCTCCCACCCGTGGGGCCGGTCAGCGCCCGACGGCGCCGTCCAGCTGCTCGCGGATGTTGTCCGCGTGCCCGGCGTGCCGCCCGGTCTCCTCGCTCACGTGCCATCTGACGGCTGATCACCAACCCTGGGTGGTCACCCAGTCGGCGAGGTGGCGGGCGCACTCGTCGACCGACTCGCGCCAGCTGTGGCTCGCGCCCTCGCCGGCCTCGTCGCTGACGTGCTTGACCAGGCGGACCGGGACTCCGGCGCGGTGCGCGACGGCGGCGACGGCGTAGCCCTCCATGTCGACCAGGTCGGCGTGCTCGGCGAGCCGGTCGCGGGCCGCCGGGTCCGAGACGAAGAGGTCCCCGGTGGCCAGCACCGGCCCCTCGCCCTTGCCGATCACCAGCGGGGCGCCGTAGCTGCGGCCGGTGAGCGCGTACAGGGCGGGGGTGTCGAGGTCGTGCTGGATGACCTGGACGACGTGGTGGGTGCCCTCCCAGCCGGGGCGCAGCGCACCGGCGGTACCGAGGTTGATCACCTCGGACGGCCGCTCGCCCTGGGCGAGGACGGTGGCCAGCGCGGCGGTGGCGTTGATCTTCCCTATTCCGGTGAGCAGGACGGGCAGCCGGTCGTCGAGGTGGGCGGCCTCCTCGCGCACGGCGACGACGAGCAGCGGGCGGTCGGGCGAGATCGTTCCAAGCAGGCGCATGGTGCCCATCGTACGGAGGGGCCCCGCCGTACCGGGCGCACCGACCGGGCCGGGAACGGCGGCGTCGCGGCGCCGGCACGGCGCCGTCACGGCAGGGGTGCCCGAAACAATCGGACCTCGCCGTTCCGGCTTGTCGGGGGAACCGCATAGGGTGCAACCGGCGTCGGAGGGTTCGCCGCCCGCCCCGCATCCGAGCGGCGGGCCTCGAACAGCGCGCGGCGACCGCGCGGCACGCACGCGGGAACCGCGCGGGACAAGCTCAAGATCGGCGCAAGTCGGGTGTGGCCGGGGGGAGTCACGGCCATACTGCTGGCATCGGCCGGGCCCCGGACAGCGGGCCCGGCCCCAGGGGAGGATGAGGCGGGTGGCGACACCAGGAGGTAGCGGCGCACCGAGCGCCGTAGTCCCGGCACGGCCGAGTCGTCCGCCGGGCGCACCGGTCGGGCCGGGCGCACCGGCGCCCGGCCCGGGCGGCGTGCCGGCACCACGGCCCTCGGCGGCCCGGCCGGCGCCGCGCGGCCTGCGGGGCCGGCTGGCACGGGCCACCCGGACGGCGCCGGGCCGGCTGCGGCTGGCCGGGGCGGTGCTCGCGGTACTGACCGTGGCGTTCGGCGGGCTGACCGCCTGGCAGTTGGAGACCAGGGCGCAGGCCGCCGAGCGGGTCGTCTCGTACAGCCAGCCGCTGAGCCAGGCCGCCGCGGACATCCACCGCTCGCTGGCCGACGCCGACACCACCGCGGCGACCGGCTTCCTGCTGGCCGGGGCCGAGCCGAAGGGCGTCCGGGACCGCTACGAGCAGGACCTCGCGAAGGCCGCCAAGCTGATCGCCGACGCCGCCGCCCGGACCACCGCCACCTCCCCCGCGCAGGGCTCGCTCACCCGGCTGAACCAGCAACTCCCGGTCTACTCAGGCCTGGTGGAGAGCGCCCGGGCGGACAACCGGCAGGGCATCCCGCTCGGCGGCGCCTACCTGCGGTACGCCTCCGAGCAGATGCAGACCGTGCTGCTGCCGGCCGCCGCCGAGCTGTCCGCGACCGAGAACGGGGAGCTGGCGAACGACTACGCCGCGGCCAAGTCCGTGCCGTGGGCGGCGTACGGCCTGGCGGTGATCACCCTCGGGGCGCTGCTCTGGGTGCAGCTGACGCTGTTCCGCCGCACCAACCGGGTGTTCAACCCGGGACTGCTCGGCGCCACCGCCGCCGTCCTGGCCGGCGGGCTCTGGCTGACCGTCACCGGACTCACCGCCAGCGCGGCGCTCAAGCAGAGCGACCGCGAGGGCGCGACCCCGCTGCGGGCGCTCAACACCGCCCGGGTGGACGTGCTGACCGCCCGGCTGGCGGAGAACCTGAACTTCGTCGCCCGCGGCTCCACCAGCAAGTACGCGGACCAGTGGACGAAGGCCACCGACCACCTGTCCGGCGACGTGCCCAAGGACGCGCCGGCGGACCGGCGGGCCGGCTCCCTGCCGGAGGCCCTGCGGCTGGCACCGCCCCAGGCCCGGCAGGCCCTCGACGACGCCCGCACGCAGTACGGCGTCTGGTACGACCGGCACGGCGCCGCCCGGAAGCTGGAGATCGACGACGCCGACTACCAGCGCGCCCTGGACGCGACCGTGACGGCCACCGACTCCCCCACCACCGCCGACAGCGCCTTCAACGCCACCGACCAGGCGCTCGCGCAGGCCGCCGTCGTCGAACAGCAGCGGTTCCAGGCCGCCGCGAAGGACGTCGACACCGACCTGCGCACCGCCGCCGCCGCGGCCGCGGTGCTCGGCCTGGTGGCCGCGGCCGCCGCGCTGCGCGGCCTGGGCCGACGACTGGCCGAGTACCGGTAGAGGGGGGAACGGACAGATGCGCAACAGGACCGTACGGACCAGGCCGGCCGCGGCGCTGGCACTGCTGACGGCCGTCGCGGCCGTGGTCGGCGGGGGCGACCCCTCCGGCGCCGCACCGGCGACCGGCCAGGCGGCCCGCCAGGCCACGGCACCGCAGGCCGTCCGGCAGGAGCAGGCCGAGCCCTGCGACATCTACACGAGCGTCCCGCCCAGCACCCAGGACGGCCCGGCGGTGAAGGCGATCAAGGCCAAGCGCAGCCTGGTGATCGGCGTGGACCAGAACAGCTACCGCTGGGGCGCCCGCAACCCGAACACCGGTCAGATCGAGGGCTTCGACATCGACCTCGCCCGGGCGATCGGCGCCGCCGTCATCGGCGACCCCGACAAGGTGGTGCTCAAGCCGGTGGCGACCGCCGACCGGGTCGACGCCATCAAGGGCGGCCGGGTCGACCTGATCGTCCGCACCATGACCATCAACTGCGACCGGATGAAGGACGTGGCCTTCTCCAAGCCGTACTTCAACATCAGCCAGCGGGTGCTGGTGCCGAAGGCGTCCACCGCGAAGGGCATCGACGACGCGATCAAGGACAGGACGGTGTGCGCCGCCAAGGGCTCCACGGCCTCGACCGTGCTGGCGGCCAAGAACACCGCCCGACAGGTCGTCACGGTGGAGAACCACCTGGACTGCCTGGTCCTGATGCAGCTCGGCAAGATCGACGCCACCATGACCGACGACGGCCTGGCCGCCAGTCAGGCCGCCCAGGACCAGACCGTGCGGGTGGTCGACGGCGAGGTGCAGCCCGAGGTGATCGGCGTCGCCATGCTGAAGACCAGCCCCGACCTGACCGCCCGGGTCAACCAGGTGCTCGCCGACTACTACGGCAGCGGCGCCTGGCGCCTGTCGTACGAGCACTGGCTCAAGCCGTACATGCTCAACGAGGCCGACCACTACTGGCCGGTCCCGCACTGACCGGACGGGCGCGGGGCGCCACCGGGCCGTTGACGCGGTCTTGACGCCCCGCGCCCGTCCGGCCCGAACGGTCACCGGCTAGGGTTCGGGACGATCACCACGGGGAGACCGGTGGTGGGCACGGGGGTTGTCGTGGGATCGCACGTCCGGATCGCACGCGAGGAGGAAGGACACGGCGTTGGCGGCTTCGGCTGGCCCGGTACTGAGCCGGGAGGAGGTGGACCGCGCGCTGGCGCGCCTCGGCGCGGAGCGGGACGCGGTCGAGTCGGCGCTGCTCGCCCTGCAGGACCACCCTGGGCTGCGGCTGCTCGACGGCGCCGAACTGGCCGGGCGCACGCTGGAGCGCTGGTCCGTCGCCGGGAAGGGCCTACCGCTGCTCTGGGCGCTGTTCGACCGCTACGCGGAGGCGCTCGCCTCGGCCCGCGCCGTCCGGGCCCGCAAGGCCAAGCCCGGCGCGCCCGAACTCGCCGAGCTGAGCGAACTGCTCACCGGCGACGCGGTGACCGTCCCCGGCGGCGCGCTGCCGGACGGCCCGCAGCTGCTCGGCGCGCCCGCCCGGCTGGTCGAGCGGATCAGCCTGGACGCGCTGATGTCCCGGATGAATTCCTGGTACGCCACCGTGCTGGAGGTGGTCAGCGCCGCCGACGCGGTCTGGTCCGCGCTGCCCGCCCGGATCGACCTGCTGCTGGCCGAACTCCACCGGGTGCGGAACCTGGCCGCCTCGCTCGGCGTACGGGCCGGCGCCCACCCGCTGGGCGACGACCTGACCGGCCTGGAGGCCGACCTCACCGGGCTGCGCACCGAGGTGCGCGAGGACCCGCTGGCGCTGTGGCGCCCGGCCAGGGTGCCCGCCCAGCGCGGCACCGTGCCCGAGGGCGGCACGTTCGCCACGCCCGCCGGGATGGTCGACACCGAGCGGTTCGACCGGGCCGGGCGGGCGCTGGACGGCGTCCGGCTGGAACTGGAGGACCTGCTGCGGTTGCGCGACGACGCCGAGGAGCGCCTGCAGGGCGTCGGCGACCTGCTCCAGCGGGCCGACGCCACCCTGGCCGAGGCCCGCCGGGCGCGCGGCGAGGTGCTGGCGAAGATAGCCGCCAGCGACGTCCCGGCGGTGCCCGGGCCCGCCTCGGCGCTGCGTGAACGGATCGTGACGGCCCTGGAGTTGCGCCAGGGCGGGCAGTGGGGCCGGCTGGCGCCGCTGCTGGAGACGCTGGAGGACGCCGCCGCCAAGGAGCTGGCCCGGGCCCGGCAGTCGCTCACCGAGGTGACCCAGCCACTGGCCGTCCGCGCCGAACTGCGCGGCCGGCTGGACGCCTACAAGGCGATGGCCGCCCGGCTGCGGGTCTCCGAGGACCCGGAAGTGATCGAGCGGTACGAGAAGGCGCGCTGGCTGCTGTGGAGCGCGCCCTGCGACCTGCGGGCGGCGGCCGCCGCGGTGGCCCGCTTCCAGCAGTCGCTGCGGCCGGCGCAGGCCGAGGCCGCACAGGAGACGACCGGCCCGACGCCGGTCGACGGACAGGTTCAGGGGGGCTGAGGTTGATGGGCGAGACGTGCGTGAGGCCGGAGTGCTCCGGCAGCGGCAGGATCGACGCGGACGGCTACTGCGACGAGTGCGGGCTCGCCCCGGCCGGCGGCGCCGCGGTGGCTTCGACCGGCGCCGTGGTGGCCCCGACCGCGGTCAAGGCGGCCCCGGCCGCCGCGGGCCCCGGCACGCCCTGCCCCCGGGACTGCTCCGGCACCATCGACGCCGACGGCTACTGCGACGAGTGCGGCCTCACCCCGCCCGGCGGCGACACCGGCGTCACCCAGCCCTACGTGCCCTCCGCCCGGGTCTCCACCGACTCGGCGCGCAGCGGCTCGATCCGCTCGATGTCCTCCCGCACCGGCTCGGCCCGCTCGATGTCCGGCCGCTCCCGCTCGCACCGCTCGACCCGCACCGGCAGCAGCCGCTCGGTCTCGGTGCGCAGCACCCGCGGCAGCGTCAGCGCGGGAACCCGCAACCGGCTGGGCGCCGGCCTGGTGACGGTGCCGACCGTCGAGACGGCCGACCCGTCGCTGGCGGTGCTGGAGAACCCGGAGGTGCCGGAGCGCAAGCGGTTCTGCTCCAAGTGCGAGACCCCGGTGGGCCGGGAGAAGAACGGCCGGCCGGGCCGCCCGGACGGCTTCTGCACCCAGTGCGGCACGCCGTACTCGTTCACGCCCAAGCTGCGCCGCGGGGACCTGGTCGGCGGCCAGTACGAGGTGGTGGGCTGCCTGGCGCACGGCGGGCTCGGCTGGATCTACCTGGCGATCGACCGGCGGGTCAACGACAAGTGGGTGGTCCTGAAGGGCCTGCTGGACACCGGGGACGAGGACGCGCTGGCCGTGGCCGTCGCCGAGCGCCGCTTCCTGGCCGAGGTGGACCACCCGAACATCGTCCGGATCATCAACTTCGCCGAGCACCTGGACCCGGGCTCCGGCTCCACCGACGGCTACATCGTGATGGAGTACGTCGGCGGCAAGTCGCTCAAGGACATCGCCAACGACCGCCGTACCCCGGACGGCCGGCGCGAGCCGCTGCCCGTCGAGCAGGCGATCGCGTACGCGCTGGAGGCACTGCCGGCGCTCGGGTACCTGCACAGCCGGGGCCTGATCTACTGCGACTTCAAGATCGACAACGTGATCCAGAGCGGCGACGCGCTCAAGATCATCGACATGGGCGCCGTCTGCCGCCTCGACCACGACGGCCCGATCTACGGCACCATCGGCTACCAGGCCCCGGAGATCGCCACCCACGGCCCCTCCCCCGCCTCCGACCTCTACACCGTGGCCCGCACCCTCGCGGTGCTCACCTTCGACTTCCAGGGCTACAGCAGCACCTACCGGGAGACCCTGCCCGGCCCCGAGGACGTCGAGGTCTTCGCCCGCTACGAGTCGTACTACCGCTTCCTGGTGCGCGCCACCGACCCGGACCCGGCCCGCCGGTTCTCCTCCGCCGAGGAGATGGCCGACCAGCTCACCGGCGTGCTGCGCGAGATCCTCGCGCTCCAGGACGAGCGGCCCCGGCCCGCCATGTCCACCCTGTTCGGCCCCGAACTGCGCGTCGTGGACACCGAGTTGGTCATGCCCACCGAGCAGCCCGGGCAACTGAGGCTGGCCGCCCTGGACCCGGCCGCCGCCGCCCTCGCCCTGCCCGTCCCGCGCGTCGACCCCGCCGACCCCAACGCCGGCTTCCTCGCCACCCTGCTCGCCACCGACCCCGAGGAGGCGCTCGCCGCCCTGGCCGGCGCCCCCGCCTACTCCGTCGAGCGGCGGCTGCGCGAACTGCGCGCCCAGCTCGAACTCGGCCGCCGCACCGCCGCCGCGGAGGCCCTCGACGCCCTGGAACAGGAGCACCCGGACGACTGGCGGGTCGTCTGGTACCGCGGCCTGGTCGCCCTGGTCGGCGCCGCGGACGGCCCGGACGCGCCCGACGAGGCCGGGCTGCGCGCCGCCGCCGAGGCCTTCGACGCGGTCTACGACGCCTTCCCCGGCGAGGCCGCCCCCAAGCTGGCCCTCGCCATCTGCGCCGAACTCCTCGAGGACGGCGGCGACGCGGCCGAGTTCTACCGGCTGGTGTGGACCACCGACCCGGCCTACCTGAGCGCCGCCTTCGGACTCGCCCGGGTCCGCCTGGCCGAGGACGACCGGCCCGGCGCCGTCCGCGTCCTGGAGTCCGTCCCGGCCACCTCCAACCAGTACACCGCCGCCCGGATCGCGGCCGTCCGCGCCCGGCTGCGCGAACGCCCCGCCACCGACCCGCTCGCCGCCGACCTCGGCGCCAGCTCCGACCAGCTGACCGCGCTGCGCCTGGACGACCGCCGCCGCGAGGAACTGGCCGTCGAGCTGCTCGGCGCGGCCCTCGTCTGGGTCACCGCCGGTTCGCCCGGTGCCGAGCGGAGCGGCGGCACCATGGTGCTGGGACGACCCACGGTGGAACGGGAACTGCGCTTCGCCCTGGAACAGTCCTACCGGGTACTCGCCCGGTTGGCCGACCGGGCCGAGACCAGGATCGAGATGGTGGAACGGGCCAACCGCGCCCGTCCCAGGACGTGGGTGTAGCCGATGCCGCAGCAGACCGTGTGCCCGAGCTGTTCCGAGCCGATGGACCCGGAGGACGCCTTCTGCGGCGCCTGCGGGGCCGGCCGGAACGGCCGGCCCGCCCCGGGCGCGATGCCCGCGAGCTGGACCGCCACCCAGAGCGAGGCCACCCCGTCGCAGCACGGGCCGCTCTGCGCGCACTGCGGGCTGCCGCAGGTCACCTCCGACGGCTACTGCGAGGCCTGCGGCGGCGCCCAGCCGCGCCCGCGCGACCACATGGAGAAGTCCCTCGCGGGCGTCGCCGGGGTCAGCGACCGCGGCGTGCGCCACCACCGCAACGAGGACTCCTTCACCGTCGCCGCCACCTCGCTGCCCGGCGGCGAGCCGGTCGTGGTCGCCGTGGTGTGCGACGGCGTCTCCTCCTCCGACCGCCCGGACCAGGCCTCCGAGACCGCCGTCGACGCCGCCTCCGAATCACTGCTGACCGCCCTGGAGGCCGGCCGCGAACCCACCGCCGCGATGCGCCAGGCCGTCGCCGACGCCGCCCGGGCCGTCGCCGACCTCGCCCAGGAGGGCCCCGGGCCCATCCGGTCCGACGTCAATGCCCCCGCCTGCACCTTCGTCAGCGCGATAGCGTCCGGCGGCCGGATCACCATCGGCTGGGTCGGCGACACCCGGGCCTACTGGATCCCGGACGACCGCGCCGGCGCCGAGCCGTTCCGGCTCACCCAGGACGACTCCTGGGCGGCCCGGATGGTCGAGGCCGGGCTGATGGGCGAGGCCGAGGCGTACGCCGACCCGCGCGCCCACGCGATCACCGGGTGGCTCGGCGCCGACGCCGAGGAGGTCGTCCCGCACACCCTCGACTTCACGCCGCACGTCCCCGGGGTGCTGCTGATCTGCACCGACGGGCTGTGGAACTACGCCGAGGCGGCCACCGACCTGGCGTACTTCGTCCGCCCGGACGCCCGCGCCGAGCCGCTCGCGGCGGCGCAGACCCTGGTGAAGTTCGCGGTCGCCGCCGGCGGCCACGACAACATCACCGTCGCCGTCCTGCCGATCGACCCGCCGGCCGCCGGCGCCGAGGAGGAGGACGCCCGCACCGCCACCGCGCTCGACCTGCCGGTGATCACCCTGCCGGGCACTCGCACGGGCACGGGCACAGCGGGTACGGGCGCGGCGGGTACGGGCGTCGAGGAGGACGAGGACTACGAGCCGACCCTGCCGGACCTCCCGGTGATCGGCTCCCCCGCCGCCCCGCTGCCCCCGGCCGCACCCCCGCCCGCCCCGCCGGCACCCCCCGCGCCGCCCGCCGCACCGACCGTCCCCCCGCAGCCGCCGCACCCGCCGACGGCCTGACCGGACGCCGCCCCGCCCGGCGCCGCACCGGGCGGCCGCCCGGTCCGCCGGCCCGCGCCCGCGCGGCCGGCCCCCACCGACCGATCCCTACCGACCACCCTTCCGACGGGAGCCACCGGCCCATGGCAACACTGGCGAAGCCGAACCTGCCCAGGTTCGACGTGGAGATCTTCCAGAACGAGTACCTTGCCGACGGCGCCCGCGAGGTCAACGCCATCGTCACCGTCACCGCGACCGGCGGCGGCACCTCCGGCGGGCGTCCGCTCGGCATCACCGACGCGGGCCCGCAGGGCGCCGACGCCGCCGCGGCCGTGGTGATCCTGGTGGACTGCTCGGGCTCGATGGACTACCCCAAGACCAAGATCAACGGCGCCCGCGAGGCCACCGCCGCCGCCATCGACGCGCTGCGCGACGGCACCGCCTTCGCCGTGGTCGCCGGCACCCACGAGGCCCGCGAGATCTACCCCGGCGACGGCACCCTCGCGACCGCCTCCGCCACCACCCGCGGCCACGCCAAGGAGGCCCTGCGCCGCCTCACCGCCGCCGGCGGCACCGCGATGGGCACCTGGCTGGCCAAGGCAGACAAGCTCTTCCTGACCCGCCGCGACATCGCCATCCGGCACGCCGTCCTGCTCACCGACGGCAACAACGAGCACGAGTCGGCGGCCGACCTGGAGCGCGCCGTCGAGCGGGTCACCGGCCACTTCACCGCCGACTGCCGCGGCGTCGGCACCGACTGGAAGATCGACGAGCTGCGCAAGATCTCCTCGGCGCTGCTCGGCACCGTCGACATCGTCGCCGAACCCTCCGGCCTGGCCGAGGACTTCCGCTCGATGATGGCCGGCGCCATGGGCAAGCAGGTCGCCGACGTCGCACTGCGGATCTGGACCCCGGCCAACGCCGCGGTCAAGTTCGTCAAGCAGGTCGCCCCCGCGGTCGAGGACCTGACCGACCGGCGCGCCGAGGCCGGCCCCCGGGCCGGCGACTACCCCACCGGCTCCTGGGGCGACGAGAGCCGGGACTACCACGTCTGCGTCGAGGTCCCGGCCGCCTCGATCGGCAACGAGATGCTCGCCGCCCGGATCAGCCTGGTGCTGCCCCCGCAGGTCGGCGGCGGCACCCCCGAGGTGCTGTCCCAAGGTCTCGTCAAGGCGGTCTGGACGGACGACCTGGCCTCCTCCACCCGGATCAGCCCGCAGGTCGCCCACTACACCGGGCAGGCCGAGCTGGCCTCCTCCATCCAGGAGGGTCTGGAGGCCCACCGGGCCGGGGACGTCGACGCCGCCACCGCCAAGCTGGGCGCCGCCGTCCGGATCGCGCACGCGACCGGGAACGAGGGCACGTACAAACTGCTGCAGAAGGTGGTGGACGTGGTCGACCCCAAGGAGGGTACGGTTCGGTTCCGTAAGAACGTGAGCGAGGCCGACTCGATGACCCTTGAGACCCGGTCGACCAAGACGGTGCGTGTGAAGAAGTGACCGCTGAAGACGTGACCGGGCCGACGGCCCGGTGCGACGCCGCCCCAAGCCGGCTCGAAGTGAGGGGGAACTGATGCCGATCTGCCCGAGGGGCCATGAGTCGCAGGCCGAGGACTGGTGCGACTTCTGCGGCTTCCCGATGACTCCGCCGGCCCCGACGCCGCCCGGGGCCCACCCTGGAGCCCATCCCGGAGCCCACGGAGCCCATCCGGGGGCGCACGGGGGCCACCCCGCGCCCGGGGCACCCGCCGGGCGCACGGAGCACGGTGGTACACCCTACGGCGCACCGCTGCCGCCTCCGCCGATGCCGCCGGGGGCCTTCCCGCCGCCCGGCGCGATGCCGCCGCCTCCGGCCCAGGGCTTCCCGAACCTCACCGAGGGCCTGGCGGTCTGCCCGATCTGCCGCAGCCCGCAGACCGGGCGGTTCTGCGAGGAGTGCGGGTACGACTACGAGCTCTCCACGCCCTCGCGCCGCCAACCGCCGCCCGTCGGCGTCCCGGCGCCCGGCGGCCACACCCAGCCGCCGCCGCTGAACATCCCGGCGGCGTACGGCGGCGCCCCGCAGCTGGCCGCCCAGCCGCCGCACGCCCAGCCGCCCGTCCCGCAGCAGGCGCAGCACCAGCAGCCGCAGCATGCCCAGGCACAGGCACAGCACCAGGCGCACCAGCAGCAGGCCCCCGCGCCCGCGCACACCTACGGCTACCCTCCGCCGGAGAGCGCGTTCCCCGAGTCCCCCGTCCGTGAGGACTCCGGCCCGGTGTACGCCGAGCCGCCCGGCCCGAACAACCGCGGCGGCGACTTCGGCACCTCGTTCCACCTCGCCCCGCCGCAGCCCCAGCCGGGGGCCGCCCCCGCGGAGCCGCTCCGGACCAACTGGATCGCGGTGGTCTCGGCCGACCGCGAGTACTTCACCGAGATGATGGCCCGCAGCGGCCCCGAGGCGGCCGGCCTGTTCTTCCCGCCGTACTGCCCCGAGCGGCGGGTCCCGCTGACCGGCCGCGGCCAGCTGCGGATCGGGCGGCGCAGCCAGCACCGCGGCACCGTACCGGAGATCGACCTGTCGGTGCCGCCGGAGGATCCGGGCGCCTCGCACCAGCACGCGCTGCTCGCCGAACAGGCCGACGGCAGCTGGGTGCTGGTGGACCAGGACTCGACCAACGGCACCACCGTCAACGGCGGCGCGGAGCCGATCGCCCCGCACACCGCCGTACCGCTGAACGACGGCGACCGGATCCACATCGGGGCCTGGACGACGATCACCATGCACCGCGCCTGAAGGATCGTCAGCACGAACTCCGGCCGGGCCGGGCGGAATTCAACTTTCCGCCCGGCCCATTTTGTTCCCGATTCCTCAAAGTATCCGCAAATTCGCCATCTCCGATGTGCACAAGGGCCTCCGGAAGCCCTAGGCTCAGGGCACATGACTGCAGCTATATCCGCCGACGGCATCCGTCAGCGGTACGGGGATGTGCAGGCTGTCGACGGGGTGTCACTCACCGTCGAAGCCGGCGAGTTTTACGGAATCCTGGGCCCCAACGGCGCCGGGAAGACCACCACGATGGAGATCCTGGAAGGCGTCCGCAAGCCGGACGAAGGCCGGGTCGAACTGCTGGGGATGGCCCCCTGGCCGCGCAATCCGAAACTGCTGCCGCGCATCGGCGTGCAGTTCCAGGCCTCCGCGTTCTTCCGGAAACTGACGGCCCGGGAGACCATCCGCACGTTCGCGTCGTTCTACGGGGTCGGCCCCAAGCGCGCCGACGCGATGCTGGAGCGGGTCGGCCTGACCGACAAGGCCGAGGTGATGACCGACCAGATGTCGGGCGGCCAGGCGCAGCGCCTGTCGATCGCCTGCGCACTGGCCCACGACCCGGAGATCGTCTTCCTGGACGAGCCCACCACCGGCCTCGACCCGCAGGCCAGGCGCAACCTCTGGGACCTCCTGCGGGACATCAACAACGAGGGCCGCACGGTCGTCCTGACCACCCACTACCTGGACGAGGCCGAGGTGCTCTGCGACCGGGTCTCGATCATGGACCACGGGAAGATCCTGCACACCGGTGCCCCGGCGACGTTGATCCGCGAGATCGACGACACCGTCCGGATCAGCGTCGCGTCCGGCCAGCTGACCGTCGAGCGCGCCCGTGACCTGCTCACCGCGGCCGGCGCCGACATCGCCACCCTGGAGGACGACAGCGTCTCGCTCTCCGTCTCCACCCGCCTCCCGGCCCCGGTCCTGAGCGTCCTGGCCGAGCAGAACGCGCTGCGCGGCCTCGAAGTGCGCGGCGCCACCCTGGAGGACGTCTTCCTCCAGCTGACCGGACGGGAGTACCGCGCATGACCGCCAGCACCTCCACCGAACCGAAGGTCCCCGCCCAGCGCGGCGGATCGGGCGGCGGCGCGAGCGCCGAGCGGGAGCGGGTCAGCGCGTTCTGGAGCCTGTCCCGCGCGATGCTGCTCGGCATGAAGCGCGACCGCACCGCGACCTTCTTCATCCTGCTCTTCCCGCTGGTGTTCCTGGTGTTCTTCGGCAGCCTGGGCAAGGGGTCCGGCAGCCCGCACGCCAAGGTGGCGCAGGTCGGCGCGGTGAAGCTGTTCGACTCGATGCAGGGCGGCGACCGGGCCGGGCTGGACCAGGTCCTCACCATCACCCGCACCGACGACGAGGCCGCCACGCTGGAGAAGGTCCGCAAGGGCGACTACGACGCGATGATCAAGCAGGGCCCGGACGGCAAGGTCGAGCTGCGTTTCAGCGCCGCCGACACGGTCCGCGCCGGCGCCGTCCAGGGCGTCCTCGACTCGGTGGTCCAGAGCGCCAACCAGAAGGCCACCGGCCAACCGCCCGCCTACGTGCTGGACGCCCAGCAGGTCGAGGACAAGTCGCTCAAGTCGATCCAGTTCCTCACCCCCGGCCTGCTCGGCTGGGCCGTCGCCACCGGCGCGGTGTTCGGTGCCGCACTGACCCTGGTCGGGTGGCGCAAGTCCAAGGTGCTGCGCCGGCTGCGGCTGGCCCCGGTGAGCGCGGGCACGGTCGTCAGCTCCAGGATCCTGGTCTCGCTGCTGACCGCCCTGCTCCAGACCACCGTCTTCCTGGTGGTCGCCACGAACTTCTTCGGACTCAAGCTCACCGGCAACTGGTGGCTGGTCATCCCGCTGGTGGCCTGCGCGACGCTCGCCTTCATGTCGATCGGCCTGCTGGCCGGTTCGGTCGCCAAGACCGAGGAGGCGGCCAACGGCATCTCGCAGGTCATCGTGCTGCCGATGTCCTTCCTGTCCGGCGCGTTCTTCCCGATGGACGGCGCACCGGGCTGGCTGAAGGCCGTCTCCGAGGTCATGCCGCTGCGGTACCTGGTGCAGGCCTCCCAGTCGGTGCTGACCCGCGGCGGCGGCGTCATGGACGCCCTGCCCACCATGGGCGGACTGCTGCTCTTCGCGGCCGTCCTGACCGGCATCGCCTGGAAGCTGTTCAAGTGGGAGGACGCGTAACCGCCTCCCCGCTCGCCTGAGCCCTGCGGGGTCGTACGCCTCTGGTCCCGGTGTACGGCCCCGTCGGCGTCTGCGACCATGGTCGGGTGACAGAGATCCGGCGAGGCACGTTCAGCGAGGAGACCTTCTTCGACCAGGTCGGCGGGGAGCCGACGTTCCGGCGACTGGTCCACCGGTTCTACCAGGGCGTCGCCGAGGACGAGTTGCTCCGGCCGATGTACCCCGAGGAGGACCTCGGCCCGGCCGAGGAGCGGCTGGCCCTGTTCCTGATGCAGTACTGGGGCGGCCCGCGGACCTACGGCGAGCAGCGCGGCCACCCCCGGCTGCGGATGCGGCACGTGCCGTTCAAGGTCGACCGCGCCGCGCACGACGCCTGGTTGAAGCACATGCGGGCGGCGGTGGACGAGCTGGCCCTGCCGGCCGGGGCCGAGCAGCAGCTCTGGGACTACCTCACCTACGCCGCCGCCTCGATGATCAACACCCCGGGCTGACCGGGGCCGGTCCGGCCACCGGGGCGGGTCCTACCTGAGCGGGCTGAGCCCCAGGCCCGCGCCGGGCGCGGCCACGGTCCGGACCGCCACCGAGCCGGCCGGGGCGCTCAGCCGCAGCCAGCCGCCCACCCGGTGCACGGTGAGCGGGGCGCCGGGCTTCAGGAAGCCGATCACGTACGCCGCGTGCACCGCCCGCAGCGGCAGCTCCGGCAGCGCGGCGACCGGGCGGGACCAGATCTCGTCGGCCAGCGCGTCCAGCACCGCGCGGCTGCGGTGGTGCTCCGGGACGGCCTCGCTGCGCTCTCGGAACTCCCGTACGCCGGCCATCAGTTCGGGGTACACCTCGGCCGCCGGCGGCGCCCCGACCGGCCGCCAGCCGGTGCGCGGCGGCAGCAGCCCGGCCCAGGCGGGGCCGGTCACCGGGGCGGGCAGCGCGACGGTGCCCGCCTCGCCGTCCACCCCGTCCAGCAGTTGGCCCGCCGAGACCGTCAGATCGACCGGCTCGCCCAGCCCGGTCAGCCGGGCGGTGCGGATCGCCAGCGCGCCCGAACCGCCCAGCGGCAGCCGCCCGAAGACCGCCAGCACGCCGTCGTCCTCGGCCGGGGCCACCGCCTGCAACCGGACGGCCGCCGCCCGGTCGAAGCGCAGCAGTCGCAGCAGGAAGGCGGAGAGGTCGGCGGCCTCGCCGGCGTCGGTGAGGGCGAGACGGGCGGTGATGGTCAACGCGGGTCAGCTCGAATCGTCGGAGGTGGGCGCTCAGGCGGCGACTACGGCGGGCTCCTCGTCCATGAACCGGGACAGGAACTCCCGCTCCACGGGCGAGATCCGGCGCGGCCGGCCCTCGGCCAGGTCGTAGGGGACGACCACGGTGGACGCCCGGACGTACACCGTCTCGGTGCCGTCCTCGGCGACGTCCTTGATCTCGTAGGACACGGTCAGCGAGGCGCCGCCGATGCGGGTCACCCGGGTCTCGATGGTGACCGGCTCCGGCCGGTGCACCAGCGGAAGCTTGTAGTCGATCTCGTGGCGGGCCACCACCGAGCCGCCCGCGAACTCCCCGGCGCCGGCCTCGGCGGCCTGGGTGAACATGAAGTCGATCCGGGCCTCCTCCAGGTAGCGCAGGAAGACCACGTTGTTGACGTGTCCGAAGGCGTCCATGTCGGACCAGCGCAGCGGGCAGGCGTAGATGTGGCGGGCCACAGGGGTTCTCCTCGACGTCCGATCGCCCGCCGCCGTGCGGTGGCGGCGGGCCCGCGGCCCCGGCAGGCCGCCCCGGAGGGCAGTCTGCCGGGCCGCTGTGACGGCTGGGTGTCAGCCGCGGGTCAGCTTCTTGTACGTGGCCCGGTGCGGGCGGGCGGCGTCGGCGCCGAGCCGCTCGATCTTGTTCTTCTCGTACGACTCGAAGTTGCCCTCGAACCAGAACCACTTGCTCTCGCCCTCGTAGGCGAGGATGTGGGTGGCCACCCGGTCCAGGAACCAGCGGTCGTGGGAGATGACCACGGCGCAGCCGGGGAACTCCAGCAGGGCGTTCTCCAGCGAGGAGAGCGTCTCGACGTCGAGGTCGTTGGTGGGCTCGTCGAGGAGCAGCAGGTTGCCGCCCTGCTTGAGGGTGAGCGCCAGGTTCAGGCGGTTGCGCTCACCACCGGACAGCACGCCGGCCGGCTTCTGCTGGTCCGGGCCCTTGAAGCCGAAGGCCGACACGTAGGCGCGGGACGGCATCTCGACCTGGCCGACGTTGATCCAGTCCAGACCGTCGGAGACGACCTCCCAGAGGGTCTTCTTCGGGTCGATGTTGGAGCGGGTCTGGTCGACGTAGCTGATCTTGACGGTCTCGCCGACCTTGACCTTGCCGGAGTCCGGCGTCTCCAGGTCCTGGAGCATCTTGAACAGCGTGGTCTTGCCGGCGCCGTTGGGGCCGATGATGCCGACGATGCCGTTGCGCGGCAGGGTGAAGCTGAGGTCGTCGATCAGGATCTTCTCGCCGAAGGCCTTGGAGAGGTTCTCCACCTCGATGACGACGCTGCCCAGACGCGGGCCCGGCGGGATCTGGATCTCCTCGAAGTCCAGCTTCCGCATCTTGTCGGCCTCGGCCGCCATCTCCTCGTAGCGGGCGAGACGGGCCTTGGACTTCGCCTGGCGGCCCTTGGCGTTGGAGCGGACCCAGTCCAGCTCCTCCTTGAGCCGCTTGGCGCGCTTGGCGTCCTTCTGGCCCTCGACCTTGAGCCGGGACTGCTTGCTCTCCAGGTAGGTGGAGTAGTTGCCCTCGTAGCCGATCGCGCGGCCGCGGTCGAGCTCCAGGATCCAGCCGGCCACGTTGTCCAGGAAGTACCGGTCGTGGGTGACGGCGACGACGGTGCCGGCGTACTTGGCCAGGTGCTGCTCCAGCCAGTTCACCGACTCGGCGTCCAGGTGGTTGGTGGGCTCGTCGAGCAGCAGCAGGTCGGGGGCCTCCAGCAGCAGCTTGCAGAGCGCGACGCGGCGCTTCTCGCCACCGGAGAGCTTGGTGACGGCCCAGTCGCCGGGCGGGCAGCCCAGCGCGTCCATGGCCTGCTCCAGCTGGGCCTCCAGGTCCCACGCGTTGGCGTGGTCCAGGTCCTCCTGGAGCTTGCCCATCTCGTCGAGCAGCGCGTCCGAGTAGTCGGTCGCCATCAGTTCGGCGATCTCGTTGAAGCGGTTGAGCTTCCCCTTGATCTCCTTGACGCCGTCCTCGACGTTCTCCAGGACGGTCTTGGACTCGTCGAGCGGCGGCTCCTGGAGCAGCATGCCGACGGTGAAACCGGGCGAGAGGAAGGCGTCGCCGTTGGAGGGGTGCTCCAGGCCGGCCATCATCTTCAGCACGGTGGACTTGCCCGCGCCGTTGGGGCCCACGACGCCGATCTTCGCCCCGGGGAGGAAGCTGAGCGTCACGTCGTCAAGGATGACCTTGTCTCCGTGCGCCTTGCGCACCTTGCGCATCGTGTAGATGTATTCCGCCACGTGAGATCGCTCCGGCGTCGTCGGGAGTATTCGGCTTGCAGCCTTCCATTGTGCCGCACCCGGCCGGGAGCCCCGAACGCCCGGGGTGCCCCACAGGGGTATCCGCAGCGTGCCGCCGAAACGCGCGGGCCCGGCCCCCCGCAGCGGGTGCGGGGAGCCGGGCCGGGTGTCGCCTCAGTGCCTCAGGAGGTCAGCGCCTCCGGGCCGGCGAGGCGGTTCAGGCGGTGGTGCGACCGTGGCGGCCACGGCGGCGCAGGACGAAGACCGCGGCGCCACCGGCCAGGACCAGGGCACCGGCGACGCCGGCGAGGATCGGGGTCGAGTCGCTGGCACCGGTCTGGGCCAGGCCACCGGTGCCCGGGGCCGAGCTGCTGGCGGCCGGGGTCGGGTGCGCTGCGGCGGCGGTGCTGGCACCGGCCGACGGGGTGCCCGCCGACGGGGTGCCGGCCGGGGCGGCCGGGCTCGGGGTGCCGCTCGCGGCCGGGGTCGACGGGCCGGAGGACGGGGTCACGGCGCTGACCGGCTTGCAGTCGAGGACGCCCTTGAACTCCTTGGTGTAGCCGTTCGGGCCGGTGACGGTGATGTCGTAGGCGGCCTTCTCGGCGACCTGGACGACCAGGCTCTCGGTCTTGCCCGGCTGGACGGTCAGCTGCTTGCCCGGCTTGACCGTGACGGTGGCGGCCTCGTCACCGCCGTTGGTGACGGCGACGCGCACGCCGTTGCTCTCGCACTCGACCTGGGCGGTGCTGTCGACCAGCGCGCCCTTGCCCTGCTTCCAGGTGGCCTTGGCGGCGGCGGCGACGCTGAGCTTGCTGGAGCCGGCCAGGATCATGGTCTGGCTGTGGTCCTCGGCGGTGTAGCCCTTGCTGAGGAAGACGCGGCCGCTGGGCACGACGGTGTCGGCGGTGGCGTTGAGGGCGGCCGCGCCGTCCGGGGTGCCGGCCGGCACGTCGAGGAAGAGCTGGGTGTTGGCGATCGGGCCGGCGACGGTGGCACCGACCGGCTTGCCGTCCTTGTCCAGCAGCTTGACCTTGTCGGCGGCGTCGCCGGAGACGGCGAGCTTCACCTCGCTGGCGCTGGAGCTGAGGGTGAACGGGCCGAGCTTGCCGCCGGACTTGCCGGAGACGGAGTCCGGGTTGAGGGCCAGCGAGGGCTTGGGCTCGGCGGCGATGCCCTTGTTGGCGTCGCTGAGCAGGTAGTCGCGCAGCTTCTTGGCCTTGGCGTTGCGCGGGGTCGCGTTCTTGCCGTCCGAGTACTTCCAGATCGCGGCCTGGGTACCGGCGGCGGCGTCCTCGGCGGTCAGGCCGTCGACGCCGACGGTCTTGCCGAGCGCCGTCAGGTCCTTGACCTGCGGGTAGGAGTTCTCCAGGATCCAGCGGATCTTGGCGGCGTCCTGCGCCTTCTCCTTGCGACCGAGGGAGCTCGACTTCCAGTCGGACTCCTGGTACTCGATCTTCTTGTTGATGTTGACCGGGAAGCCGAAGTCGATGCAGTAGGTCTGCAGCTCGCCGTCGGCGGTCTTGAGGGTGAACAGACCGCCGTCGACCGTGCCCTCGCCGTCGACGTCGATCTTCTCGCTGATCATCGTCGGCTGGACGACCGCGGTGACGCCCGAACCCGGGGCGCCGGCCGCAGCCGCCGCACCGGCCGCGAACAGCCCCCCGCCCAGCGCCAGGCTGGTCGTGAGCATGACAGTGGTTATGCGGGGGAGATTCCGCACCTGCCTCTGGAACATCTGGGATCCCTCCGGGCCGGGCCGCGCCGATGGGCAGCCCGCCGACTTGCCGTGCCGCGGGCGCCCCCTGTGGCGCCGCTGCGGGGTATGAACCAGACGAATCCTATTGAGCCCCGCAGGCCCCGAAACCCCCATGCGAAATCAGGACGATACCGTATCTGGATCGTTATCAACCCCCTCAGTTCCCACACAAGCTGACGATCAGCCAGAATCTCCTCACCGCTTTTCGTTATCCGGACGAGATTGCGCGTGCGGGCGCAACAACGGTCTCGATCAACATATTTGTCGACAGTTAAGGTCATCGACCAGTCAGATCAGCGCAGCCTGCTCGCCACCTCCCGGCTCCCCCTCGGCCACCCGGCTCCGCTCCCCCACGGCCGCGGCCGCCTGCGCCGAGGCCACCGCCGAGGCCTTCCGCGCCTCCAGCGCGTCCGCGATCCACCCCGGCACCACCTCTCCTCCGGCCTGCGCCCCGGCCGGCCCCGCCGCGCCCGGCGGCTGCCCGCGCACCCCCGCCGCCCAACGGAACGCCGAGGTACCGCGAGTGAGGTCGTGTCCGACCGATCGGGCGTCGATCTCGACCTTGGTGCGCTTCACCTCTCCGTCGGCCCACTCCCGCACCCGCAGCCGACCGCTCACCAACACCGGATCACCCTTGGCGAGCGAGCCGATCAGGTTCACCGCCAGCGCCCGCCAGGCCGTCACCGTCAGCCACTGCGTCTCGCCGTCCACCCAGCACTCGCGCTGCCGGTCGTACCGGCGCTCGGTGCAGCCGAGCCGGAAGTTGGCCATCGGCACCCCGCCCCCCGTTTCGCCGTAGCTCACCTCCGTCGCGACATTGCCGACGACCGTCACATGCGTCTCGTTCACAGCACACTCTCCGTTCTCGCCGATGCACCGTACGGAATCGACCGGTGCGCGTTGAGAGTGCGCTTCACGGGAAATCCCCGCCAGGGAGTTCCGAAATCCTGTGGATAACTCGACGCTGTGGAAAACAAGTGTCACTCGCAGGGGTGAATTTCGGCCTTTCAGCAGCCCTTCGCGCCCATCTCATCGCGGCCATGACAACAAACGGGCTGCTCGCCGACCCCCACCGGCACGCCCCGGAACGCCCGGAGCCGACCGTCCGCGCACGTCATCCGACCGAAGGAACCCGAATACGGCCCCCCTCCCGCACCGATGGCGGCACATTCTCCGTGCCGAATCCATAACGGGTGAGGCGGCAGCCCCGTAACGACTGCACAACGTCCGGCGCGGAACACTGCCAGACCGCTGCACTCACGGCGTTCACCTGCGATTATCGGACCGCTCCACCGAACCGACACACCAACGGCGGTGTCGTCGAACCCGGCCGAGGAACTGGACACCCTTATCCTGTCCCCGACAGGGCGAGGGCCCACCAACCCCCACCCCCACCCTCAGGTACGGGGCCGGACACGCGCGCCCTCGGCGCTCGTCGCCCGAACCCGGCCACGGTCACGCCCACCCGGGCGCAGCCCGTCCCGCCCCCATAGCTCAGCGGATAGAGCACCCGCCTTCTAAGCGGTAGGTCGCAGGTTCGAATCCTGCTGGGGGCACCACTCCGCCATTCCCGCAGGCCGCCAGGCCGGCGGCCGCATTGCCCGGCCGCCGCGGACCGCCCGGAAATCCCGTACACCGACCGCCCGATTCCGTGCACCCACCGCGCATAACCCGTGACGATGCGTGTCATGGACGCAGCCGAAATCCCGGGCGAATCACGCCCCCGGGACAATTGCCCCAGGCGGCGCGCCGGCGACCCGAACGGCGGCACGGGCCGAGACCCGACCCGCGGCCCGCCCGGCAACCCCGCCGGCGGCTCAGCCGGTGGCCGCGAGCCCGGCCAGATGGGCGTCCAGCAGAGCGGCCTGGCGCTCGGACGGGAACTCCGCCGGGGCGAACAGCGCCTGCACCACCAGGCCGAGCACGAAGGCCTGCGCGCCGGCCGCGAGGGCGGCGGCGTCGGCCTCGGCCGGGAGCTCCCCGAGCCGCTGGGCGTCCGCGACGTGCGCCGCGAGGGCCTCGCGCGAGCGGGCGTAGCGGCCCGCGTGCGCGGCCGCGAGCTCGGGTTCGGCGAGGGCGACGTCCCAGGAGCCGACCCAGATCCGGTTGTCGGCCGCCGCCGCCCCGTCCAGCGGCAGGATGTCGAGCAGCGCGGCCCGCAGCCGGGCCAGCCCGGCGGGTGGCACCGGGGCACCGTCGGCGGGGGCGGCGCGCCGGGGGCGGGAGCCGGAGCGCCGGTCGAGCTCCTCCAGCGCGTGGCTCAGCAGGGCCCGCTTGCTGGGGAAGTAGTGCGTCAGCAAACCGGTGGAGGCGCCCAGTTCGGCGGCCACCGCGCGCAGGGTCAGCCCCTCGAAGCCGCGGCTGGACAGCACCCGCCACACACCCTCGGACACTTCCAGGCGGCGGGCGTCATGGTCTCCACGGGCGGGCGTCATGGCGGCCATCGTACATACCAAACGTTTGTTATGTATGGTTCCCAGCGAGCACCGCGCATCCCCCGAAAGGCCCGCCCATGTTTGCCGTACCGCTTGCCGAGAACGCCGAGCTGCGCCCGCTGGAGCCGTGGCAGGCGGCCGAGTTCCTGGCCCACATCGACCGCGCCCGCGCCCACACCGACCCGTGGATCCCCTGGGCCACCCGCTCCACCGACCTCGCCTCCGCCCGCGCCACCCTGCAGCGCTACGCCGACCAGCAGGCCGCCGACACCGGCCGGATCTACGGCATCTGGCTGGACGGCACGCTGGTCGGCGGCGTGATGTTCGTGGCGTTCGGCGTCGAGTCCGGCAACTGCGAGATCGGCGTGTGGACGGAGCCCGCCGGCGCGGGCCGCGGCCTGGTCACCGCCGCCGTCCGGCACCTGCTCGACTACGCCTTCGTCATCCGGGGCCTGCACCGCGCCGAGTGGTGGACCACCTCGGACAACGCCCCCAGCCGGGCCGCCGCCCAGCGGGTCGGCATGAAGCTGGACGGCGTGCTGCGCGAGTTCTTCCTGCACAACGGCGTCCGGCACGACATGGAGGTCTGGTCGCTGCTGGCCGCCGAGTGGACGTCCGAGGCCTGACCGAACGCGGCGGGGCCCGGTGGACACCCCGTCCACCGGGCCCCGCACCGTCCCTCCCCCTCAGGGCGCCGACGCCGGCCGCCCTCAGGCCGCGAGCACCGGCGGCTCCTGCCCGGACCGCTCCGCCCCCGCCGCGGCCCCCCGCAGCCGCAGCGCGAGCAGCAGGACCAGCGCCAGCATCCCGCCCGCCGACAGGAACACCACGTCGACGGCGTCCGTGAAGCTGCGCAGCGCGTGCTCGCGGGCCGCGCCGCCGAGCGTCCGGACGGCGCCGAGCGGCCGGCCGGGCTCGCCCGCCGCGAAGACCCGGGCCAGCACGGTGCCGAAGAGCGCCGCGCCGAGCGCGCTGCCGAGGCTCTGGAAGAAGCGGATCCCGCTGGTCGCGACACCGAGCTGGTGCCGGGGTGCGGCCTCCTGGACCACCGTGATCAGCTGGCCGATCAGCTGGCCCAGCCCGCAGCCCAGCAGGGCGAGTTCGCCGCACACCGCCCACAGCCCGGTGGTCGGCCCGCTGAGGCCGAGCAGGGCGAGGGCCAGCGCGGCACAGCCCGCGCCGGCCACCAGGAAGGTCTGCGTGGCGTGGCCGCGGGCGGTCAGCCGGCCGGTCAGCAGCCCGACCGCCGTCATCCCGGCCGCCATCGGGATCAGGTAGAGACTGGCCGAGGTCGGGGCGACGCCGCGGGCGATCTGCAGGTAGAGCATCACGTAGACGATCGAGCCGGTCATGCCCATCCCGACCAGGCCCTGGATCGCGAAGCCGAGCCGCACCTCGCGGATCCGGAACAGCGACAGCGGCAGCACCGGCTCGGCGGCGGTGGCCTGGCGCCACAGGAAGAGGCCGAGCGCGGCCAGGGTGGCGGCGGCCAGCCCGAGGATCACCGGGGAGGTCCAGGCGTGGTCCTTGCCGCCCCACTCGGTGACCAGCAGCAACCCGGTGGCGAAGGCGGCGACCAGGGTCGCGCCGAGGAAGTCCAGACCACGCCGTCCGGCCGCCGGCGGCAGCTTGATCACCAGGGCGGTGCCGACCAGGACGAGCAGGCCGAGCGGCAGGTTGACGTAGAAGATCCAGCGCCAGCTGAGGTGGTCGGTGAACAGCGCGCCGACCAGCGGGCCGACCGCCATGCCGATGCCCGCGACGATCCCGCCCATCGCGCCGCCCTTGCCGCTGCCGCGCTCGGCCGGGTCCTTGAGATGGGCGATGACCACCATGGTGACGCTCATCAGCCCGCCGCCGCCGATGCCCTGGAGGGCCCGGAAGGCGATCAGCTGTCCCATCGACTGGGCCGCCCCGCAGAGCGCCGAGCCGAGCAGGAAGGTGCCGACCGCGCCGAGCAGCACGCGCTTGGCGCCGTACACGTCGCAGAGCTTGCCGTAGAGCGGCAGCAGCGCGGTGGCGGCCAGTGCGAAGGCGCTGACCAGCCAGGGGAGGCGGTCGACGCCGTGGACGGGGTCGAGTTCGCGGACGATCGGCACGGTGGCCGCGGACACGATGTTCATGTCGAGCACGGCCAGCACGATCGTGACCAGGCAGATCAGCAGGGCCAGGCCGCGCCGGGCCGGGGTCATCACGGCCGGGTCGGGTGTGGTCGGTACGGCGGTCGCCATCGGAAAGTCCCCCAGGGTCAACGGAGTTCGGCCCGGACCGATGCGGTCCGGCGGGCAGGCCACCACCATGACAGTGTTTTTGTACTTGGTCAATTCTTCGTCTGAGCCCATTGTTCTGCCAAGTCAATCTTTGATCCTGGTACAGTCGCCCCATGGCGACGCACACCGGCTTGGACCTCGGACCCGACCGCGACCTCGACGCGCTCCCGCTGCGCGAGCGCAAGAAGATCCAGACCGCCATCCGGATCTGGCGCACGGCCGTCGGGCTGTTCGCCGAGCGGGGCTTCGACCAGGTCTCGGTCGCCGAGATCGCGGCCGCCGCCGAGGTCTCCAAGATGACCGTCTTCAACTACTTCCCCACCAAGGAAGACCTGGTCATGAGCCCGATGGAGCAGCACCTCGACGAGTCGGCCCGGGTGGTGCGCGAACGCGCCCCGGGCACCTCGGCGGTGATCGCGCTGCGCGAGCAGTACCTCGCGGCGCTCGAACGCTTCGACCCGGCCACCGGCCTGAACGACGACCGGGTCGTGGTGGACGTGGTCCGGCTGATCCACCGCACCCCGACGCTGGCGATGCGCGCCACGGCCGGTTTCGACGCCCGGGCGAGAGCCCTGCTGACCGACGAGCTGCTCGCCCAGGACCCGGCCCACGACGAGCTCACCGCCCAGATCGCGGCGGCCCAACTGCTCGTCACCCGGCTGACCCTGACGACCGACAACCAGCGCCGGATGCTGGCCGGCGAGAAGCCGGCGGACGTCCTGCCCGGCGCCCTCGACCGGGCCCGCCGCGCCTTCGACCTGGTCGAGCGGGGCCTCGGCGACTACTGCGCCGGCACGTCCTGAGAGAGTGGGCGCACCACGACCGCCCGGAGGTGCGCATGGACCAGCCGCTGCTCACGCGGGACCGCTCCGCCCTGCCCGTCCACGCCCAGGGTCTGCACGCGTACGTCGGCGAGGACGGCGTCGCCGTCCTGGAGTTCGCCCGCCCGCACCGGCGCAACGCGGTGACCCTGGCGATCTGGCGGGAGCTGCCCGAGGTGCTGGTGCGCCTCGCCGAGCACCCGGGGGTGCGCGCCCTGCTGCTCACCGGCGCCGGCGGCACCTTCAGCGCGGGTGCGGACATCACCGAACTCGCCGAGGTGTACGGCGATCCGGAGCGCGCGGACGCCTACCACACGGTCAACGTCGCCGCCGAGGAGGCGCTGGCGGCCTTCCCGCATCCGACCATCGCCGTGGTGCAGGGCGCCTGCGTGGGCGGCGGCTGCCAGCTGGCCGTCGCGTGCGACCTGCGGTTCGTCGCCGAGGACGCCCGACTGGGGATCACCCCGGCCAAGCTCGGCGTGGTCTACCCGGCGGTGCCGACGCTGCGGCTGGCCCGGCTGGTCGGCCCGGCCCGCGCCAAGTACCTGCTGTTCTCCGGCGAGTTGGTGGCGGGCCGCGACGCGCTGCCGCTGGGCCTCGCCGAGCGGGTCCTGCCGGGCGCCGAACTGGACGCCGCGGCACTGGAGTTCGCCCGGCTGCTGACCCGGCGCTCGACCCAGACGATCGGCGCGGTGAAGGCCGCGCTGGCCGTCCCGGCGGAGCAGGCCGCGCAGGCGCTGGCGCCCTGGGAGCGCCGCTCCCGGGAGGCCTCGGACGTGCACGAGGGGCTGGCCGCGTTCCTGGCGGGCCGCCCGGCGCGGTTCTGAGCGGACCGGGCCGACAGCAGCCGGCCGACGCGGACCCGTCGACGCGGACCGGGCCGGTAGGGCGCCCAACCGGCGGCCCGCGTACGATCATCCGACCGGCGCGCCGAGCCGTCGGACCGTCCCCTCCCCCACCGTCCCCACCGGAGCAGCAACCCCGATGACCGAGGCCACGACCGCCCCCACCAGCCGGACGATCTGGGCCCGCCGGGTCACCGACGGCGTCGAGCCGAAGAACGTGATCATCGCGCTGCTCCCGCTGCTCGGCTGCATCCGCTACGGCTGGGCCGGCCTCGGCTGGGCGGTCTTCGCGGCCCTGTTCGCGGCCGTCATCCCGACCCTGTTCATCCAGCGCGGCATCCGCAAGGGCACCCTGGAGGACCGCCACGTCGGCCACCGGCAGCGCCGGCTGACCGTCATCCCGTTCATCATGGGCTCGGTCGCGACCGCCTTCGCGGTGATGCTCTGGCTGGACGCCCCGGCCGACCTGACCGCGATGGTGCTGGCGATGTTCGCCTCGCTGATCCCGATCCTGGCGATCACCGTCTGGTGGAAGGTCTCCGTGCACACCGCCGTCGCCGCCGGCGCGGTGGTCTGCCTCGGGATCGCGCTCGGCCCGCTGTGGCTGCTGCTCTCCCCGCTGGTCGCGGTGATCGGCTGGTCCCGGGTGGTGCTGCGGGACCACACCACCGCGCAGACCGTCGTCGGCGCGGCGGTGGGCGCGCTCACCGCCGGGCTCACCTTCTGGGCGGCCCGTTAGGGCTTGGTCGGGCCGGCCCCGCCGGGCGTCAGCGGATCGGCATCCCGGATATCGCCCGGGCGATCACCAGCCGCTGGATCTCGCTGGTCCCCTCGAAGATCGAGTAGATCGCGCTGTCCCGGTGCATCCGCTCCACCGGGTACTCCCGGGTGAAGCCGTTGCCGCCGAGGATCTGCATCGCCTGCGCGGTGACCCACTTGGCCGTCTCCCCCGCGTACAGCTTGGACATCGAGCCCTCGGCCGCGGTGAACGGCTGGTTGTTGGCGGCCATCCAGGAGGCCCGCCACACCAGCAGCCGGGAGGCGTCGATCCGGGTCTTCATGTCGGCGAGCTGGAAGGCCACGCCCTGGTTGTCGATGATCGGGCGGCCGAACTGCTCGCGGGTCTTCGCGTAGTCCAGCGCCACCTCGTACGCGGCCCGGGCGATGCCGATCGCCTGCGCGCCGACGGCGGGCCGGGAGGCCTCGAAGGTGGCCATCGCCGCGTTGCCCCTGCCGCCCGAGCGCTTGACGCCCTCGCGGGCCCGGGCCAGCCGCTCGTCCAGCTTCTCCTTGCCGCCGAGCAGGCAGCTGCCGGGCACCCGGACGCCGTCCAGCACCACCTCGGCGGTGTGCGAGGCGCGGATGCCGTGCTTCTTGAACTTCTGGCCCTGGCTCAGCCCGGGGGTGCCCGGCGGGACGACGAAGGAGGCGTGCCCGCGCGCGCCGAGGTCCGCGTCGACGGTGGCGACGACGACGTGGACGGCGGCGATCCCGCCGTTGGTGGCCCAGGTCTTGGTGCCGTTCAGCACCCACTCGTCCTTGGCCTCGTCGTACACCGCCCGGGTGCGCAGCGCGGAGACGTCGGAGCCGGCGTCCGGCTCGGAGGAGCAGAACGCGGCCACCTTGAGGTCGTCCGGGGTGCCGAACATCTGCGGGGTCCAGGTGCCGATCTGCTCGTCGGTGCCGTTGGCGAGCACCGCGACGGCGGCCAGGGTGGTGCCGACGATGGACAGCCCGATGCCCGCGTCGCCCCAGAACAGCTCCTCCATGGCGATCGGGATGCCGACGCCGGAGGGGTCGAAGTACTGCTGGGCGTAGAAGTCCAGTGAGTAGATGCCCAGCTTGGCGGCCTCCTGGATGATCGGCCAGGGGGTCTCCTCGCGCTCGTCCCACTCGGCCGCGGCGGGGCGGACGACGTCCGCGGCGAAGCCGTGCAGCCAGTCGCGTACGGCGAGCTGGTCCGCGCCCGGGTCCAGCGAGAACGTGCTGCTCATGGTGCTTGCCTCCGAAGAAGGGTGCGGCCGACCGGGGGGTGTTACCTCGGGTAACATCGTCGGAGTCTGCTACTGATTGGTAACCGGTGTCAACGCCCAGCACCGCCCCCGCACCACCCCGTACACCACCGACCGCGAGGAGCAGCGCATGTCCCGAGAGCCCCGCCGCGAGCAGTTGCTCAACGCCGCCGACCGGGTCATCCAGCGGGACGGGCCGACGGCCAGCATGAACGCCATCGCCGCCGAGGCCGGCATCACCAAACCGATCCTCTACCGACACTTCGGCGACCGGAACGGCCTGATCAGCGCCCTCACCGAACGCCACACCAGCGGCCTGCTGGCCGCCGTCCGGGCCGCCCTCGCCGAACCGCTGGAGCGCCGCGACCGGGTCGAGCACGTCCTGGACACCTACCTGGCCGGGATCGAGGCCCGCCCGCAGGTGTACCGGCTGCTCACCCACCCCGAACCGGGCAACCCGGGCGGGGTCGGCAACGCGCTCGCCCCCGCGCTGCGGCAGATCGCCGAGGAGATCACCCGGGCCGTCCAGAGCCAGGTCGACCTCGGCGCCGACCGCGACCTGCTCGCCGAGGCCTGGGGCCGGGGCATCACCGGCATGGTGCTGGCGGCCGGCGACTGGTGGCTGAACAGCAGACCCTGCTCGCGCACCCGCATGGTGCAGGCGCTCGCCGACCTGCTCTGGGGCCGCCTGGCCGCCGCCGCGGACCGGCCCACCCCCGCCCTGCCGACCCCTCCGGTCGAACCCGCCGACTGAACCCGCCGGCCGAACTGCTCTCCAGCGCAGCCCCCTTGTGCCGCCCACCGCGGTCCGGGCATCATCGGGCCCCCACCCCTTCGCTGCGTGCCCCCGCGAGGTCCCGATGCGCCTGCGCCGCACCGTCGTCGCCCTACTGCTCGCCGCCGCCACCCTCACCGCCGCACCCGTCACCCCCGCGGCCGCGTACGGCGGCCCGCCCGCGCGGTTCCCCGCCGGTACGGTCACCGGCCCCGACGGCCGCACCGCCTTCACCGACGCCCAGGGGCGCCGCCTCCAACTGCGCGGCTTCAACCTGGACAAGTACGCCGAGGCCACCGAGGCCGACATCAAGTCCGTGGCCGCACAAGGCTTCACCCTGATCCGGGTGGCGGTCTCCTGGACCAGGCTGGAGCCCGTCCACGGCCACCTCGCCCCGGCCGAACTGCACCGCCTGCGCCAACTCCTCGGCTGGGCAGACCGGTACGGCCTGCTCGCCCTGATCGACTTCCACCAGGACGTCTACGGGCCGAAGTTCGGCGGCGGCGACCGCGGCATCCCGCCCTGGGCCACCCGGGACGACGGTCTGCCGTTCACCCCCGACCCGAACGACTGGTTCGCCGGCTACTTCCAGCCCGCCGTCCAGGCCGCCTTCCGCCACCTCTACGACGACCCCGACCTGCGCGCCTGGCAGGCCGACTTCTACACCCGGCTCGCCCTCGAACTGCGCGGCCACCGCTCGCTGCTGGGCTACGACCTGTTCAACGAGCCGTTCGGCCCGGTGGACGGCGACCCGACCGACCCGGCCGTGCTCGCCGCCGCCTCCGCCGCCCTCGAACAGGGCCGGCTCGCCGACATGTACCGCCGCCTGATCGCCGCCGTGCGCCGGGTCGACACCCGCGCCTGGCTGTTCGTCGAACCGACCGTCCTGGTCGGCCAGGGCGTGCCCACCCGGTTGCCCGGCTTCGAGGACCCGCGCCCCGGCCCGGCCCGGCTCGGCTACGCGCCGCACTTCTACGACACCGCGGTCGAGAACGGCGCCGACTGGGACCCGTCCGACGGCTTCGTCGAGCGCTACACCGCCGCGATCGCCGCCTACCCCGCCGCCCACCGCCTGCCGGTCCTGGTCGGCGAGTGGGGCCCGCCCGACTCCCGCAGGCCGGGCAACACCCAACTGGTCCGCCGGCAGGTCGCCGCCATGGACGGCTTCGCCGAGGGCTGGACCATGTGGTACTGGTGCCGCGGCACCGGCGGCTACTGCGCGCTCGACCCGGCCGGGCACCCCGCCCCCGGTGACGAGCCCGCCTTCGGCCCGTACCCGGCGGCCGTCGCCGGGGCCGGGGTGAGCACCACCGCCACACCCACCGGGCACACCGTCCGCTGGAGCGCCGACGGCACCCGGCACAGCACCGAACTCGTCCTGCCCCCGGCGGCGTTCCCCCGCGGCGCCCGGGTCGCCGCCACCCCCGCCACCGCCCGCGTCGACGTCGAGCAGCCGTACGGCGGGCGGGCCGGCACCGCCCGGATCCGGCTCCCGCACGCGAGCCCGGGCACCCCGGTGACGGTGACGGTCACGCCGCGCTGACCGCCACCGGGGCACACCCGGCAGACAACCGCTAGACCAGCCCCCGCCGCGCCAGCAGCGGCCCGATCTCCGGCGCCCGGCCGACCACCGCGCGGAAGGACTCCAGCGGGTCCCGGCTGAAGCCGCGCGCCAGCAGCTCGCGCCGGAACAGCTCACCGCTCTCCCGCACCGGGCGCCCGTTGCCCTCGAACCACTGCACGGTGTCGGCGTCCAGCACCTCCGACCAGATGTACGCGTAGTACCCGGCGCTGTAGCCGCTGGAGAAGATGTGCTGGAAGTACGCCGTCCGGTAGCGCGGCGGGATCGCCGGCACCGCGATCCCGGCCTCCGCCAGCACCCGCGCCTCGAACTCCTCGGCGTCCTCGATCTCCCCGCCCTGCGGCACGGTGTGCCAGGCCCAGTCCAGCAGCGTCGCCGCCAGGTACTCCACCGTCCGGAAGCCCTCCCCGAAGCCCTCGGCCGCCACCATCCGCTCGACCAGCGCGGCCGGCAGCGGCTCCCCGGTCACGTGGTGGCGCGCGTAGCTGGCCACCACCTCCGGCCGGACCATCCACATCTCGTTGACCTGCGAGGGGAACTCGACGAAGTCCCGGGGCACCGCGGTGCCCGCGAACAGCGGGTACCGCACGTCCGAGAACAGCCCGTGCAGCGCGTGCCCGAACTCGTGGAAGAGCGTGCGCACCTCGTCCCAGGCCAGCAGCACCGGCTCGCCCGGCGCGGGGCGCGCGATGTTCAGGTTGTTCAGCACCACCGGGCGCCGGCCGGTCAGCCCCGACTGGCCCACCAGCTCGTCCATCCAGGCGCCGCCGCGCTTGGACGCCCGGGCGTGGAAGTCGCCGATGAACAGGCCCAGCGAACCGCCGTCCTCCTCGAACACCTCGAAGACCCGCGCGTCCGGGTGGTAGGCGGTCAGGTCCGGCCGCTCGGTGAAGGTCAGCCCGTACGCCAGCTTCGCGGCGAGGAACACGCCGTCGTGCAGCACCCGCTCCAGCTCGAAGTACGGGCGCAGCACCGCCGCGTCCACCTGGTACGACTCCTGCCGCACCTTCTCCGAGTAGTACGCCCAGTCGTGCGCGGCGATCTCCTCGATCCCGTCCGCGGCCGCCACCTTGGCCAGCTCGGCGGCCTCCCGGCGGGCGTTGGCCACCGCCGGCCCCACCAGCCGGGCGAGCAGCCCGGACACCGCCTCCACCGTGCCGGCGGTCTCGTCCTCGACCACGTACGCGGCGTGGCTCGGGTGCCCCAGCAGCGCGGCCCGCTCGGCGCGCAGCGCGGCCATCCGGATCGCCAGCGGGCCGTTGACCGCCGCGCCCCGGCCGAGCGAGGCCGCCAGCAGCCGCTCGCGCACCGACCGGTCGGTGAGCAGCGCCAGTTCGGGCTGGCCGGAGGTGCTCTTCAGGGACAGCACGAACCGGCCCTCGTGGCCGAGCACCCGGGCGTTCTCCGCAGCGGCGGCGACCGCGTCCGCGGACAGCCCGTCCAGCTCCTCGGCCGTGTCCACGACCAGCGCGGCGGCCTTGGTGGCGGCGTTCACGTTCTGCTGGAACGTCGTTCCGAGCGCGGCGAGTTCGGCGTTCAGCCCGCGCAGCCGGGCCTGCTCGGCCTCGCCCAGCCGGGCGCCGGAGCGGACGAAGCGGATGTGCCGGGTCTCCAGCAGCCGCAGCGACTCCGGGTCCAGGCCCAGCTCGGCACGGCGCCCGTACAGCTCCTCGATCCGGGCGAACAGCGCGCGGTCCAGGTGGATCGCGTCGTGGTGCGCGGCCAGCAGCGGGCTCACCTCGGCGTCCACCTCGTCGACCAGCTCGCTGGTGTCGGAGGCCGACTGGTTGCGGAACACCGCGTCCACCCGGCGCAGCAGCTCCCCGGAGCGCTCCAGGGCGACCAGGGTGTTGTCCACGGTCGGCGGCTGTGGATCGGCGGTGATCGCCGCGATCTCGGCCAACTGCTCGGCCATCCCGCGCTCGTAGGCGGGCAGGTAGTGCTCCGGCCGGATCGCGGCGAAGGGCGGCAGTTCGTAGACCAGGGAGCTGGGCTTGAAGAACGGGTTCTCGGTCATTTCGCCGACCATACGCCGTGTCCCCGACCCTGCCTATGCGCCCCCGCCCCCGGGACACGCCCGTTGTCGTACCCACCCGTTAACGTCGAGGTCGGACACCCGTAGACCGCACATCCGTGCCCGTACCCGCACGCCCGACCAGCGCGCCGGAGAGGAGACGCCCCCGTGGCACCCAGGACGGCCCTCGCCCCCGATCCGCACGGCCCGGGCGGCCGGCTCCAGCCGCTCGACGACGCCGGCACCCCGCTCGGTCCGCCCGAGCGCGTCCCCGACCTCGCCGCCGCCGTCGCCGCCCGGGAGGCCGCCGGGAGCGCTCGTCCGCTGGGGCCGCGCTGGGTGTGGGCCGCCGCCGAGAGCGCCTACGCGCCGCTGCTGCCCCGGCTGCCCGACCGGCTCGCCCGCTGCCACGACCTGCGCCTCGTCGAGGCCCTGCTGCTCACGCACGAGGGCCGGTTCGGCGCGCCGCGCTCGCTCGGCGCCGCCTGGTGCCGGCTGCGCGGCCTGCCCGTCCCGGACGACCTGCCCGAGCCCGGCTCCGCCGAGTCCGACGACGGGCAGGACACCCTGTTCGCCCCCGACCGGCTGCAACTGCCGCCCGGCGCCGACCCGCTGGCCGCCGTCGTCGCCGTCCACGCCGAACAGCAGCGCCGGCTCGCCGCGATCGCCGACCCGGCCGCCCGGCAGCGGTTCCGGCTGCTGGTCGCCGCCGAGTCCGCCGGGGCGCTGGTGGCCGCCGAGATGGCGTACGACGGACTGCCCTGGCGCGGCGACGTCCACGACCGGCTGCTGACGGAGCTCCTCGGCCCCCGCCCGACCGTCCCCGGCACCCAGCCGCGACTGCTCGCCGAACTCTCCGCCGAGCTCCAACAGGCCCTCGGCGGGCGCCCGTTCAACCCCGACTCGCACACCCAGGTACTGCGCGCCTTCGCCGAGAACGGCGTCCAGCTCGGCTCCACCCGCTCCTGGGAGCTCAAGCGCGTCGACCACCCGGCCGCCGCGCTGCTGATCCGCTACAAGGAGCTGTCCCGGATGCACGCCGCGCACGGCTGGGCCTGGCAGGACGCCTGGGCCCGCGGCGGCCGGTTCCGGCCCGAGTACGTGGTCGGCGGCGTGGTCTCCGGGCGCTGGGCCAGCCGCGGCGGCGGCGCGCTGCAGATCCCGCGCATCCTGCGCCGCGCCGTCGTCGCCGACCCCGGCTGGCTGCTGGTCGTCGCCGACGCCGCCCAACTGGAGCCCCGGGTGCTCGCCGCCCTCTCCCAGGACGCCGGGCTGGCCCGCACCGCCGCCGGCGGCGACCTGTACGAGGCGCTGGCCGCCAACGCCTTCCAGGGCGACCGCGACAAGGCCAAACTCGGCCTGCTCGGCGCCATGTACGGGCAGACCAGCGGCGACATCGGCCCGCTGCTGAACACCCTGCACCACCGCTACCCCGCCGCGATGGGCTACGTCGAGGCCGCCGCCCGCACCGGCGAGGACGGCGGCGTGGTCGCCTCCCGGCTCGGCCGGGTCTGCCCGCCCGCCTCCGCCGAGTTCCTCGACCTCGCCGAGGCCCCCGGGACGGCCGGCGAGGCCGGCGGGCGGCAGGCGCGCGCCCGCGGCCGCTTCACCCGCAACTTCGTCATCCAGGCCAGCGCCGCCGACTGGGCGCTCGCCCTGCTCGCGGCCCTGCGCCGCCGACTCAGCGCCCTGCCGGTGACCGACCCGGCGGACCGGCCGCACCTGGTGTTCTTCCAGCACGACGAGGTGATCGTGCACACCCCGGCCAACCTCGCCGACGCGGTGGCGGCGGCGGTCGCCGAGTCCGCCGAGGAGGCCCGGCACCTGGTCTTCGGCGACACCCCGGTCCGCTTCCCGCTCACCACCGCGGTGGTGGACTGCTACGCGGACGCCAAGTAGCCGACACCGACTCGGCCGGACGAGCCCTACAGCTTCCGGAAGCCCCGGGCGTCCTCGGCCGCCGCCACCACCTCGGCCAGCGCCGCCCCGGTCGAGGCGGTGACGGCGGCCGCCACCGCGCCCTCCACGAACGGCGCGTCCACCAGCCGCGCGCCCGGGCGCGGCTCGTCCTCCAGCACGGTGACGGCGGTGAGCACCGAACTCCCGAGGTCCGGCAGCACCACCACGCCCGCCCCGCCGTCCGCCTCGGCGACGGCCCGCGCGATCAGGTCGTAGCTGGTGCCGAGCCCGCCGTCCTCCGTCCCCGCCGCACACACCACCCGCACGCCGCCGGGGGCGAGTTCGACGAGCAGCTCGCGCAGTCCTGCGGCCAGCCGGGCGCTGTGCGAGACCAGGACGATACCTACGTGTTCGCTCATGTCTGCGACCCTACGACCGGACGCCACTACTCCGGGCGGGTGACGGGAAACCCGCGTGTCGCACCCCGTGCCCACAACCCCCGGCTGGCGTAGCGTCGGGGCAGCGCCGTCTGCCGCACGGCCCGCCGAAGCGTCCTGACCGAGGGAGCGAAGAGCGTTGAAGAAGCTGATCAACACCCCGGAGAGCGTCCTGGAGGACGCGCTGGCCGGAGTCGCCGCCGCCCATCCCGAACTGACGGTGGACCTCCCCAACCGGGTGATCACCCGGGCCGCCCGCCCGGCCGCGCCCAAGGTCGCGGTGATCTCCGGCGGCGGCTCCGGGCACGAGCCGCTGCACGGCGGCTTCGTCGGCCCCGGCATGCTGGACGCCGCCTGCCCCGGCGAGATCTTCACCTCCCCGGTGCCGGACCAGATGCTGGCCGCCGCCAAGGCGGTGGAGAGCGGCGCCGGCGTCGTCTTCGTGGTGAAGAACTACACCGGCGACGTGATGAACTTCGAGCTCGCCGCCGAACTCGCCGTCGAGGAGGGCCTGGCGGTCCGCACCGTCCTGGTCGACGACGACGTCGCGGTCGAGGACTCCACCTGGACGGCCGGCCGCCGCGGCACCGGGGCGACCGTCCTGGTCGAGAAGACCATCGGGGCGCTGGCCGAACGCGGCGCCCCGCTCGACGAGGTGGCCGCCCTGGGCGAGCGGGTCAACGCCGCCTCCCGTTCCTTCGCCGTCGCGCTCACCGCGGCCACCGTCCCGGCCGCCGGCAAGCCCGGCTTCGACCTGCCGGAGGACGAGATCGAGGTCGGCGTCGGCATCCACGGCGAGCCCGGCCGCCGCCGCGAGAAGCTGCGCCCGGCCCGCGAGCTGGCCACCGAGGTGGTCGACACCATCCTCGCCGACCGTCACCTGACCCCGGGCGACGAGGTGATCGCCCTGCTCAACGGCCTCGGCGCGACTCCCCTGTTGGAGCTGTACATCGCCTACGGCGAGGTCGCCGCCCGGCTCGCCGAGCGCGGCATCACGGTGGCCCGCAGCCTGGTCGGCAACTACGTCACCAGCCTGGACATGGCCGGCTTCTCGCTCACCCTCACCAAGGCCGACGCACAGCTGCTGGAGCTGTGGGACGCGCCCGTCGACACCCCCGCCCTCAAGCGGGCCTGAGCAGGGAGACGGCATGGACTTCGACACCCCGCTGTTCGACACCGCACTGGCCGAGGCCTGGGTCCGCGCGATCGCCGCGGCCGTCGAGAAGGAGCAGGCCCGGCTCACCGAACTGGACTCGGCGATCGGCGACGGCGACCACGGCAGCAACCTCCAGCGCGGCTTCGGCGCCGTCCTGGCCGCCCTCGACGACCTCCGGCCGGTCGGCCCCGGCGCGGTCCTGACCAAGACGGGCAGCACGCTCATCTCCAAGGTCGGCGGCGCCTCCGGCCCGCTCTACGGCAAGGCCTTCCGCGCCATCGGCGCCGCCCTGCCCGACCCGGCCGGCCCGGCCGACGTCGCCGAGGCCCTGGCGGCCGGTCTGGACGCCGTCCGCGCGCTCGGCAAGGCCGAGCCCGGGGACAAGACCATCGTCGACGCCTACACCCCGGCCGTCGCCGCCTTCCGCGCCACGGCCGCCGCCGGTGCCGCCCTGCCCGAGGCCGCCGCCGCGGCCGCCGACGCCGCCGAGCAGGGCGCCCGCGACACCGTCCCGCTCCAGGCCCGCAAGGGCCGCGCCTCCTACCTCGGCGAACGCAGCATCGGCCACCAGGATCCGGGCGCCACCTCCACCGCCCTGCTCTTCCGCGCCCTCGCCGACGTCACCGCGGGCTGAGGCCCACCCGGCCGTCCGGGCCCGTCCCGTCCTCCTCCCCGCGCGGCCGCCCGTGCGGCGAGGAGGACTCGGACAGCCCGCCCCTCAGCCGTCCGTCCTGGCGATCAGCAGCAGCAGCGCGTCGTCCCGCAGCTGCCCGCCCGTGTGCGCCAGCAGGTCCGCGTACACCCGCCCCACCGCCGCCTCCAGCTCCCCCGCCGAGCGCGCGGCGCCCCGCACCAGCGGCCCGACCCGCTCCTCCAGCGGGTAGAACTCCCCGCTCTTGCGGTGCCGTGCCTCGATCACCCCGTCCGTGCAGAGCACCAGCACGTCCTCCGCCCCGAACGGCTGGTCCCAGCTGGCCGGCTCGCCGGCCGCCAACCGTCCGAGGCCCAGCGGCACCCACGGGTCGGGGGCGTCCAGCACGTGCGCCCGCCCGTCGCCGTCGACCCGGATCGGCGGGACGTGCCCGTACTGCAGCAGTTCCATCACCCCGGGCGAGCGGAACTCGGCGAACAGCGCGGTGGTGAACTCCCCGTCCGGCACGTGCCGCTCGACGCTGGCCTCGATCCGCGCCGCGACGCCCCGCAGCCCCGCCTCGTCGTACGCGGCCTCGCGGAACGCGCCCAGCACCACCGCGGCCGTCTGCACGGCGCCGAGCCCCTTGCCCCGGACGTCCCCGACCGCGACCCGGATCCCGTGCGGCGTCTCCAGCACCGAGTACAGGTCCCCGCCGATGAGTGAGGCGTCGGCCGCCGACACGTACCGGACGGCCAGCCGCAGCGGCCCGACCGCCGGCCCGGGCAGCCGCAGCAGGGCCCGCTGGGCCGCCTCGGCGACGGAGCTGACGGCCGCGAAGGCCGCCGCGCGCCGCATCCGGATCTTGGCGACCCAGGCGGAGAAGAGCGTCAACACGACGTAGCTGACCATCGCACCGTAGAGGAAGCGTGCGTCGTTGATGTTGTCGACCTCGTCGTAGTGGCTGAGCCCGAAGACCGCGAGCAGGCCGAGCGAGCAGACCGCGAGCAGTTCACCCGGCTTGAGGGTGAGCGCGGCGACGGCCGGGACGACGGTCATCAGCGGCGCGAGGTAGCGGTCCTTGCCGGAGAGGAGGTCGGCGAGTGCGACCAGGAGGACGGCCAACAGGGCCGGGCTGGCCCGCCGCCAGAACGGCACGTCCTGGAGGTCGGCGGCGAGCAGGGCGCCGCGCCGCCGCTCCGGCGACAGCCCCGCGGCGGGGGGAGTCGACGGGGACTGGGCACGACGGATCGGAAACACATACCGAACATAAGGGACGATCACCGCGCCCAGCCATCCGCCCGCCCCACGTCGGGCCGCCGGGTCCGCCGACCCGCCGCGAACCAGCCCCCATCATCACCAAATGTCCTATTTGTCATACAGTTCGACCAAAAGTGGCTACCCCGAGGAGGCCCGACCGGTGTCCGGATACCGCAACACCCCCCGCATCTCCGATCCCCCGGCCCGCACGGCGGCCACCTCCCACCACTGGCTCCGGGTCTTCGCCGTCGGCCTGCTGCTGTGGATCGCCACCGTCGCCGTCACCTTCCTCACCGGGAACAGCAACCTGGTCCCGACCATCGTGCTGCTCGGCAGCTTCCTGGTCCCGGCCACCATGGTGATCTGGGCGTACGAGCGCTACGCCGCCGACCTCGGCCCGGACCGGATCTTCGCCTGCTTCGGCATCGGCGGCATCATCGGCGTCCTGGGCGCCTCGGTGCTGGAGACCTACCTGGTCTCGCCCTCGGCGTGGATGTACGTCGCCGTCGGCCTGATCGAGGAGGCGGTCAAGCTGGCCGCCCTGGTCATGGTGAGCCGCCGGCTGCGGGTCAGCGGGCTGCGGTACGGGCTGGTGCTGGGCGCCACCGTCGGCGCGGGGTTCGCCGCGTTCGAGAGCGCCGGATACGCGTTCAACGCGGTGCTGAGCATCCAGGGGCTTTCGCTCAAGGACCTGGTGGAGACGGAGATCCTGCGCGGGGTGCTCGCCCCGGTCGGCCACATCCTGTGGACGGCGATCATCGGCGGGGTGCTGTTCCGCGAGCGGCGCGGCGGGCGCTTCCGCTTCACCGCCCCGGTCATCGTCACCTACCTGGGCGTATCGCTGCTACACGCGCTCTGGGACAGCATGAACGGCATCGCCGTCTGGCTGGTCGCCAGGACCACCGCGAGCGAGTGGCAGCGCGCGCCGTTCGCCCTCGGCCACATGCCCGACCCGACCACCGAGCAGGTGCACCTGTACACCTGCTACGACACGGCCGGGCTGATCGTGGTCTCCTTGGGCGGGCTGCTCTGGCTGCGACTGCTGGTCCGGCGCGAGCGCGGGGCACCGATCCCGGCCCAGCTCCCGGCCTCCCCGGCCTGAGCCGGTCGTCCGCATACGCTCTGCTGTCGGACGCGCCCGCGAGGCGCGCCGCCCCACCCGCCCCTCCCGGGAATACCCCGGAGGGGTACGGTGTCAGCAGAGTAGAGCCCGGGCCGACGCCCGGGGCAGCACACCTCCCGGAGGCTCGGATGTCCAGCACCATCACCTACACCGTGACCGGCATGAGCTGCGGCCACTGCGAGAACGCGATCAGCGAGGAGCTCTCCGCCCTGGCGGGCGTCACCGAGGTCGCCGCCGACGCCAAGGCCGGCACCGTGACGGTCTCCTCCCTCGCCCCGCTGGACGACGAGCAGATCCGCAGCGCCGTCGACGAGGCCGGCTACGAGCTGGTCGGCCGCAGCGCCTGAGGTCCGTCCGGTGCGGCGGGGCCCGGGCAGCGGACCCCGCCGTACACCCCACCAAGGAGCTGATGCGCATGAGTACAACCGTCCCGGGCGTCCACGGCGCGGCCGGCGCCCAGGCACGGGACCGGGTCGAGCTGTCGATCGGCGGGATGACCTGCGCCTCCTGCGCGGCCCGGATCGAGAAGAAGCTCAACCGGATGGACGGCGTCGAGGCCACCGTCAACTTCGCCACCGAGAAGGCCCGGGTCGACTACGGCCCCGGGGTGACGGTCGAGGACCTGATCGCCACGGTCGAGCGCACCGGCTACCGCGCCGAGCCCCCGCCGCCCCCGGCGCCCGCCGCCCCCGCGCCGGTCGGCGCCGACACCACCGCCGACCGGACCGCCGCCGACCCCCTGCTCGACCGGCTGCTGATCAGCGCCGTCCTCAGCGTCCCGGTGGTCATGCTGTCGATGATCCCGGCCCTGCAGTTCACCAACTGGCAGTGGCTGGCCTTCGCGCTCACCGGCCCGGTCGTGGTCCACGGCGGTCTGCCGTTCCACCGCGCCGCCTGGACCAATCTCAAGCACGGCGCCGCGACCATGGACACCCTGGTCTCGCTCGGCACCCTGGCCGCCTTCGGCTGGTCGTTCTGGGCGCTGTTCTGGGGCCACGCCGGCCTGCCCGGCATGCGCCACGACTTCTCGCTGTCGATCGGCGACACCGACGCCTCGTCCACCCTCTACCTGGAGACGGCCGCCGCCGTCACCGTGCTGATCCTGCTCGGCCGCTACCTGGAGGCCCGCTCCAAGCGCCGGGCCGGCGCCGCCCTGCACGCCCTGCTCGACCTCGGCGCCAAGGACGTGTCCGTCCTCCGGCGGGGCCGCGAGGTCCGGATCCCGATCGGGGACCTGGCCGTGGGCGACCGGTTCGTGGTGCGGCCGGGCGAGAAGATCGCCACCGACGGTGTGGTGGTCGACGGCGGCTCGGCGGTGGACGCGTCGATGCTCACTGGGGAGTCCGTTCCGGTGGAGGTCTCCGTCGGCGACGGCGTCACCGGTGCCACCGTCAACGCGGGCGGCCGCCTGGTCGTCGAGGCGACCCGGGTCGGCGCGGACACCCAGCTGTCCCGGATGGCCCGGCTGGTCACGGAGGCCCAGAACGGCAAGGCCGCCGCGCAGCGCCTCGCGGACCGGATCTCCGCCGTCTTCGTCCCCGTCGTCATTCTGATCGCGCTCGCCACCCTGGTCGGCCGGCTGCTGGTCTCGAACAGCCCCACCGAGGCGTTCACCGCCGCCGTGGCCGTGCTGATCATCGCCTGCCCGTGCGCCCTGGGCCTGGCCACCCCGACCGCGCTCATGGTCGGCACCGGCCGCGGCGCCCAACTGGGCATCCTGATCAAGGGCCCGGAGGTCCTGGAGACCACCCGCAAGGTCGACACCATCGTCCTGGACAAGACCGGCACCGTCACCACCGGCCGGATGACCCTGCTCGCCGTGCACACCGCCGAGGGCGTCACCGAGACGGAGGCACTGCGCCTGGCCGGCGCCGTGGAGCACGCCTCCGAGCACCCGATCGCCGCCGCCGTCGCCAGCGCCGCCGCGGAGCGCACGGGCGGGCTGCCACCGGTCGAGGACTTCCGGAACGTCCCCGGGCAGGGCGTCCAGGGCGTCGTCGAGGGCCGGTCGGTGGTCGCCGGTCGGGAGGCCCTGCTGGCCGACCGGGCCCAGCACCTGCCGCCCGCCCTGGCCCGCGCCAAGGCCGCGGCCGAGGCGGCCGGCCGCACCGCGATCGCGGTGGGCTGGGACGGCGAGGCCCGGGCCGTCCTGGAGGTGGCGGACGCGGTCAGGCCGACCAGCGCCGAGGCGATCGCCCGGCTGCGCGCGCTGGGCCTGCGCCCGGTGCTGCTGACCGGCGACAACCGGGCGGTCGCCGAGGCCGTCGCGGCCGAGGTCGGCATCGCCCCGGAGGACGTGATCGCCGAGGTCATGCCGCAGGACAAGGTCGCCACCGTCAAGCGCCTGCAGGCCGAGGGCCGCGCGGTGGCCATGGTCGGCGACGGCGTCAACGACGCGGCCGCGCTCGCCCAGGCCGACCTGGGCCTGGCGATGGGCACCGGCACCGACGCCGCGATCGAGGCGGGCGACCTCACCCTGGTCCGCGGCGACCTGCTGGCGGCGGCCGATGCGATCCGGCTCTCCCGCCGCACCCTGGCCACCATCAAGGGCAACCTGTGCTGGGCCTTCGGCTACAACGTGGCGGCGATCCCGCTGGCCGCGGCCGGGATGCTCAACCCGATGATCGCGGGGGCCGCGATGGCCTTCTCCTCGGTCTTCGTGGTCACCAACAGCCTGCGGCTACGCCGCTTCCAGCCCGCCTGAGGCACCCGCCCGCCACCGCGAGGGGCCCGGACCGGACGAACCCCGGCCCGGGCCCTTCCCGGTGGCTCACCCCCGAGCAGCCACCGCAGCCCGAGCAGCCCGAGCAGCCCGAGCAGCCCGCCGCTCAACGCCCGAGCAGCTCGCCGCCGTTGCAGTGCAGGATCTCGCCGGTGATGAACCCGGCCTCGGGCGAGGCCAGGAAGTGCACCGCCGCCGCGACCTCGCCGGTCTCCCCGATCCGGCCGAGCAGGGTGCGCGCCGCCCGGCGGGAGACCTCCGCCTCGTCCAGGCGCGGGCCGAAGAACTCGGTGCCGGCCACCGTCCCCGGCGCGACGATGTTGGCGGTGATCCCCGAGGTGCCCAACTGGGCGGCCAGGAAGTGGTTCCAGGCGTGCAGCGAGGCCTTCGCGGCGCCGTACGAGCCGGCCCCGCGCAGGGCCGCGATCGAGCTGATGGTGACCACCCGGCCGGCGCCCGGGGTGAGCCGGTCCCGGATCGACTCGGTGAGCAGCACCACGGTCAGCACGTTGCGCTCGAAGTCGCCGCGCCAGCGGGCCAGCAGGGCGTGCGGCCCGGCGCCGATCACGGTCTCCCGGCTGCCGGCGTTGTTGACCAGGACGTCGATCCGCTCGGGCAGTTCGGCGAGCGCGGCCTCGACGGCGTCGGGGTCGGCGAGGTCGCACACCAGCGGGGTGACGTTCGGCCCGAGATCGGCCGCGGCCTTCTCCAGCACCGCGCGACGGCGGCCCACGATCACGACCCGTTCGCCCGCCTCGGCGAACCGCCGCGCGACTTCGTACCCGATTCCCGTGCCACCGCCGGTGACAACGACGTTCCTGGCCATCTGCGCACTCCCTCCCCAGTTCCGCCGCCACGCTGCGAGGGTGCGGGACGGTCCGTACCGGAATGCCACGATTCCTATCACGCTCGGTTGCCGTGACTGCGGGGAGGGTGACGTCGCGCGTGCGGGATCGTGTGGTATGGGCAGGGCACGGCGCGCACACGGAGCGTGGCGAGAGGCAGCTCACACCCCCCGGGCGTAACTTCTCGCACCCTGATACGTCTTAGGTTGGTAGTGCGGCAGTTTTTCCGATGGGCTGGGACGCGGCGAACGGCAAACGCGTCCCCGCACTGCCATCGGCTGCCGCCGACGGGGCTCCGGCGGGCCCCGGGACGGTCGTCGACCCTGACGACCTTCGCGCACGACGCCGGGGTTGCGGCGGGTCAGGGACGCTTTGAGCGGCCGTCCCCGGCCGCGGCCGCCCCCGGAGTCGTGCGCCGTACGGTTCCGTCCGCGTGCGGGGCGCCCACCCGGGCCCACCGCGCGGGGACGCGGAAGGGCCCGGCCGCACAGCGCGGTCGGGCCCTTCCGGGTACGGCGTCAGCGGTCGCCGAGGGCGACGTAGTCGCGGATCTCGACGCCGGTGTAGATCTGGCGCGGGCGGCCGATCCGGCTGGTCGGGTCGTTGATCATCTCGTGCCAGTGGGCGATCCAGCCCGGCAGCCGGCCGAGGGCGAAGAGCACGGTGAACATGCTGGTCGGGAAGCCCATGGCGCGGTAGATCAGGCCGGTGTAGAAGTCCACGTTCGGGTAGAGCTTGCGCGAGATGAAGAAGTCGTCCTTGAGGGCGTGCTCCTCCAGCTTGAGCGCGATATCCAGCAGCTCGTCGTTCTTGCCGAGCTGGCTGAGGACCTCGTGCGCGAGCAGCTTGACCTGCGCGGCGCGCGGGTCGAAGGCCTTGTAGACGCGGTGACCGAAGCCCATCAGCTTGACGCCGGCTTCCTTGTTCTTCACCTTCGTGATGAACGCGTCGACGTCGCCGCCGTCCTTCTGGATGCTCTCCAGCATCTCCAGCACGGCCTGGTTGGCGCCGCCGTGCAGCGGGCCCCACAGGGCCGAGATGCCGGCCGAGATCGAGGCGAACAGGTTGGCGTGGCTGGAGCCGACCAGGCGCACGGTGGAGGTCGAGCAGTTCTGCTCGTGGTCCGCGTGCAGGATGAGCAGCTTGTCCAGGGCGTTGACGATGACCGGGTTGAGCTCGTAGTCCTCGGCGGGGACGGCGAAGGTCATCCGCAGGAAGTTCTCGACGTAGCTCAGGTCGTTGCGCGGGTAGACGAAGGGCTGGCCCATCGCCTTCTTGTACGCGTAGGCGGCGATCGTCGGCAGCTTCGCGAGCAGGCGCACGGTCGACAGGTGGCGCTGGCCCGCGTCGAACGGGTTGTGACTCTCCGGGTAGAACGTGGACAGCGCGCCGACCACCGAGGACAGCATGGCCATCGGGTGGGCGTCCCGCGGGAAACCCTGGAAGAAGCGCTTGACGTCCTCGTGCAGCAGGGTGTGCTGGGTGATCTCGCGGTTGAAATCCGCCAGCTGGTCCGCGTTGGGCAGCTCACCGTTGATCAGGAGGTACGCGGTCTCGATGAAGCCGCCCTGTGCTGCGAGCTGCTCGATCGGGTAGCCGCGGTACCGCAGGATGCCGTTGTCGCCGTCCACGAAGGTGATCGCGGACTTGTACGCGGCGGTGTTACCGAAGCCGTTGTCCAGGGTGACCAGGCCGGTCTGCGGCAGCAGCTTCGAGATGTCGAAGCCGGCGTTGCCCGCAGTGCTCTCGACGACGGGGTACTCGTACTCGCCGTCCTGGTACCGCAGTACTACCGAGTTGTCGCTCACGTCTTCCTCACCGACGAAATGAATCCTCTTCCAAGGTGCCCTGACTGTCTCTACCATCCCCCATCTGGAGGACAGCCGCGCACCCGGGGTGGCCCGAAAGGGCCCGCCCCTACAAAACCTGCCGCCGCAGCCGGTACGAACCGGACAAGATCGGCACCACCCTAGGCTCTGCCGTAAATCTCTTCACGTCAAGAGAACATTAGAGGCAACCATCCTGTTGGATAATCATCCAGTTCCCAGCCGATGATCGAGGGCCGCGTGCCGCCGACCTGCACTGACGGTCCGTACGGCCTGCGCGATCGCCTTCCGTGACCCCACCAGTACCACCAGTTTCCTGGCCCTGGTCACAGCGGTGTAGAGCAGATTTCGCTGGAGCATCGTCCAAGCGGACATGGTGACCGGAATCACCACCACCGGGTACTCGCTGCCCTGCGAGCGGTGGATCGTCACCGCGTACGCGTGGGCCAGCTCGTCCAGTTCGTCGAAGTCGTACGCCACCTCCTCGTCCTCGTCGGTGAGCACCGTCAACCGCTGGTCGTCCACACTGAGGGCGGTCACCACTCCCACTGTGCCGTTGAAGACACCGTTCCGCCCCTTGTCGTAGTTGTTGCGCACCTGCGTGACCTTGTCCCCCACCCGGAACGTCCGCCCGCCGAACCGCCGCTCCGCCACCCCCTCCCGGGCCGGCGTCACCGCGGCCTGCAGCAGCGTGTTCAGGTTGCCCGCCCCGGCCGGGCCCCGGTGCATCGGCGCCAGCACCTGCACGTCCCGGCGCGGGTCGAAACCGAACTTCTGCGGGATCCGCCGCGCCACCACGTCCACCGTCAGACCGGCCGCCCGCTCCGCGTCGTCCTCCACGAACAGGAAGAAGTCCGCCAGACCGTCCGTCAGCGGCGGCTTCCCCTCGTTGATCCGGTGCGCGTTGGTCACCACGCCGGACTGCTGCGCCTGCCGGAAGATCCTGGTCAGCCGCACCGACGGGATCGGGCCGCCCTCTGCCAGCAGGTCCCGCAGCACCTCGCCGGCCCCCACCGAGGGCAGCTGGTCCACGTCCCCCACGAACAGCAGGTGCGCCCCCGGCGGTACCGCCTTGACCAGCTTGTTCGCCAGGATCAGATCCAGCATCGACGCCTCGTCCACCACCACCAGGTCGGCGTCCAGCGGCCGGTCCCGGTCGTACGCCGCGTCCCCGCCCGGCTTCAGCTCCAGCAGCCGGTGCACCGTCGAGGCCTCCACCCCGGTCAGCTCCGACAACCGCTTCGCCGCCCGCCCGGTCGGCGCCGCCAGCACCACCTTCGCCCGCTTCGCCAGCGCCAGCGTCACGATCGACTTCACCGTGAAGGACTTGCCGCACCCCGGACCGCCCGTCAGCACCGCGACCCGCTCGGTCAGCGCCAGCCGCACCGACTGCGCCTGCTCCGGCGCCAGCTCCGCCCCGGTCCGCTTCGCCAGCCACTCCAGCGCCACCGGCCAGTCCACCGAACCGAACCACGGCATCCGGTCGGAATCCGAACGCAGCAGCCGCAGCAACTGGTTGGCCAGCGAGATCTCCGCCCGGTGGAACGGCACCAGGTACACCGCGGTGATCGGCTCGCCCGCCTCCCCCGGCACCGACTCCCGCACCACCCCCTCCGCCGCCACCAGCTCCGCCAGGCAGTCGATCACCAGCCCCACGTCCACCTGCAGCAGCTTCACCCCGTCCGCGATCAGCCGCTCCTCGGGCAGGTAGCAGTGCCCCTGATCGCTGCTCTGCGACAGCGCGTACTGCAGCCCCGCCTTCACCCGCTCCGGGCTGTCGTGCGGGATCCCCACCGCCTGGGCGATCCGGTCCGCCGTCAGGAAACCGATGCCCCACACGTCCGATGCCAGCCGGTACGGCTCGTTCCTGACCACCCCGATCGAGCCGTCCCCGTACTGCTTGTAGATCCGCACCGCGAGCGAGGTCGACACCCCGACCCCCTGCAGGAAGACCATCACCTCCTTGATGGCCTTCTGCTCCTCCCAGGCCGCCGCGATCTTCTTCGTCCGCTTCGGCCCCAGCCCCGGCACCTCGATCAGCCGGCCCGGCTCGTTCTCGATCACCTCCAGGGTGTCCACCCCGAAGCGCTCCACGATCCGCTCGGCGAACCGCGGCCCGATCCCCTTGATCAGCCCCGAACCCAGGTACCGCTGGATGCCCTGCACCGTCGCCGGCAGCACCGTCGTGTAGTTCTCCACCGTGAACTGCCGCCCGTACTGCGGGTGCGAACCCCACCTCCCGTGCAGCCGCAGCGACTCGCCCACCTGCGCGCCCAACAGCGCGCCCACCACCGTCAGCAGGTCGTTCCCGCCCCGACCGGTGTCCACCCGGGCCACCGTGTAGCCGGTCTCCTCGTTGGCGTACGTGATCCGCTCCAGCACGCCCTCGACCTGCGCGAGCTGGCGCGGCGCCTCCTGCCCCGACTGCGCCTGCCTGGCCACCGGGACCCCCTTCGACCGGTACGGGTGGACCTTTCCGTTACGCACCGTACCGCCCGGCCCCGACAACCCCGCACCCGCGCCGACCGCCCCGGTTCCCCTGCCGACCGCTTCCCGAACGCCCTGCCGTGCAGCGCCCCGGCCGGGGTGCCAGGCTGGGAGGGGCAAGGGGGGCACCGACAGCGACCGCGCCCGCACGGGCCCCCGTCCGAGGAGCAGAGCCCATGCTTAACACCGCCTTCCGCCCCGGCTCCCCCGCCTGGGTCGACCTGGGCAGCCCCGACACCCAGGCGTCCGTCAGCTTCTACACGGCCCTGTTCGGCTGGACCTTCGACTCGGCCGGCCCCGAGGCCGGCGGGTACGGCTTCTTCCAGCTCGACGGCCGGACGGTCGCCGCCCTCGGCCCGCTCGCCGAGGAGGGCGCCCTGCCCGCCTGGACGCTGTACTTCACCACCCTCGACGCCGACCGCACCACCGAACTCGTCGAACAGGCCGGCGGACGCGTCCGGTTCACCCCCTTCGACGTCTTCACCGCGGGCCGGATGGCCGGCTACGCCGACCCGACCGGCGCCGAGTTCGCCGTCTGGCAGCCGCACGACACCCGCGGCCTGGACGTCGTCAACGAGGAGGGCAGCCTCTGCTGGGCCGAGTGCTACAGCGTCGACGCCGAACGCGCCAAGTCCTTCTACCGCAGCGTCTTCGGCTGGCAGGAGCAGGACGTCCCGCTCGAAGGCGTCCTCTACACCGTCCTCACCCCGGCCGGCGCCGGCAGCGACGACGCCCACGGCGGCATCATGCAGCTCGGCCCCGAGCACACCGCCGCCGGCACGACCTCGCACTGGCTCCCCTACTTCGAGGTCCCCAACGTGGACGCCAGCCTCGCCATCGCCGACACCCTGGGAGCGACGGTGCGGATCCCCGCCATGGACGTCCACGGCGTCGGCCGGCTCGCCCAGCTGCACGACCCGCACGGCGCCGTCTTCGCCGTCATCACCAGTGCCAAGCCCGGGGAGTGACGTCGGATCACCCCCGAGAAGGGCCGTGAGGGGGTCCTACGGGCACCGGCGGCCAGGGGTGCGGGGAAGGCGGCCACCTATCCTCTGATCATGAACGAACTGACGATTCGCCGGGCCACCGAAACCGACCTGCCCGCGATAGTGGCCATGCTCGCCGACGACCCCCTGGGCGCCACCCGCGAGAGCCCTGACGACCTCGCGCCCTACCTGGCCGCCTTCGCCCGCATCGACGGCGACCCGCACCAGCACCTCGTCGCCGCCGAACGCGCCGGCCGAACCGTCGGCACCCTGCAGCTGACCGTGGTCCCCGGCCTCTCCAGGAAGGGCTCCACCCGGACCATCATCGAGGGCGTCCGCATCCACGCCGACGAGCGGGGCACCGGCCTCGGCACCGAACTGATCGAGTGGGCGATCGAGCGCGCCCGCGAGCTCGGCGCGGACCTCGTCCAGCTCACCTCCGACGCGACCCGCACCGACGCCCACCGCTTCTACGAACGGCTCGGCTTCGTCCCGTCGCACCTCGGATTCAAACTCCAGCTCTGATTCCGGCCCGGAAATGCGAAGAACCCCCATCCGGTTTCCCGGATGGGGGTTCTTCTGAATGATTGTTCGGCGGCGTCCTACTCTCCCACAGGGTCCCCCCTGCAGTACCATCGGCGCTGTAAGGCTTAGCTTCCGGGTTCGGAATGTAACC